>CASEER010000005.1 GCA_949287085.1 uncultured Coriobacteriaceae bacterium
AACGACGTCATCCGCGCCATAGTCATGGAAGGCTACCACGGCTACAAGATGGCAGGTGTCCTTGGCATCCCCTTTGGCCTTGAGGGCTTCATCCCAAAATACCACTACCGCAACGTGGAACTGACCCCTGACAAGGTGCGCGACATACACCTCTTTGGCGGCACAACCCTCGGTTCCTCCCGCGGCCCCCAGGATCCCGCGGCCATCGTGGACACCCTCGAGCGCAGCAACGTGTGCATGCTCTTCATCATTGGCGGCGACGGCACCATGCGTGCAGCCAAGGCCATCTACAACGAAATCACTGCCAGAAATCTCAAGATAGCGGTTGTCGGCATCCCCAAGACCATCGACAACGACATAAGCTTCATTCCCCAGTCCTTCGGCTTCGAGACAGCCGTCTCCAAGGCAACAGAGGCCATCGAATGCGCCCACACAGAGGCCCTTGGCGCCCCCTACGGTGTTGGCATAGTGAAGCTCATGGGCAGAGAATCCGGCTTTATCGCGGCCAGGGCTACCCTTGCCATGAAGGAAGTGAACTACGTGCTCATCCCCGAAGCACCCTTCACCCTTGACGGCCCGGGAGGCCTCCTCCAGGCTCTCGAGCAGCGCCTGAAGGATCGCGGGCACGCAGTCATCGTGGTTGCCGAGGGCGCAGGCCAGCAGGCGCGTCGTCCCGGTGATGGCGGCGAGAAGCGGGCGCGCGGGCAAGAGGGTCAGCAGGGCCAGGGCGGCTCGCGTCGTCGACGCCGCCATCTGTCGAGCGAGGAGCGCGAGAGCGCATTCCTGAGCGCTGCGGCGCGCGAGAACCAGCGTGGCTCGGGCGATGCTGCTGAGGACTCGGGTCAGGGGAATGGCCGTGCGCGGAGGCGCCATCACACGTCGGCAACGCAGCGCCCCGATGTTCGTGGTGACGGACAGGCGTCTGTGTCGCGCAAGCCGGACGTGCCGTCGGTGGCGAGCCAGGTTGCCGATGGCGATGTAAAGGTGTCGCGTCGCCGTCCGGGCGATGGCGGGGGTGCGCGCCGCGATGCCGCGAACGCGCAGGATGCGCCAAACCAGAATGGCGAGCGCGCAGAGGGGCAGGCTCCCAAGAGGCGCCGGCGCCGTCGTCCTCGTTCTAAGCCGCAGGAGTAAGGCACTGCCGGGCGTGACGCTGCCAATGTGACGGCGTTGCGCTCGGCTGTTTTGTTACGGGTGATTGGGGTAGGAACCTTGGCACACCGCTGCGTGGAAGGGGGTGCCATGGATCTGCATGCGCAGGCAAACCAAGCGGCCGATGCGTCGTGGGTGCATTGGTTGCGGGAGACAGCGCTTGAGGTGATTGCGCCAACCCGTTGTGCGGGCTGCGAGCGGCCGGGCGTGCTGATTTGCGATGACTGTCTTGAGCATATGACACCTATTGACCCGGTGCATGCGTGCACGCGCTGCGGTGCGCCGTTTGGCGACCTTCTGTGCACCGAGTGCGCAGGGCGCGAGAATGACGAATCTGCTGGTGAAAGCCTGCAGCGAGCGTCCGCCGCAGGCCGTGTGGCAGCGCAGCAGGCGCATAGCAATGACGCTGCGGGCCGTTGTCTTGCGGCGACGGTCTTCGAAGGCCCTGTTCCTCGCATTATTCGTGCTTACAAAGATGCCGGCGAACGCCGGCTTGCCCAGCCCATTGCCGAGCTCATGCTTGATGCGGCGGAGCATGCTGAGGCCACGGCTCCCGAGCGGTACGGCGGCCTGCTTCTGGCGGCGGATGCGGTCACCTTTGTACCGGTAACGGCTGCGGCATTTGCGCGGCGCGGGTTTGATCACATGGAGCTTATAGCGGCGGCGTTTGCGCAGATGGCGGGCCTTCCGGTTATGGATGCGCTGGTAAAGCACGGCCATGGCGACCAGCGCGCGCTCGGCCGGGCCGAACGTCAAGCATATGCGCAGGGTGTGTACGAGGTCGTTGAGCCCGTTGCAGGCAAGCGTCTGCTCCTTCTTGACGACGTCATCACAACGGGTGCCACCACGCGTGCGGTGCGCGCCGCGCTCTTGGGTGCGGGCGCTGCGGCCGTCGATGTGCTTGCGCTCGCGCGTGTTTGGTAGCGCGCTGCGGCGACCTCGGCTGATTTGTATGACGTTGCAGCGGGTCCGGAAGTGAAACCCCAAGCAAAGAGGTGGTGTTGTATAATTCCCCTCGTCCTCCCAGGCTGTGGTTGCGGGCGTGCCCCGCACGCCCTAGTCCATGACAGACGCGGTCAAAAGGACCCACGTAAGCACGCATGTGCGCACGCGTGCGATCATGGCGCGTCCTAGAGGTAAGTCGCACCGTCCGTTAGTGAGGGGCAATTCCGCCCCGCGGGCGAGCGGGCAAGTCGTGATGCCGCTGCGGCGGTTGAGCAAACGTCCCGGTGCGCAGGTGTGGGGGAAAAGACCAGGTCAGCTGGGGGACAAACGACAACAACCGCTTTGGCGGAGAAGTATAGCAGGCGCTCTCGCAGCGCGTAACAGAAGGCAGGCATGTGATGTCGAACGGGTTCAGGTCCAAAATCGCGCAGGTAGTAGCAGGTGTTGCTGCCGTGGCACTCGTGTTTGGGCTTGGAGGCTGCTCGCTGGGCACGCCGTCGTTGGACGAAGCATCCAACGACAAAACGCAGCAAACAATTGACGACAGCGTGCTGGTGCAGCCGGGCACGCTGACCGTCGCGCTCGATACGAGCGATGCCCCGCAGGCCATTACGGCAAGCGACGGAACGCTCCAGGGGTACGAGGTCGACGTTGCCTCGGCGCTGGCCGAGCACATGGGGCTCAAGGCGGCATTGGTGAGCGCGTCCTCGCCGTCGTCAGCCCTTGGAGACAAGAAGGCCGACATCTACCTGGGTGCTACGTCAACCGATGAGTCGGACGATATTTCTGTTGAGGGCGAGCTTTTCCAGAACGCCACGGCGATTTTTGGGACGAGCAGCGGCGATGCCCCGTCGTCCACCATTACGGCGTCCGACCTTGCCAACGCGCGCGTGGGCGTTCAGGAAGGCTCCGCGTCGCAAGAGGCGCTGGCCGGAGTGGGTGTTACGGCAAGCACCACCTACAACAACGTGAACGAGTGCTTCGAGGCGCTGGCCTCGGGCGAGGTCGATTACGTGGCGTGCGACGCCACCGCCGGCGGGTACCTGGCGCGCTCATACGACGGTATGTTCTTCGCGGGCGTCATCAGCTCGTCCACGTCGTACGGCATTGCCTATCGTTCGGATGCCACGGGCTTACTTGAAGACGTGAGCAGCACGTTTGATTCGCTTGCCGCCGATGGCACGCTCGATGCGATCCATCAGATCTGGTATGGTCCGGTGCCGCTGAACCTGTCGAGCGAGCTGGTGTCGGGCGTAACGCTGCCCGCAGATGACAAGGACGATTCCAACTCGTCTGATGATGCAAATTCGTCTGACGGCGCAAGCTCGTCGGACAACGCGGGCTCTTCAGACGGCATGCCCAAGATTACCGAAGACATCAACAGCCTCGATTAACAGGCAGGTCACAGAGTAAGGCAGCAGAACGACGTCACAGAACCGGGCCGCAGAACAGCGCTTGAGGCAATGCGCATCAGATAGCCGGGCGGGGTGCTCATACGGTACGAGCGCCCCGCCCGGCTTATCATGGCGCGCACCAACGTGCGCGGTCATTTCGACGAACGGGCCAATCGGTAGTCTCAATGGCGCGCGGGATGCAGCTCCAACGATTGGGTACAAACAACATACGTACTGTCCCCGGATAGATAGGAGCACATATGGATATCACGGTCTCGGGACGTAAGACCACGGTAACTGATGCTCTGCGTGCACGTGTTGAAGAAAAGGTAGGCGAGGCGCTCAAGGTATTTGATATCGAGCCCATGACTGCCGACGTTGTTCTCCGTTACGAAAAGAACCCTTCCATCCCCGAACCGGCCATCGTCGAGGTCACCGTGCGCGCACGCGGCTCGGTGATTCGCGTGGCCGAGCACGGCGCCGATATGTACGCCGCCATCGATCTGGCCGCCGACAAGGTCACGCGTCAGCTGCGCAAGTTCAAGACCAAGGTGGTCGACAACCGTCAACAGGGGCCCTCGGCAGCCGAGGTGGCCCCCATTGAGCCGGTTGAGGACCTGGCGGACCTGCTGTTGCCGGAAGACGAAGACGACCAGCTCGTGCGCGAGAAGATCATCGACATCACGCCGATGACCGAGGAGCAGGCGCTCGTGCAGACCGATCTCTTGGGTCACGACTTCTATGTGTTTGAAAACGCCACAACCGGCCTCATCAATGTGGTGTATCACCGTAAGAATGGTGGATATGGCATCATCAAGCCTAAGATTGAGAGCTTAGACGAGTAAAATACGTCTACTGCATGCGTAGAGGCGGGCGGCTATCGCAGCGGTAGCCGCCCTTTTTTTGAGAAAGGCTGGCCGATGAGCACTGCCGCGTCCGAAGGGTACACGAACCGCTGCCGTATTGCGGTCGATACCTGCTGCGACCTCACGCCCGAGATCGCAGCGACCCTCGATGTGGACATCCTGGGCTTCCCGTACATCTTGGATGGGGAGGAAAAAGCCGACGACATCTGGACCTCGATGACGCCCAAGTGGTTCTACGACCAGATCCGCAACGGCGTGAAGGCCTCGACGGCGGCGATTTCGGTCGGGCGCTACCTGGAGTACTTTACCGAGTGTGCCGAGGAGGGCACGCCCACGGTGTACCTGGCGTTTACGTCGGCGCTGTCGTCAAGCTACGAGCACGCGTGCATGGCGGCGGACGAGGTGCGCGCCAAGTACCCCGATTTTGAGCTGTATGTGGTTGACAACGCGCTGCCCTGCGCGTGCGGCGAGCTGCTGGCGCTCGAGGCCGTGCGCCAACGCGCGGCGGGCCTTACGGCAGCGCAGCTGGCGCAGTGGGCAAACGAGGCCAAGACCTATGTGCACGGCTACTTTACGCTCGACAGCCTTGATTCGCTCGCAGCGGGCGGGCGCATCCCGCCGGCGGCTGCGCAGCTGTCGAGCAAGCTCGACATCAAGGCAAATCTTTCGTTTGACCTGGCCGGCTCGTTAACGCTTACGGGCGTCAACCGCGGGCGTAAGAAGGCGCTCAAGTCGCTCGTCAAGGCGTTTAAGGAGAACTACGTCTTGGACCCCAACCTGCCCATGACCATCGTGACCGCCGACTGCGAGAAAGACGGCGATTGGCTTGAGGCAGCCATCCGCAAAGAAGACGGCTGCGCCGACCTGACCATCATTCGCGGTGCGGTGGGCCCCACCATTGGCGCGCATGTGGGACCGGGCATGGTTGCCGTGATTTTTTGGGGTAAGAACCGTGCGGACAAGGCGTCGCTCACGGATCGCATCGCCCGCAAGGTACGAGGCTAAGTATCCGCGGCACCGCGTATGTCCGGTCATTGCTGGCTGGCGCACCCAAGCGGCGCCCCGTCTCGCTGAGCGTGGAGCAAGGCGCCACCGTATTCATCGCATCGCTCAAGGCATGCGTTTAACCGAAAGGAACATCATGGCAGATACCAAACAGCGCGTTGCGTTTATTGGCACGGGAATCATGGGCGCGCCCATTGCGGGGCACATCATGGACGCGGGCTACCCGCTCACGGTGTACAACCGTACCAAGGCCAAGGCGCAGCCGCTCATTGACCGCGGTGCCGTGTGGGCAGATTCGGCCGTTGCCGCCGCCTCCGACGCCGACGTGGTCTTTACCATGGTTGGGTACCCCGAGGACGTTGAGGAGCTCTACCTGGCAGGCGATGGCCTGCTTACGGCCACCAAGCCGGGCACCATCCTCATCGACCTCACCACGAGCTTGCCATCGCTTGCGCGCGATATTGCCGAGGCCGCTGCGGTGAGCGACCGCATGGCGTTTGACTGCCCCGTGACGGGCGGCGAGTCCGGGGCCATCGCGGGTACGCTCACGGCGATCGTGGGCGCAACCGAGCACGATATCGAGCCGGTGCGCGCCCTGCTTGAGACCTTCACGGCGCGCATATTCTGCTTTGGCGGCGCGGGCAAGGGCCAGGCGGCCAAGCTCACCAACCAGGTGGCGCTCGCCAGCGCCATGGTGGGCATGGCCGACGCGCTGTCGCTCGCCCAGCAGAGCGGCCTTGACCTTGAGCAGACCCGCCAGATGATCATGAGCGGCACGGGCGCCTCGGGCGCTATGGAGTCGCTTGCCCCCAAGGCGCTCGACGGAGACTGGAAGCCCGGCTTTAAGGTCAAGCACCTGATCAAGGACATTCGCTTGGCGCTCGATGAGGCCGAGGAGAAGGAGATAGCCCTCCCCGGCACCGATACCGCCTACGCGCTCTACGACATGCTCGACGCCATTGGCGGCGCCGACCTGGGAACCCAGGCCATTACCCTGCTCTACCAGGAGGAGGGCGAGGCCGTGGCGGCTGGCCTGGATTGGTCGCTCTATACCGAGGCCCACGAGCACGACGATGAATGCGGTTGCGGCCACGACCATGGCGACCATGGCGAGGGCTGCGGCTGCGGCCACGACCATGGCGACCATGACCACGAGTGCTGCCATGGCGAGGGCCACGGCCATCATCAGGACGGCGATCACGAGTGCTGCCACGGGCATGGTCACGGCCACGACAACGCAGACGGCCATGAGTGCTGCTGCGGCCACCACGAGGAGTAAGCGCCTATGAGCGATCCGGCCTTCATGATCGTCTTCGTCCTGGTCTTTATCTTTAGCATCTACCTGGGCTTTAGCGTGGGCTCGCATGCGGGGGAGCGCGCGGTGACGGGACGCGAGTATTGGGCGTATAACCTGTTCGCCGTCGTTGTGTGCATCATTGCCACGGCGGTGCTCACCCTGGCGCCGCTGTTGTGCGCGGCGCCGCTCGGCTTTTTGGCTGGCTGCCTCACGGGCCTTAAAATGGGCTACGGCGAGTCGATCGGTCCGTGGAAGGTGCTCGATCGGTTCTTTAATGTCAACAAGGGTCAGCGCGCCCGCACAGGACGCGCCAGCAGTGCGGCAACGCGGCGTGCCCGCAAAACCGGTGCATCTGTGCCCGATTTGATGTCGGTTACCAACGATGCGGCGTCGGCCCACAACGCGCACGCCCACGCGCGCCGCGACGGACGCACCGATACACAGAATAAGAGGTAGATTGATATGGCAGATAATACCGAGCAACAGCTTAGCCACGAGGAGCTTGCCAAACTGGCCCAGATCGAGCAGGACGCAAGCGCCCTCGACACGCTGATCGAGGACCTGAGCAGCTCGAGTCGTCGCACGCGCCAGTTTTCGTCCCGTGTGGTGCTTCTGCTGGCCGAGCGCGAGCCCAAACTGCTGGTTCCGCACATCGACGCCATGATTGACGCGCTGTACCGCCCCGAGGCCCAGACGCGCTGGGAGATCCTCGATGCGCTGACGCTGCTCGTGCCCGAGCACGCCAAGGAGATCGGTGCAGCGTACGAAGGTGCCGAGACCGCGCTCTTTGACGAGCTGTCCGCCACGTTGCGGCTTTCGGCGTTCCGCATGCTGTGCACCTGGGGTGCCACCGAGCGTGGCCGCTCCAAGAAGGTGTGGCCCATTATCGACGAGGCCATCCAGTGCTATCATGGCGACCTTGAGTACCGCGATATGCTGGGTTGCCTGCACGAGTTTGCCGAAGGCAAGATTGCGGGTAGCGTGGCCGAGGAACTTGCGGCGCGCCTGCACTTTGATGCCGAGAACGGCAAGGGCAGCTACCTCAAGGCGCGTTCGCGCGAGATTTACGACCTGCTGGTGAAGCGTTTTAAGCTCGATGCTCCCAAGAAGAAGACGCGCGCCCCAAAGGACGACGCTGAGGACGAGGAGGAATAGCTCATGGCTCATGACGTGGTGCTGATTCCGGGCGATGGCATTGGCCCTGAGATTACGAGCGCGATGCGCCGCGTAGTTGAGGCGACCGGTGTCGATATTGCCTGGCACGAAGAGCAGGCGGGCGCTGGCGTGATGGAGGAGTACGGAACGCCGCTGCCCCAGCGCGTGCTCGATGCGGTGGCCGAGGTGGGAGTGGCCATCAAGGGTCCCATCACCACGCCGATAGGCACGGGCTTCCGCAGCGTAAACGTGGCATTGCGTCAGGCATTCAACCTGTATGCCTGCGTGCGCCCCTGTGTGTCGCTGCCGGGTGACGGGTCGCGCTACCACGACGTTGACCTGGTGATTTTCCGTGAGAATACCGAGGACTTGTATGCGGGCATCGAGTTTGACCCGGGTTCGCCCGAGGTCGCCGCGCTCGCGGGCTTGGTGGACCAGGCGGGTCTGCGCCCCTTTAGGGCCGATTCCGCCATTTCGATCAAGCCGATTTCCGAGGCGGGCTCACGGGCCATTGTTGAGGCGGCGTTTGCGTATGCCGAGAACTGCGGCCGCCATAAGGTAACGGCGGTGCACAAGGCCAACATCATGAAGGCCACGGACGGCCTGTTCCTGCGCACGGCGCGCGAGGTGGCGTCCGAGCATCCCTCGATCGCTTTTGACGACAAGATCGTTGACGCGGCTTGCATGGGTTTGGTGCAGGACCCGACCTCCTTTGACGTGCTTGTGCTGCCCAACCTGTACGGCGACATCGTGTCCGACCTGTGCGCGGGCTTGGTGGGCGGTCTGGGCATGGCGCCGGGTGCCAACATTGGTGCCAGCTGCGCCATCTTTGAAGCCACGCATGGCTCGGCCCCCGATATCGCGGGCAAGGACCTGGCCAATCCCACGGCCGAGATTCTTTCCGCGGCTATGATGCTCGACCACCTGGGCGAGACGGAGGCGGCGGAGCGGGTGCGCGCTGCGGTGCGGGCAACGCTTGCCGAGGGCATCACGGTGACCGCCGACGTGCGCCGAGCGCTAACGGGGAGCACCGAGGGCGCCGCAGGTACGCAGGCCTACGCGGACGCCGTTATTGCCCACCTGTAAGGAGCTCGGCGAGCGGGTTGGCAGCGAGCCTCGGTATGCCGTGCATGGGTTTTATCGACTTAAGTAAGACCCAAGAGGTGCGGCCCCGGGCATCGCGTTATCCTAACGAGTAAGCGTCGCACGCGCTGCGGCGCTTTTTTATGATGGACGATCAGAGAGGCGAAACGCATGGGTTTGATCGTGAAGAAAGACGAGACGGAACACGAGGTTATTGAGGGCATTGAGATTATCGAGCGCTCGGACACGCCGGACGATCTGCCCAAAAACCCTGTTGAGCTTGTACAAGGCGCTTCTGCCGAGGATATTGCTGCGGGGGAGGGTGCCCCGTCGGGCGCTAGCCCAGATGGCGATGGCTCAGACGGCGAGGACGCCGCGGGCGCAGCCGATGCCCCGGACGCCGATGACGAGGATTCGAACGACGACGAACCGCAGCCTCAAACAGGTGGGTCCGACGGCTCGGATACGGTGACGCCGGGCGCCCACCATGGCGCGGAAGCGCTTGCCCACACGCCGCGGAGCGTCAAGATCGGCGGCGTGGTCATCATGCTCGTGGTTGCCGTGGTGGCCGCGGTAGCCGGTTATGTGATTGGCAACGGCGGCTTCAACGGCGCGGGCACGGGTTCTGCCACCATTGAGGAGGGGCAGCTCGACGAGGTGGTTGCAACCTACAGCTACAACGGCGCCTCGCACAACATCACGGCGCGCGATGCCATTGAGAGCGAGTACAGCCTCGAGAGCGCGCAGAACGAGGATGGCACCTACACGGTTCCCTCGTCCGAAACGATTATCCAGCTGGTCCGCAACGACATTCTGGCGAGCGAGGCCGAGTCGCGGGGCATTAAGCTTTCGGATGACGATCTGGACGACTATGCCGAGCAGATACTGGGCACGTCGGACTATGGTGAGCTTGCAACGCAGTATGGCGTGAGCAAGGACCAGGCCAAGAAGATCGTGCGCGAGAACGCGCTCATCCAGAAGCTGTACGATCAGATTGTGCCCGAGGCGTCCGAGCTCAAAGCGCCCACCGAACCCACGAAGCCGAAGGACGGCGACACCTCGGCGGCCTCGGCCGATTATGCCAAGTACATCATCGATCTTGCGGGCGACGAATGGGATGCCAGCAAAAATGCGTGGGCATCGACCGATGGTCCGTACTACGAGGCGCTCGGTGACGACTTTGATGGCAAAACGGCTACCTATGAGCAGGCGGTTTCGGCCTATTACGTGGCATACCAGAACTACTCTTCCAAGGCTCAGGAGCTGAGCAATACCTATAAGTCGTACGTCAACGGCTTGTTTGCTAACGCGGATATTCGTCTGTACGGTTTATACATGTAGTGCCTGTTGCGGCTCGTGCGACGGGCGGCATCACCGTCGCAAACCAAAAACGCCCCAGACCGCATGTGCTGTCTGGGGCGTTGACCTATCATGGAGCCAGCAATCGGACTCGAACCGATGACCCCCGCTTTACGAGAGCGGTGCTCTACCAACTGAGCTATGCTGGCGGCCACATGCAGGCTCGAACGCCTGCGACCGATAATATTACGTGGAAATGGCCCATAACGCAAGGCCACTTGTAAAGAAATCCAAAAGCTGCGGACGCTTGCTGCAGGCACCGCGATTCCAAGACGGGCAGAAAATCGAAGAATAAAAAAGTTCGGGCGCTTTTCACGCGTTTAGAGGCTCAGGATGAGCGTTATATGCGTAAAAAGCGCCCGAAAACGTGTGAGCGCAGATGTCCATGTGATGGGCTTGCCGTGATGGGCTCGCGTGAAGGCGCTCCGCCCGCGTGGACGGTTGGGTCACCCGCGGTGGACGGCCCAACCGCTGGCGGCGGTTACAGGGCGTCGATGAAGCGCTGCTGGGCGGCGCGGCCCTCGTCGTCCCACTTGTACACGCCGGCATCCTCGAGAACGTGACCAAAGACCTCGCCCACGCCCGCGCGCACAATGTCTTCAACGGTTTCTGCCGAGACCTCGGGGTGCGCGGCGGCCAGCTCGCATGCCCATGCGGCGTGCGGGGCCGAAAGCGGGTCGGCCTCAAGCGCGACGGCCAGGGCCTCCGGTTGCCCGGCCAACTCGACCAGGTGCTGCTTCACAGCGCCAAGCTCGTCCACCAGACGCGGCGGCAAGATGGCCAGGCCCATGACTTCGATAAGACCAATGTTTTCCTTCTTGATGTGGTGCCACTGCGCGTGCGGGTGGAACACGCCAAGCGGGTGCTCCTCGGTGGTAATGTTGCAGCGCAGCGCCAGGTACAGCACGTAGCTATCGCCCTCGCGCGTGGCAACCGGCGTGATGGTGTTATGGCGCTCGCCGTCGCTTTGGGCCACAATGCCCACGGCCTCGTCGGACCAGCCGCGCCACACATCGAGCACGTGCGCTGCGGCGTCAAGCAACTGCTCGCGGTCGGTGCTCGTGAGCTTGAGCACGCTGAGCGGCCAGCGTAACACGGCACAGCTCACCTGGGGGAAGGCGTCCATCTTGAACGTGCCTGCCACCGGTGCCTTCATCATGGGGAACACGTAGCGTCCACCCTGGAAGTGGTCGTGCGAAAGAATGGAGCCGCCTACGATGGGCAGGTCGGCGTTGGAGCCAACAAAGTAGAGGGGGAAGAGCTCCACGAAGTCCATGAGGCGCGCCATGTTCTCGCGGTCCACGTGCATCAGGCGGTGCTCCGCGCTCATGGCAATGCAGTGCTCGTTAAAGTACGCGTACGGGCTGTACTGCAGACCCCAGTGCTCGTCGCCGAGCGTAATGGGCACGATGCGCAGGTTCTGGCGGGCCGGGTGGGCACCGTGGGCCTCGCCTGCGCCACGGCCGCGGTAACCCTCGTTTTCCATGCAGAGCTGGCAGGCCGGGTACACGTCGTCCGTTGCGGGGGCGGCGCCTGCGGCCGCGATGGCCTTGGGGTCTTTCTCGGGTTTGGAGAGGTTGATGGTGATCTCCAGGTCGCCCCAGGCAGTCGGAGCGGTCCAGCCAATGTTTTTAGCAATGGCGGCCGTGCGCACGTAGCGCGCGTCGCAGCACATGCGATAGAACCAGTCGGTTGCGGCCTCGGGGCCCTCTTCATCGTAAAGCTCGGCAAACTGCGCGCTCGCCTCGGAGGGGCGCGGCATCAACAGGTCCATCACGCGGGTGGCAATGCGGTCCGCGCCCGAGGGCGTGTCTTCCTCGCGGCCATTGGCCACGCCGGCGGCGGCCACGCGCTCAATGGTGGCTTCGAGGTCAAAGTTATCGAGCGAGGGCAGCTCAAACGAAAACTCGGCCTCGGGGTTGGCCAGGTCGCGCGTAGGGGCGAGGGCGTACTGGTCGGCGAGCATCTGCGCTGCGTGCGGTGCTGCCGGGCCCGTGGCGCCCACGCACTCCAAAATGGCGTTATACGCCCAGGTCTCATCCTCTGGCGCCAAAAGCCCCGTCGATACGGCGTAGCGCACGAGCGCTTCTATGTCTGCGGTGAGCGCCGGGGTCGTATCCGCGGCAGATGTGGTGGTCTCTACAGCCATGCGTAACCAGCTCCCTCGGGAACAATGCGGTAATGACGCGAGGCGCCCGCGCCAAACCAAGAATCCATGCCAGCCAAGAACGCGTCGACGCGCTCCACGGGCACAAAGGCCTGAATGCTGCCGCCAAAGCCGCCGCCGTGGATGCGGCAGGCGCCGCGGCCCTCAAGCAGGCGCTCGGCCAGAGCGAGCGCGACCATGGCCGACTGCTCGGGCGCGCCGCCCACCGACACGTTCTGCAAAAACATCGCCGAGCTCGCGCCCGATTCGCGCGTGAGCTCCAAGAAGGCGTCGATGTCGCCCGTTTGCAGCGCTGCCCAGCGCTTCGCCACGAGTTCGTTCTCGCGCCAGTAGTGCAGCGCGCGGAGCACCGGGCGATCGCCGAGCTCGCGGCGCAGGCGCACGACCTCGCTATCAAAGGCGGCGGGGTCGACCTCGCGCAGGCGCTCCTTGCCAAAGGCGGCGGCGACCTGCTTCATCTCGGCCGGTACCGCGGCATACTCGCCCGTGAGCGCGCTGTGGTCGCTGCCCACGTTGACGAGCACCAGGGCGTATCCCTTGTCCTCAAAGTCAAAGGAGAGCTTCTCGGTCGCGGGGGTCTCGGGGTCGGCGAAGCTCATGTGGGCGAGCCCGCCGAGCGCCTCGGCCAGCTGGTCAAGGAGGCCGCAGGGCTTGCCAAAGTAGTTGTTCTCGGTGCGCTGGGCCATCTTGGCAAGGCTTACGGCGTCAACGGCGTCGCCCTGCCAGAGGGCTTCCATGGCGCGGCCAAAGGCGAGCTCTACGGCAGCCGAGGACGACAGACCGCTGCCCGCGGGGATGGAGCTCTGCATGATGAGGTCAAAGCCCTGGGGTTCGCGGCCCGTGGCGGCGAGTTCGCGGGCCATGCCGCGGGCGAGCGACGCAGTGGTCTCCTGTTCGTCGGCGTGCGCGGCAAGGTCGCTCAGGTCGATTGAGAAGCCGCCGTAGCCTACGCTCTCGACGCGGACCGTGCTGGTGCCGTTGAGGGCGCAGACCGCCTCGACGCGAGCGTCAAGCGCGCCGCCAATGACGTCGCCGCCCTCGTGGTCGGTGTGGTTGCCGGCAATCTCGGACCGTGCGGGCACGGTAACCGACAGCAGCGGCTGGTTGGTATTGCCAAACTGCTCGGCAAACAGATCAGCAAGAGGCGCAGATGCTGACATGGATTCCTTCCTTTCTGGTGCCAATCGGGGTGAGTCCCCCTCTAACGGTTCTAATAAATTGGAGTGAGTCCCCATGACAAATGGGGACGGTCTCCCATTTGATGGCTACGCCGTAAAGAAGCGGTATTCGTTGCGCGCGCGGTAGGGGTGCGCGGCGTCGTAGATAGCTTGGGGGAACGCGGGGTGCGAGGGCGTGGCCGGGTAGAACTGCGGCTCGAGCGCAAAGCCCTCTTGCGGGCGGTACGTAGCGCCCGCTTTGCCGTGGTCCTCGTCTAAGAAATTGCCGGTGTACAGCTGAAGGCCCGGCAGCGAGGTCCAGAGCTCCATGCCACGGCCGCTTGCGGGGTCTACGGCGCGCGCAGCAAAGCGCGGGGTGGGTGCGGAGCCGGAGTGCGCGGCTGCGGCGTCATAGCCATCGATGCAGAAGCAGTGGTCGTAGCCGTGGGCGAGCGCAAGCTGCTCGTCGTCCGCGGCAAGATTGCGCCCGATTGCGTGCGCCGCGCCAAAGGCAAAGGGTGTGCCGGCAACGGCGCGAATCTCGCCCGTGGGAATGGACGCGCCGTCGATGGGCAGGTAATGCGTGGCGGCAAGCTGCAGCGTTTGGTTGAGCACCGTGCCCGACCCCTGGCCGGCCATATTGAAGTAGGTGTGGTTGGTGAGGTTGAAGAACGTGGGCGCGTCGGTGGTTGCTTCGTAGTCGACGGTGAGCGTTGCGCCCGCAAGCGTGTAGCGTACGGTAAACGAGCGCGCGCCGGGCAGGCCATAGGCGCCGTCGGCAACCGAGCAGCGGAAGGTGATCGCGCAGGCGGCCTCGTCGACCGTGGCATCCCACACCAGCGCGTGGAGACCGTGCTCGTGGTCGGTGTGCAGGTTGTTGCCGTTTTCGTTTTGGGGCAGGTGGTAGACCGTGCCGTTAATGGGCACCTCGGCGCGCTCGACGCGGTTGGCGCTGGGGCCCACGGTTGCGCCAAAGAAGTAGGGCGTGTTGGGGAAGTAGGCGGGCGCATCGTCGTAGCCTAGCACCACATCAGCGGGGGTGCCTGCTGCGCCGGGCGCGTCAATGCCCACGATGGTGGCGCCCAGGTCGGTCACGCGCACCGTGACCGGGCCGTCATTCATACTATATAAGTGAGTAGATGCGCCAGTTGGGAGTGTTCCAAACGGTCGCGGCGTAATCATGAAACAACCTCCATCCCCGCCGGCGGCGCCCGGTGGCTGCTGGGTCCGCGCAACGGATTCTAAAATGGTCAGCGCATGAGTAGAATAGCGCAGTTTATGGACAAATGACGCTTGGCGGGCACGGATGCGTGCGTCGTGAGTGCAGTTCCTCGCTTTATGGTCGGTTTATATCCAATTTGGGACGTGCTTAAATTCAGATCAAATGAGGACAGAGGGAATTTCACGTAGGCGGTCCGTCAAGTGAAATGAGGACAGAGGGAATTTTACGTTCTACGCCTACGAGCGGGCGGGGCGGTCGCGCCATGGGCATACCGCGTCCGCCTGCGTGAAATTTCCTCTGTCCACCTTTCACCTTGTTACAAATGGGGTTGCGCGGTGGGATGGTTCACGCAAGATTCATAATATGCAGTGATGCACGGGTGGGCCCCAACCGGCGAACGGTTCTTTTCACTGGTATACCTAGTGGTTAAGTGGTTGCAACCAGTCTGAAATATGATTCACTTGTATTCGAAAGTAAAACAACTTAGAACAAGGCAAAATAACTGGGAAAATGTGACAATAACCGCTCGCGGAGCAAAACCGACCGTTTGCAGCCCCTTCATATTTTGTCAATGAATGTGATGAGAATGTGGCTATACTGGTTCCACCGAGGCGCCGTTCTGTGAGTCATGGCATCGCGCCTACGTACTGCAAAGCCGTTTGAACCCGGCGCAGCCTAGGTACCGCGCGCACGTGTTGAAGCGCACAGAGTCGCGCCTGTTTTTATTACCTGCCCTAAGGAGGGACATGCACACGTTTGAGATCAGCGACGAGTTCCTACTCGACGGGGAGCCTTTCACGATTCTCTCTGGTGCGATCCATTACTTCCGTGTCCATCCCACCGATTGGCATCATTCGCTCTACAACCTCAAGGCCATGGGCTTCAACACCGTTGAAACCTACGTGCCGTGGAATCTGCACGAGCCTAAGCCCGGCGAGTTTACCTTCCAGGGCATGGTAGACCTTGCCCGATTCTTGGACGAGGCTACGGAGCTCGGCCTCTACATCATCGTGCGTCCGAGCCCGTTCATCTGCGCCGAGTGGGAGTGGGGCGGCCTGCCCGCGTGGCTGTTGGCCGACCACACCATGCGCCCGCGCTCGCGTGACCCCAAGTTCCTGGAGTGCGTGGCCCGTTACTACGACGAGCTCATGCCCGTCCTCGTGCCGCGTCAGGTAACGCACGGCGGCAACATCATCATGATGCAGGTGGAAAACGAGTACGGCTCCTATGGCGAGGACAAAGACTACCTCCGCGCTATCCGCGACCTCATGCTCGAGCGCGGCGTTGACGTGCCGCTTTGCACCTCCGATGGCCCTTGGCGCGGGTGCCTGCGTGCCGGCACGCTCATTGACGACGATGTCTTTGTGACCGGCAACTTTGGTAGCCGCGCGGGCGAGAACTTTGCCAACCTCAAGGCCTTCCACGAGGAGCACGGCAAAAACTGGCCCCTCATGTGCATGGAGTTCTGGGACGGCTGGTTTAACCGTTGGGGCGAGAACGTCATTACGCGCGACGCCCAGGATCTGGCCGATAGCGTGCGCGAGCTCTTGGAGCTCGGCGGGTCCATGAACCTATATATGTTCCATGGCGGCACCAACTTTGGCTTTATGAACGGCTGCTCCGCACGCCATACGCACGACCTGCACCAGGTCACCAGCTACGACTACGACGCGCCGCTCAACGAGGAGGGCAACCCCACCGAGAAGTGGTACAAGCTCCGCGACGTGGTGCGCGAGCTCTTCCCCAACAACTGGACGGCCGAGCCGCTCATCAAGAAGGCCGTGGCGGTTGAGGACATCGCCCTCACCGAGCGCACGGGCCTCTTTGAGAATCTTGACAACCTGAGCACGCCGCAGCACTCGTTCTACCCCCAGGCCATGGAGGATCTGGGCCAGAGCTATGGCTATACGCTCTACCGTACGACCATCGAGCGCGACGTGGCGCCCGAGGCCGACGAGCGCATCCGCGTGATCGATGGCCGCGACCGCGCGCAGGTGTACGTGGACGGCACGCTCGTGGCCACCCAGTACCAGGAGCATATTGGCGAGGACATCAAGTGCCCGCTGCCGGCCGAGCAAAACGACCTGAGCATCCTTGTTGAGAACATGGGTCGCGTGAACTACGGTCACAAGTTCCTGGCCGACACCCAGCACAAGGGCATTCGCACCGGCGTGTGCGTTGACCTGCACTTCGTTACCGAGTGGGACCAGTACTGCCTGCCGCTCGATAACATCTCGAAGCTTGACTTTACCCGCGGCTGGACCCCGGGCCAGCCCACGTTCTCGCGGTTTGAGTTCACCCTCGATGAACCAGCCGATACCTTTATCGATACCACGGGCTTTGGCAAGGGCTGCGTGTTTGTGAACGGTTTTAACGTAGGGCGCTACTGGGAGATCGGACCCATTGCCACGCTCTATGTGCCGCACGGCTTCACGCACGCCGGTGTCAACGAGCTCGTTGTATTCGAAACGGAGGGCACCCTCGGCAGTACGATCTCCCTACGCTCCGAGCCCCTCATCCATCATCTCGACGAAGAAGGAGTTGAGTAACATGATCGTTGGAGCACGCGTCGATTTCCGTCTTATCCACGGCCAGGTGGGCAACCTCTGGTCCAACGCACGTCAGGTGAGCCGCTTCATGGTCGTTGACGATCAGGTGGCCGAGGATGCCACCCAGAAGCAGGTTCTGCGCATGGCCACCCCCGCTACCTGCAAGCTCTCGGTTCTTCCTGTTGAGAAGGCCGCTGCCAACATCAACGCTGGCAAGTACGACGCCCAGCGTCTGTTCATCGTGGTCAAGAAGCCCGAGGTCTACGTCCGCCTTGTCAAGGCCGGCGTAAAGCTCGACCAGATCATCCTCGGCAACATCACGTCGATGGATATCGTCAAGTCCTTCAACCGCAACATCAACTGCGGCCAGGACGACGTTGACGCCCTGAAGGAGCTCCAGGAGCTCGGCGTCCCGATGGTGATTCAGCTCACCCCGCAGGACACCCCGCAGGAGTTCAAGATCTAGCGTCCTGCACATAATTTGGTGCTGAGCCGCGAGGGGAGATGCGCGGCTTGACATAGCTTAGGAACGGTTTGTTCGAGTATTGAAAGAAGGAGGAAAACCATGATTGCTTGGTGGCAAATTCTTTTGCTCACGCTGTATGCAGGCTTCCAGATCATGGACGAGCTGCACTGGTACTCCAGCGCCGGCTCCGCCGTGTTCTCTGGTTTCATTACCGGCCTGGTTATGGGCGACATGGCAACTGGTCTCTTCATCGGTGGTAGCATGCAGCTTACCATCTTGGGCGTTGGTACCTTTGGCGGTGCTTCCCGCATCGACGCCAACTCCGGTACCCTGATTGCAACCGCGTTCGCGGTGAGCGCCAACATGGACCCCGAGCAGGCTCTTGCTGCTCTGGGCGTGCCGGTGGCCGCAATCCTGGTGTACACCGACATCCTTGGCCGTATGGCCAACACCTTCTGGGGTCATGCGTGCGACGCTGACGTCGAGAAGATGAACTGGGGTGCCTACAACGTGCACTACTGGATGGGCGCTGTTTCTTGGTGCCTCTCCCGTATGATCCCGGTCTTCCTGGCCCTCGCCTTTGGTCAGCCGCTCGTCGAGGCCATCACCACGGCCCTGAACGGCGACTTCGCTTGGCTGGGCAGCGGCCTGACCCTCGCCGGCGCTATGCTCCCGGCCGTGGGCTTCGCCATCCTGCTCCGCTACCTGCCGGTTAAGAAGCACATCGCCTACCTGATCCTCGGCTTCGTGATCGCCGCCCTCTTGGGCACCGCGTTCTCGAGCATCGTGACCATCGGTGGCGACGTGGCGACCATCGCCGGCGCGACCGAGACCACCATCACTGGCGGCAACTTCAAGAGCCTGTCGATGCTCACCATCGCTCTGATTGGCTTCGCGCTCGCCTACGTCTACTATCAGCAGCATCAGAACGCCCCCGTTGCGGCTGTCTCTGCTGACGCGGAGGGAGATGACGACGATGAGCTCTAATGTCGGGAACACCACGGGCTACAAGCTCACCAAGCAGGACTTCCAGCAGATCAACCGCCGTAACCTTGTTGGCTTCCAGGCCGGCTGGAACTACGAGCGCATGCAGCACTCTGGTTATCTGTGGATCATCCTGCCGCAGCTCCGCAAGATTTACGGAGACAACACCGAGGCGCTGAAGACCGCTTGCCGCACTCAGTGCTCGCCGTTCTTCAATACTTCGAACTTCCTGAACACCATCATCACCGGTATCGACCTCGCCATCGAGGAGACCGAGGGTACCGACGGTCTTGAGACCGTGGCCTCCCTTAAGACCGGCCTGATGGGCCCGCTCGCCTCCATCGGCGACTCCATCTTTGGTTCGCTGCTGCCCACCATCTTTGGTGCTCTTGCGGCCAACATGGCTATGGCGGGTAACCCACTCGGCATCTTCATCTGGATTGCCGTCAACATCGTGGTCGACTGGTTCCGCTGCAAGCAGACCTACATCGCCTACGATCAGGGCATGAAGCTCGTCACCACGATGAGCGACAAGCTCAACGCCATCACCGACGCCGCGACGGTTATGGGCGTGTTCATGGTTGGTGCCCTTATCTCCACCAACGTGAACGTTGTCCTTAACATCGTCCCCAACATCGGTGGCGTTACCGTTGACGTTCAGGACATCCTGAACACCATCTGCCCCAAGCTCGTGCCGGCCGCCCTCGTGGGCCTCGTGTACTGGCTGCTGGGCAAGAAGGGTATGACCTCGACCAAGGCGATCATCATCGTCCTGATCATCGGCATCATCCTTGGTGGTCTGAACCTCGCCGTCAAGGCCTAATCGTTCAACCACATTGCCTGTATGGTGCCCGTGCACTTCTGGGCGGGCACCATCCCCATTGGGGGATGAACAGAACGGGTGCACACCTCACGGCCGGAGCTTCGCTTCGCCATGTTCTCCCAGGAGGTGCGCACCCGTTTTTTGTATACCGGGACATTCCCGTCGTATACAGCGCGGCGGAAAGGGGATAAAAAAGCCCCCTCCCGCTGAGTTCGGACGCGGAAAGGTTTGTTGCGTGAGACCCGAAGTAATCATCTTCATCGTGGTGCTGGTGGCGTATTTCTTGCTGAGCACCGCCGTGCGACAGTATATGGACATGAAGATCCAGGCGCTGTACAACGCTGGTCTGTACGACGAGGCGATGAAGACCCTCAACAACTTCTTTGCGCGTGTTCTGCTGACGACCTATCGTCAATATCTGCTTCGCTTTATGGTGCATGAGGCCCAGGGCGACCACGAAATGGCGACGCGCATGATCGAGATCATGCTGCGTATGCGCAACTCTAAGAAGCGCCAGGCACAGGTTATTGCACTGGCGTTTAACTATTATGTGAGCCTTGGCAACAAAAAGCGCGCCAAGGAGCTCATGGAGCAATCGAAGCGCTACTGCGATCAAAGCGTGGCGTCCGATTGCCAGCTGACCTACGACATTGTTTTTGGCAAGCGTCACGACTGCATCGACCGCATGGTGCGCATGCTCGACAGTGCTCAGCCACAGCTCAAGAGCAAGCTCTATTTTCTGATTGCCAAGCAGTACCGCAACGCGGGCGACGCCAAGAGCGCGCGGAAGTATGAGCAGCTGTTTGATGAGCTGGTACAGGAAGGTGCCGGTCCCACCGGCGCGTAGGGGCAGGGGAGCGTGCGCGCACCGCTGCCTTGGTAAGGTTGTAATCGACGACTCGCATGCAGGGCATCGAGTTTTCGAATAGCTGGTAGTAACCAGTAACCACTTGCAGGACTAAGCCGTCGTGCTGCAGGTGTTACCGGAAGTGGATGAACAGGGCCACCGGGGCACTGCATCCGCAGATGAAAGGAGACTTTGATGATCGGCTTCATTGTGACGGGTCACGGCAACTTCTCGCTGGGCCTGAAGAGCGCCGTGGACATGGTTGCCGGCAATCAGCCTGCCTTCCAGGCCGTGCCGTTTGATGGTGCCCAGGCTGCCACCTATGGCTCTGACTTGCGCGCGGCCATTACCGCCATGCGCGAGGAGTGCGAGGGCGTCATCGTGTTCTGCGACCTGCTCGGCGGTACTCCGTTCAACCAGTCTATGCTCATCTCGCAGGATGTGGACAACATCGAGGTCGTTGCCGGCACGAACCTCCCCATGCTCATCGAGCTCATCATGACCCGCAGCTTTGCCAACTCCACCCTTGAGGAGATGGCTGAGCAGGCAGTGACCGTGGGCCAGGCCGGCGTGTGCCACAAGAAGCTTGAGCCCGTGGGCGATGACGAAGACGACGAGATGTAAGACGCGCGATTGAGCCTTGGGAGCGGGCGGTTGCCGCGGCGTAATATCTGCCGTGGTAGGTGCGCCGCTCCTGTGGGCGGGCCTGCTGCGGTAGGTGATGCTGCCTAGCTTGACCACCTACCGCCCGGCGGCGCAGCAGAGGGGGCGAGCAACCGCCCCACCGTATGGTCGTAAGAAAGGAGGGAATCAGATGGGCGTGACGATGAGACGCCAGCCGCTCTACGACCAGCTCGTTGACATTCTTTCTGAAAAGATCGAATACGAGTATCGGCCGGGCGACCTGATGCCCTCCGAGCGCGAGCTGTCCGAGCGCTATGGCCTTTCGCGCACTACGGTGCGTCTGGCCCTGCAGGAGCTGGAGCAGCTGGGGCTGGTAGTGCGCCAGCACGGGCGCGGCACGTTTGTGGCCGATCGCTCGGCGCAAACCACCAACCTTATGAAGTCTTACAGCTTTACCGACCAGATGCGCGAGATGGGGCGCGAGCCGCACACCACCATTTTGGAATTCAGCGAGAATGAGGCCGATGCCAATCTGGCCGACCACTTGGGCGTGCGTGAGGGCGACAAGCTGTTTAAGCTTAAGCGCCTGCGCTCGGCCGACGGCATTCCCATGATGGTGGAGCGCACGTATTTGCCCATGCGCAAGTTCTTGACCCTTAAGCGCCCGCTGCTGGAAAGCAAGCCGCTCTACGAGATCATCGAGCACGATTATCACGAAACCATCCGCGTAGCCGAAGAAGAGTTCTTTGCGAGTATTGCCCGTGCGGCCGATGCGCACCTTCTGGGCATCGACGTGGGAGCGCCGGTGCTTGATTTGGTGCGTACCACGTTTAACACGAGCAACGAGATCGTGGAGTACACGCTTTCGGTGGCGCGCGCCGATCAGTTTAAGTACAAGGTCTACCACCACCGCGGCGAGTGACGGGCGAGCGCGTGGGTCGGAGCGTGATCGACGCTACGGGTCGCATGCAGCGAGCACATCGGGCGGGCTCCCAGCCGCAGCCCGCGTGCAACGAGCAGATGCCACGGTTGCGGGAGCCCCCGCTCCAGGAAGATAACAGAAAGGGTACCGTATATGTTGTTCACCAAGACGGTTGACGAGCTGAAGGAGCTCGGCGCCGACATCACGACGGCTGAGATCAAGCAGCAGCCGGAGCTCTGGGAGGACACCTTCCAGATTTATACCGATAACAAGGAGGCTATTGAGGCGTTCTTGGCATCCGCGCATGAGATGGCAGCGGGCCGTCGCATCTCCGTGGTGTTCACGGGTGCCGGCACGTCCGATTACGTGGGTGACACCGTGGCTCCGTACCTGCGCCACGCGGGCGATACGGCCACGTATGACTTCAAGCCCATTGCCACCACGGACATCGTGTCCGCGCCGCGCGACTTTTTGTGCCCGGACGATCCGACCATCCTGGTTTCGTTTGCGCGCTCGGGCAACAGCCCCGAGAGTCTGGCGGCGGTGCAGATTGCCCAGAGCTATGTGAAGGATATTAAGTTCCTGAACATCACCTGCGCGCCCGAGGGCAAGCTGGCGGTTGAGAGCGCCGGCAACCCCGATGCGCTCACCCTCTTGATTCCGCGCGCCAACGACAAGGGCTTTGCCATGACGGGCAGCTACAGCTGCATGGAGCTGCTCTCGGCGCTGATTTTTGACACCGCTGCTGACGAGCAGAAGCTCAGCTGGGTGCGCGAGGCCGCCGCGATGGGCCGCGAGGTCGTGGAGCGCGAGGCCGAAGTCGAGGCCTATCTGGCGGGCGACTTTAACCGCGTGACGTACCTGGGTTCGGGCTCGTTCGTGGGTCTGGCGCAGGAAGCGCAGCTTAAGATCCTCGAGCTGGCACATGGTCTGGTGGCTACGTCGTGGGATAGCTGCATGGGCTACCGCCACGGGCCCAAGAGCTTTGTGGACGACAAGACCCTCGTATTCGTGTTCGCGTCAAATGATGCCTACACGCGTCAGTATGACCTCGACATTCTGAACGAGATTGCCGGTGACGAGATCGCGCAGAAGACCATTGCTGTGCAGCAGGCCGGCGAGACCAACTTTGCTGGCGAGGCGTTTACCTTTGAGGGCCACGCCGAGCTGCCTGAGGCCTACCTGGCCCTGCCGTTTGTCATGGTGGCGCAGACGGTGTCGCTGCTCAACTCGGTGCGCGTGGGCAACACCCCCGACACGCCGAGCCCCACCGGCACCGTGAACCGCGTGGTCAAGGGCGTCACCATCCACCCCTTCGAGTCCTAAGATGGGTCAGTTGGGGACGTGTTCGTTTTGACCCATTTGGTCAATTTAGGACAGGCTTAAAGGTGGGGCTGGTCGCGCGCGGGGTGTATGCCCAGCTTGCGGCCGGTCCCACGATGTACAGATCGGGGACAGCGCCCAATCTGACATGAGAGGAGCTTTCATGAGCGTGTTTGCTATCTCGGCGAGCAAATTCGTGCTGCCGGGTGCCACCATGCAGGGTGGTTACTTGACCATCGAGGACGGGAAGTTTGTGGGCTGGTCGGCCGAGAAACCCGCGTGCGAGGTCGTTGCCTATCCCGGTGCCATTGTGGGCCCCGGCTTGGTAGATACGCACATTCACGGTTTCCACAACCATGCGACTACGGACTGCGACCCGGCGAGCATCAACGACTCGAGCGTGGCGCTCGCCCAGTCTGGTACCACCACGTGGGTGCCCTCGACGTTTACCGAGTCGGTCGAGAACATTGGCCGCGCTTGCGCCGCTATTGCCGAGGCTGACGAGAGCCGCGGGTCGGACTTTGTGGGCGCGCACATCGGCGGCATCTTCTTGGAAGGTCCCTTCTTTACGCAGGCCCATGTGGGCGCGCAAAACCCGGCCTTCCTGATTGATCCCGACGTGGCGGTGTTTGACCAGTGGCAGGAGCAGGCGGGCGGCCGCATTGTAAAGAGCGCGCTGGCTGCCGAGCGCGCGGGCGCATGCGCCTACTGCGCGGCGTTGGATGCCAAGGGCGTGGTAACCGCCATCGGTCACTCCGACGCGCACTATGACGAGGCGCTCGCCGCAGTGAACGCCGGCGCCAGCTGCTTTGTGCACACCTATAACGGCCAGCGCGGTCTGCATCACCGCGACCCGGGCGTGACCGGCTGCGCCATGACTACGCCGGAGACCTATGCCGAGATCATCTGCGACGGCAAGCATGTGGTTCCCGCGGCCATCAAGGCGCTTATTGACGCCAAGGGCTGGCAGCACTGCGTGCTCATCACCGACTGCCTGATTTGCGGCGGCATGCCCGAGGGCGAGTACGTTTCAGGCGGGTTGCCGGTCGTGATGAAGGACGGCCTGTGCTACCTGCTCAACGAAGACGGCACCACGGGCAGCATCGCGGGGTCGGTGCTCACGCTCGCTCGCGGCGTGAAGAACATGGTTGATTGGCAGATCGTGACGACCGAGCAGGCCATCCGCATGGCGTCCGAGGTTGCCGCGCGCTCGGTGAAGATCGACGACGTCTGCGGCTTCATCAAGCCGGGCCGCGCCGCCGACCTCACCATCTTTAACGCCGACCTCACCCTTGCCGCGACCTACGTAAGCGGTACCCTCGCCTAATTCAATTTGGGTGCGGGCTCATATTGACCAGTTTTGGTCAAAACAGTACAGGCTTGGTAGCACACGTGCTGCCAAGCCTGTTTTGGGTTAGTGCCGCTGCGAGCGGCTGATCGTCGATTGCTACGCCCAGGTGGTCGTTTCGGCGCAGGCGCCGTTCTCGGAGATGGTGTAGTGGCGGCATGACCCCTCGCCGAGCCAGGCGTTCATCTGCTGCATGAATGCATCGACCATATCGAGAGGCACGAAGCACTGGATGGACCCGCCGAAGCCACCGCCATGGATGCGGCTGGCACCGCGCCCCTTGAGCAGGCGCTCGGCGAGGCCGAGGGCGTACATGGCGGGCTGGAACGAGCCGCCGTTCGAGACGTTCTGAAGGAACATGCCCGAGCTTGCGCCGGATTCGCGCGTGAGCTCGAGGAACGTATCGATATCGTTGTCGTTGAGCGCCTTCCAACGGGCATCCACGAGGTCGTTTTCACGCCAGTAGTGGATGGCACGCAGGACCGCGCGATCGCCGAGCTTCTCGCGGAGTTCGGGCAGGCGCGTGTCAAAGGCCGCCTCGTCTACCTCGCACAGGCGGTTGCATCCAAACTCGTGCGCAACCTGCTGCATCTCTACGGGGACGGCGGCGTAGTCGTCGGTAAACGGGCTGTGGTCGCAGCCGACATCGACCAGGCACAGCGCCACGCCCACCGCATCGAAGTCGAAGTCGAGCTTGGCGGTCTTGGGCTCCGCCTTGCGGAAGTCCATGTAGGCGAGGCCGCCCATGCACACCGCGAGCTGGTCCATGAGGCCGCACGGCTTGCCAAAGTGCTGGTTCTCGGCAAACTGGCTCATCTGGGCAAGCTCGACGGGCGAGATATCGCGCCCGGGCCAGAGGGCTTCCATGACGCGGCCATATGCGGCCTCGACGGCGGCGGAGCTGGAGAGGCCGCCTCCTGAGGGCACGGTGCACACGAAGGCGAAGTCAAAGCCCGCGGGGGTTCTTCCCGTCTCGGCAAGCTTGAACGCCATGCCGCGCATGAGGCTCGCGGAGCTTACCTTCTCGTCCTCATGAGCGGAGAGGTCGTCGAACGAAATCTGGAAGGTGGGGAAGCCCTCGTCGGCAACGCGAATGACATCGAGGCCGTTGGGCGCGGCATAGCCATAGACCGCGACGTTGACGGCTCCGGCAATAACATGGCCACCTTCGTGGTCCGTGTGGTTGCCGGCGATCTCGGAGCGGCCGGGGGCGTAGACAGCCAGGACGTCCTTGCTTGCGGGCTCGCCAAATTCTTGCACGAACAGCTCGCGTGCGCGGGCGAACTCCGGCGCAGTGGTATCGATCATACGAATACGCCCCTTTCTGAGCGTGTATGGTTGCATGGCTTCATGAGCCACAAAACCATTCTAGTGCGTATGGTGTGGCGGCTTGGATACTTCTCGCCCAGCGGTTGGACGTGGCTTGGCTTGAGTGGGACGCCACGTGCGGTGAGGTGCGTTCGCAGCGGGAGGCGTCCGTGCGGCGGGCCTCCGTGGGTCTCCGCTGCCGAGCGCTGGATGCTTGGCAAAGTGCGGAGTGCAATGGAATTGTATATACTTGTTCGTATCTGTTTGTTCTAGAGAGTGGTGCGTGGTTTTGTGATCAAAGCGGAGCGGCAAGACAGTATCAGGCGTCTGGTAGAGGAGCGGGGCTCGGCATCGGTAAAGGACATTGCCGCGGAGCTCGAGGTATCCGAGATGACAGTCAGGCGCGACCTTGAGGAGATGTCGCTCGCAGGCGATCTGGTGCGCGTGCACGGCGGTGCCCGGAGTGCGAGCGGCCGCAAGCAGTCGATGCTGCGCGGCGAGTACAGCCACGCGGAGAAGCGGGCAAGGCACGCACCGGAGAAACGCGCCATCGCGGAGCGGGCGGTGCAGCTCATCGAGCCGGAGTCCACGGTGTTTCTGGGTACCGGCACCACGGTGGAGCAGATGGTCAACGTGCTCCCCAATGTGCGCCTGCGCATCGTGACGAATTCGCTTTCGGTGTTCAACCTCCTCGAGGGGCGCTCGATGTACGACCTCTGCCTCGTCGGCGGCATGTACCGCCCGCGTACCGGCGCGTTTGTGGGTCCGCTCGCCGAGGATGCTATCGACAAGCTTGGGCTCGACATCGCGTTCATTGGCGCGAACGGCATCTACGAGGGCGGGGTCTCAACGTCCAACGCCGAGGAGGGAAGGTTCCAGGAGCTCGCCTACGATAAGGCGGATGCACGCTATCTGCTGGCCGATGCGAGCAAGATCGGCCGGCGTGACTTCTTCACGTTCTACCACCTCATAAAGCTCGACGGCATCGTGTGCGACGCGAGCATCACGCCCGAAGCGCGTGCCGCGTGCGAGGAGTACACCGAGGTATTGGTGTAGGGCCTGCAAAGGGCCTTTGTCCGCTTGTGCGCGCGGGATGCAAGGCGAGCATTCATAAATGTCTGCAAGCTGCGAGCGCACGTATGCTGGCGCTCGGTTGCGCAGGCTTGGTTATGCGAGCTTTGCCTCGAGCGCGGCGATGAGGTCGGTCTGGGCATCGCCCGCGTAGGCGACGATTTCAAAGCCGGTCATCGAGATTTCTTGCTTGGTTGCCAGGGTATCCCCTTTCGCGCGCGTGCCGTGGTACGCACGTGCGCTGTTGTTCAAAGTCTGCAGATGAGCGACGTGCGCTTGTCCGGGCAGCATGCGCACGTCGCTCGTTCTCGCCGTACTGCGGTCTGACATGACCGTCAAATCAGTACACAAGAGATACTACCGTATCTATCAGTAAAATCAAACTATATATTTCAATAACAAACAAATAATTGAAAATATATTGCAAAATTTGTTTGATTATGTTTAAATGGCGCTAAAGATGAACGGCGGATACTACAAACGGCAGTATCTACTCAACGGTGCGCCCGGCCCGGAGGCGTATCGCTCATCTTGGACGTACAGACACGCTCAGCGTGAAGGAGGACGTATGAGAGTCGTCATCGCATCCGATGCCGAGGGCATGTCCCTCAAGGATGTCATCAAAGACACGCTCGTCGAGGATGGTCACGAGGTTGTTGATCTGACCCCGGAGCCGGCACCCGATTATATCGATTCGGCGGTCGCCGTTGCCCATGACCTGCTTGAGCATGAGGATTCGCTCGGTTTTGCCTTCGACGCCTACGGCGTGGGCAGCTACATGGCAGCCACGCGCGTGAAGGGCATGGTTGCCGCGAACATTTCGGACGAGCGCAGCGCCTACATGACGCGCGAGCACAACAACGCCCGCATGATCTGCATGGGGCCCAAGGTCGTGGGCGATGAGGTCGCCAAGAAGATCGCGCGCGAGTTCCTCGCTGCCGATTACGCGGGCGGCCGCCATCAGATTCGCGTCGACATGCTCAACAAGATGGCGTAAGGGGAGGCTGCCATGATCATCGCATTGGGTTGCGACCATATTGTTACTGACGAGAAGACCTACCTCCACGATCGCCTGGAGGAGGCGGGCTACGAGGTGCTCGACGTGGGCACCTACAGCCACACCCGCACGCATTACCCCATCTACGGTAAGGCCGTGGGCGAGGCCGTGGCTTCTGGCCGCGCCGACCTGGGCGTGGCGCTGTGCGGCACGGGCATTGGCATTACCAACTCCGTCAACAAGGTGCCTGGCGCCCGCTGCGCGCTCGTTCGCGATATGACGAGCGCCCTGTACGCCCGCCGCGTGCTCAACGCCAACGTCGTGGGCTTTGGCGGCAAGATTACCGGCGAGTTCCTCATGGCCGACATCATGCTCGCCTTCATTGAGGCCAGCTACGAGCAGTCGCCCGAGCACGATGCGCTCGTGGCCAAGCTTGACGCGGTAAACCAAGCCGACCCCGTGGCTCAGGCTGACCCGCATTTCTTTGACGAGTTCTTGGAGAAGTGGGACCGCGGCGAGTATCACGACTAGCCCCGGTCACAGAGCCATAGCGTGTTATCAAGCCCCGTTTGCGTGTCGCGAGCGGGGCTCTACGTGTTTCGTGCTGCCGCGCTGCGTGCCGAGCGCTAACGTATGCCGCGCCCTGCTATATGCCGAGCGCTACCGCGTGCTGAGCGCGCTGCGGGGGTTACAATATCTACGTCACCAACTTGTTCCAAGGAGGAGTCATGATTCTCACCGTTACCATGAATCCGTCGATCGACACGGCGTATCAGCTCAATCATCTGATCATCGACGACGTTAACCGCGTGGTGCCCAAGAAAACCGCGGGCGGCAAGGGCCTCAACGTCTCGCGCGTGCTGGTGCAGCTGGGCGACGACGTTATGGCTACGGGTCTGCTGGGTGGCCACGCAGGAGCCTACCTGGGCAATCTTATGGACGAGGATCACATTCCGCACCGGTTCACGCCCATTGCCGGCGAGTCGCGCACCTGTGTTGCGCTGCTGCACGACGGCAACCAAACGGAGCTTTTGGAGAGTGGTCCGGCGGTTTCGGCCGAGGAGCTCGAGGCCTTTTTGGCCAACTTTGCCGAGCTCGTGGCTGACGCCGATTGCGTAACCATCTCGGGCAGCCTGCCCAAGGGCGTGCCGACCGACTGCTATGCGGGCATGGTGCGCACGGTGGTCGAGGCGGGCAAGCCGGTGCTGCTCGACACCTCGGGCGCGGCGCTCGATGCCGCCCTGGAGGCCGAGGTCAAGCCGACGCTCATCAAGCCCAACCTCACCGAGATCAACGGCCTGCTGGGCACGTCCTTCACGCCTGACGACCTGCCCGCGCTGCAGGCGGCCCTTGCCGCGGACGAGCGCTTTGCGGGCATTCCGTGGGTCGTCGTGACCATGGGTGGCGCCGGCGCCGTGGCTTTCCACGGCAAGAAGGGCTACCGCGTGATCATGCCGAACATCCCGGCCGTGAACGCCACCGGCTCGGGCGACTCGACCATCGCCGGTTTTGCTCACGCCATTGCGCGCGGAGCCAATGATGACGAGGTCCTGCGTTGCGGCAACACGTGCGGTAAGCTCAACGCCATGGATCCGCAGACGGGTCATTTGGTCATTGACCGCTGGGACGAGGTCTACAACGCGGTGGAGATTACCGAGCTGTAGGGCCTTCCGACCAGCCGCCTGGCGAGTAGCCACACGATTCTCTCAGCACCTTGGGTGTGGCTACTCTGCCGTGGCACAAACAACCTGGCAGCCGGCCTCTTGAGCATCGGCGGTCACCAGTCCGTCCGGGTCGGTATCAACCACCACGGCCTCAACGCCGTTGAACGTGCCAAACCATAACAGGCCCGGCGCATTGATTTTCGAGGCGTCCATGAGCACGTACGTCTTGCCCGCACAATGCAAAAACGCCTGCTTGAGCTCAGCCATCTCCTGGTTGTTGGTCATCAGCCCGCGTCCCGGCACGTACGACGTGGGGGTTACGAATGCCTTGTCGGGACGGAGCATCTCGAGCATGCGCAGTGTGAGCGGTCCCGTTATGTAGCGGTGCCCTTTGCGCAAGCTTCCGCCCAGAATGATTACGTTGAGCGACGGCGCCGAACGGTCAATGTAGTCCGCAATGCTAAAGTCGTCTGTCACCACAGTCACACCGTTGCGCTCGGCGAGCGCACGAACAAATTCCAGGGCTGTCGTGCCCGAATCCACGAGCACCGAATCCCCGTCGTTAACAAACGCCGCGGCTGCGCGAGCGATAGCGCGCTTGGCTTCAGCGTTTATGTTCACGCGCTTGTCTTGCACCGAGACGGTCAACGTTTTGGAAAGCGAAATAGCGCCACCGTGCGTTCGACGCAGCTTGCCGTCGCGGGCAAGGGCGTCAAGGTCTGCGCGTGCGGTAACGCGTGACACGTCAAAGGTCTCGGCAAGTTGAGCTACCTGCACCGATGCTTCTTGATCGAGCATGGCAAGAATGGCGGCACGGCGCTCTTCGGGTGTGAGAACAGGGGAGGATGGCACGTGCAGCTCCTTTCGTAAAACGGCATTGTGGAGAAAGCGTGTTGGCTTTTATTGCGTTAAAAGCAATCTAGCACATTGCGTTTGCTTTCTTTTTGACAAGTTACCCGGGTCGGCGGATTTCTCTCCCCATAAAACGAGCCGTCAAAGCCAAGAGCGCTGCTCGCAGAGCAGGATGGCCGCTACCATATGCTCTGCGTTTGTTTTGTTTTGCCGCAACCCCATGCGCAGCCTTAGGTTCCACGCGGGGGTCGTAAGCACGTACAATACCGGTAATGACCTGTTGCAGGGCTGGCGGCCGCACGTGCTCGCCTGCCGCCAAAGAAAGGAGAAGCAGGGATGCTCGTTACCACTAAAGAGATGCTGCTCGACGCGCAGAAGAACCACTACGGCGTGGGCGCGTTCAACGTCGAAAACCTCGAGTTCGTCATGGCGGTGCTCGCCGCTGCCGAGGAGACCAAGTCCCCGGTGATCATGCAGACTACGCCCGGCACCATCAAGACCGCCGGCCTCGACTACTTCTACGGCATGGTGGCCGCTGCCGCCGCGCGCACCGAGGTCCCCGTTGCGCTGCACCTCGATCATGGTGACGGCTACGATCGCTGCATGCAGGCCCTGCGCACCGGCTACACCTCCGTCATGATCGACGGCTCCCACGAGTCCTTTGAGGACAATATCGCGCTCACCGCGAGCGTTGCCCGCGCGGGCGCTGCTATGGGCGTGCCGGTCGAGGCCGAGCTTGGCAAGGTTGGCGGCAAGGAGGACGACGGCCCGGCGGTCGAGGGCGAGAACCCCTACACCGACCCGGACGAGGCCCGCGAGTTCGTCGAGCGCACCGGCTGCACCTCGCTTGCCATCGGCGTGGGCACCGCGCATGGCGTGTACACCGAGACCCCGCACATCGAGCAGGACGTTGTGAAGGCCATTCGCGCCGCCGTGGATGTGCCGCTCGTGCTCCACGGCACCTCGGGTGTGCCCGATGAGCAGGTTGCCGAGGCCGTGAAGAACGGCATCTGCAAGGTCAACTACGCGACCGAGCTGCGCCAGGCCTACACCAAGGGCTTTATGGCATATATGGCCGAGAACCCCGGCTGCTTTGACCCCAAGAAGCCGGCGAAGCAGGGCATGGCCGAGATTACGAACATCGTGAAGATTCGTATGGAGAACCTGGGCTCGGTGGGCCGCGCGTAGGCTCGAAGGGCGTTCGTTCCCATCGGTGGCGCCGGAGGTTCCGCCGCGTCCTCGCGCTTTGCGCGGCGGATTACGGCTCGGGGATCTCCGGCGCCGCTTTCGTTTCATGGATTGGTTGGGGACGTGATCCGTCCAACCCATTCCGCCGATGGGTTGGTTGGGGACGTGTTCCAGACAACCCTTTTTACCTTCTGTGCACAGGTAGATGGAGCGTGGCTGGGGCGGAGCTTCCTCTAGGCAGCACCGGGCGCGGCGGATATGGGTTAAGGGGCTTGTTTCCGACAGGCCGGGGGAAGACAGCCGTGGCGGATGCGGCGGTGCCGGTGGGGCAACGCAGGCGGGCGAGGCGGCGCAGGGACGCCAACGTCGGCGGGCGTTTTTTTCTGCAAGAGATCAAAACTGCCAGCCGAGGTCCTCGATTTGGACGTTTTTACATTCTAAAACGGCAAGATCGAGGACCTCGTCGGACGAACTTGCGCTCGGGCGGCGTTCACCCTCATTGATAGACGGTGTCAATCCCGGCTGGCAGGCGCACGTGCCGGTTGGCGGCCGGTATCCATCCCGACCGATTGGCACCCACCCCGGTTGAGGGTGCGTTAAGATTGGGCAAACGTTTCGTAAGGGCGGACAGCCGAGCTCATCGGCAGGACATACCTTGCTTTATGGTCGAATATAGTGAGTAAAATGCTCGCGCATGGTCATATCATTTCACCGAGCGATTCTCTACTATAGAACAGACAATGCGTACCGGAGCCGCCGGGCCCGGACGTGGGCGCATGTGATCACAGATGGAGGGATTCATGAACAAGCGTACCAAGATTGTATGCACCATGGGGCCAGCGTGTGACGACGAAAACATCCTACGCGAGATGATTCTTGCGGGCATGAACGTCGCTCGCTTCAACTTCAGTCACGGCAGCCACGAGGAGCACCACGAGCGCATGGAGCGCGTAAAGCGCATCTCTCGCGAGCTCGGCATTCCTGTTGGCATCTTGCTCGACACCAAGGGCCCCGAGATTCGCACCGGCTTCCTTGAGGGCCACGCCAAGGTCATGCTCCAGACGGGCAGCAAGGTCACGGTCACCGCGGCCGAGACCTCCGAGGACCTGCTGGGCACTTCCGAGCACTTCTATCTTGATCACCTTGAGCTCCCGCGTGAGGTGCACGAGGGTGGCACCATCCTCATCGACGACGGTCTCATTGGCCTTACCGTCGACAGCATCGATGGCCAGGACATTCACTGCACCGTGCAGAATGGCGGCGAGCTGGGCGAAAAGAAGGGCGTGAACGTCCCCAACGCCAAGCTGTCGCTCCCGAGCATTACCGAGCAGGACCGCGACGACATTCTCTTTGGCCTCAAGGAGGGCATCGACTTTATTGCCGCGTCCTTCATCCGCGGGCCCGAGGGCGTGAAGGAGATCCGCAAGCTCTGCCAGGAGAACGGCGGCGAGCACGTGGACATCTTCCCCAAGATCGAGTGCGCGCTGGCGGTGTACCACTTTGACGATATCCTCAAGGTCTCCGACGGCATCATGGTTGCCCGTGGTGACCTGGGCGTCGAGGTGGCCCCCGAGGTTTGCCCGACCATCCAGAAGGAAATCATCGGCAAGTGTAACGCGGCGAGCAAGCCGGTCATCACGGCCACGCAGATGCTCGACTCCATGATCCGCAACCCGCGCCCCACGCGCGCCGAGGTCACCGACGTGGCCAACGCCATCAATGACGGCACCGACGCCGTGATGCTTTCGGGCGAGTCTGCCGCCGGCAAGTACCCGCTCGAGGCCGTGAAGATGATGGCAAACATTTGCCTGACCACTGAGGCCACCATCCCCGAGCACCGGCCGTTCGACTTTGACCTCATTGACCCGGGCCGCAACCGCGTGAACGCCGCCGTGGGTCTTTCGGCCGTGACCACCGCGTTTAACGTGGGCGCCAAGGCCATCCTTACGCCGACCAATTCCGGCCGTTCCGCGCGTCTGGTCTCGAATTTCCGCCCTGTGCTGCCCATCCAGGCCGCCACGCCCAACGAGTGGGCCATGCGCAAGATGACCGTGTATTGGGGCGTCGAGCCCAAGCTTTCGGGCCACACCGTGGGCAGCATCGCCTACGTGGTGAACAACGCCATGGTCGAGGCCAAGGAAACGGGCATCGTGAACAAGGACGATCTGGTTGTGGTAACCGCTGGCGACCCCGCGATCCCCGTGATCGTGCCGGGCAGCCAGGTGTCCACCAACGTGGTCTACGTGGCGCAGGTGCTGTAGCTGCAGGGAGCATAGTTGGCGAGCTGCTGTGGTAGCGGCGCTTACCTATGCAAGAAAACGCGGATAAGGGCTGAGGTTTCTGGCCCTTATCCGCGTTTTGCTATGATGGGCGTCTGCGGGTCGGCGCTGGTGCGGGCGGCGAACCTCCTGCAGGCTGCGGCCCTCTCATCTACTCCTTGATCGAACGCGCGAACGCTGCGGCTTCGGCAATGGATGCAGCAGGCGTGGCCCAGCTGGTCACAAAGCGGACGAGCTGGCGGCCCGCACCCGTGGGGTCGTCCGCGGCGGTGGGCTCGCAGCCAAGGGCGTCGGACAGGCGCGCGGCCTCGCCCGGCGTTGCCCAGAAGAACTGCTGGTTGCCCGCGGTTTCCAAATATGGCTCATAGCCCGCCGCCACCAGACCCTGGGCAAGCTCCGTTGCGCAGGCGTTGGCGTGCCGGGCAAGCTGCCAGTAGAGCACCTCGCCCGCTTCGTTGCGCGTTGCCGGGTCAAAGGCGGCCTCGTACATCACGCCCATCACGCGGCCCTTGGCCGTGAGCTGGCCGGCACGCTTGGTAAGGTAGGGGAGGCGCTCAATTGCGCGCCGTCCGCGCGGGGTGCGCGGGTTGACCACCAGGGCCTCGCCAAACAGCATGCCGTTTTTTGTTCCACCCAGGGTAAAGGCGTCGGCGCGCTCGGCAATATGCTGAATGGTCAGGTCTGCGCCCGCCGCCGTAATGCCGCTCGCCATGCGCGCGCCGTCCACGTACACCGCCACATCGCGCGCCACCGCCCAATCGCAGAGCGCATCAAACTCAGCGCGCGTATACACGTAGCCCAGCTCGCTGGTGTGCGAGAAGTAGAGCATGCCCGGGCGCGTGGTGGCCGCGCCGTTGGCAGCGCTTGCCTGCCACAGCGGCTCCATGCCCGCGCAGGTCAGGCGGCCCAGCGGGTCGTGCGTGGCCAAAAGGCGGCGGCCATGGGCCTCGATAGCGCCCGTCTCGTGAATGGTGGGATGCGCGTCGGCGGCGCACAGCGGGCCCTCAAACTCCTCGGTCAGGCTCGTGATGGCCAGGATGTTGGCAGGCGTGCCTCCGGGCACAAAGGCCACGCATGCGTTGGGCTGGCCAATCTCGGCGCGAATCAACTCGGCCGCATGCGCGCAGTGCTCGTCTGCCCCATAGCCAACGCACTGTTCGAGGTTGGTGTGCACCAGCGCGTCGAGGATTGCCGGCGCGGCGCCCTCGCTGTAATCGTTCCGGAATTGCTGCATGGCCTTCTCCTGAAAATCGCAGTGTCAATGGTTGGCTGACAGTGTACTCCCACCTCATTGGTATCTTGTTGAGATGGCGCGCTTGGTTTGCGGGTGTCCGCACGCGCCCATATAATGAGGTTCCAAACAGCACATATGGTGCGGCAGCGGGCCGCGCGGGGCGTCTTGGGGCGCCGCCGTGCCGCGCGGGCGCCGCGCAGGGATAGAAAGGCGAACCATGCAGGCGCAGAAGGCAGAGGGAACGCGAGACTTGATCGGGCGTGAGATGCGCGCGTGGCGGCGCATGCAGCGCGTTGCGGCCGAGGTGTTTGGCCCGTACGGGTTTGAGCCAGTGGAGACGCCGGCTATCGAGCAGGTCGACGTGTTCGTGCACGGCATCGGCCAGTCCACCGACGTGGTGCGCAAGGAGATGTTCCGTGTGTTTTCGGGTGCTAACCTGGAGCGCGTGTTTGCCGAGGGGACGGACGCCAAGCTCAAGCCCAAGCAGCGCTTGGCCCTGCGCCCCGAGGGCACGGCGGGCGTGGTGCGCTCGGTCGTAGAGAACAACCTGGTTCCGCAGGGGGGCTCGCCCGTAAAGCTCTACTACGCCGAGGCCATGTTCCGCGGCGAGCGCCCGCAAAAGGGCCGCTTGCGCCAGTTCCATCAGGTGGGCATCGAGTGGCTGGGCGCGCCCGACCCGGCGGCGGATGCCGAGTGCATCATCATGCTCATGGAGTTCTACAAGCGCCTGGGCTTTGACCGTTCCAAGCTGCGTCTGCTCATCAACAGCATGGGCGACCCGGCGTGCCGTCCGGCCTATCGCGAGAAGGTGCGCCAGTTCATTCTTGACCACGCCGACGAGATGTGCGACGAATGCCGTGAGCGCGCGGAGCTGAACCCCTTGCGCGCCTTTGATTGCAAAAGCGACCACTGCCGTGAGGTCATGAAGGACGCCCCGCTGGCACCCGATAACCTGTGCGACGACTGCCGCGCGCACTACGAGCAGGTCAAGCGCTACCTGGATGCGGCGGGCGTTCAGTATGTGGAGGACCCGACGCTCGTGCGCGGCCTCGATTACTACACGCGCACCGTCTTTGAGGTGGAGGCGCCGGGTGCCGGCGTGGGCTCCATCGGTGGCGGTGGCCGCTACGACGGGCTTGTGGAACTTGAGGGCGGCAAACCTACGCCGGGCGTTGGCTTTGCCGTGGGCTTTGAGCGCGCGATGCTGGCGCTTGAGGCCTTTGGCGTGGAGCTGGGGGATGAGGTGGAGCCCTGCATCTACGTGGCCAACGCGGGCGACGACCTGCGCGGCGAGGTCTTTGCGCTCACGCACGAGCTGCGCCAGGCCGGTGTGCGCACCGAGGCCAACTACCAGGGCCGTTCGCTCAAGAGCCAGTTTAAACAGGCCGACAAGCTGGGCGCGCGGCTCATTGCCGTGGTGGGCGGCGACGAGATGGCCCAGGGCGTGGTGCGCTTGCGCGACATGACCTCGCACGATGAGGCGCTCGTTCCCCGCGACCGGCTGGTGGCCGAGGTATCGGCGCGTCTGTCGCGGTAACGCCCGTTGCGGCGGCTCCGGCGTCGCAATGCAACCGCTCGGTTGATGGCACGCGCGTGGGCGTTGGTTGACGAATTCGTGACGGCTTGGTTACAGCTCACATTGTGCGACGGCGCACGCTACCAGACCCGGGCGGGTTTTCTATAATGAGATGCGGTGTGCCCACTGCGGCAAATGACGAGTAAGGAGGCACCGTGAACACAACAACCAGCGGCGGCTATCAGACGGGCGAGGCGATCGACCACAAGTTGGGTGCGACCGACACCGACCGCGTGATTCGGAGCTATGCAGAAATTGCGCTGCCCGATGCCCTGCGCGACAACCTGGCGCTCTTTTTGCGCTTGGAGCGGCAGGTGCTCCGCGACTACAGCCCCGCGCTGTGCAGCACGTTTGACCAGCTGCTCAACAGCGTGACCCGCGCCAACGAGGGCGACCCCGGCGGGGTGGCCGCGGCAGAGACAACCGACGACCAAGGCATTCCTACCGCCGACACCGAGAGCGCGCAGGCGTTCCGCGATGCGGTGGCGCTGCTCGACAGCCTCTCCATTGACGAGAAGCAGATGGTGGTGCGCGCCTTTACGTCGTTCTTCCACCTGGCCAACCTCTCCGAAGAAAACTACCGCGTGCAAAAGCTCCTGGAGCACGAACGCTCGGTGTCGATTGACTCTCCCGTGGATCCTTCCAACGAGCTTTCGGTGGCTTACGACCAGCTGGTTAAAGAAATGGGCGGCGGTCCGGCCACGCAGCTTCTGGCCAAGCTCGAGTTTCACCCGGTCTTTACCGCGCATCCCACTGAGGCGCGCCGCAAGGCCGTTGAGGGCAAGATCCGCCGTATCTCGCAGCTTTTGAGCGAGCATCCCAACTTGGGCGGCTCGGCGCTGGTGGAAAACGAGCGTCACCTGCTGCAGGAGATCGACGCTCTGGTGCGCACGAGCCCCATCGCCGTTAAAAAGCCCACGCCGGTCGAAGAGGCCGATACCATCATCGACATCTTCGACAACACGCTCTTTGACACCATCCCCGAGGTGTACCGTCGTTTTGACGACTGGGTCTTGGGCGAGTATGCCGGTTCGGTGCCGCCCGTGTGCCCGGCGTTTTTCCACCCCGGCAGCTGGATCGGCTCGGACCGCGACGGCAACCCCAACGTGACCGCCAAGGTGTCGCGCCAGGTGGCGGCCAAGTTTGCCACGCACATGGTGAAGAAGCTGGCCGAGAAGTGCCGCCGCGTGGGCCGCAACCTCACGCTCGAGGCGCGCTACACCAAACCGTCCGACGAGCTGCTCAATCTGTGGAACCATCAGGTCGAGATGAGCGAGGTGCTTACGAGCCGCGCCGATGCTATCAGCGCATCCGAGCCGCATCGCGCCGTGATGCTCGTCATGGCCGATCGCCTGGATGCCACGGTGCGTCGCAACGCCGACACCATGTACCGCTCGGCCGACGATTTCCTGGCTGACCTGCGCATCGTGCAGCGCTCGCTTGCCGAGGCCGGTGCCCCGCGCGCGGCGTACGGCCCGGTGCAGACGCTTATCTGGCAGGTCGAGACCTTTGGCTTCCATATGGTCGAGATGGAGTTCCGTCAGCATTCGCTCGTGCACACCCGTGCCCTCGCCGACATTCACGAGCATGGTCGCCACGGCGATTTGCAGCCCATGACGCGCGAGGTGCTTGACACGTTTCGCGCCATCGGCTCCATTCAGAAGCGCTACGGCGAAAAGATGGCGCATCGCTACATCATCTCGTTCACCAAGAGCGCTCAGCATGTGGCCGATGTGTACGAGCTCGCGCAGCTGGCGTTTGCGCACCCCGAGGACGTTCCGGCGCTCGACGTGATTCCGCTCTTTGAGCAGCTCGAGGACCTTGAGGGCTGCGTGGACGTGCTGGACGAGATGCTCAAGCTGCCCGCCGTTCAGGCGCGCCTGGCGCAGACCAACCGCAAGATGGAGGTCATGCTCGGGTACTCGGATTCGTCAAAGGACGCCGGTCCCACCACGGCGACGCTCGCGCTGCATTCCGCGCAGGCGCGCATTGCGGAGTGGGCGGAGCGCAACAACATCGACCTGGTACTCATGCATGGTCGCGGCGGTGCCGTGGGCCGCGGTGGCGGTCCGGCCAACCGTGCCGTGCTCGCGCAGCCCAAGGGCTCGGTCAACTGCCACTTTAAGGTGACGGAGCAGGGCGAGGTCATCTTTGCGCGCTATGGCAACCCGCTGCTGGCACGTCGGCACATTGAGAGCGTGGCCGCGGCGACGCTGCTCAACTCGGCACCTTCGGTCGAGAAGACCAACACCGAGTCCACCGAGCGCTACGCCGCGATGGCCGAGCGTCTGAACGAGGCCTCGCACGAGTGCTACCTCGACCTGCTCAATACCGACGACTTTGCGCCGTGGTTCTCGATCGTGACGCCGCTGACCGAAGTGGGCCTGCTGCCCATTGGCTCGCGTCCGGCTAAGCGCGGCCTGGGTGCCCAGTCGCTCGACGACTTGCGCACCATTCCGTGGGTGTTCTCGTGGTCGCAGGCGCGCATTAATCTGGCCGCGTGGTATGGCCTGGGCACGGCGTGCGAGAAGCTGGGCGATCTTGAGCTGCTGCAGCGGGCGTACCGCGAGTGGCCGCTGTTCAGTACGTTCATCGATAACATCGAGATGTCCATCGCCAAGACCGATGGCCGCATTGCCAAGATGTACCTCGCGCTTGGCGACCAGGACGACCTGGCCAAAAAGGTGTACGACGAGATGCAACTCACGCGCAAGTGGACCCTGGCGATCGTGGGCGACGCATGGCCGCTCGAGCATCGCCATGTGCTCGGCCGCGCGGTGCGTGTGCGCAACCCGTACGTGGACGCGCTGTCGCTGGCGCAGGTGCGTGCGCTGCGCGTGGTGCGCGAGCAGCAAGAGGAACTTTCCGAGGAGGCGAAGGCCGAGCTCTTGTCGCTCATCCTTTCGACCGTGACCGGCGTTTCTGCGGGGCTTCAGAACACGGGGTAAGCGAAGGCTGTTCGCTCCCGGCGGACCCCGACCATATCGACTGCGCTCGAGCAGTCCTGCGCAAGACGGAGGCCCCACTGGGGCCTCCTTTGCGTGCGGAACTCGCGCCGCCGATATGGTCGGGGTCCTGCGCTCACGGCCCTCGGTTTATGAGGGGAAGGAAATGCGGCGGCCTTTTCTCTGCGGAACTGCTCCAGCACGGTATGCCCGCCCCTCCTGCGCTCACGGCCTTCGGCTTGTGGAGGAAGAAAAGATGGCGGCCTCCTTTATGTGCGGAGCCTCGCGCCAGCGCGATATGTCCGCCCGTCTTGCAAAATTGCGCCAGCGCGATGGTAGGCAGTGTCGCTGCAGGAGTGCGTTTGTGCTTCTCGCGATGATTATCGTACAAATTGTTGCTTTTGACTTTGAAAATCGTCCATTTTATTCGACAATTTTCTCGATAGCACTGAGTGGCATCGCGGCGGCATCAGGTGATCAGGGCCTTCACTCAGCATCGAGTCGTTTTGCGAGAGCCGCATACTCGGGGCTCTGCGCGAGAGCTCCCCAGAGGCGCGCGTCGAGAATCATGTGTCGAGCAGCCTCGGGGTAGCGGGCGTAGCTTGCGCTCTCGCGCATATGGGCGAGCGCTTCATCGTCGGTAATCGCGGGCAGCATGTTGCTTGCGACGCGGTTTCCTAGCGGGTTCTCCGGAATGCGCCCGTTGCCGAGTGCGCATAGCTCACCTGCCGCTCGCTCGAGCAGCTCGAGTGCCGCCGCATCATCGCCGAGCGTGTTCATGATCGTTGCGGCGGCGATATGCATAGCAGGCAGCGTTGGTGCGGAGCGATGAGAGAGGTCGAATGCGCGGTCGATTGCTTCCATCGCATGGACATATGCGGCGACCTCGGTCGCGGATGCTGCGCGCGTTAACAAGGTCCCTGCTAGCGAGGTCAGCTCTAAAGCGGATGTCGTCACGCATGCGGCGAGCGTCGCTGCGGCTTCTTCCTGCTCGCCGGCGGCCAGCTGCGCGGAGGCGAGTTCTGTTCCCACGCGATGCGTTTGCGCTTGGTAGAGTGGCGTGAGCCGCGCAATCGCTTCGGTGGGGTTGCCCGTGAGCACGGAGGACGCCGCGCAAACGCGTGTGGCGTCAGCCATGAGCTCCGCGTTGTTGCATCCATCAAGCACCGGTTCGCAAAGCGAGCGTGCGTCCTCAGCGAGTGCGCGCATCGTCTCCCGCGCACGTTCTTGTGCCTGCTCGTCATCAGGCGCGTTCAGGCAGATGCCGATCGCCACGCGGTTTGCAGCGCTCAGCAGCTCTGATGCCAAGCGAACGAGCAATTTCCAACACGAACGATGCTCGCGTGCGCGCATTCGAACGTACGTCGCCCCTTGAGACGCATCGGCAGCGAGCTTCTCACGAGCGGTTTGCGCGCACGTCTCGATTTCGGCGTCGGTGAGGTGCGCTCGCCAATCAAAGAGCTCGTCAATGCTGAGCGCGAATTGCGCCGCAATGCTTGGTAGCAGCGCCGCGTCGGGCATGCTCTGACCAAGTTCCCACTTGGAGACGGCTGCTTTGGTTACTCCTAAGCGGCGCGCGAGTTCCTCCTGCGTGAGGCCGAGCGCTTTACGTTCGCGGGCAACGACAGCTCCTATACGGTTGTCCATGGCGGTCCTTTCGCTTGGAAACGATACCCGGATGCATCCTGCAACCATTGTGCGATGGATAAATCGGCAGGTAAAGCGAGTAATAGTTGACCTTTGCGGCTTGCTCGTCACCCGTGCGGTAGCCGGCGTACACGTCCAGCGCGACCGCCGCGGCAACCGGCACCCAGGCTCGCGGGCGCCCCGTGATCGGCCCCAACCCTGCAGGAGTAGACGTCGCCGGCACCCAGGCACCCAGGCGCCCCGTGCCCTAGGGCTCTTTGCTAAGAAAATCGTCGTAAAGTTTGTCGATAATTGCATTCAGGAAGCGATAAATTGTTCGATAATTTCTTTCGGAATCCTCATTTCCTGATACAAGAGGGCGGTACGCGGGGATTTCGCTCCCAAACGCTTGATGGCGTCAGCGACATGCGGATCGCGCGGAATCCCATAGGCAGTGAGCTTCTCGACGAAACGTTTGGTGTTGATGAGGTCTTGGTATGAGAGCCGGAGTATCGGCATGCGGTACATGGTGAGCTGCGCCTCGCGGTGTTGCTCGTCGGCCAGCGTGCGGATGGCCGTTTGGCCGGGCCGCGCTGCATCTCGGGTGTACTTGATCATGCCGTCGACCTCGCCGATAACCGATCGTCCGCTTGCATGCTGCCAGAAGAAATCGATGCGATACGAGCGATTGGATTCAAGCGGGCGCGGAAGCTCGACCTGGAGGTCCGGTAGCGCGAATCCTTGGGTAATCATGAGCGCTCGAGCTACTGATTCCGCCCAGCTCTCGCTGCGCGCGTTGGCGTAGCTCAGGGTGCCGATAGCGCGGCTGATGTTGGCGCACCCTTTGCCGAAGCGCGCGAACGCGTCCTGAAGACGCTGCGGCCCGCTGTTCAAAAGCGCAAGCCCTCGGTCAGCGAGAGGGAGCCCCTCGACAAACGTGCTTGAGCGGAGGCAGTCAAACAGCGTCCGCTCGAGCGAGGTGACGCGCACGCCCTCGACGACGGTTTCGCTGCCCCCCTCGATGACGTGCCAGATGACGTTGCCGCCAGACCGTCGCATTGCGCGCGTGTTCACGACATGAACCGCATCCATGCGACGGTAGGTGAGCGGCAGCCCCCACACAAGAGCTGCGGATTCATGGCAAAACGTCCACGAGGGATGCAGCTTCTGCAATCCGCGTACGATGTGGAGCGCTTGCTTGTCGGGGCGAAGCGCATTCCAGTATGCCGTGCGAGCAAAGAGCGAGCGCCGCGGCCGCACCACGTGCCCTGCGCGTGCCCGTTGGTTCAGCAGGCGGGCTGTGCGCTCATTTGGGGCAACCAAGCAGGTTTTGGAACGCTCCGCCTCGGCAAACAGCCGGTCAAGTTCTTGGTCAACAGCCCTGCTCATACGGGCCTCCCCACATAGCCGAAAGCCATAAAGCGCCACAACGGCGTGCGATGGCGCAACGCAGCGCCCCATTTCTCAGAATTATCGAATAAATTGTAGAAAGTAGGAACGAAAAATCGATAAAAGATTCGACAATTTAGCTTCGGAGAGCGCCACAGCGGTATAGAACGGTCATGTGCGCAAAAAGCCCCTGTTGAAGCAAGGTCAGCTTCCGCCACCTTCCGGTTGCGAAGACTCTGCGAAAACTCGTTGACTCAGCAGCTACACGCGGTATACTTCTACAGTCATTTGCAGAGCCCCGTGAATCTCTGTTACGACACGTTTTATTGGAGGAGTCCGAAGTGATTTCAAAGTCGACTCACTACGCCAAGCAGGGTGAGGTCGCCCGTAACTGGGTGCTCATCGATGCTGAGGGCAAGGTACTCGGCCGTCTGGCCACGCAGATCGCCATGATCCTGCGCGGCAAGAACAAGCCGCAGTTCACGCCCAATTCCGACTGCGGCGACTTCGTGGTGGTCATCAACGCCGATAAGGTCCAGCTTACCGGCAACAAGGCCGACCACAAGACCTACTATCGCCACACCGGATACAACGGCGGCCTCAAGGCTGAGAGCTTCCGCGCTGCGATGGAGAAGCACCCGGAGAAGGTTATCGAGCGCGCCGTCCGCGGCATGCTCCCCAAGACCACCCTGGGTCGCCAGCAGCTCACTAAGCTCAAGGTCTACGCAGGCCCCGAGCATCCGCATGCTGCGCAGAATCCCGTCAAGATCGAGGTGGAGGCATAAGCTATGGCTGAGAACACCGTTGTCTACCAGGGCACCGGGCGCCGCAAGAACGCCGTGGCCCGTGTCCGTCTCGTTCCCGGTACCGGTAAGGTGACCATCAACAAGCGTGACGCTGCCGAGTACTTCGGCCGTCAGCAGCTGCTCGATGGTGCCCTCGCTCCCTTCAAGGTGACCGATACCATGGGTTCCTTCGACGTCATCGCACTGTGCGATGGCGGCGGCATCTCCGGCCAGGCCGGGGCGCTCCGTCTGGGCATTGCCCGCGCGCTCCTCAACGCCGGCGATTACCGCGCTGACCTTAAGCGTGCTGGCTACCTGACCCGCGATTCCCGCGTGGTCGAGCGCAAGAAGTACGGTCTCAAGAAGGCCCGTCGCGCTCCGCAGTTCTCCAAGCGCTAAGGTTATATCGGCGTTATACCGATTCCTTTGCGGAGCCCACCGACTCGCTCGGTGGGCTCTTTTTTTGTGCTGTGCGCTCGGTGCGACCCGCGCGCCCGCGAACACCCGGAGCGCCTTCGCGCCTCCAGTGCGACCGCGTGCCAGTGTTCGCCCGATGTTGGTGTGTCTGCGCGCGTCTGGCGTGCCCCGTGTTGGTGCGACCTGCGCGCCCGGCGTACCACGCGCATGGGTCGCATGCAGGCGGAATGAGTTATCTCGGTGATGTCGAATAAGGCCCAATCTTATATCCTAATGCTCCCCATGCATGGGGATTTGCGGTACGATAGGGCTGGTTCGTGTTCACGTGAGCCAATACGTATTGTCTAGGGGGATCATGCTCAAATCGTTCTTACAATCGTTGGGCCTGCACGGGCGTGACAGCGTGCTGCTTTCGCCACTCGCCGGCAAGGTGATCCCACTCTCCGACGTCAATGACCCTACGTTTGCCTCGGGGTCGTTGGGCGACGGCGTTGCCATTGAGCCTACGGGCAACAAGGTGGTCGCCCCGTCGGATTCCAAAATCAAGGCGATCTTCCCCACCGGCCATGCGGTGGCGCTGCACACCAAAGAGGGTCTCGACGTGCTCATTCACCTGGGCCTGAGCACCGAGAAGCTCGACGGGCGCTACTTTACCGTGCACGCTTCGGTGGGCGATACCGTAAAAAAAGGCGACGTCCTAATTGAGTTTGATGGCGACGCGATTCGCAAGGAGGGGTATGATATGACCGCTCCGATTCTGATTTGCAATTCGGTCGAGTTCTCGAGCATTAAGGGGAACGTCGGCGATACTGTGTCTGAACTGGAACAACTCATCACGGCGCGCGAACGCTAGGCGCGCGGAACCTTGGCATGTCGGGCATCCGGCTCGCAGTCCATACCCAGTGAAAGGGGTTCTGTATGTTGAAGATCGTATGCGCTCGCGACTATGAGGACATGAGCCGTAAAGCGGCCAACATCATGTCCGCCCAGGTGATCCTTAAACCGGATACCGTGCTGGGCTTGGCCACGGGAAGCACGCCCATTGGTGCATACCACCAGCTTATTGAGTGGTACCAGAAGGGCGACGTGGACTTCTCGCAGGTGCGCACGTATAACCTGGACGAGTATCGCGGTCTTTCGCACGACGATCCGCAGAGCTACCACTACTTCATGCGCGACAACTTCTTTGATCATATTAACATCGACCTTGCAAACACGCATGTGCCCGATGGCTCCAACCCGGATGCCGAGGCGGCGTGCAGCGAGTACGACCAGATGGTTGCCGAGGCGGGTTATCCCGATCTGCAGCTGCTGGGCATTGGCAACAACGGCCACATTGGCTTTAACGAGCCCGATGACCACTTCTCCAAGGGTACGCACTGCGTTGACCTGACCGAGTCGACCATCAAGGCCAACAGCCGCTTGTTCGAGCACGAGGAGGACGTGCCGCGCCAGGCGTACACCATGGGTGTGCAGACCATCATGTATGCGCGCATGATTTTGGTGGTGGCCAACGGCGAGAAGAAGGCCCAGGCCGTGCACGACATGTGCTTTGGCCCCGTGACCCCGCAGTGCCCCGCCTCCATCCTGCAGCTGCACCCCAACGTGGTGGTTGTGGCCGATAAGGAAGCCCTCTCCCTCTGCGAGTCTTACTAAAGCTCGGAAGGGCGGATGTGCATAGGCCGGCAGGCGTGATGGGAGCTTCCGAGCACGTGTTTGTCGTCTTGTGAGCGCCGCCGTATATGCTGCGACACGACCGTCTGGTGGCTTGAACCGTGCTGTTCAGATTGCCGGGCGGTCGTTTTTTTGTGTGCCGAAGGCGTGTGGGGAGTAGGGCGACGCGTGGGGCGGTGCGCGCTGCGTGGCGTGCGTGCCGCGGGCGCCGCTTGCGTGCGGTGTGCGAGATGCGCTGTATGCCGAGGGCGTGTGGGGAGCGGGGCGCACGGCGACAGCGAGGTTGCCAGAATCTTATGCGAATCTAAATTCTGAGCGTGGTGGGCAACTGCTCATGCCAATCAGTGACCAGAGCTCAAGGCAAGAACAATCTGTTGAACGGTACCTATAGGCTCGTAAACGGTATATTCATATACCCCCGTTGAGGTGCCAAAACTTGAAACTTTGGTGACGGGCAATTAAGATACCGCCCATTAACTGCTACTAAATAATAGCTGGTTGGCATCGTAGCTTATAGTTATCAGAGCTGTCCAAAAGCTGACCATAAGCTGTCTTTTCGCTAGCAATTGTTTGGATTGTCGCGAAGGGACTCCGTGGCATCCCATACCGTGTTTCATATCGAAGGACGAGGGGATGAAGATGGACAGGTCAAAGAGGACAGCGCGCGCAGCAACGCAACGTACGAAAACGGAGAACGCCGCCGGCGGGGCCGGTTCGAAGGCGTACCGCAAAGCTAAAGCGGCCACTGCGTTGGAGATTGCTCATCTTGCGACGACTCGTGGATTGGAAGATCGCGCTCAACAGGTAGGTACGTCGGCTGAGGTGAAAGATTCAGCAATAAGAGCCGATTCGGTTGAACAGCCGCTTCCGATGGGACCGAGCTTTACCGTGGTCCGCACCGACCTAATTCGAAAGATCGTGCGCGCGGCTCGAAAGTCGGGCATTGTGGCGCTGTGCGCTCCGCAGGGGTTTGGCAAGACTGCTTTGCTGCTGCAATATGTCAACGAGGTGCGGCGCGATCCGGGACGTGGCACGGCGCAGATGATTGACGCGCATGGTGCGTTGCTTGAGGAACTGCTCGTGCAGCTTGATGCTGTTGAGCAGCGGTGCGATCAAGCGGTTCGTCCGGCGCTTGCGATTGATAATCTCCCCGCCTTCGAAGGCCAGCAGGCCGAGGAATGCGTCCGGCGTTTGCGCGCGATGCGCGACCGCTCTTTTGAGCTGGTGATTGCCTGCACGCCGGCGGCGCGCACAATGGTGCATACGCTGGGCGATTCCGTCAAAATCAATGCACGTGAGTTGATGGTGCGTCCGCGCGAATATGCCGAATGGTCGCGCGTCTTTTCGATTTCAAATCACTTGGACGTCTATGGACTGACCCAGGGCATTCCTATGTTGATTGCCGCCCTGCAGGCAACGGTAGACGGGGACGGTGCGGCGCCCTCGCAGCTGGATGTATATATCGGCAAGCTGTATTGGGCGGTGCTGCATGAATTGTGGCGAACTGACCGGGACCTGTTTACCGTTGCGGCGCTCTTTGTGCTGGTTGAGTCAGGTCAGATACGTGACTTTGAGCAGGCGGGAACTAAAATTGCACCTCGCACGTTGCAACGTCTTGCTCATGATTACCCGTTGTTTGGCTACGACGCGGCGTCTGGTAGATTTGCGTGCATGGGGAGCGATGGCGACGCATTACTGCGTGTGCGAAGCTACATAGCAAAGAAGGCCGAGGCACTGGTTCATCGTGCGGTGAAGGTGCAGCTCAAGGCCGGTAGGACCGACCAAGCGGTAGAGATGGTTGACGAGCTGCTTACCGAGGCTGACGCGGTGCAGATCGCGGAGCGCGCTCCCATGCAGTTGGTGCTTGCGGGGCAGGCACCGTTTATTAACCGGATTGTTCACGAGCTTGAGCGGCAAGAGCTGGCCTGCGTGCATCCGGCTTTAAAGCTTGCGGTATACGGTGCGGCGCTGACCATAGGCGACATGAGGATGGCACGCACCATGGTGGGAGAATTGGTGCTTGCCGGCTCTGCTGGCGTAAAAGGCATAAACCCTGACGATTGGAATGCAGCGCGAGAGTTTGGCCGCATGTGGAGCGATTGCCGAGGGGTCGTGCTACCGCCAGCGCCCGATATGGCACTTGATAACGCGCGGTCGGTCGTGGCCGATGCGCTCAGACTGCATAGAGAATGCGTTACCAAGCTGGTAAGAACGGGCGAGTGGACCGGCGTTGCCGAGCGCTTTTTGGAGAAGCACCAAGGTCCGGCACTCGGGGAGGCGCGCATTTGCCTTCCGCGCCTGCTGCTTACCTGCGACGTTATGCTTGCCGAGGCGCTGACGGGCTCGTTCGGCCATCTCGATGAACGCGATCGCACGCTTGGGTCGCTGCAGCATGTTCTACGTGAGCGCCGGTTGGAACCGATTTTGTGCTACGTGCGCCTGGTGTGCTCGATTCGGCGCATGCTGGCGGGCAATGCCATCGTTGACGAGCAGGCAATCGTTGATGCCAACACGATGGCGGTGCGCACCTCCGACCTTGACCTGCAGCTGCTGAGCATCATTTTTGAGGGCTGGCAGGATTTAGTTACCGGACAGGCGGCGAGTGCGCATTTTCGTGGGCAGCAGGCGCTAAAGCTGGCGGGCACGGCACAGCCATATCTCGCACGGGCAGCGCTGTTCTTGGAGCGTGTGGCCAACATGCGCAACAGCTCGTACTTTGCGATTTGCGAGGAGGCCGGCTCGCTCGATCTTGCGAAAGAGCGGGTGTGCCCAGAGGAGGCATGGTGGTGCGCGCTGTACCTTTCGGCGGCACGCGAAGAGGCGGAGCTTGGGGCGTGGTTCTCGCTTCATAAAGACACGATACTCGATCCAGCGTTTCGGCTCTTTGCACGATTGGCGATGTCGCTTATGGGCGAACGTGCCGACCCGGTTCGGCGCCTGCTCCCGCGCGACGTGCTGCCGTATTACCTCATGGAGGGAGAGGAAGCCCCTGCAGCTGAGCCGCTCTTTCGGGTGCTGCGCTCGCCTGCTGAAGAAGAGGAGGGTGTGGGGCACATTGTGTTTCGCCTCTTTGGCGGGTTTACGATTGAGCGCAATGGCCATGTGCTGACATCGACGGTGTGGAAGCGCAAGAAGGCGGTCTTGTTGGCTGCACGCTTGGTGCTGGCGCAGGGCGGCCTGGTTAATCGCCAAACCATTTGGGACGAGTTTTGGCCCGGGATGGACTATGCGCGGGCGCGTGAAAACCTCTATTCAACGATCTCGGTCTTGCGGCGTGCGTTAAAGCAGCATGGAAAAGACGGCCCGCAGTACATCGTGCTGCACGGGGACAGCATCGGCATTAATCCAGAATACGTGACCTCAGACGTTAATGCGTTCGAAGAGCTTTCGCGAAAGATTCTCTTGGGTCATCTGCATCTCAGCGCACCCAAGCTCATCGAGCTATGCCTACGTGCCGAGCAGTTGTATGCCGGGCCGCTCTTTGTGCCCGAGAAGGTTTCGATTGATTTCTTTGCCCGCACAAGACGGGTGATGCAGTCGAAGTTTGTTGACTGCATGATTCGCGGCATCAACGTGGCGCTAGACGAGCAGGATGAAAACGCGGCGCTTTGGATGGCTGAGTCTGGATTGCAGCAAGATGCCCATCGCGAGGACCTGCTGCGGAGCGCTATGCGTGTCTACGATTTCTTGGGAAGGAGGAAAGACGTGGTGGAGCTCTACGGCAAGCATCTACAAAACCTTGAGATGCGGGACAAGGGCGAACCAGAGCCGGAGACCGTAAAGCTCTACCAAGACATCATGCGGCGGTATCGCATCCAAAACATGATGTGAGCAGGAGATGCGATGACGCGGGGCGAGGTACTGCGGTGCAGGAAGCTGCCGCGCGGGCTGCCGAGGCGCAGGAAGCTGCCGCGTGGGAAGCTGTAGCACGCGACGCTGCGGAGTGGTGCGCGGCGTGAAGCTGTGGCGTGGGGTGGTACGCGGCGGGATGCTTCGTTAATCGAGCTTGATCTTTTCGACGTCGTCGCGCGAGGTTTCGCGGTAGATGGAAAACTTGCGGCCGATTACCTGCACGACCTCGGCATGGCAGCGCTCGGCGAGCTCGTTGGCTGCTTCGCGCACGTCAAGGCTCGAGGTGTCAAGAACCGAGCACTTAATGAGCTCGTGTGCCTCGAGCGCGGCGTTGGCCTGCTCGACCGTGCCGTCGTTGACATCGGCTTTGCCGATGATGATGACGGGGTTGAGGTGATGGGCCAAGCTTCGGAGCTGCCTGATGTTCTTACCGGTGAGCGCCATGGTATAACTCGCTTTCTAAATGGTGCGTCATACTGCGTTAAACGCGACCACGATACCGTATGGACGGGCGCGGCGGCAAGGTCACACGAGGTTTCACAGGTTTCCGCCATGCTTTGAGGTTGTTGGGGTTTGCGGGTTGTTGGGGGCGTGCACGTCGCTGGTGTGTGCGCTGAGTGCGCTGCTTTTATGAGAAGGGGTATTAAGAACAAAGTGGCGTCTGTCGAGCGGCGGTGCGGGGGGTATGGCGGTGTCTGCCAAGCGGCGGCGCGGGGGGGCGTGATGGCGCATGCCGAGCGGCGGCGTGTGCACGGATGGCGGTTGATGCAATCGGCTATCTTGTGTTGCGGCGTGTTTAGTGCGCGGGTGCTCGTGGCTTGCTCTGCCTGCGCTTTGTTGGCGGCTATTATGCGGCATATTCTGCGTGCTACTATTTCCACAGGATTCGCAGCGGAAAGAAATCAATATGTTGTGATACCGTTCACAGAATTACCCAACATGTTGAAAGTGTTGCGGTGGGAAGTTGCTAGAATCGAACGCAGCTGTCGCGACCCCAACGCTGTGTTGGAGTCGCACATTTTTCTGTCCGCACGCGGCGCGATACTCACGGTATGCAAAAACGCGCCTACCAGAGAGCGAGGCATATCATGGCGACAACGATTGACGAACTGATCTGCCGTCGGTTTACCACGGATCTTACCCTGCCCGAAAACGCCGAGAAAACCGTCTACGATCTGTTTGAATGGTCGAAGCGCGATGTTCATCTGACCGACTACAAAACGGGCAAGACGCTCTGCGAGATGCATGATCTTGAGTTTCCGGTGCATTATTCGCAGAACGCCGTGGACATTATTGCGTCGAAGTATTTCAGGCGCGCGGGCGTACCGGAAACGGTGCATGAGGTGTCGCTGCGGCAAGTGGTGCACCGCATGGTTGATTTTTGGGTCGCAGCGCTTATTGATGAGGGGATGATCGCGGAGGGCGAGCAGGCTCAGATTCTCTACGACGAGCTGGCTTATCTTATTCTTGACCAGCGCTTTGCGCCAAATTCACCGCAGTGGTTCAACACGGGGCTCAAGCGCTCGTATGGGATTGCGGGAGAGCCGCAGGAGATGTACTACGTCGACCCCGAGAGCGGCGAGGTTGTGGAGTCTCTTGACCAATACACGCGCACGCAGGCAAGCGCCTGCTTTATTGTGAGCGTGGAAGATAAGCTCTTGGGCGAGCACTCGATTTCGGACGAGTACGTAACCGAGACAAAGCTCTTCAAGGGCGGCTCGGGCACGGGCTCAAACTTTAGCGCGTTGCGCGCCGAGGGCGAGAAGCTCTCGGGCGGTGGCGTATCGAGCGGCGTGATGAGCTTCTTGCGCGGTCTCGACCGCAATGCAGATGCCATTAAGAGCGGCGGCACAACGCGTCGTGCGGCAAAGATGGTGTGCCTGGACATTGACCACCCCGATATCGAGCAGTTCATCACCTGGAAGGCAAAGGAAGAGGACAAGGCCCTCGCCCTCATGAAGATGGGCTACGACGGCGATATCAACGGTGAGGCCTATTCGACGGTTTCGGGCCAGAACTCCAACAACTCGCTGCGCATCGATAACGCGTTCATGGCGAAGGTCATGGATCTGCCGGAGCATCCAGATGCAACCTATGAGCTGAAGGGACGCGTGGACCCGTCGTTTGACCAGGAGGTTTCGGTCAAGCATATCTGGGACACGTTCAACGAGTGCGCCTGGCGCTGCGCCGACCCGGCTCCGCAGTTCAACGACACGTTCAACGAGTGGCATACCTGCCCCGGCGGCGAGGACGGCGTGGTGGGAGCGAGCTACAACCGCTTGAACTCGACCAACCCCTGCGGTGAGTATGCATTCTTGGACGACTCGAGCTGCAACTTGGCCTCGATCAATGTATACCGCTTCTACGACCCCGCAAGCGGCCGCTTTGACGTTGATGGCTACGAGCATGCGATTGACCTGATTCAGCTGGCGCTGGAGGCATCGATTGCATGGGGGCAGTTCCCCACGAAGGACATCGCGCGCAAGACCTACCGCTTCCGCGCGACGGGCTTGGGCATTTCGAATCTTGCCAGCCTGTTGATGGCCAAGGGCATGCCCTACGATTCTCCTGAGGCTCGCGCGCTCGCTTCGGCGCTGGTGGGCACGCTGACGGGCCGCAGCTATGCGGCTTCGGCCATTATGGCGCGCAAGGTGGGTCCGTTTGACTGCTTTGGCATTAACAAGCGGTACATGATGCGCGTGATTCGCAACCATGCTCGTGTGGCCGGAGCGCGCAACGACGCCTTTGAGGGCTTGACCGTGGAGCCGCCCATTGTTGACTTTGACCTGCTGACCGCGGCGGGCGAGGACGGGCTTGCCTCGGCATTGATTGAGAGCTGGACGTTTGCCGAAGAGCTGGGCGAGCGGTATGGCTACCGCAATGCGCAGGTGAGCGTGATGGCGCCTACGGGCACGATTTCGTTTGCCATGGATTGCGGCGCGACCTCCATCGAGCCGTTCTTTAGCCATATGGCATACAAGAAGCTCTCGGGCGGCGGCTTCATGACCATCGCCAACCCGGTGATTGGGGATGCGTTGCGCCACCTGGGTTATACCGAGGACGAAGTAGCGGATATTCTTGCCTACGTACAGGCGACGGACGAGAGCGGCATGATCATCGATGGCAAGATTGAAGGGGCTCCCCATCTAAAGCCAGAGCATCTGCCGATTTTTGACACCGCAAACACGTGCGGGTCGGGCGCGCGCTTTATTGCGCCGCGCGGTCACGTGCTGATGGTCGCCGCGCTTACCCCGCTGGTATCTGGCGCTATTTCAAAGACGGTTAACCTGCCGCACGACGCGACCGTGCAGGACTTTAAAGACACTGTTCTTTTGGCGTGGCAGACCGGGTGCAAGGGCATTACGCTGTACCGCGACGGCTCCAAGAACGCACAGCCGCTCAACACGACGCTTGATGATGATTCGGGCAAGAAGGATTTGGGCGAGCTTTCGTACCAGACGCTGCTTTCCTACGCGCGCGATGCGCAGGAGCAGCTGGCGCGTAACGAGCGCCCGGCGCTGCGCAAGCGCATCACGGGCATTCGCAACGGGCGGACGCACCTGGCGCAGATTGACGGCGTAAAGATCTATACCACGGTGAACCGCAACGAAGAGGGCAAGATCTCCGAGCTCTTTGTGACCACCGACCGCGAGGGCACGACCATCATGGGCCTGCTCAATTCGCTGTCCAAGACTATTTCGGTCATGCTGCAGTATGGGATCCCGCCGGAGAGCATCTCCAAGATGCTGCGCGGACAGATGTACGAGCCGTATGGGTTTGTTCAGAGCCATCCCAACATCAAGTACGTAACGAGCATTTCTGACTTGATCTCGAAGGTCATTGACATCGAGCTGGGCGATTACACACGCGTACAGGTAAAGCCGGACGGTTGGTGCCAAATCGCAGGCGCTACGCCCGCGCCGCCCGCTGCGGTGCCACGTGTGGCGGAACCCGATCCCGACGAGGAGCAAGTAGCGAGCACAGAGGAGCTCACGCGCCTTACGGCCATGAAGGAGCAGGAACTTGCTGAAGAAACAGGCGAGGTCGATACCGGCGACATGTATACGGCGGCGTTTGTGAATGAGGCGGTGCACGACGCGGCGCTCCATGGCGAGCGCCTCTACGACGGCAGCACCTGCCCCAATTGCGGGAGCTCTCGCATGGTGCAAAACGGAACCTGCAAGGTGTGCATGGACTGCGGCACCACGACCGGATGTTCGTGATGGTCGCATGCTGGTGCCCCCCATACATTTTTTGCTCTTTATAGTAGAATACTGAGCGTTACGGTTGGATAACGGCGTGAGACGGGTAGTGTGGGGCATCTCGGTGGGTTATATAGAAGCATTGTTCGATTGCTGCGGGGCCGCGGTTGCGTTGCAGCGGTGATGGTGTTGACCATCGCTGCATGTTTGGGTGTGGCAGGCGGCCACATGCTCGATGTCGCCGCAGCAGAAGAGACGGACGATGCTTCTCAGGCCGTAACGCTCTCATTAGATGAGCAGAAATCGATTGTTCAGCTCGCGCAAAAGGCACGCGCGCAAGAGCCGGAGACGGTGGATGTTACGCTTGACCTTACCGGTGGCGACATCAGCGGTCTCGCCGCAGATGGGTGGGAGCGGGCCACGCAGGACGGTACGTGGTCGCGCACATGCGATAACGGCGCCGAGCTGTCGCTCGATGCGCCGGTGCGCTACGGATACGACTTCCTTGGCTGGGATACCGATGGCGATGGCTCGGTAAATGAGGGTGACCTTACCGCTTCGGATGGCCTAACCGTCACGGCGGTGTGGCAACGTCAGGCCATGCAGGTCAAATTTGTATCGGGGAGTTCCTCTCAGGTGGCATCGGTCCCTTACGAGTCAATCCTGTGGAGCGACGAAGCTCATAAGCCATGGGAAAGCGCTCAGTTTGATGCCAGCGGAACGGCCACGGTCGACGGCATTACCTACGCGGGAGACACCTTTAACAACGTGCGCGTCCAGCGTCATGCGTTTGAAGAGGGATTCGCGGGGCAAGGGCCGAGCAGCTACTGGTACTCCTTTGAGCTCTCTCTGGACGACGGAGTTTCGCAAGCGTTCTTTGCCTATGGCGGCACGCCATCTTTCCAGACGGCGAGCGATACCTTTTCGCATTGGAAAATGACGCAGGGCGGCGAAGGCTGTCAGGTTACACAGGACGGAACCGTTTTCAGGGCGCTGTTTGTGTCGCAGGCCGCCTATGTGGTCAACATTCACTACCGTCAAGCGGACGGCACGACGGTCACGGACTCCGTGACCAAGGTGATCCCGCAGGCCGATGTAACCTCGGGAAGCATGACGGTTGACTTTGATATTCCTGCCTCGGCGCACTATGCGGTGCAGCAAGACGGCATCCATGCTTACCATATGGACGGTAGCGAGATCAGTTCCACGGATGGGTTCACGGTCTCGGTTGGTCAGAACAATTCCTCGGCGCACGCGACGTTCGAGCTTGGCAAGGTGTTCCCGGGGGACGATGGGGCCCAGATCAAGTACCTGTCCATCGTGGTGCTCTACACGTCCATCCAGGTGAACTACCAGGTTGAGTACTACCAGCAGAACGCTGCGCGCAGCGGATACGTTAAGCAAGAAACCGTTCATTCGACGGTCCAGGTTTCCTATGGCCAGCACATCACCATCGACGCCAAGTCCTACGATGGCTTTATGGTGGCGGCTCAATCACGTCTCGCGCTCGTGGATGGTGTGTACCTGCTTGAGCAGGACGAGGGCAACAGTGCAATCGTGTGGAACGGCACGACCAATACGTTTACGATCAAGATATACTACGACCGCGCGTCGTACTTCATCTATCCGTTCGCTAACTCCAACGAGACGGCTGCCGACCCCGTGCGCGTGGTGTATGGCAACACGACGCCCACGCTGGATAACATCACCCCCACTAAAACGGGTTATTCATTTAAAGGCTGGACCGTTTACCGCCTGAACGCAGTCGGCGAGCTGGAGCCGGAGCAGAACTTTACTCTGGGCTCGTCGGCCATGCCTGCATACGACCTCTATGCGGTTGCGGAGTGGGAGCCCGTTGACGTGAGCTTCCGTGTGGTGCTCTGGCTCGAGCAGGCCGATTCCCCTTCGTTCTCTAACGTCTATGAAAAAGAAGTAACGCTCACGGGCGTTAAGTCCGAAGACAAGCTTACCGTCAACACCGCGGGCGACGCGCTCACGGTGAGCAGCGGTGGGTCGGGCCAGGCGCAAACATTCAGCTCAAAGTCGTTGCTCGAAGAATATGTAAAGCGGGCGTATGCGGACCAGACGGACTTTGACGCCGAGCAGTATGCCCAGTTTTTCACGTATGATCAAGTCGATACCCGCACCAGCGCGGGCAACGTGGCGCTCGCCAAGCTGGCGGGCAGCATCGGGGAGAACGACAGCCAGGTGGACGAGACGTTCCAAGCGGTCGTCCAAGCGGATGGTACCACGTCGATCAACGTGTACTACCAGCGCAACATGTACTCGGTCGACATCGTGCTGGGAAAATATAATGGCCAGCAGCTGCAGGTGGCAACCTACACCCCCGGCTCGATAGGCGCCAGCACCTGGCAGAACTACAGCGGGTCTATCAGCGGCATGCAATTCGATGGGCTCACCCAGTTCGATAACATCTCTGCAGCAGGGTGGCAGAACACGCCTACCACCTACGGCCTGGCCGACGAAGACGGCACAAGGATCGAGCGTTCACCGCTGGGGCGCTTTGGAACCAAGCAGATTGACGGTCACACGTGCCTGGTGTATCAGGTGACCGCCAAGTTTGAAGCGCCGGTTGACCAGTTCTGGCCCACGTTGAGTCGTGTGCAGGTAAAGTCCAACGGCGATAATAAGAGTTACATCAGCCTCGGCCCTGACGAGCAGAGCTATTATCGTCTGGTTACCTCGAAGGTGAGTGGTAACAGCAACATCCTGAATATCTACGGCTCCATGAACGAGGAGGTTCTGCTTAGGAAATCCAACGGTTTCTATGCAGCGCAGAGCACGGGCGAAAATGGCGCCAGCGTTACGCATACGATGGTTTCGTACTGGTATGAAAACGCCAACACCTATACGTATTACTTCCTGCGCGAGGTGCTGGATGCATCGCTGAGCCCTGCTAACTACGCGGAGTTTAATGCGCAAAAGGCAGATAATGGGCAGTACCGCAGCGGGGACATTCTCAAATACGACGGTGCCCTCTATGTGTATGACACGACCGGCGAGGGCCGCCAGCAGCAAAAGTCAACCAATACGGTTGGCGGGCAGAACGCCCCCGCGCTCCGCGGGTTTGAAACGGTGGGCACGGAGTTCACGGGCAACAAGGACGATAAGCGCGATGCCAACATCTACTTCTTCTATAAGCGCAACCGGTATGATGTAACGCTTGCGAACGCTGCGGCTACCGGTCAGGGCAGCGACTATGTGCTCCCGGAGAGCGCATGGAAGCAGCGCATAGATGGGAAGACGCTTGCGCAGCACGGGTGGGAGCGCCAGAGTGACGGCAGCATCAAGGCCCGCTACGGCGCCTCGCTCCATCCGCTCGCAAACGCGGAGTTCATGGATTACCTTACCAGCCGAGACCGGGGCGATGGCCGTTTGCAGTCGCCCGATGTCGTGGCGGGCGAAACCCAGCGCCACTTTAGGGCATGGTTCTTGAACCAGCGTTTGAGCGTAAAGGCAGATTGGACCTCTACAACCTCCGATCTGGCGGCCGTTGCAAACAACGTGACGCTCTACGCAGGGTGGAGCACGCCTCGCTATACCACGCGCTATGCGTTGAACGGCGGCACGTGGCAAGACGGCGGCGACTCGAAGATCGAGTACAGTTTGGTGGTGGCCGATCTGCCGTGGGGAGGCGACAAGACGGGCACGGCGACCGTGTCGTTTGCCTACCCGCATCAAACGGACAACTCCAATGCGGACCTGTACTGGTATGCGCAGACCGCCGACGATGACCATCTCTACATCGACCAGATGTACGTGGTTCCCGGAGGCGTTGGCAAGTTCATGGAGAAGGACTCCGCAAGCGGCCACTGGGCGCTCAAAGAAAGCTTTGACATCGCCGATTTGCAGGCGGCTTCTGAGGAGCCGGAGCTTGAGTCGCTGACGGGCAGGTACTTCTGCTATATGGCGGGCAACGGCACCGAGACGCATCAGAGCCATGAGTACTACGTGAACATCAACCGCTATCTGGGTGATGAGCTTGCCGAGCCTAACAAGCCCATTCGCAACGGATACAGCTTTGCGGGTTGGTACGAGTTCGACCAAGACGAGCGGTTTGACCCGGATTCCACGGCGAGCCAAAACACCGCGCGCCAGTATCTTGCGGACGAGCTGGAGGGCTCTTCGGTAAGTATCGATGCCTATGGCGACGGATACGTGTACCTGAACTCGGTGGGCGACGCATATTTGCTGCACCGCGACCAAGAGGGGAAACTCTTCTATTATCCCGATCAAACCGGGTACCGGCTGAGCTTCCAGCACGGGGCCTCGGTGGTAACGGGCGCGCGCGATGTCTATGCGGCGTGGGAGCCGTCGGCAGGTGCCGAGTTCCACACTTTGCATCTGGTTGAGAAGAGCGCAGTTGCATACGACAACGCGAGCTTTGCCGACTACGACCTTGATAAAGCAGACACCATTACGCTCAACATCGACGGAAAGCCTGCGGAATACTACGTTCTAAAGAACGAAAGCCAGCAGGTCTATAACGGCAGCGTGGTCAAGGCGACGGCGTTCGAGCGCTTGGTGGACAACGAGTCGCACGTGTGGCTACCGCAGCATGCGAGCCTGAACGTGAGCACCACCGACGCCACGCAGACGGCCACGGTGGACGCGAACGGTACGGTGAGCTTGCAGAACGACGCAGGCAGCTACCGCGTGAAGGACGATGGCGGGCAGTTTAGCTACTACGCCTACTTTGTGTACAAAAAGACCGATCAGATTACCTACAACGTCTACACCATCGACCTCTCGCTCGCGGTGGCAAAGGGTGACCTCGCCACGTACGACGACGTGTTTGACCGAGACGACCCTCCGGCAAGCGACGCCTCCTATGTGTTGGGAGTCGAGCGGCGAAGCATGCAGCTCGAGGGTGACAAGGACCCTGTGGTGACGGTGCAGGCGCCGGATGTTCCCGGCAAGACGGTGTACCGCGACACGCAGCAGACGCTCGCGCTTGCCGCCGATGAGGGATCGAACAACGTGTACTTCTACTACGTGGCGGGCGACGGTTCAAACCGTTACACCATCACCTACCACCTCATGCACGATGGCTCATACGAGACGGGCTGGCAGGTGGCGTTCAAGAACGTCCCGGCCGCAGACGGCGAGACGCTTGGCGCAACCCAGCTGGAGCACTTCTTTGACACCCTGGTCGATACGGCGTACGCGGCCGACGGTTACCGTGATTCCACGGAGAGCGGCGAGCAGAGTCTCTATAACCGGTATAAGGACATGTCCATCGAGATGGCGCGCAGCGATGCTCAGACCGAGAGCTTCACGGTGGGGGGCAACAACGGAACGAGCGCGCTCGAGCACAGCGTTGCCCGCGCCTTTAACGACGGGGCCATGGTGGATGGGCACAACCCGGCGAATGACGTGATCGTGCTGCAGGATGGCACAAACGTGGACGTATACCTCAAACTCGCGCAGCTCACGATCAAGAAGGTCGATTGGACCGATACCCCGCTTACGGGCAGCACGTTTACCCTCGAGCGCCTGAAGCTGCGCGATGGCACAGCTGCCGATGCGGGCGAGACCATGCTCGTGGATGCTGACGGCGACGGTACGCCCGAGCAGTATGTGCTCGACGATTCGTTCCCGGCGACCACGGCGACCTCCGATGCCGAGGGCAATGCGGTGTTTTACAACCTTGCGGCAGATGAGCCACAGGTGTATCGCGTGCGGGAAACCGGCTGGCCCGCGGGCTATGCGCCCATCAAAGAGCCGGTGTATGTCGTGGTGTACCAGAGCGATGCTCAGGGCGACCCAGTGTACCAGGTGGTTTACACCATCAAGAACAACGGGGTGGCGGAGCTGCCGCGCACGGGCGTGTTCGGCGGCACCTATGTGCCCCTGCTTGTGGGAGGCGCGCTGCTGGGCGCGGTGGCAGTGGTTGCGCTGCTACATGGTGGAGCGCGTAAAGGGCGTGATGCCTGATGCGATGGCGATGACCAAGGCCCGCATGCGCGGGCAACCATATCAGACCGTGACGATAATGGATGGGGAGAAGGAGAAAACAATGTTGCAAGCTAAGATTCGACGGGCCGTGGTTGCCGCAGCGGCGCTCATGCTGCTGGCGCTCACGGCGGTGCCATCAGCGTTTGCTGTGGATACAGCGGGTGTGGAAGTGGTGAGCCAGAACTCGAGCGTGACCGTGCACGTGCGCGATGCGCAGCCGGCTCATGATTCGGCTGATGGCTCGGAAATCACGAAACCTGCGGGCCAACCCATCGCCGACGCCACGCTCAAGTACGTCAAGGTGGGCGAGCTGGTGCAGTACACCACCAACGGAAAGACCTCGCTTATGTACGCGGTGAGCGACAGCGCGGAAAAGACGTTCGAGTGGACCATGACCGGCAAGACCACGGTCACGATCGGCACCGGGACATATTACCTGGTTGATGCGACTGATTTGAGCGAGTACATTAGCGGCAAGACGTCGCATGAGTTGGCTACGGTTCAGGCCGGCTGGACCGAGACTCAGATGACGGGCTCCGATGGTTCTGTGACGGTCAGCAGCCTTTCTGGTCTCTACCTGTTCATCGGTGGCGACATGCCGCAAAACGTGTCCGAGGAAATCGTGCCTTTCTTTGTGACCGCCCCGCTGCCGGATGCGAAGACAAGCGCGTGGAACACGTCCATCCACGTGTACCCCAAGGTCGATACGTCGAGCGCTATCACCGTTGCCAAGCAGGTTAAGTATGCCAGCAAAAATGATCAGGCATACGCTGCGATCAAGAGCGTGAACGCTAATACGACCCTGAGCTATCGCGTTCAGATTACCATTCCGGCCGACGTGCAGAACCTCGACAAGTTCACGCTGACGGATACCTTGCCCACGGGTGTTTCGTTTGCAGACGCGATGCCTACGGCAACGGTGACTTCGACGGGGGTTACGCTTGGCCAGAGCGATTACTCCTGCTCGTGCGACACGACAAAGCGAGAGATCACCTTCAGCTTGACGCAGAGCGGTAAGCAGAAGTTCCCGACGACCCCCACAGCGCAAGCGACGATCGCGATTACCTACAACGTCTACGTGAACAACACGGCAAACCTTGCCGATAGCTTGACCAACACGGCGGACCTCTCGTACTCCTTCGTGGGCAACAGCAAGGACATTGAGGCCAATGCCCAGGCGACGGTCTATACCTACGGCATGGATCTCACCAAGACGTTTAGCGATAGCCCCCAAACGTTCCCGACCGGTGCCATCTTTGCGCTCTATACGGATAAGCAGTGCACGGAGAGTAGCGCCATCAAGGTAACCGGAAACAACGGTGTCTATTGGGTTGACGCAAGCGGGAACGGTCCGACCATGACGGTCGTTCAAGATGGTACGAATACCGATGGCACCCTGACCCTTAAGGGCCTTGCCGCGGGCACGTACTACCTCAAGGAAACCGCCGCGCCCGATGGTTACGGCGTGCTGCATGACCCCATCAAGGTTACGATTGCGGCTGGTGCTAGCGGTGCTAGCACGTCCGGTCTCGACAGCGCCATCAAGAACCCCACGGCGACCGTGAACGATGCTGCGGCGACCATTGCCGCGCGTACCGATAACGACGACAACACCTCCGCTGGCCTGGTGCAGCTTACGGTGGAGAACAAGCCCCAGAACTTCATCTGGGGGCTGCTGCCTCAGACCGGTAGCGTGGGCTCCTTCATGCTTGTTGCGGCGGGCCTGGCCATTGTGGGCTTCGTCGTGATCATGATTGCGTCGCGCCGCCGCGGTAACCGCGCCTAGGCGTTCTGCCCGTGCCGGTGTCGCGTCGACATAATCCATCCGGGCGAGGAGGTTCGCACCTGCGGGCCTCCTCGCCCTCTACGTCGCGGCGGTTCCGCATCGTCATGCTGGCGCTGCTGGTCATCGGGATCGCGCTTATAGCCTACCCGTTGGTGGGGAGCTATATGGAGGAGCGGGAGTCGGCGCAGGTGATTGCCAACTACGACGAAAAGACGGCTAAGCTGGCGGCAGATGAGGTACAGGCGGAGTTTGATGCAGCCGATGCCTATAACGAAGCGCTGAGTAAAGCCGACGTGGAGCTCACCGACCCCTTTGACCCCTCGACGATCGATGATGCGCCGGCCTCATACGACGACATCTTCAATACCGAGGGCAACGGCGTGATGGGCTATTTGGAAATCCCAAAGATCGACGTGATGATCCCCATCTATCACGGCACGGGGAACGATGTCCTGCAGCAGGGCGCGGGCCATATGAGCAACACGTCGCTCCCTACGGGAAAGCCGGGGACGCATGCCGTCTTTGCGGCGCACACGGCGCTCCCGCGCGCGCGAATGTTCACCGACCTTCCGCAGCTCAAAGAAGGCGATGTATTCTACCTGCATATCTTGGGGCGAACGCTGGCGTATGAGGTCGATCAGATTTCCATCGTGGAGCCACAGGACTCATCAAAGCTTGCAGCGGTCGAAGGCAAGAATTACGTGACGCTCCTTACCTGTTATCCGTACGGGATCAACACGCACCGGCTGCTGGTGCGCGGGGTGGGCGTGCCGTACGAAGAGGCGCAGGCCGCGGAGGGCGAGCCGGCACAGTCGAGCATTTGGATGACGGAGTACCTGCACGGAATCGCGCTGTGTTTGGCGGTCTATATTCCCTTGGTGGCGCTGATTGTCTACGTGGTGCGCCGCCGGAGGCGCGATGGCGGTGCTGCAGCTGCTGTGGCAGGGGGCGTACGAAAGAGCAGGGCGGTGCGCCATAAGCCGCCTGCACGGCACAGACAAGGCAGGCGTTACAGATAGGCCAAAAGCGGAAGGTAGTGCTGGGCGCTCTGGGGCACCGCGAGCGTCAGCTCCTCGCCAAGGGCATCGACCGTTACATACGAAGGGTCCGCATAGGTGGTGACCGTGGCGCTCGCTCCCCGGTAGGTGGTGTTAAACGAGCCGGTAGCCGAGGCATCGGCGGGAAGCGTGACGACGCTCCATGAGCTGATGTTGAGCTGGTCGATGGCGCTGGTGATCTGGCTTTCGCTGAGCCCGGTAGCGCTTGCGATGTCCGAGACATGCTCGCGGAGCATAGAGTCGATGTTGCCCTTAACGCCCGAGGCATCGAGCGCCGCATTGGCAATGCCGTTGCCGAGCATGTTCTCAAGCGGCGATCCCTTGAGTGCAAAGTTCCAAGCGACCGAAAGCACGCCGAGCACCACCACGATGCCCAAGAGCGTCCCCGCAAGCGCTCGCGTTACCGTTCTCATCCTGCTCTACCTCCCTCTCAGCGTCAATGGCTCCACTATTCCCCAAACCGCCCTAACGGAGCCCCTCTCCACAAGAGAAGCCCCAAAACGATGCGGCCCTCTTTGCTGTTCTCGCCCCAGCAAGAACGTAGCGAAGGCCTCCTCCCTCTTCCTCCGCCGCGAGTTCCGCAGCCCTTCGTAGCTCCGCTACGAAGGGCGAGGACTGCCCGAGCGCTGGAGGAAGAGGGAGGGGACCGCCGGGAGCCTAGTTCTTGAGCGAGTTCAGGGGTGCCGGGAACCGCCCACCGCGATGCGCGAACACCGTGCCCGCATGCGGATTGACCTGCATGACCGGCGCGCGGCCAAAGAGCCCACCGTATTCGACGGTGTCGCCCACGCCCTTGCCGATGGCGGGAATCACGCGCACAGCCGTGGTCTTGTTGTTGATGACGCCGATGGCCATCTCGTCGGCAATGATGCCGGCGATGGCCTCAACCGAGGTGTCGCCCGGGATGGCGATCATGTCGAGGCCCACCGAGCACACGCAGGTCATGGCCTCGAGCTTCTCGAGCGAGAGCGCGCCCGCTTCGACGGCGTCGATCATGCCGGCGTCCTCGGATACGGGGATGAACGCACCCGAGAGGCCGCCCACGCTCGAGGTGGCCATGACGCCGCCCTTCTTGACGCAGTCGTTGAGCAGGGCGAGCGCCGCCGTGGTGCCGGGGCCGCCGCAGGTGCCCACGCCGATGATCTCGAGGATGCGCGCCACCGAGTCGCCAATGGCGGGCGTCGGCGCGAGCGAGAGGTCCACGATGCCCTTCTCCACGCCCAGGCGGCGCGCGGCTTCGCGGCTCATGAGCTCGCCTGCGCGCGTGATCTTGAACGCCGTCTTCTTGATCTCCTCGGCAACTTCCATCATGTTGGCGGTCTTGGGCAGCTGCTCAAGGGCGGCGGCCATCACACCCGGGCCAGAAACGCCCACGTTAATAACGGCATCGGCCTCGCCCGAGCCGTGCACGGCACCGGCCATGAAGGGGGAGTCCTCAACCATATTGGCAAAGACCACGAATTTCGAAGCGCCCACGGAGTCCTCGTTGGCGGTGAGGCGCGCCGCATCGAGCACGGTTTGCGCCACCATGAGCACAGCGTCCATGTTGATGCCGGCGCGCAGGCTCGCCACGTTGACGCTCGAGCACACGCGACTCGTGTTGGCGAGCGCCTCGGGGATGCTCTGGATCAGGCGCTGGTCGGCGTCGCCGATGCCCTTCTGCACGAGCGCCGAGAAGCCGCCCAGGTAGTCGATGCCAAGGGTCTCGGCCGCGCGGTCGAGCGCATGGGCGAGCGGGGTCAGGTCTTCTTCCGCGCAGCACGCGGCGATCTGTGCCACCGGCGTCACCGAGACGCGCTTGTTCACGATGGGGATGCCGTATTCGCGCTCGAGGCTTTCGGCGGTTTCGACCAGATGCTCTGCGGTAGAGGTAACGCGGTCGTAGACCTTGGTGCACATGCGGCCGAGGTCCTCGTCGGCACAGCCCATGAGCGAGATGCCCATCGTTACGGTGCGGATGTCCAGGTGCTGCTCCGCGACCATGCCGCGGGTCTCGGCGATCTCTGCCGGGGTAATAGCCATAAGGAGCTCCTATCTGCTGGTTTGCACGGTCTATTCTACCGTGGGATGCCGCGCCGCCGCGCCTGACCGCGCCGTTCCTCAGTCGTTAACACGAGAACGGTACGAATGGCGCGCGCCGCACGCGCCCTGCCGAGGCTTGGCGCGGCATGCGCGCATCGCTCGGGATCGGCGTGGCGTGCGCGCAACGCTCAGGATTGATGCGGCGTGTCGTGCCGCGCAGAATTCTCGGGCGGATTTCACGTACATAACCACCTCAGAAACCCGTTATATACGTGAAATCCGCCCGAAGTTTGGTTGCTGAGAGGTGGTTGCTGAGAGGTGGCTGCCCAGAGGTGCGGGGCGCCGGCGGTTGCCATGCTTGAGGAGCGCGAATCGCCCCGCCCATGCGCCCGAGGGCCGCCCCGCCTACGCGCCCAGCACCTCTTCGACGATGCGTGCCGTGGCGGCGGCGTCTTTGGCGTAGAAGTCGGCGCCAATGCGCTCAGCGTATTCGGGGGTGAGCACCGCTCCGCCCACGATGATCTTGACCTGGGGCGCCTCGCGATGCAGCAGCTCGATTGTCTCTTCCATATTGGCAACGGTCGTAGTCATGAGGGCAGAGAGCCCCACGAGCTTGAGGTCACGCTCACGCACGGTGTCGAGAATCGCCTGCGGGTCCACGTCGCGCCCCAGGTCAAAGACCGCGTAGCCGTAGTTCTCGAGCAGCATGCGCACGATGTTTTTGCCAATGTCGTGGATGTCGCCCTTCACCGTGGCCAGCGCGATGCCGCCCTTGTTGCCGAGCTCGCTTGCGGGCATGACCTCGCGGATCGTGTCAAAGCCGGCGCGCGCCGCCTCGGCCGACGCCATGAGCTGCGGCAAGAAGAACTCGCCGCGGTCAAAGCGCTCGCCTACGTCGTCGAGGGCCGGGATAAAGCAGGCGTTGATGAGCTCCATGGGTGGTTGCTCCTTGAGCGCGGCGCGCGTGGCGGCGGGCATATCGCCCTTGCGACCGGTGATGATGAGGTGGCGGATGGCGCCGGTGGCGCTGGTGCCCGCGGGTGCCGCGTCCTGTGCGGTAGCAGCGTTGGGCGAGGAGGCGTTTGCCGCGGATGCGCCGGCAGACGCGCCGGCGGCACTTGGGGCGGCTACCGCTCCCGCAGCAACCTTATAGGGGTCGGGGGCGGTGGCGTAGCGATCAATAAAGGCCGCGGAGCCTTCGTCCTCGGCATTGAGCACGCGGAAGCTCCGTACCACGTCCATGTAGCGCGCGGAGCCGGGGTTCATGATGGCGGCGTCGAGACCCGCACCCAGGGCTGCTGCCAAGAACGTGGCGTTGAGGAGCTCGCGCGCCGGCAGGCCAAAGCTCACGTTGGAGACGCCGAGCGAGGTGCGCACGCCCAGGCGCGTGCGGCAGAGCTCGACCGCGCGCAGGATGTCGAGCACCTGGTGCTGGTTGGTTGAGGCCGTCATGACGAGGCAGTCCACCAGAATGCGCTCCGGACCAATGCCGTAGCGCGCCGCTTCGCGCACGATGCGCTCGGCAACGGCAAAGCGCGCCTCGGCGGTGGCGGGGATGCCCGCCTCGTCGAGCGTGAGCGCCACGATGTCGCAGCCGTAGTGCGCGGCGAGGGGCAGCACGGCGTCCATGCTTTTGCGCTTGCCATTGACCGAGTTGATGATCGCTTTGCCCGGGTAGCGGCGGACCGCGGCCTCGATGGCCACGGGGTCGGTCGAGTCGATCTGGAGCGGCAGGAGCGTGGCCGCCTGCAGCTCTTCGCAGGCCCGCATCATCATGGCGGGCTCGTCGATCTCGGGCAGGCCCACGTTAACGTCAAGAACGTCGGCGCCCTGCTCCTGCTGGCTGATACCCTGGCCCACGATGTAGGCGAGGTCGCCCGCGCGCAGGGCTGCCTGCAGCTTTTTCTTGCCCGTGGGGTTGATGCGCTCGCCAATGACGGCGATGCTCCGGCCGTTGAGCGTTACGAGCCGCTGCGTGCTCGCGCAGGTAAAGGGGTGCGCGGCAGTGCGCGGCGCCGCCGTGTGCCCCGCGAGCTTTTGGGCGAGGAGGCGGATGTAGGCGGGCGTGGTGCCGCAGCAGCCGCCCACGATGCCCACGCCGTCGTCAATCATGGCGCCCACCGCCGCGGCGTACGCCTCGGGCGTGATGTCGTAGACGGTGCGCCCGTTCTCCACGCGCGGCAAGCCGGCGTTTGCCTGCACGATGAGGGGTTTGTTGGTAACGGCGAGCATGCGCTGCACAAAGGGGCGAATCTCTGCCGGGCCAAGGGAGCAGTTGATGCCGAGGGCGTCCACGCCGAGCGCGTCCAGGGTAACGGCGGCGATCTCGGGCGAGGTGCCCAGGAAGGTGCGGCCGTCGGCCTCGAAGGTCATCGTGGCAATCACGGGCAGGTCGCAGCACTCTTTGGCGGCGAGCACGGCGGCTTTGACCTCGGCCAGGTCGGTCATGGTCTCGATGATGATGAGGTCCACGCCCGCGTGCGCGGCGGCGCGCACCTGCTGGGCAAAGTAGCTATACGCCTCGTCAAACGATAGGGTGCCCAGCGGGCGCAGGAGCGTACCCAGCGGACCGATGTCTCCCGCCACGTAGCGCGGATGGGCGGCGCGCGCGGCGCAAACGGCGGCGTCAAAGATCTCCTCGACCGATGCCGCCTCACCGAGCTTGAGCGCGTTGGCGCCGAAGGTGTTGGTGGTTACGACCTCGCTACCGGCGGCAACGTAGGCGGCGTGCACGCGCGTGATGGCGGCCGGGTCGGTAAGGTTGAGCAGCTCGGGCACCTCGCCCGCGGCAAGGCCGGCCGCCTGGAGCATGGTGCCCATGCCGCCGTCAAAGAGCAGGTGCCGCCGGCCCTCAAACACGTGGCGAAGCTCGGCATCTGCAAAGCGGAGCGCGTCGAGCATGCGCGGTGCAAAGAGCTCGCCTGCGGCAAGGCGCTCGGTAAGCGGTGCGGGGGACATAGGCGAAGTGGTGGTCATGCGAGTCCTTTCGGTGCGTGCGCGGGGCGTGCGGGCTGCCAGCAGCGGATGCCCCGGGTGCGGAAGGCGCAGCCGGCGGCGACGCGGCAGCCCGTGCAGGAGCGCACGGTGTCGGCGGCGTGGGGTGTGCCCTCAAAGAGCCCTATAAACGCCGTGATGCTCTTGGTGGGCATGAGCAGGTTGGTGGGCGTGGTCGAGATGCCGCATAGGCGCGTGGCATTGAGCGCGGCGAGCACGGTGGGCTGCACGTCGAGCGGCAGGTCGCCGTAGCCGGGGCTAAAGCGCCAGTTGCAGGAGAGGCCTGCAGCTGCGGCGGCACGCTCGATCTCGTGGTTGAGCGCGTCGGCCGTACTCTCCACCAAGGCCGAGCACGCCGCATCAAAGACGGCGCCTTCAAGCGGGCTCTGTGAGCTTAGCACGCGCAGCCGTTGCTCGGCCCGCATCCCAAGGGTGCAGGTGAGCACCGCGGCGTAGCGCGCATCTTTAAGGTGTCGGTAGATGTCGCGCCCGGTAAGCTCAAGCGCCGTTCCCTCCAAGACGATGCGGTTCGCAGCAGTCGGATTTGCGGGAGCCACGCTTATGGGGAAGACGGACCAGGCGCCGGCGGGCGCGGCGGCTGCTACGGCATCGGCAGCTGCGGCGTCAATGCGCGTGGCAAGAGCCGGGTCGATTGCTTGTCCCTGATGGCCCAGATAACGGAGCATCTCGTCCCGGTCAAGGGCAACGGAGCCGGCGCTCAGCCGCCACATGCGTGGCACGCCGAGCGGCAGGGACTCGGTGGTACTCTCTGCGCTTGCCACCGCTGTCACGCTACCGCCCCAGTGCAGCCATGGCGGCCGCGGCAACCGACGGGCGGTTCATGGTGTATACATGCAGGCCGTCGACGCCGTGCTCTTTGAGGTCCACGAGCTGACGGCACGCGTAGTCGATGCCCGCCTGCGCGAGGCTCGCGGGGTCGTTGTCGTACTTGGCCAGGAGCTTGATCACCGGCGAGGGGAGCGACGCGCCGCACATGAGCACCATGCGCGTGATCTGCTGCTTGCTCACAAACGGCATGATGCCGCAGGTGATGGGCACGGTGATGCCGGCCTTCTCGGCAAGGTCCAAGAACCGGTAGCAATACTCGTTATCAAAAAAGAGCTGCGTCACCAAAAAGCTCGCCCCGGCATCTTGCTTGAGCTTGAGGTGCGAGACGCTCGTTGCCAGGTCCTCGCACTCAATATGGCCCTCGGGGTAGGCCGCGCCGCCCACGCAGAATCCGGCCTCAATGAGCGCGGGAATAATCTGCGCGGCGTACGAAAAATCGCTCGGCGCGCCGTAGAGCGGGCTGTCTTTGGCCGGGCGGTCGCCGCGGAGCGCCAGCACGTTCTCAACCCCGGCCTCCTTATACTGCGCAATGCGCTCGGCAAGCCCCGCACGCGTGAGCGAAATGCAGGTGAGGTGCGCCACCGAGCTCACGCCAAGCTCGTTCTCGAGCATAGCGGCAATGGCCGCCGTTTGCTCGTAGTTGCCACCGCCGCCGGCCGAGCAGGTCACGCTCATAAAATCGGGCCGGTAGCTGCTGAGCTTTTGGGCGGCTTCGCGGGCCTTGTCGAGGGTGAGCTCGCCTTTGGGCGGAAACATCTCAAACGAAACGGGAATCTCGCCTTGAGCATGAGCCTGCGTAAAGATGTCGTCTACGTGCATGGGGCGCCTTTCCAATCGGTGTTCTTTGCATTATGGGAGCATCGCGCGCGTGCGGTGGTCAGATTTTTGAAAAACTACGGGCTGCAAACAGGGGAGTTATCAAGGGTATCTGCGCGATGTGGGCCTCCAGCTGCGCGCATGCTGTTACACTAGCGTCTCGGAATGGTATCGTGTTGGCAACGCGTCCGAAATGCCGTTGAAACATGACGCGATTACCCTGCTTTGTGTCCAACAGGCAGTCGCTGCCGCGGCTAGGCACGCGCGGCGCGTGAACGAAGGGAGCCTTGATGGCAGACCTAACTGACCGTTTCGGGACGATGGTGTTCTCGGAAAACGTCATGAAGGATTACCTTCCTAAGGACGTTTACAAGACGCTGCTCGCCACCATCGAAGAGGGTGAGCCGATCAACCTCGATGTCGCGAACGCCGTTGCGCACGCCATGAAGACGTGGGCAATCGAGCGCGGGGCCACGCACTACGCGCACTGGTTCCAGCCGCTTTCGGGCATCACGAGCGAGAAGCACGACAGTTTCTTGGAGCCCGTGGGCGATGGCACCGCCATCACCAAGTTTACCGGCAAGGCGCTCATCCAGGGCGAGCCTGACGCGTCGAGCTTCCCCAACGGCGGCCTGCGCGCCACGTTTGAGGCCCGCGGCTACACGGCGTGGGACCCCACGAGTCCGGCCTTTATCAAGGACGAGGTGCTCTGCATCCCCACGGCCTTCTGCGGCTACAACGGCGAGGCACTCGACAAGAAGACCCCGTTGCTGCGCTCCATGCACGCCCTCGACGTGCAGGGCAAGCGCGTGCTCGCGCTCTTTGGCAAGAAGCCCAAGCGCGTGGTGCCGAGCGTGGGCAACGAGCAGGAGTACTTCCTGATTAAAAAGGATGCCTACCGCAAACGCCGCGACCTGGTCATTACGGGCCGCACCCTCTTTGGCGCGCCTCCCTGCAAGGGCCAGGAGCTCGAGGAGCACTACTTTGGCGCGATTCGCCCCTCCGTGTCCAAGTACATGAAGAAGCTTGACGATGAGCTGTGGGCGCTCGGCATTCCCGCGAAGACCAAGCACAACGAGGTCGCGCCTTGCCAGCACGAGCTTGCGCCCGTGTATACCGAGCTCAACCAGGCCATTGACGACAACATGCTCATCATGGAAAAGATGAAGCTCGTTGCCACCGACTTTGATCTGACGTGCCTGCTGCACGAGAAGCCGTTCGAGGGCATCAACGGCTCGGGCAAGCACAACAACTGGTCCATTGGCACCGAGGACGAGAACCTGCTCGATCCGGGCGATACCCCGCTGGAGAACCTGCAGTTCGTGGTCTTCCTGACCGCGGTGATCGAGGCCGTTGACAACTACCAGGACCTGCTGCGTGCCTCGGTGGCGAGCTGCGGCAACGACCATCGTCTGGGCGCCAACGAGGCGCCGCCGGCGATCATCTCGATCTTCCTGGGCGACCAGCTCACCGAGGTCGTCGAGAAGATCATGGACGGCAAGGCGAGCGTCCACGCCACGCACGGCGTGCTCGACCTGGGTGCCGACGTGCTGCCCAACCTGCAGCAGGACAACACCGACCGCAACCGCACCTCGCCGTTTGCCTTTACGGGCAACAAGTTCGAGTTCCGCGCCGTGGGCTCTGAGGCCAATCCGTCGGACGCGAACATGGTGCTCGACACCGCCGTGGCCGAGGCGCTCAAGGAGTTTGCCGACGCGCTCGAGGGCACGCCGGAGGACAAGTTTGAGGAGGCGGCACTCGAGTACTGCAAGAAGGTGCTGTCCGAGCATCGCCGCATCCTGTTCTCGGGCGACGGCTACTCCGACGAGTGGCCCAAGGAGGCCGAGAAGCGCGGTCTGCTGAACCTGCGCACCACGGCCGACGCGCTGCCGTCGTTCGTTGAGCCCAAGAACATCGAGCTCTTCGAGGACATGGGCGTGCTCACCAAGACCGAGCTGTACAGCCGCTACGAGGTCAAGCTCGAGAAGTACAACAAGCTCATGAACATCGAGGCCACGACCATGATCCGCGAGGCGCGCCGTACCTACCGCCCGGCGATCACCGCCTACGCCACCAAGGTCGCCAAGGGCTTGGAGATCATCCACGCCGCCGGTGCCGAGGCCGCGATGCAGTGCGAGCAGAACACGCTCAACAAGCTCTGCAACGGCATCACCGAGATCAACGACTCCATCAAGGCGCTCGATGCGGTGCATCAGAAGGCCGAGGGGATCGTGGACGCGCAGGAGCAGGCCAACTGCTACGCGCACGAGGTGAACCCCGCCATGGAGAAGCTGCGCGCTGCCGTGGATGCCATGGAAGAGATCGTTGCGGCCGACTACTGGCCCGTGCCGACCTACGACGACATCCTGTTCTACGTGTAAGCTCACACAAGGGTCGCTCCCACCGGAAGCCCCCGTTTCCTCCTTGCGGCGCTGTCGCTCAGGAGGAGGCGGGGGCTTCTTTGCATCTCGGTGAACGGTGCTGAGCCATGCGTACGCGCGGGCACCCTATCGCGTGATGAAGCCGTTTGCGGCGGAGCAGCCGGGCGGTCCGTTGCGCGTGATGACCATGAGCTCGTCGGCGGGCATTATGGCGGGCGACGAGCAGCGCGTGCGCGTTTCGGTGGGCCCGGGGGCCGCGCTCGCGGTGACCTCGCAGGCGTTTGAGAAAGTGCATCGCATGGTGGGGGACGGCGCGGCGCGACGCACGGTGGTGCTCACGGTGGGCGCGGGCGGGAGCCTGGCCTTTGTGCAGCAGCCGGTGATTCCCTATGCCGGGTCGCGTTTTACCACAGAAACGCAGGTGGAGCTTGCCTGCGAGACGGCGCAGCTGGCATACGGCGAGGTGCTGTGCTGCGGACGCGTGGCGCGCGGGGAGCAGTTCCAGTTTGAGCGGTTTGTCAACCGGGTTGACGTGCGCGTGGGCGGCATGCTCGTGTATGCGGACAACACGGTGCTTGAGCCGGCGAAGCTCGATTGTCGCGGCCTGGGGTTCTTTGAGGGGTACACGCATCTGGCCAACGGCGTGTTCATGGGGCCGGATTATGATGAGGAGCAGTTTGTTGCGGCACGGGCCTATCTTGCCGAGCGTACCGAGGCGCTGGGGATAATCGGCGGCATTACGCATCTGGGGGCCGGTGCAGCAAGCGGATGGCTCGTCAAGCTGCTCGGTACCCGCGCCGACGCTCTCCAATCCCTCCTGGTGAAATTAGGACAGAGGTGATTTCACCTATTGCGCGCATTTGGGGTCCTCGATTGTGCTGTTTTGAAGGCATAAAAAGGCAAAATCGAGGACCCCGTTGTCGTGGCCAAAGTGGTTGCGAGGTAACATTTCCGCTGTCCTCATTGCACCTATTTCACCTAAAAAACGAACCCGCGAGGGCTTGCGCTCCCGCGGGTTCGTACAAAATCTGAGTGGTGCCCCCAGCGGGATTCGAACCCGCGATCTTCGCCTTGAAAGGGCGACGTCCTAGGCCGCTAGACGATGGGGACAGCAACGGTAGAGTATAGCAGAGCCACCGAGTGCCGCCAAGGCCTCGATAAATCTACAAGAGCAGCGGAGCGAAGGGACAAACATGACAACGACGTCGCTATGGTCTGAGCAGCCGTTTATGGACCGTTTGCTGTTGGCACAGACTTCGATTGACTATGACGTGGAGCGCCGGAGCGAGGAAGGCCTCATCGAGCGCCTGCTGGCGGACGACCGCACGCGCGTGATGCTGGTCAACAATGGGCTCGTGGCCGTGCCCAAGCGGTTTGGAGCAGCAGCACCGGGCGCGCTCGACTGCGCAGATGACCCGGCGGCGCCGCGTCCCGATGCGGCTGCGCCAACGGAGACGGTGAGCTTGGCGCTGGTTGCCCCGGTGGATGTGCGTGCCGAATTCCACCATCCGGGCGCGCTCTTCGTGTACCTGGGGCTCGACCGCGTCACCGAGCCGGCGACTGCGTTTATCGCCCTCGATATCACCCGCGCCGTTGATGCGCCGCGCAATGCGGCGGCAGATGCCGACCACGAGCTGGGGCGCTCGGCCGTGACCTTTGCCCAGCGCGCACTGCGTGATTTTGACTGGGTGGAGCTGCGCTCGTTTGCGCCGTGCGCCTCGGTGCGCGACGCGGGGCTGGCCACGAGTGCCGTGGCGGTGTGCACCTGGCACGCTCAGCAGCGCTTTTGCCCGGCATGCGGTGCTCCCGTGGTGCCGGCGCTTTCGGGTTGGGCGCAAACCTGCACCAACGCGGCGGATTCGGGCCGGTTGCTGTTCCCGCGCATTGAGCCGGCGGTGATTACCGCGATCGTGGATGATGACGACCGCATTTTGCTGCAGCACAACACGGCATGGCGCGAGCGGTTCTGCTCGGTGTCGGCCGGGTTTGTCGAGGCGGGCGAGAGCCTTGAGCACGCCGTGCGCCGCGAGACGCGCGAAGAGGTGGGCATCGAGCTTGACGACGTGCGCTACCTTGGGTCGCAGCCATGGCCCTTCCCGGCGTCCATCATGCTGGGGTTCCGGGCGCACGCGCTCACCACCAACGTGGCGGTCGATCATGAGGAGGTCTCGTCCGCGCGCTGGTACACGCGCGATGATCTGGCGCAGCTGGTAGCAACAGGCGAGCTGGAGCTGCCCGGGCGCGCGTCCATTGCCCGGCACATGATCGAGGACTGGTACGGCGGCCCGCTTGGTGCGTAGGGCATCGGCGCACTGGGGCCACATGTGCGGTTTGGTCCCGGCTCTGGCCCGGCCGAAAAAGGGGAACGGCGCGCCCTCGTGGAGCGGACCGTTCCCCTAAGCCTAAGCGTTCATACGGCTTGCTGCTTCAAACGCCTGCGCGCGACTTGCTGCCAACACGCCTGCATGCGTTGCCGCGCACGCCGCCTACTTGACGGTAAGCACCGGAACGTCGACCGAGCGCAGCACGCCAAAGCTCACGCTGCCGAGCATGCCGCGCAGCGCGCCCAGACCGCGCCGCCCCATAACCACGAGGTCGATGTTGTGGTTGTCCACATACTCGGCAATGCCCTCAACCGGGGAGCCCGAAAGCGCGGCACCGGTAACGACCTTGCACTGAGCGTTGTCGAGCGCGTCGTTAACCGCATGTTGGATCTCGTCGCGCATGCGGTGGAGCGCCGGTCCCATGATGCCGTCCGATTCGAGCTCTTCGCTGATGTTGCTGGGCGAGGCAAAGGCGTCGTTGCGCAGGGCGGGCGTGGCGAGCGGACCGGCCGTTACGATGGTCACCACGTGAACGGTTGCCTCGGGATCATCGCCCACCATGCCAAAGGCAATGTGCAATGCGCTGAGGGCATGCTCGGATTCGTCGTAGGGTACCAGCACGTTTTTGAAGAACATGGCCGCTCCTTCCCTTGCAGCAAACGTTAGTGTTGTTATACCCGGCAAAGCGCGCGCGAGGAGCGTACAATTACACATTGCACCCCCGAAACGCGATGGAAGAAACGAGGTTGCTATGCGTACCGTTGATATGAGCGATTACACGGTGGGAGAGGACGCGTTTGACGCGATTCCCGAGACGTTGGCCAAGTTTGGCGCCAAGAAGATCGTCCTCGCGGGCGGCAAGCGCGCGCTGGCTGCGGCGGCCCCCGGCATTACGGCCGCGGTTGCAGACACCGACATCGTGGTGACCGACACCATTGTATACGGCACGGATTGCACGCAGGACAACATTGACCGCCTGGTTGTGGCACCGGCGTTCCAGGAGGCCGACGTGGTGTTTGCCGTGGGCGGCGGCAAGGCCATCGACACGGTCAAGACGGCGGCCAGCGAGCTCAACAAGATCGTGTTCTCGGTGCCCACCATCTGTTCCAACTGCTCGGCGGCAACGGCCATCGCGGTTGTGTATAACAACGACGGCAGCATGAGCCATTACGCGTTTCCGCCGTGCCCGGTGCACATCTTCATCAACCCGCAGGTCATTGCCGAGGCACCGGAGGAGTACTTCTGGGCGGGCATTGGCGACGCGCTCTCCAAGCAGCCCGAGGTGGAGTACGCCACCTCGAAGGACGAGCTCGACGTGACCGCTGAGCTGGGTCTTTCGCTCGCGCGCACCTGCTCCGAGCCGCTCTTCCGCTGGGGCGAGCAGGGCTTGGCCGACGTGCGGGCCAACCACTCGAGCGAAGCCGTGAAGCGCATCGCGCTCGACATCGTGATCAACACCGGCTATGTGTCGAACCTCACCAACCAGCCGGATTTTTACTACAACTCCTGCGTGGCGCACGCGTTCTACAACGGCTCGACGGGCGTGGTGCGCGAGGGCACCTTCCTGCACGGCCAGGTCGTGTCGTTTGGCGTGCTCGTGCTGTTTGCCTACGCGGGCGATGAGGAGAACCTGCACCGTTACGCCGAGTTTAACAAGAAGCTGGGCCTGCCCGTAACGCTCGCTGAGATTAACCTGGACGAGAGCAACCTGCCTGACCTGCAAAAGTTTGCCGAGAACACCAACGAGTGGAAGCAGCAGAAGCCCGAGCCCATGGATGCGGAGCGCTTTATCGAGGCCATCAAGACCGCGGATGCGTTTGGCAGGACGCTGCTTGCCGAGTAGCGGCGCTCGCTGATGGACGCCCAGCGCCTCGATTGTTCTATGCGTGTTTGACCGGGCCGTGCGATGGCAAAAGTGCGGCCCGGTCGCGTTTTGCGTGGGCGTTGGGCCCCCGTGCGTATGACCCAGCTGCTTGCTGCACGGCCGTTGGCCCCCGGTGCCTATGGCTCTGGCGCGTGCTGTACAGCCGTTTTGGCTCGGTCGTTTTTGTGACGGCGCGGGTACGTGCTATGATGCTGGGGCCGATCGCGGTGCGGTTGCCAGGGGCCCGCCCGTACGCGATATGCGCTCGGCTGCGCTGGCTGCCGGGGAGGCGCGCTCTCAGGCGCGTGGATGTGTCCGCGTCTGCCGAGGGGGTTTGCGCATGAATCGAATCAATACCACACAAACCAATACGAGTCCTGTTGGGGCTGCCGAGCAGGGGGAACTTGCGGGCGTGCGCACCGCTGAGACTGCCGAGCAGGGAGAGCCCACGGCCCAGCGACTCGCAGCCAACGCCGGGCGCCCCGCCGCCAACGCCGGACGACCCGCCGCCAACGCCGGACGACCCGCCGCCAACAAGTGGATCGTGCTCTTTACCGTGGTGGCCATGACGTTCATGTCGACGCTTGACAGCAGCATCGTGAACGTGGCCCTGCCCGCCATGCAGCGCGAGTTGGGCGTGGGCGCGGCCGATATCCAGTGGGTGTCGAGCGTCTACCTGCTCGTCTGCTGCGTAACGGTGCTCGTTTTTGGCCGTCTGGGCGACCTGTTTGGTAAAGTGAGCTTTTTCCAGATGGGCGTTGCGTTGTTTACGGTGGGGTCGGCGCTGTGCGGACTTGCCCTGTCGCTGCCGGTGCTCATTGCGGCGCGCGTGGTGCAGGCGCTCGGCGCGGCCAGCGCCACGGCCAACAACATGGGCATCGTAACCGAGGCGTTTCCGTCCAGCCAGCGTGGTCAGGCGTTGGGCATTACCTCGACGTTCGTGTCGCTCGGCCTGATGTGCGGCCCTACCATCGGCGGCATGCTTATTGCGGTGTACCCGTGGGAGTCGATCTTTTTGATCAACGTGCCCGTGGGCATCGTCGCGTTTCTCGCGGGGCTGCGGACGCTCCCGCGCGACCTGCCGCGCCATGCAGGTACGGGGTCCGCACCGCGCTTTGACCTCGCCGGATCGCTGCTGCTGGCCCCGGCCATCTTCTTCATCTTCTTCTCGCTCACCAATCTGGCAACCGCGGTAACGCCGCTGCTGCTTGGTCTGCTTGCGGCAGGCATCGTGCTGCTGGTGGCGTTTGTTGCGGTGGAGCATCGTGTTGCGGCCCCGCTCGTGCGGCTCGACCTCTTTGGCAACGCCGCGTTTTCGGCCAATCTCGCCGCCATGCTGCTCTGCTTCTTGGCGGTGGGGGCCACGGAATACCTGCTGCCGTTTTTCCTGCAAGATGCCTGCGGCTATGCGTCAAACGTGGCTGGGTTCATCTTGACCGCCATCCCGCTTGGCATGGCCGTGATGGGGCCGCTCGGCGGGGCGCTGTCGGACCGCATCGGCAGCTTTTGGCCGTGCCTGGTGGGGCTCGTGGTGTATGCGGTGGGCATCTGGATCGTAGGCGGGCTGTCTACCAGCACCGACGTGGTGGTTCTTGTGGCGCTCATTGCGGCAATGGCGGCTGGTACGGGCTTGTTTCAATCGCCCAACAACGCGCTGGTTATGGGGTCGGTTGAGACCCAGGACCTAGGATTTGCCGGGAGCCTGGTATCGCTCGTGCGCTATATGGGCATGTCTGCCGGCGTGACGGGCGGCACCGTGCTGCTGTATGGGCGGATGAGCGCCGTGGCGGGCCGCGCGGTGACCGGCTACGTTGAGGGCCAGCCGGAGCTCTTCTTGGCCGGGTTCTCGTTTACGTTTGACGTGCTTGCGGCGTTAACGCTGCTTGGCGCCGTATTGCTCGTGGTGGGCGCCGTAGTAAAGCGCCGGGCGCAGGTCGCGCGCGAACGTCGGTAAAACCCTGTTCGCCGATTTCTTGCCCAGAAGGACGCCCCGCATTTCGTCTTATGCGCTCGCATCCCGTCTTCTGCACCCGTATCCAGCGCACATCCTGCGTGAACGCTCGCCTGCCGCACGCAGATGTGCGCGGCTGCGCTACAATACGTCGCGTTGAATCGCTGAATTACGGACATCGCAACGCAGCCGGCAGCCCGCGCGCTCGGCGCCGCAGGCCAGGGCCGGCTGCACGCAGCTAGGGGATGCCATGTCAAATCTCGCCGACGAAATCGCCTCGCGGCGCACCTTCGCCATCATCTCGCACCCGGACGCGGGCAAGACCACGCTGACCGAGAAGCTCCTGCTCTACACCGGCACCATCCAGGCAGCCGGCTCGGTCAAGGGCAAGTCGAGCGCCAAGCACGCGGTCTCCGACTGGATGGAGATCGAGAAGCAGCGCGGCATCTCGGTCACCTCGTCGGTGCTGCAGTTCACCTACAACGGGTGCTGCGTTAACATCCTCGACACCCCCGGTCACCAGGACTTCTCGGAAGACACCTACCGCACGCTCATGGCCGCCGACGCCGCGGTCATGGTCATCGACGGCGCCAAGGGCGTCGAGGCGCAGACCGTCAAGCTCTTCAAGGTCTGCGCGCTGCGCGGCATCCCCATCTTCACGTTTATCAACAAGCTCGACCGCGAGACGCGCGACCCCTTTGACCTTTTGGACGAGATCGAGACGGTGCTCGGCATCTCGACCTACCCCATGAACTGGCCCATCGGCTGCGGCCAGAACTTCCGCGGCGTGTTCGACCGCGCGAGCCGCCACGTGCTCGCGTTCGAGGGCGACGGCCGCGCCAACGCCACCAAGAAGGTCGCGGAGATCGAGGCCACCCTCGGCGACCCGGCGCTTGACGAGCTCATCGGGGCTCAGAACCACCGCAATCTCATGGACGACATCGAGCTTCTGGACGGCGCGGCCGATGAGTTCGATCTCGAAGCGGTGCGCGCGGGCAAGCTGAGCCCCGTGTTCTTTGGCTCGGCGCTCACCAACTTTGGCGTGGAGCCGTTTCTCAAGGACTTCCTGCGCCTGGCTCCTGCGCCCGGCCCGCACAAGGACGCGCTCTCGGGCGAGCCGGTGGATCCGGTGAAGGACGCGTTCAGCGGCTTCGTCTTCAAGATCCAGGCCAACATGGACAAGAACCATCGCGACCGCATTGCGTTCGTGCGCATCTGCTCGGGCAAGTTCGAGCGCGGCATGGAGGCCTACCACATGCAGGGCGGCCGCAAGCTCAAGCTCGCCACGGGCACGGCCATGATGGCCGACGACCGCGCCATCGTGGACGAGGCGTACGCGGGCGACATCGTGGGCCTCTTTGACCCAGGCATCTTTTCTATTGGCGACACCCTTTGCACGGGCAAGCGCCGCGTGCAGTTTGCGGGCATCCCCACGTTCGCGCCGGAGCATTTTGCGCGCATCAGCCAGGTGGACACCATGAAGCGCAAGCAGTTTGTGAAGGGCATGGAGGAGCTCGCGCAGGAGGGCGCCGTGCAGATCTTCCGCGAGCTCGGCGCCGGCATGGAGAGCGTGATCGTGGGCGTGGTGGGCGTGCTGCAGTTCGACGTGCTCGAGCAGCGCTTAAAGGCCGAGTATCACGTTGAGGTGCGCCGCCAGCCGCTCGGCTACACGGACATTCGCTGGATTGCCAACGATTCGAGCGAGGTGGATGTAAAGACGCTCGACCTCACGCGCGACACCCTGCGCGTCGAGGACATGCGCGGCAACAAGCTGCTGCTGTTCACGAGCCCGTGGAACGTGGACTGGGCGCTCGAGCACAACAGCGCGCTCAAGCTCTCCGAGTTTGGCAACGTAACGTTCTAGGCGCTGCTCATCGGGCTGGGTGCCATCGCAGCCGCGCCTACCGGCCGTGCCCATGAAGGCAACGGTGGGCGCGGGCGGCGTGCTCATCAGGCCGGGCTTCATCGCGGTCGTGTCGCTACGTCAACGATGGCCGCGGGCGATGAACGTTAGGTTTACGCCATGCCCGGGAAGCCCGTCTGGCGGAGGGCTTCGTACAGCACGATCGCGGCAGCATTGGAGAGGTTGAGCGCGCTGATGCGGTAATCAGTGGGGTCAATGAAGTTGCCGCAGATGTCTTGCTGGCGCAGAGCGGCATGCCCGCATGGGTCCGTGGCCTCCCGGGCGGGCTCGTAGCCGGCGTCGGCGAGTTCGTCGGTGCGGTGCGCCCACGCCGTGCGGTTGGTGAGGGTGGCTTTGTCCGGCAGCATGGGGATGCGCTCGCAACTTGTGGCGTAGCGCGCGAGCAGCTCCTCGGGGATGCCGGAGCTTTCCTTGCCGAGCACGAGGTAATCGCCGTCGCGGTAGGTGCTCTGGGCATACGTGCGGCGCGCCTTCTTGGTAAGCAGGTGCAGCCGGGGCTCGGCGCCTTGCGCGGCAAGGTCGTTACGTGCGCAGAACGCGTCCCAGCCGGGGTAGGTTGCCAGATCGAGGTTCTCCCAATAGCCCAGCCCCGCCCGGCGCAGCGCGCGCTCGTCAAGCGAGAAGCCTAGCGGCTCGATAAGGTGCAGCTTGGTGCCTGTGACCACGCACGTGCGGCCGATGTTGCCCGTATTGGCGGGGATCTCTGGTTCAAAAAGCACAAGGTTGAGCATGATGGCCTTTCGGGAACGTGCGCCGGTCGCCGTGTGGCATGCGGGCGGGCTGGGTATCTTCTCGCATAGTATTATTGCCGAATGTGCGAGGCGAGGCGCGAGATGTGTTGCATGTGGGAGCTTGTTGACGGGGCCTTGGTTGCGCGCGGCCCGGGTGCGGGAAACCAGGATGCGGGCGCGGTGGCCGGGGTGAAGGATGGCGGCACGCCGGTTGTGCTCGTGACCGGGGCCGCGCGTGCCCTCGCGGACCCCGATGCCGCGGGCATGCCGCTCGGTCATGCCGCGCGCAGCCTGCTTGCGCAATTGCCTCATGCGGAGCTCTCGCTTGTCGAGCGCGTGGGCGACGCCGTGGTGGGCATGGTGGTGGCGCCGGCGGGTGAGCGCCTGCCGCGCAAGCAGGGAAGGTTTGGCTTCGTGCTTGAAGGGGCGCGTTTGGCGCTCCTCGATGACGGTCAGCTCTGCGCGGGGCTCATCGACCAGCTTGTTGCCGAGGCGGTTCCCGCGCCTACTTCGGCGGCGGTGCTCTGCGCGATGATTCGCTTGCTGCTGCGTGAGCACCCAGCCACCCTCTCGCTCGTGCGCGAGGACTTCGAGCGCTTTGAGGAGCAGATCCTTGAGGGGCGCGAGCGCATCGACCGCGGCGCCATGATGGCCGACGCGCGCCGGCTTTTGGGGTTCGATGCGTTTTACCAGGGGCTCTCCGACCTTGCCGATGCGCTCTCGGAAGATGAGGGCCTGCTGGCGCCTGCCGACCGCGAGCGGTTTGCCGCGCTCTCGCGTCAGCTCGACCGGCTTGGCACGCGGCTTGAATCGCTCCAAGACTACAGCTTGCAGGTGCATAGCCTCTACCAGGAAAGCATCGATGTTCGCCAGAACAACGTTATGCAGTGGCTCACCGTGGTGGCAACCATTGCGCTGCCGCTCACGTTCATCACCGGCTGGTTTGGCATGAATTTTCACAACATGCTGCTCATCAACGTGCCGTGGGGCTATGCCGTTGCCGCGGTGCTGTGCATTGCGGTCGTGGTTGCCGAGGTGGTGTTTTTCCATCGGCGCGGATGGCTGCGCTTTGGCGGGCATTCGTCTAGCGATGCACGGAAGAAATAGGCCGAAGGACGGCGCCGTTTGGGAGCGGCTGGAAGCTGTGAGAGGCCAAAGAAGGGTCGTGGGACCACCGCTGTGCTCCGGAGGGCCGTGCGCTTTGACCGCTGGGCGGTCTCGTAAAGATTGCCGCGCGATTTGGGGTGGAGGGCTAGTAAACTGATGACTATCATTGGTCATCGACGAAGGAGAAAGACATATGGGTCTCTTCGACAGGTTTAAGAAGGCTGTTTCTGCCGAGCCGGCTGCTCCCGCTCAGCCCGCTGCCATTGCGGCTCAGAGCTCGGACACCGTGCTGTGCGCTCCCGTGACGGGCAAGGTCATCAAGATGACCGATGTGCCCGATCCCGTGTTTAGCGGCGAGGTGCTTGGCAAGGGCTGCGCCGTGTGGCCGTCGACCGACGTGGTGTATGCGCCGGTTACGGGCGAGGTCACGGTTACCATGGGCCACGCCGTGGGCATGAAGAGCGATAGCGGCATCGAGGTGCTCGTGCACGTGGGCGTGGACACCGTCGACATGCAGGGCAAGGGCTTCACGGGCTTTGTGAAGCAGGGCGACCACGTGCAGGCGGGCGCGCCCCTGCTCAAGATCGATCGCGACGCCATCGCGGCCGCCGGCCACCCCGACTGCGTGGTGCTCGCCGTGTCCAACACGGCTGAGTACAGCGACGTGGCGCTGAAGGTCGATGCCGAGTCCCCGGTCGAGGCCGGTGCTCCCGTGCTCGAGGTTGCTAAATAAGCTGGGCACATATCGTGCTGCTCATGTAAAGCGGCGCTGCAGGCACGCTACCTGCAGCGCCGCTTTTGATTTTCAATTTGGGGACGTGTTCAAATTGACCGCTTCTGGTCAATTTGAACCCGTCCCCAAATGTGCTTTTACAGAAACATGTGCACAAGCGTCCCCTACGGGAGATTTTTGCTCCAATTTTGACGTGTGTGTACATGTTTTGCGCGCGGGCGTTTGGGTGGGGAGGCGCTGCGGGGGAGTGCTGCCGGGCATTGATGCACCCGCCGCATAGGGCAGGTGAAATCTCCTCTGTCCTCATTTCACCTACAGGCTTTTGAGGTACTTCTGGAAGACCGGCTTAAAGCCCACGTGGTCGGGGGCCTGCGTGGGCGTCTGCGGGAAGAGGTCGTGGCCGGGGAGGTTGTTGGTCTCAATCAGCAGCGTCGTATCCGGCGCAATGGCAACATCCCAGCCGAGGTACCCCATCTGCGGGATCTTCTGCGACGCGTCGAGCACGATGCCCTTTACGTCCTCCCACAGGGGAATCTGGTACCCGGGCAGGTAGGTGCCCGTGAGCGGATGGTTCTCGTACACATGGAAGTTCTTGTCGCACGCCGGCCCGCAGATCTTGCCCGTCTCAAGGTCAACCTCGGCGAACATACCGCCCGCATTGAGGTTGTCGACCGGCTTATCGCCCGCGCCCATGCGCACGCATGCGTAGATGACATGCGGCTCGCCATCAACGAGCAAGCTGTAAACACGCAGGGTGTTGACCGAACTCGGGTTCAGCGCCGCCATGGCGGGGTGCTGCACCACTACCTCCTCGACGACGCTCGTGCCAGCCTCCTTGAGGTGGTTCCACAGCGCATCGGTCGAAGGAAAATCCGACACCGAAAGCTTCTCGATGCCCGCGCCGCATTTGGCGTCGTCGGGCTTGGCCATGAACGTGGGGTGCTGAGCAGCAAACGCGTCAAACTCCTCGCGCGTGCAGTCCTCAAAATACAGCCAGTCGCGGTGGAGGTACTCGCTAAAGTTTCCGTAAAGCTCGTGCTTGTTGTCAACAAGGTGATAGTACGCCGGGTCGTTGAGCATGCGCACGATCTGGTTGTTCACGCCGCGCGTTACGTAGGTGGCGCGCTGGACGTCGGTGAGGTCGTAGAAGCCGAGCTGCTCGTAATCCACGTAGCCGGCGCCGTATGTGAGCCCGCACTTTACTATATCGGTGAAAAGCCAAACGGGATTCTTGTCGCTCTTCTTGCAGACGCTTCGCCACGTCTTGAACAGCGCGCCGTAATCCATGCGCGAGATGCAGCGAACAATGTATCCCATGCGGCCCATAGGTAACCTGCCTTATTGTTGAATCAAGGTGCCATGTTGGCAGTATGCGCAGTCCAGCGATACCAGTATATCTATTCACTGCCGGGGGTTCGTTTTTTTGACAATATCATCAGGGGCTGTTAACCAACGCGCCGCTTGCATGCTGAGAGCGTTGCGCTAGAACCCATTGCGGTCGGCAAAGCGCTCGGATGCGTCGCACACGCCGTCGACGGCCTCGGCCCAGGGCACAAAATCGGGGGTGTCCACAATGATGCCGTCGGCGTCCCAGGCAGCTTGGTGGGAGAGGTCCCAGCTGGTGCGCGGCTGCGGCCGTACGGGCAGGTACGGTGCCATATAGGTGGGGTTGAGCAGGAAAAACGCTCCGCCGTCGCAGCGGGTGGCAAAGTCGCGCAGCGCGCGTTTTGCCGGGCGCCGCCGCCCCAGCTTGTAGAGCAGGAGCGTGCGGGCGAGCAAAAACCATGGCGAGTCGTCGAGCACTGCCGCGGCTTGATCGCCGCGTTCGGCCTCAAGCTCGTGGGCAAACGCGAAGAACCCGTCCTCATCCTCCAGACGAGCAAGCGCCAAAAACACCGTGCCCTCGGCATGGCTGGGGTAGCCCGCCGCGCGCAGCACGAGCCGCGCATAGCGCTCGGCCGCCCGGTAGCGCGCGCTTGCGAGGCACATCTGGGCGAGTGCTTCGAGCGTGTGGAGCCATCCGATGAGCGTGGGCTCCGGTACGGTCAGAGCAGCTGCCGTGGCATAGGGGTCCCCGTTGTCGAGCGTCCGCTCGGCCACGAACTGCTTGTCCCAAAAATGCGGCGCCTCGTCTGAAAAGCCGGGCACGCTATCGATCAGCTGCCGGTGCACGCGCTGCTCGAGCTTAAGGAGCTCGCCCAGGCACGCGTCGATACTAATATTAGAGAGCAGCAGCCCTACGAGCGTCGCGTCGATACAGAGCTGGTCGGTCTCGGCGATTTTAAAGAGCACGAGCCGCGTTTCGTCAAACAGCTGCGCGCGCTTGCGGTCAAACTCGTTGTCGTCGGCCTCGTCTTCAATGACGCGCATCTGCTGCATGAGGTGCTCGTGCGCGTTGGTGTAGGCTACCAGCGCCTGTGCGTGCGCGCTGCTCGCGTACTTTTCGAGCCGCTGCGGAATGTCGTCATGCACGAGCTCGCGCGCCGCGGCCGTGAGCTCGGGGTGTTCCGCCAGGTACGTGCGCTCCAAATATGCAGCAACATAGACGCGCGGATCCATTAGTTATCGCCCCCGACGGTCATGCCACCCGCGCTGCCGGCGGCGCCCGAGCCCCAGCCTGCGGTGCCGGCGCCATCCCATCCGGCATTTGTCCCGCCTGCGCCATGTGCGGCGTGCTGCCGGGCCGAATGCTGCATTGCCTCCTGCACGAGCTCGTGTGTGGCCACCCACACAGCAAGCCCCGCGTTGTCGGGCGCGCCAAGCCCCTCCTGCAGCAGCGGCGTTGCCTCGCTCACGGCGAGCACGAGCTCATCTTCGCTGCCAGGCTCCACGTTGACGCGGCCAAACACGCCGTCGGGAAATTCGGCCTGGAAGTAGAGCGCCTCGGCCCCCTGCGGATACGTTTGCAGCAGGGTGCGGAGCGCGCGCGTGGCTCCCGGGAAGTCGAGCTCATGGTAGGCGATGGTGAGTTCGGCCAAAAGCTCCCACGCATCCTGCGTTTTCTCGGCTAGATGATGCCGGCGCCGCACGGGGAAGGGCGAGCGGTACGAGGCCGCGTGCTTTTGGCGGAACCGCCGCAGGTCCTCGCGCGGGCGCTCGAGCTTGGCCAGGGCAAGCATGGCGGTAAGCCGCACGTCGGCGGGGTCGTCCGGCGCAAACGACAGGCAGTCTTCAACGGCGTCGAGCGAAAGTCGGTACTGCCCGGCCACCAGGGCCCGGGCGGCCAGCGCGGCAAGCCAGCGCACGAGTGGCCGCCGGCCAAAGCCGTTGGCAAACTCGCGCGCGTACACGTCGCGTGCCTGCGCGGACATCTCGGCATAATCTGCCTCGACTTCGGCGCGGTGGTCAAGCAGGTAGGCCACGTACGCATCGTTGGTATTGGCCTCCACGGCGGCGAGCATGCGCTGCGCATCCCAATTTTTGGGGTCGAGGGCGCATGCCTCGCGCAGCTGTGCCTCAGCCTCCGCGGCGGCGCGGTCGGCGGTTTCGTCGTCTGCGACAAAGGGCAGGCGGTAGTCGATGGTTTCGGTGGCGAGCGTTACCAGGTGAAACGACCGGTCGCGGTCGGTGGCAATCAGGTTGGCGGGGTCGGTGTTGTATTCCTGCAGGCACGACTCGATAAACGGCGCGTTTTCGAGCGGATACACGTGCTTGCGCTGCATGGTGCCGAGGATGAGGCGCAGGCAATCTTCTTGGATGGGATCGTACGCCATGGTTCCTCCTCCCGCATTGCGTTGCTGGTCCCGGCGCGCCGCGTGCGGACGGCTCGTCTGGTATCGAATGCTCTAGCCTAGCATATACCCGCATGCTGCGGCATGCACGGCGGGCATCTTGCGAGATGATTGCTCATTTATGACAAATCTGAGGCGGGGAGCTGCTGGGGCGGTGCGGCTGGGGCGGTGCGGCTGGCGCGCGACGGGGTGGCACGAGCTGGCGCGGACCCGCGCGCGAAGAGGCGGCGAGGAACGTTGGCTCGGCTGCGCGGAGGGGCAGTGCGGGCTTGCATGCACGACAGGATGACTGGGCTGGCGCAGGCTCGCGTGCGCGACGGGGGTCTGCAATATCCGTCGCTCATCTGCGCTTTTATCCGTTCACCTACCAGACTGTACCGTTGTTCGAACAGCCGCGCTCAACGCCGGGCGCGCGCGATAAAATGAACATAAATGCGGCACGGGAGCGAAATACCGGGGCGCCACGCCAGCGTGCAAGCACCCCGGGGGATGTGCGCCCGGCTTTATGATGGTCCTAACGGGGCCGATGAGCGGTCTCGTGAGTAATCAAGCCCAACGGCTTATGTTTGGAGGCACATATGGGACGTTTTACCAATCCGCGCGACCTGTACTTTGGTGAGGGAGCCCGTCACGAGGTCAAGAACCTCAAGGGCTCCCGCGCCATGATCGTCACCGGCGGCGGCTCCATGCGTCGCGGCGGTTTTTTGCAGGACGTCGAGGCTGACCTCAAAGAGGCCGGCTTTGAGGTCCAGATCTATGAGGGCGTCGAGTCTGACCCGTCGGTCGATACGGTCATGAAGGGCGCCAAGGCCATGCAGGACTTCCAGCCCGACTGGATTATTGGCCTGGGTGGCGGCTCGCCGATTGACGCAGCTAAGGCCATGTGGCTCTTCTACGAGTACCCCGACTTTACCTTCGAGCAGGCCGTGGTGCCGTTTGGCTTCCCCGAGCTGCGCCAGAAGGCCCACTTCTGCGCCATTGCCTCCACCTCCGGCACGGCCACCGAGGTCACGGCGTTCTCCGTCATCACCGACTACGAGAAGGGCATCAAGTACCCGCTCGCCGACTTCAATATCACGCCTGATGTGGCCATCGTCGACCCCGAGCTCACCTACACCATGCCGCAGAAGCTCTGCGCGCACACCGGCATGGACGCGCTGACCCACGCCATCGAGGCCTACGTCTC
>CASEER010000006.1 GCA_949287085.1 uncultured Coriobacteriaceae bacterium
GAGTCCGTGGGAGGGCAGGGCGCCGCTGACCGGTGGACGGCACCGAGCCGCTCACCAGAACCGAAGGGGACCCCCGGGATGCCGGGGGTCCCTTTTTTCTTTGCGTGGAGCCGTGTCATATACCAGATGGACGTTGGGGATCCCTGGCCCAGTCGGGGTCCCTATTTTTATTACTTGGAGCCCTGCTGCATTTGAGATTTATCCTGCACTGCTTTGAGAGCTGCGGTAAGCTATGAGAGCTGTACCAAGGTATGGAGGTGGACATGGCGGAGGCAGGTATTGGCGTCGATATCGTAGAAATCGCTCGTATGGAGCAGATTCTGCGGCGTACGCCCTCATTTGCTCAACGCATGTTCACCGATGAAGAACGTGCTTATTGTGAGGCTTCGGCCCGTCCCGCTGCTCACTACGCATGTCGCTTTGCCGCGCGTGAGGCGGTGCTTAAAGCGCTTGGCACCGGGTTTGCAAAGGGTATTGGCCGTAAAGACGTATCTGTTTCGCGTGATGCGTCCGGTCGCCCGTCCGTTGTGCTTGCCAATCGCGCACTCGAAATCGCCCAAGATCAGGGGATCGTCGAGGTTGCGCTTTCGCTATCTTTTACTAACGAATTAGCTGTTGCCAATGCAATGACTATCACTGAAGACGCTCGACCTCAGGCAAAAGAAAAGCCCGAAGATGAACGCCAGCGGCTTGCACGGTCTTTTAAAGAGGCTCGTTCCGTGCTCGATGAACTCGAGCGCGTGCAGGATAATGAACTTATGGCTATTTCCGGTGAGACAACGATTGAGCATGGAGGTGTCTATGAGACCGGTTCTCAGCTGTGATGAAGTGCGGCGCCTCGAAGATCTCATAGAAAAAGAGGGCACAACCAAAGCCGAGCTGATGGAACACGCGGGCGAATTTGTGGCGCAAGAGGTGCTCAAAGAAAACCCGACGCGCGTTGCCGTACTGGTGGGCTTTGGCAATAACGGTGGTGACGGTTGGGTCGCTGCCGATATTCTCGCCCAAAACGATGTATACGTTGACGTGGTGAGCCCGGTTGAGCCAGATGAAATCTCGGCTCCTTTGGCTCGGCACGTTGCGCGCCGTACAGCCGGACGCGACGTGCATATTACCGTTGGTCCTTCGCGCGATGAGCTCGAAGAGCTGGTGGGCAAGGCTGACCTGGTCATTGACGCACTGTTGGGGACTGGCTTTCACGGTGAGCTTCGCCCGCCGTTTACCATTTGGATTCCTACGATCAACGAGCTCGCGCCCACGGTTATTGCTGTTGACGTGCCCTCGGGTCTGAATGCGCAGACGGGTGTTGTCGAAGAAGACGCTATTCGTGCGACGCGTACGGTCACGATGCTCGCGCCTAAGCTCGGCCTCTACAGCGGTGAAGGCCCGGAGTATACCGGCGAGATTACGTGTGGGCAGCTCTACGATAAGCTCGATGAGGTTATTGACGACGTTGACCATGAAGCCGAGATTGTGGATCCGGGCGACCTGATCGATTTCTTTGAGCCGCTTCCGGTGAACATTAATAAGTATTCGCGCGGGTCGGTGCTGGTGGTGGCGGGCTCCGCTGCATATCCCGGTGCGGCCATTATGGCGGCTAAATCCGCTGCACGTGCTGGTGCTGGCTATGTTGCGGTTGCATGTCCCTCTGCCTGCGCCAACCTGGTGCGCATTGCGCTGCCTTCGGTTCCAGTGTTTGACATTGCGTGCGATTCACGCGGCGCGTTTGGTGCGGCGGCACGGCGCGCGGTGTGCCAGCTTGCTAAAAAGTACTCCTGCGTGCTGTGTGGTCCGGGCATGACCACCGCAGCGGGCTGCATGGACGTGGTTGCGGGGCTCTTGGAGCTCGATATGCCGTTGGTGCTCGATGCCGATGGCCTCAACTGCCTGGCAAAGATTTCCATTGGCGGTATCGATAAGACGCCCGAGCTATATCGCCGTGACGCACCGCTGATTTTGACCCCGCACCATAAAGAGCTTTCTCGCCTTATTGGCGACGAGCCGGTAGACGATTTGGGTACGGCTATTGAGGCTGCGCGCCGCTTGCTGTGGGCAGCCGGCTCTGAAGACATGGTCGTGGTGGCCAAGGGCCCCTCGACTGCTGTTGCGGGCGTAGAAAAGGTGTTGCTGCCCATGGCTGGACCTGCGGCAATGGCAACCGCCGGTTCGGGTGACGTGCTTGCCGGCATTATTGCGGGCACGGTGGCGCAAGCGCATGAATACGACGGACCGTGGGAGCTGCTGTGTGCCTATGCGGTGACCGTGCATTCGTTTACCGGCTTCGCAGCTGCGTCCAAATATGGCGAGAAGAGCGTTATTGCCACCGACCTTATTGATTTGATTGGCGATGCAATGGAGCTTGCGGCCGAGGACGCCTTACGTGACTTGGGCATTCTGGATGATGATTCCTCGGCAGAGGAGGCGTAATCGCAATGCCGCAGCAGAAAGTTCCTGAAGGTCGCTGGTCGTGGGTCGAGATTGACCGCGGCGCGCTCCGGCGTAATCTGCGGGCGTACAAAAGTCTCCTGGCTCCGCGGCAGAAACTCTGCTGCGTGGTAAAGGCAGACGCGTATGGCCATGGTGCTGTGGAGTGCGCGCGTGTGCTGCATTCGGCCGGGGCGGACATGTTTGCCGTGGCAACGGTGAGCGAGGGCGTGGAGCTTCGCGAGGCGGGCATCAAATCGCCCATTCTCGTTTTGAGCGAGCCGCCGGAAACGGCTATTTCGCAGCTCATTGAGCACGACATTATGCCAACCATTTACACCGTCGAGTTCGCGCTCGCCTATGGCGAGCACGCGGTGCAGGCGGGGACGGTGGGCAAGTACCACCTGGCCATTGAGACGGGTATGAACCGTATTGGCGTGCATTATGCCGATGTGCTGGAGTTTTGCCGCAACATCAATTTCCATCGGGGCCTTCAGTGCGACGGTGTATTCACGCATTTTGCAACGGCTGAAGACGTGGACGGTTGGGACTATAAGCTCCAATGCCGGCGTTTTGACGAAGCGGTGCGCGCCCTGCGTGACGCGGGGTTTGACTGCGGCGCCGTGCATTGCGATAACACCCCTGCCACCATGCTGGATCCTTCGACGCATTATGACATGGTGCGCGTGGGAATTGGGCTGTATGGCCTGTACCCGTGTGAAGCGGCGCGGCGTGTGCTTGCGCTCGAGCCCGTTATGAGCGTGCGTGCCCGGGTAACGCGCGCCGCCTATCCGGCAATGGGCGAGGGCGTGGGCTATGGGTACACCTATCGCGTGCCGCGCACGGCGGTGCAAATTTGCACGCTACCCATTGGGTATGCCGACGGGTTGTCGCGCTCGCTCTCCAACCGTATGGAGGTGCTGTACCGCGGCGAGCGCGTGCGCCAGGTGGGAAACATCTGCATGGACCAGTGCATGGTAGAGATTCAGCAGAAGCCGATCCAGCAAACGCGCGAAGCGGAATACGGTGACGTCATGACCATCATTGGGCGTGATGGCGATGCCGAGATTACCGTGGATGAAATGGCGCGCCTGCGCAACACCATCAACTACGAGGTCGTATGCAACTTTGGCATGCGCCTCGACAAGGTCTACCTCTAAATCCCATTTGGGGACGTTTTCGAATTGGCCATGTTCGGTCAACGCGGGACAGACCTGGGCTAGCTCATCATGATGGGCGCACGGGCGCGGCGGCGCGGTGCATGCACTAAGATGGAGCGGAAGCTACGAGCAAGGAGTATGCAATGGGCATCATGCAGATTCCGGGACATACGCATCAGGGGCCGCGCGAGGTTTCGCTTGAAGAAATCCGTGCCGTGCTGGGCGATTGCCGGCTGTGCGAGCTCTGTCAGACGCGTACCAACATCGTGTTTGGCGTGGGTAACCCCCATGCGCGCGTGATGTTTGTGGGCGAGGCGCCGGGCCGCAACGAAGACCTGCAGGGCGAGCCCTTTGTGGGGCGTGCGGGCGAGAACCTCAACAGCATCTTGTCGCTGGCTGGTTTGACGCGTGACGAGATTTACATCGCCAACGTGCTCAAATGCCGCCCGCCGGGAAATCGCGATCCGCGTCCGGACGAGGTGCTGGCGTGCTCGCCGTTTTTGCGCGAGCAGATTCGCAGCATCTGGCCCGACGTGATCGTGACGCTGGGTAATCCCGCGACGCATTTTGTGCTTAAAACCGAAACGGGTATCACCAAGCTGCGCGGTCGGTTCCACCAGACGGGGCATTTTACCGTGATGCCGACCTTCCATCCGGCGGCGGCGCTGCGCAACCCTGCGTGGCAGGAGCTGCTGGAAGCTGATTTTCGCATGTTGGGTGACTGGCTGGCGCGTCATCCAGCCACGAGCGCGCCAGGCGCGGCCGCTGCGGTGGTCGACGAGCCCAATGCGGTGGCGGTTGAGCACAACGAAGATGCGCTGCCACGGCCGGAGGAGGCCTCATGACGCTGGTGCGAGAGGACGCGTGTCGGTATCGCAGCATGTCACAGGCCGACACCGAGCGCTTGGGCGAACTTGTTGCGCCGGCGCTGGCCGATGGTGATGTGCTGGTGCTAACCGGTGGGCTCGGTGTGGGCAAAACGCACTTCACCAAGGGCCTGGCGCGGGCGCTTGGCGACACACACCCGGTGACGAGTCCAACGTTTGCGCTCATGGCAGTGCATGATGGCGGTCGCATCCCGTTGTTTCATTTTGACCTGTATCGCCTTGAACACGCTTACGAGCTTGAGGATACCGGCATTTACGATGTGCTGGGATACGAAGGCGCGTGCGTGTTGGAATGGGGCGAGCAGTTTCAGGATGAGCTGACGGATGAGTTCTTGGGCATCGTGATTACTCGCACGGGCGAGAACGAACGGCTGGTCACGCTTGAACCGCATGGTGCGCGTGCGGAGGAGCTTGCGTCGCAGATTGATCAAGCGGTGTGTGCTGAAACGGCATGATGGTGGCAAGCTCGTGGGCGTTCTGGCGGATGCGCTGACGGGCGTGCGGAGCCTTTGCTGAGGAACTGGGCTCGCTTTTAGCAAGCGCGGTGAAAGCGGACATAAAATTGAACTTTGAGATTTTGTCCAGAATGGGGCAGGATGATGAAAAAAACGCTCGAGCCACGTCTTGTTGTGGCGATTGATACGTCGACCGACATGCTGGCGTGCGCGGTTGCGCGTATTGCTGGCGCGGATACGCCGGCGGCTGCGGTTGATGTGCTTGCCGCGCGTGATCACCTCTGCCGTCGTCACGCCAATGTTGAGCTGGTGAACACCGTTGACGCTGCTCTAGCCGATGCTGGCTGTTCGCGCGATGCCGTTGACGCGTATGTCGTTGGCCGTGGTCCGGGGTCTTTTACTGGTGTGCGCATTGGTATTTCGACGGCAAAAGGTCTTGCCCGCGGTGCCAACGTGCCGCTGCATGGAACTTCGACGCTCGATGCGAGCGCCTGGACGGCGTGGTGTGCGGGCGTGCGCGGCTTGCTCGGTGTAGCCGCCGATGCCATGCGCGGCGAAGTGTATCCTGCTCTTTATCAGCTTGATGATACTGGCGCTCGCCGACTCTTTGATCGCGAGCGGGTGGTAAAGGCTGCGGTTGCTGCCGATGAGTGGGCCGCCCGTGCTGACGCAGACGAGCTCCAGCTCACCGGCGATGGCCTTAAGCGCTATGGAAAGCTTTTCGACGCGTCAGGCCTGACCCATCGCGTTGACGAGGCGCTCTGGCACCCGACGGGTGAAGGACTGTTGCTCGCGTGGTGTGCTGCGGGTAAGGAGGACGCTGCGGGAACGCCAGGAGCCGCGCCCGGCGATAACGGTGACCCGGCGCTCGTGCTTCCCATTTACACGCGCCTGTCTGATGCCGAGGAAAACGAGCGCAAGCGTCTGGGGCTCACGCAAAGCACCCAGAGCGAAGTAACGGGTGTTGCGGACGAGCTTGCTGGTCGCCACCTGCAGTTCCGCCCCATGGGCGCAGCTGATGCCGAGGCGGCGTCTGCATTGGAGACGGCGTGTTTTGCCGGCGCCTCGCACACGCCCTGGACGCCCGCACAGTTTTTGTCGGAGCTCGGCGAAGAGGCGGCGGTCCCGCGCAGTTGGTGGGTAGCGCATGACAACGGCGAGCTCGTGGGCCTTGCGGGCGGCATGGTCGTTGAGCATGATGTGCAGATCTTGGACGTGGCGGTGGCACCGTCGCGTCGCCGCCAGGGTATTGCGCGCAAGCTGCTCGCCCACGTGAGCTATGATGCTCAGATGCTTGGGTGCACGACGGCGTCGCTTGAAGTGGAAGACGGCAACGCTCCCGCGCAGGCGCTTTATGAAGCACTTGGCTTCACTCAGGTCGGTCGCCGTCGCAATTACTACGGTCAGGGCGTGGATGCGCTGGTTATGCAGGCCAAGCTTCCGCTCGTATTGCCGGTTGATGCAGCTTCGCCCGAGCCCACGGCAGCCGCGGCACGCGTGTGGCCGTTGCCGCCGGCGCAACGCAGTGCGCAGGAGCGCGCAGAAATTGCTCGCCGTCAGCTGGTGCTCGCGATTGAAAGCTCATGCGACGAAACGGCGGTGGCCATTATCGATGCCGAGGGCACCATGCTTGCCAACCAGGTATCGACGCAAATTGACTTCCATGCGCGCTTTGGTGGCGTGGTGCCCGAGATTGCCTCGCGCAAGCATGTCGAGGTCATCGTGGGCGTGGTCGATGCCGCGCTTGAGGAGGCGGCGTCCGCGCTGGGCCTTACCGGCGGCGCGATCGAACCGACCGAGCTTGCCGCCGTGGGCGTGACGCAGGGCCCTGGCCTAGTGGGTGCGCTCGTGGTGGGCGTAGCGTTTGCCAAGGGCTTTGCGTACGCGGCAGGTGTACCGCTCGTTGCGGTCAATCACCTAGAGGGGCACTTGTTTGCCAACCTGCTCGCACAGCCGAATCTTAAGCCCCCGTTCATTTTTACGCTTGTTTCGGGCGGGCATACCATGCTCGTTCACGTGCGGGATTGGGGAGACTACCGGGTTTTGGGTGAAACGCTCGACGATGCGGTGGGCGAGGCATTTGATAAGGTTGCCAAGGCGCTGGGGCTGGGGTACCCCGGTGGGCCAATTATTTCGCGCCTAGCCGAAACGGGCAATCCCAAGGCGATCGACTTCCCCCGCGCGCTCAATCGCAAGGGCGACTACCGTTTTTCGCTGTCAGGCCTCAAGACGGCTGTGGTGAACTATATAGAGCAGGAGACCGATGCTGGTCGCGCCATCCACCTGCCCGATTTGGCGGCATCATTCGAGGCGGCGGTGTTTGACGTGCAGTACAAGAAAGCGTGGAACGCCTTGCGCGAAACGGGAGCGCGCGAGTACTGCATTGGCGGTGGCGTTGCGGCAAATCCGCATCTGCGCCACATGATGGTCAAAAAGCTAGGACGTCAGGGTATTCGCGTGACGCTTCCGCCGCAGAACGCATGCACCGATAATGCGGCCATGATTGCCGAGGTGGCGCGTCGCAAGTTTGAGCGTGGCGAGTTTGCGGGCTTCGACATCGATGCCGATCCCAACATGACGCTGTAGCACGGATGCGCGCGATAATCGACCGTTTTGACAGGGTGCCCTGGTCCGCATAAACCGAGTTTTTGCGAACCAGGGCACCCCTTACGCCGGGATAGACCAGCGAGCCCTACAGCTTGATGACGAGCTCCACGGGGCAATGGTCGCTGCCATAGATGTCGTTGCGAATGATTGACTCTTGCACGCGCTCGGCAAGTGCGTTGCTCACCAAAAAGTAGTCGATGCGCCATCCGGCGTTGTTCCTGCGTGCGTTAAAACGGTAGCTCCACCAGCTGTAGGCTCCCTCTTCGGTGGGGTGGAGCAGGCGGAACGTGTCGGTAAAGCCTGCGTCGAGGAGCTCGGTGAACTTGCCGCGCTCCTCGTCTGAAAAGCCCGCGTTGCCGCGATTGGTCTTGGGGTTCTTAAGGTCGATCTCCTCGTGTGCCACATTGAAGTCGCCACAGGTAACTACGGGCTTGCCGGTTTCTTCTTCAAGACTCTTCAAAAAGGCGCGGTAGACGTCGTCCCAGGCCATGCGCGTGCTGATGCGCGCGAGCTCGTTTTGCGCATTGGGGGTGTAAACGTCCACGAACCAGAAGCGCTCAAACTCCAGTGCGCACACGCGGCCCTCGGTTGCCGCGGTGGCTACAAGGGATGCGGCTTCGTCGTCCGGGGTGTGCCCGGCCGCCAAGAGTATTTCGGGGCGCAGGAGCTCCTCGGCATGGCGGACCGAAAGCGGCGCGCCCAGCGCCTCCTCGCGCACGAATACGGCGGTACCGGAGTAGCCCTTACGTTCGGCATAGCTCCAAACCTGCAGGTAGCCAGGCAGGTCGATGTGCGCCTGGCCTTCCTGCATCTTGGTTTCCTGGATGGCGAGGATGTCGGCGTCGAGCTCGGAGGCGACCTCCGTGAAGCTCGGCTCTTTTTTGAGGACCGCGCGCAGGCCGTTCACATTCCATGAGGCGAAGGTATAGGTGCGTTCGGCTGCAGCCGGGGTAAGGGTTGCCATATAAACTCCCTTGCGGCGGGGGTGGGTACAACATGTTCCGTTCATCCTAGCTCATTTGCGATCGCCAAGCACATGCGGAGTATGATGGCGGTGACAGCTGAGCCAAGGCGGTGCTTTGGCTACGGTGCGGCAAGCACGTTGATGGGATGCGGGGCGATGGCGATGGCAGGCACGACGGCAATAACGGACGCTCGCGAGGCGGCGCATGAGCTCAAACAGCTGTTTGACGCGCACAAGCGGTCGGTGTTCTTTGGTGGTGCGGGTGTTTCGACGGCGAGCGGCATCCCGGATTTTCGCAGCCAGGACGGGCTGTACCACCAGCACTTTGCCTATCCGCCCGAGGTCATGCTCTCGCATTCGTTTTACGAGACCCATCCGGCCGAGTTCTTTACGTTTTATCGGGGGCGCATGATCGCGCTGGGCGCTCAGCCCAACCAATGCCATCGCAAACTGGCCGAACTTGAGCGTGCGGGCAAGCTTGCGGCTGTGGTAACGCAAAACATCGACGGACTGCACCAGGAGGCGGGAAGCAAGCGCGTGTTTGAGCTGCATGGATCGGTGCACCGGAACGTGTGCCAGCAATGTGGCGCGGTGTACCCTGCCGAGCAGATGGTCTCGCGCGAGCTTGAGGATGCTGCGGGAATTCCGCGCTGCCCGGCGTGCGGCGGGCGCATCAAGCCGGACGTCGTGCTGTATGAAGAGGCGCTTGACGATGACGTGCTGGCCGGGGCGGTGCACGCCATCATGCAGGCCGACCTGCTTGTTGTGGGCGGTACGTCGCTCGTGGTGTATCCGGCGGCGGGGCTCATTCGATATTTTGAGGGCGATACGCTGGTTATTGTAAACCGCGGCCCCACACCGCAGGACGCGCAGGCTGACGTGCTGATGTCGTGCGATATTGCGCAGGCATTTGCGTTTTAGCAGGGCAAGGCTGCGGGGTAGGGTGGCGCGCGGGCTGTGTGATATCCGCGTGCCGTCGCGGATTTGCAGCGCAGGCGGATACAATAGAGGGAACTCTGTATCGACCGGCGCGGCGCCTCACCGCGGCGTCGTGGCGAAAGGAACTTCATGGCGTACGACACCAAGACCTGGCGTTGCGGAAAATACACGCTCACGTTTGACCGCCCGCGCATCATGGGCGTGCTCAACGTGACGCCCGACTCGTTTAGCGATGGCGGCGAGCATTTTGATACCGACGCCGCGATCGAGCATGGCCTGGCGATGCTCGATGCGGGTGCCGACATCATCGACGTTGGTGGCGAGTCCACGCGCCCGGGCTTTCATCCGGTGAGTGCGGATGAAGAGGCCAAGCGGGTGCTGCCCGTGGTGCGCGCGCTCGCGGCCAAGGGCGCCATTGTTTCCATTGACACGCGTCATGTTGAGGTTGCCAAGGCAGCGGTACGCGTGGGCGCCTCCATCGTAAATGACGTGACGGGCTTTACCGATCCCAAGATGGTCGAGTTTGTGGCCAAGAATACCTGCGGTGTCATTGTGGTACATGCGGGCGAGGTGACCGAGCAGCCGGCGCGCTCGCGTACGGCGGTGCAGCTGGACACCTCGGCTGCGGCGTATGTTGCCGAACGCGCACGCGAGGCCGAGGAGGAGGCCGCTGCGGCAAAGAACGGCAAGGGCTCCAAACGGGGTCGTGGAAAACGCACCGGAAAGTTGGGCGTTGGCTTTGTGCAGCCGCAGCTTCCGTTTGCCGAGTTTATGCACGAAGCGGGCAAGCATGCAGCCGATGATGAAGAGACCGAGCAGGCAGCCGCGGCTGTTGAGGCCGCTGATGCAAACGCTGCCGCCAATACGGCGAGCGCCGAGCCCGCGGCCGGCGCCGCGGCGGTATCTGCCGCGCAGCAGCCCGACGAGCAGGAGTCTTCGCCCGTTGCCGACGAGCTTGCGGCGGTCATGCGCCGTTCGGCCCGTCGTACCGAGGGCTATGTGAGCACCTACCAGCCGCGTCGCTTTACGCTGCCTGATTCCGCTCCCATCATGCGCCGCGTTATGGGCTTCCTTTCCGATCAGGCCCGTGCGCTCGTGCATGCGGGCGTGGCACGCGACCGCATTTGCATCGATCCCGGCCCGGGCTTTGGCAAGTCGGCCAACGAGGACGTTATTATCCAGCGTGAGACCGCCAAGATGGCGTCTCTCGGTTACCCGCTTATGTGCGCCGTGTCGCGCAAGCGCTTTATTGGTGCCATTTCGGGCGTGCAAGAGGCTGCCGACCGCGACGCGGCAACGTTTGGCGTGTGCCTGGGTGCCATCGAAAACGGCGCCAATATCGTACGCGTGCACGACGTTGCAGGGTTTGCCCAGTTCCTCAACGGTTTTTGGGCGGTCGCGCGCCCGCAGCCGCGCCGCGCGTTTGTGGCGCTCGGCTCCAACATGGGGCATCGCATGGACAACATCCGCGCTGCGCGCGACATGATTGCAGATATTCCGCTCACCTGCGTGTCCAATTGCTCGCGCATTTACGAGAGCGAGCCGGCGTATGAGACGCGCCAGGCACCTTTTGCCAACGCGGTGATTGAGCTCAAAACCGAGCTCGCGCCGCTTGTGCTGCTTGATGAGCTGTTGGCTGTTGAGAACAAGCTCGGTCGCAACCGCACCAAGAGTGCCCGCCCCAACGGCCCGCGCGTGATTGATTGCGACCTTATCTGGATGGACGGCGAGCGGCATGGCGGAAACAAGCTGCAGCTCCCGCATCCTAAGCTGGGCGAACGCGACTTTGTGCTTATTCCACTTGAAGATCTGATGCACGACCCGGCGCGCTTCTTCCGATACGAGGGCGTTGACGTGCTTGAGCCCGAGGAGCGAACGGGCCATGTGGTTGGCGAACTGGGCTCCATGTAGCATGGGCGCGCGCGGGCTGCGTTTGGGTGCGTTCGCGCGCTGTCGGTGTCGAGGCACTGCCGCGCGCAGCTGGTATTCAGGTGGAGCGACAAACGGTGCATGCGGTGCCGCTCCCGCATGCCGCTGCTGCTCGGAGGCGTGCTCATGACGCGGGCCGAGGCGCTGCAGGTGCTGGGGCTGCAGGAGGGTGCTTCACGCGACGAGGTGGCGGCGGCATACCGCGAGCTCGCGCAGATGCTACACCCCGATAAATATGGTGAGAATAAGCGGTTGCGTGCTCGTGCCGAGCAGCAGATGCGCCGCATCAATGAGGCGCACGATGTGCTGTGCAAGGGCGCGGGAGCGCGGCGGAGCGGCTCGGCAGCTGGTGCGCGCAGTAGCTGGGCGCGCGGCGGTGGCGGGCGTGGAGCCCGTGGCGCGGGCGCTTCTGCGGGGTCATCGCGCGCGTCGTCGCCTGCGCAGATTCGTTTTGAAGCCGAGGCGCGTGCCCACGCGGCCGAGACGGCGCGGCTTGCCGTGGTGGCACAGCTGCGCACCATGCGCGAGCGCCGTCGCAGTGTGGGTGCCATGGCAGGTGTCGCGGCGGCGGTGATGCTCCTTTGCTCGCGCATGCGCGGCACCGTGGGCGCGCTGGTGGTTTCGGTCGCGTCGATGCTCGTGGTGTGGGGCATCGTGGACGTGGTGAGTCTTTCGGGGCAGATTACAACGCTTCAGAAGCGCTCGGCAGAGCTGCTGCGGCAGCGCGACGCGGCGGCAAAGATTGCAGAAGAGGCGGCTCGGCTATAAGGGCTCAACTATAGGGCTCGTTGGCCACGGGCCCGCGCTGGGCTGCTTGGCGCGAGGGGTTTATGCGCAGGCAGACGTTGCGGCAATGCTGCAAAATGCGCTGGTGCACGAAGCGCTGGCTTACAAATGCGCTGGTGCCCCGTGCTAGAATGAGAAAAAGCAGGGCGAAGGGAACGCGATGGCACAGAACACACAAGGTCCGGGCGCCGTGTCGCCCCAGCTTGACGCTATGGTGTGCGACTTGATTGGCTTCATGCTCGATGAGTTGGCCGCCGGGCGCGACCCGGGCGTGGTTTCGTGCATGGAAGACGCCGCGGGCAACCGCAGCGAAGCCGCTTTTACTGATGATGGCGAGGAGGCGTGCCTCGAGGCTGCGCAGGCGCTCATTGCACGGAGCGCTTCGGGCGTGCCGGATGATGGCCTTGGTCCCGTTGCGTGCTATGCCATCGGCTGCGTTGGCGGCGTGGAGCTGGAAGATGGGTTTGCCGACGCCGTGCTCGTGAGCTTCTACGAGCGTGGGCTGGTGGCCGAGAATGGCGCTCCTACGGGATACTCGGCCTATGTGCTCTATGAGGGATTTGGCCAGGGTGACGCGTTTGCCTATAGCGATCCCATGCCGGCGGGCGAGGAGCCCCCGCTGTTCTAGCACGAGGGCGGTCGGGTAATCTATCTGCCGCGCACCACGCGACAATTCATCCACAAATGCGCACACTTGACCAGATGGGCCCGCATGAGTGCCGTTTGGCGCTATAATCTGCTGGTTCACCGAAAGAAGCTTGAATTACTGCAACAGGAGAAGGAATGCGCGTCGATAACCTCAGAAATATCGCCATCATCGCCCACGTCGACCACGGCAAGACCACGCTCGTCGACAAGCTGCTGCGCGCCACGGACGCGTTCCGCGCTAACCAGCAGGTCGAGGACCGCGTGCTTGACTCCAACGACCAGGAGCGCGAGCGCGGCATCACGATTCTTGCGAAGAACTGCTCGATCGAATACAAGGGCGTCAAGATCAACATCATTGACACCCCGGGCCACGCCGACTTTGGCGGCGAGGTTGAGCGCGTGCTTAAGATGGCCGACGGCGCGCTGCTGCTGGTCGACGCGTTTGAAGGCCCCATGCCGCAGACGCGCTTCGTGCTGCGCCACGCCATCGACACCGGTCTGGCCATCATGATCGTGCTCAACAAGATTGACCGTCCGGGCGCCGATCCCGAGAAGGCCTATAACGACTGCCTCGATCTTATGGCCGACCTTGGCGCCACCGATGAGCAGCTCGAATTTGCTATGGAGCACGTGGTGTACGCGAGCGCCGTGAACGGCTACGCGCGCCGCGACCCCAACGACGGCAACATGGACATGTATCCGCTGCTCGACATGATCATCGACGACATGCCCGCGCCCGAGGTGGACGAGAATGCGCCGCTCGCCATGCAGTGCATGACCATCGACCACTCGAGCTATGTGGGCCGCATCGGCATCGGTCGCGTGTTCTCGGGCTGCCTCCACGACGGCGATACCATCCTTGTGGTGAAGAACGACGGCTCGAGCTCGACGGCTACGGTCAAGCAGCTCTTTACCTTTGACTACCTCGGCCGCACCGAGTGCCAGGAGGTCCATGCCGGCGATATTGCCGCTGTGGTGGGTATTGACCGCACGGACATCGGCGACGTGTACACCGATCCCGAGAATCCCGTGCATCTTGATCCCATCGAGATTGACCCGCCGACGCTCTCGGTTGTGTTTGAGGCTTCGACCTCGCCGCTCGTGGGCCGCGACGGCGATATTGTGGGCGCACGCCAGCTCAAGGAGCGCTTGGAGCGCGAGGCAGAGAACAACGTGACCATGCGCATCGAGGAGCTCGAGGATAAGAGCGGCGTTGAGGTCTCGGGCCGCGGCATCCTGCACCTCTCCGTGCTCATGGAGACCATGCGCCGCGAGGGCTATGAGTTCCAGGTGGGCCGCCCGCGCGTGCTCTTTAAGACCGACGAGAACGGCCACAAGATGGAGCCCGTCGAGCAGGCCGTAGTCGAGTGCCCCGATGAGTACTCCGGCAAGGTCATCGAGCTCTTTGGCAACGCCGGCGGCACGATGGTGAGCATGCAGGCCGGCAGCACCGTGACGCATCTTGAGTTCAAGATTCCCACGCGCGGCATCATGGGCCTTAAGAACCGCATCCTCAACGTCACGCACGGTGAAGGCGTGTTCTACCACACGTTCCTTGAGTACGGCCCTTATGCGGGTGAGCTGGGCGGCCGCAAAAACGGCGCCATGATCTCTATGACCACCGAGAAAGCCGTGGCGTACGCGCTCGGCACGCTGCAGGAGCGCGGCCAGCTGTTCATCGAGCCGGGCACCGAGTGCTACGAGGGCATGATCGTGGGCGAGCGCAGCAAGCCGGGCGACATGGTGGTGAACGTCGCGCGCACCAAGAATCTGGGCAACCAGCGCTCCTCGACCGCTGACATCTCCGTGCAGCTCACGCCGCCGCGTACCTTTACGCTTGAGGAGGCGCTCGAGTACATCGCCGACGACGAGCTTGTCGAGGTCACGCCCAAGAACATCCGCCTGCGCAAGCGCATCCTGAACGCGACCGACCGCAAGAAGGCCGCCGTGCGCGCGGGCCAGGTTAAAAAGTAGGGTTAGACCCTGGCGTAACAATATGGTTTGAGCGAAAGAGCCGGTCGCGGGTCGCTGCGGCCGGCTCTTTGGTTGCGGCAGTCTTTTGTTGCGGCAGGACAAGAGAACGGGGGGCGATTGTCCTGGCGCCATGGGGGCGCGCTTCTATGCTAATGTGCACATGAAGGGCCTATCCACGGTCGATTCGTGTGAACATCGGCATAGAACGCCGAGACATACCGCGAGAAGCGTACCGTCGGCGCGGCGTCGCGCCGGGGCGTTGTGCCTGTCGCAAGGGCTATACGTCGAGCTCGCGCTGCCTGCGCTTGCGGCGCATGCGTCTGAGGCGGTTGAGCGCTTCTTTGCGTCGCTCTTTTTCGCGCCGCTGCTCAATATCGGCAAGTGTGCGCTTGCGCCGGTCGGCTAAGGCGTCGGGCGAGCGGGGCACGCCCTCGCGCCGCGCGGTGCCAGGCGACTCGCCGGTGCGCTTACGGTGCGGCACGACGCGGGTGAGGTCGACCTCGGTGGGGGTTTGAATGTTGTAATGCAACGAAATCCATCGCACAAACATGGTGAGGGCGGTGCTGAGCACGAGGGCAATCATGTTGTTGACGCCGAGCGTCTGTACCAGCAGGATGTATGCGCCCGATCCGGCAATGGCGGCAATGGCGTAAAAGTTGCTTCGTTTAAAGACGGCCGGGGTCTTGGCCAGGCAAATGTCGCGCAGCATGCCACCGCCCACTGCGGTAAAAAAGCCCATCATGACGCAAACCGTGGGCGCAAAGCCGTAAACCATAGCTTTGTCAGCACCTACTACGGCGTACAGGCCAACCGCAAAAATGTCGAGCACATTGAGCAGGCGGTCCTGCTTTTCGATAAAGACGGGAAACACGAACGCTATGGTGGCTGAAATGAGCGAAACCGGCAGAGCGAGCGGTTGCTTGATGATGTAGACGTCGCCGACCTGCATGATGATGTCGCGCAGCAGACCACCGCCGAGGCCCACGAGCAGTGCGAGCCACAGGGCACCAATGTAGTCGAGCTCGTGCCGGCGCGCGGACAGGACGCCCGTGGCCGAGGACACAACGACGACGAACATCTCGATGCCCAGCGGGACCGCTGCCTGCTGTGTTGAGGCGCCCGTGGTGGCCACGGCGGCTGCAACAACGGGCAAGCTGGCAGCAAGGAAAGAGTGCATCGGCGGTCCTCTCGGGGCTATGGTGTGCAGATAATGACCCCTGCTATCTTACCTGCTTTGCGCTCATGGTGAGACTGAATTGCCACGCTGGGATTGCCCAAGATGAGGGAGGCAGCATGAATCTCTGCTCGGACACGCCGGGTCTCAGATGGTGGTGTGGAAGAAAGAAAAAGCCGGCGGAGGATGGCCAAGATAGCGCGAACCCCCGCCCGGGCGCACCGGATGGGGGTTCGTGTAAGTCGCGACTGGCGGAGGAGGAGGGATTCGAACCCTCGTACCCGGGAACGCCGGGTAAACGGTTTTCGAGACCGCCGCATTCAACCACTCTGCCACCCCTCCGCATGGGGTGAACGGCGCACCTGAGGCACGCCGTGAGAAAACAACTGGCGGAGAGTCAGGGATTTGAACCCTGGAGACGCTTTTGACGCCTACACGATTTCCAATCGTGCTCCTTCGGCCACTCGGACAACTCTCCGTGTACAGCAACGGAAATTGTACCGTAACTTCCCAACAATGCAAACGGGGATTTTGTGCAGCAACATTGTTATGGCGCAGGGGCGCGCTGATTGGCTTGCGTGGCGCGCGGCGTGCTTGTTAACCGAACAGATCGGCTTGCCTTGCTTAACAAAGACTTATATCTGGGCAAATGCCGCACGGTAAAGGTTGTTCGGCGTGCCGTAAGCCCTACAATGCGGGTATATCGAGACCATACGGGTTATTACTTGTGGCGACTATGCGTGCGCCATCGCCGCGGATGGGCCATCCGCTGACGGTAAGGGAGACGTTATGCAGGGGCAAAGCGTTAGCTTTATTCGCTCGTGGAAAATGCTTACCAGCGAGCCAGATTGGTACAAGCCGCTTATCATATTGGCGCTGCTGTCGTGGGTGCCCATTTTGGGTACGATCGCAACGCTGGGGTTTGCCTATGAATGGGCGCGTCTGGCCGCATGGGGCGTTGATTGCCCGCCACGGCGTCGGGGCATCGATTACGGCAAGCTGCTCGCCACAGGTGGCTGGGCGTTCTTGATTCTGATTTCGATGTCCATTGTGTGCTCGGTGGTGCTGGGTGTTTGCTTTGGCGTGGGCGATTCTCCGCTGCTGCCCTTTGATTTTGGAGGCGTGGGCTCGTGGAATATATGGACGGGCGATGAGCACTACTACATTTCACTCGTACCGCGCTTGCTGTTTGCCCTGGTCTGCCGCGTGGCTGCTGGCGGCCTTGTGCTGGCTGCCATGATGCGCGGCGTGGTGTACGACGGGTTTGCGGCCGGCTGGCGGCTCGACCGGCTCTTTCAGATGATTGTGTGCGATCCGGGCGGCTTTGTGCGCCTCGTGGGCGTTTCGGCTTTGGGATGCGCCATCGGCCTGGTCTATTCATGGGCGTCTTCAATTTTGGTGGCGCTGGTGGCGGTATCGAGTGTCTCGTCGCTCTTTAGCTGGAATGATGGCACGTTGTATATGGGATTAGATACTGAGTACCTGCTGCGCAACCTGTTTACGCTTGGTCCGGCGGTGGCGCTTACGGCGCTCGTGTTTTCGGCGGCTCTCTCGTTTGTGGGGTCGTTCGTGTCGGTTACCTTGCAGACGGTGGCAGTGCATGCAACGGGTATGTGGTTCCGTCGCTTTGATGTGAGTCGGTGGGGCGTCTCGTCTGATCCGCTGCCCGATGGCGTGCCTCATGATTCGGAGCAAGGCGGCTCAACACCCCATGAGCCCGATCAGGGTGCGTCTGAGTAGTTTGCCCATGGGTGTGTCCGATTAGCTCGTCTATAGAGATATTCTGCCGAGTTGTTGGTGCTGTTGTGTTAGCGCCGCGCGCGCTGCATAAGGCGTCGCGCTCGCTGCCAGCCAAAACATGCGCTGTGGTCAGCTTATGGGCGGCGTTTGGCCAGCGGTGAGCCAGCTTATGGGCGGCGTTTGGCCAGATGCGTCTGAGATGCTACCGGCATGGAAGGATGATGAGGGCTGCCTCAGGCTCTTCGTTACATGGCCGGTACTATGTGGAGCTCGTGAGGTTGTAGCTGCGTCTTCTTGAGATTTGGGGGTTGAGCAGCTATAGTAGCTGAGTCCTTTCCTGCTTCGGGCGCACCTTCACGACCCGAAGCCTTATGCCCAGAGGAGGTGACCACATGAAGGCCTATGAACTGCTGTTCTTCGTCAACCCGGCTCTTGATGCCGAGACCCGTGCTGCCGTGATGAAGCGCATCGATGTGACGATTGCTGCTGGTAACGGTAAGGTTGACAACGTTGACGAGTGGGGCAAGCGCAAGCTCGCCTACGAGATCAACGATCTCACCGAAGGTGACTACACCCTCATCAACTTCCATGCAGATCCCGCGTCGATTGCCGAGCTCGACCGTGTTCTCCGCATCACCGATGCGGTGGAGCGTCACATGATCGTGCGTCGTGACGACCAGGAGTAAGTGCGAATGGAAGGGGCGCTAAGCGCCCGATGGAGCGCACGCCGTTTTGGCTTGCGTTCCGGGAATGAGAGGTAGTGAGCACGCATGAGCATCAACCGAGTAAATATATCCGGCAACCTCACCCGCGATCCGGAGCTGCGCATGACGAGCGGTGGCACGCAGGTGCTTTCGTTTGGCGTTGCGGTGAACGATCGTCGGCGCAACCCGCAGTCCGGCGAGTGGGAGGACTATCCCAACTTTGTTGACTGCACCATGTTTGGTGCGCGCGCGGAGGCGGTGAGCCGCTACCTCAGCAAGGGCTCCAAGGTCGCCATTGAGGGCAAGCTGCGCTATAGCTCGTGGGAGCGCGATGGCCAGCGCCGCAGCAAGCTCGAGGTCATCGTTGATGAGATCGAGTTTATGAGCCGCGGCCAGCAGCAGGGTGATGGCTCGTTTAACCATCAGCCTCAGGCCCAGCGCGGCGGGTATAACCAGCAGGCCCCGGCGCGTCCCGCGGCGCCCGTCCAGGCTCCGCCGGTGGCGGATATCTACGACGAGGATATTCCGTTCTAGTGTATGCGCCTGGTTTGCACGAGTGCGCGGCGGTCGTGCCGACCGCGCCAAAAGAAAGGTATTTGAGACATGGCTAATGATTACGCAACACGTCAGCCGCGTCGTAAGTACTGCCAGTTCTGCAAGGAGCACACCGAGTACATCGACTACAAGGATACGCAGCTCCTTCGCAAGTATATGACCGACCGTGGCAAGATCAAGCCGCGCCGCGTCACTGGCGCTTGCACGCAGCACCAGCACGACATCGCGAACGCGATCAAGCGCGCTCGCGAGATGGCCCTTCTGCCGTACACCGTCCCCGTGGTTTCTTCCCGCGGTGGCCGCAACCGCGACTAGCAGGCCACGTGCTCGTTCGTGATGATGCATTGATGTGTGGGTGAATCTCGCGTTTACCGCGCGGGGCGCACACACCGAGGCACGCACGTAAATCCGGCGTCGCATATGCGGCGCACAAGATAGGAGATCTCATGAAAGTCATTCTTCTTGGTGAGATCAAGGGCAAAGGTGGCGAGGGCGACATCGTCGATGTGGCTCAGGGCTACGCCGAGAACTACCTTTTCCCGAAGAAGCTCGCCGTTGCGGCGACGAAGGGAGAGCTGAAGCAGCTCGAGCAGCGCCGCAACAACATCGCGAAGCGCGAGGAGAAGCGCCTTGCCGATGCTAACGCGCTCAAGGCCACCCTCGACGGCAAGCAGGTTACTGTTGACGTCAAGGTGGGCGACGAGGGCATCCTCTTTGGTTCCGTTACCGCCGCTATGGTGGCCGACGCCGTCAAGGACCAGCTGGGCGTTGAGATCGACCGCAAGCGCGTCGAGCTCGGTAAGCCCATCAAGGTTGCCGGCGCTCACACCGTGGCCATCTCGCTCTACCGCGAGATTCGCGCCGAGGTGGTTGTGCTCGTGGGCGTGACCGCCGAGGAGCTCGCCGCTGAGGCTGAGGCTGACACCGAGGCTGAGGTCGAGGCCGCTCCCGAGGCCGAGGAGGCCACCGAGGAGGCTGCTGAGTAGCCTTTGGCTGCTTATATGCATGCATCAAGCGCTCGCTGCTGAATTATTCGGCGGTGAGCGCTTTTTTGTTTGGCGCGGGATGGGGATGAGAAATCAACAGGTCAGCGGTTGAAAACTGTTGATGTGGCAGCAAACTTGAGCAGTTTTTCACATCCTGGTTATCAAAATGCGACCGAGCACGGGCCAGCTTTCACCTGCGCAATGAATAAAGAAGTAGTATTTACCTGCACATTCACGAAATCGACAAATATTACTAGGTAAGGAAGCTGCAATAATACGGTAAGCTTCGAATAACAGCAGGTAGAGTGACTAGCTGTTGAAAACTCACATCAAGTGCTTCTCCAAATTGTTGAAAACGTTGAAAACCGGTATTCCCGCTGAAAGGTGGGACAGAGTTTTCAACATGCGCTTGTGGAAAGAAAAACCAGCCCAATGCCGGCAATGAGACCCCTTGACAGGCCGCGGATACTCTACCATTGATGCTCGAACACCTACCTGCGCCGTTGCGCAGCATCGAGAAAGGCACGCGCGTGTCGCCTAGTGATTACGCACCCCTCGCCATAGACCGCGGCGCCCACCAGGGCCTGCCCAACAATACGGAAGCCGAAGCCAACGTGCTCTCCGCCATGCTGCTTTCGCCGGACGTGGTGGACGACGCCATTTCGGAACTCCGTATTGACGACTTTTATCGGCCGGCGCATCGCGAGCTCTTTGCTGCTATGGTCGCCATGAACGAGCGGGCCATTCCCATTGACTCCATTTCGGTGGTGGACTTTCTCTCGTCTGAGGGCAAGCTTGCGGCTGTGGGCGGCGAGGCCTACATCTTGGAGCTTGTGGGCAACACCATTGCGCTTGCCAACTGGCAGCATCATGCCGAGATCGTGCGGCGAGATTCGCTGCTGCGCGAGCTCATCAAAGCAGCGGGCCAGATTACCGAACTCGCCTACGATGCGCCGCTCGATGCAAAAGAGGCGGTTGACCAAGCTGAGAGCCTCGTCCTAAAAATTACGGACCGCGAGGTCTCGAGTGCATACCGTTCGCTCACCGACTTTATGGTTGAGGCGTATAACGAGGCGGCAGAAATCGCCGCGGCCGGCGGGCAGGCGCATGGCGTTGCCACGGGCTTTCCCAGCTTGGACCGCCTGCTGCTGGGCATGCGCGAGGGCCAGCTCATCATCTTGGGCGCGCGACCCGCCGTGGGTAAAACGTCTTTCGCTCTCAACCTGGCACTTAATGCCGCGGCCGACGGCTGTACGGTGGGCTTTTTCTCGCTCGAGATGAGCGGTAAGGAAATCGCGCAGCGCCTGATTTGCGCGCATGCGGCGCTCTCCATCTCGGACTTTCGCACGGGGCGCATTACGCCCGAGCAGTGGGCAAACATCAACGAGGCCACGCAAGAACTCTCGAAGCTCGACATTCTGATCGACGATACCCCGGGCACCACTATTACCGAGATTCGCGCGAAGGCGCGCCGTATGCTCCACAACAAGGAACGCGCGGTGATTATCCTCGACTATCTGCAGCTCGTGAGCCTGCCGGCGGGCCGCCATGCCGAGAACCGTGCAGTTGAGGTGTCAGAAATGAGCCGTGCTCTCAAAATCATGGCGAAGGACCTGGGCGTACCCGTAATATCGCTGTCGCAGCTTTCGCGTGCGGTCGAAAGCCGCACCGGTAAACGCCCGCAGCTTTCTGACCTGCGCGAATCGGGCTCCATCGAGCAGGACGCCGACATTGTTATGTTCCTCGACCGTTCGGCTGACGAGCAGGAGGCTTCGCGTAACGATCGCCCGGACGAGGGCGTCACGCGCGTGATTGTGGCCAAGAACCGTTCCGGCCCCATTGGCGACGTGGACCTGGCGTTTGTGCCTGCATCTACAAAGTTCTATGAGCTTGATGGGATACACGGCGAGGGCTAGCCTGTACGGCTGTTCAGGTGGATATAATAGAAACTGTTGTGTAGTGCGCCGGGTTTCTGCCGTGACGGTCTGTGCCGCCGCGCGCCGGGTGCGAGGGTGCGCCGCAGCGCGGATGGCGTGCCTGACGGTGAGGAGTTGTTCATGAGCTCGACAGTGCTGGTGGGAACCCAGTGGGGCGATGAAGGCAAGGGCAAGATCTGCGACCTTATTGCGCGGGACTTCGACTGCGTTGTGCGGTACCAGGGCGGCAATAATGCGGGACACACCATTGTGGTGGGCGACCGCAAGTACGGCTTGCATCAGGTGCCCTCGGGCATCATGTACCCGGAGTGCATTTCGGTGATTGGCAATGGCTGCGTGGTCAACCCAAAGGTGTTGCTCGAAGAGATCGATATGTTTGAGGCCGACGGCATCTCGACTGCCAACCTGAAGGTTTCGGGCAATGCGCATGTGATCATGCCGTACCACATGGACCTGGACGGCGCGTTCGAAGAGCTGCTGGGTTCGCACAACATTGGCACCACCAAGCGCGGCATTGGCCCGTGCTACCAGGACAAGATGGCGCGCATTGGCCTGCGCATGCAGGACCTGCTGGACGACGGCGTGTTCCGCGACAAGCTGTCCCGCGCGCTCGACCGCGTGAACCCGCAGCTCGAAAAGATCTTTGGCCTGCCCATGTACACCGTAGACCAGATTTGCGATGAGTACCTGCCCATGGCCGAGCGCCTGCGCCCGTACATTTGCGAGAGCTCACGCCTGCTCAACGACCTGATTGAGCAGGGCAAGTCCATCCTGTTTGAGGGCGCTCAGGCCACGCTGCTCGACATTGACCACGGCACCTACCCGTACGTGACCTCGTCTAGCTGCACCGCTGGCGGCGCGGTGACGGGCTCGGGCGTGGGCCTGGGCAACATCGACCGCGTGCTGGGCATCATGAAAGCCTACATCACGCGCGTGGGCTCGGGCCCCATGCCCACGGAGCTCGCCTACGAGACCGACGAGGGCCGCACGCTCACCGAAGAGGGCTACGAGTACGGCGTGACCACCGGCCGTCGTCGCCGTTGCGGCTGGTTTGACGGCGTGATTGCCAACTACGCTGCGCGCGTAAACGGCCTTACGCATATTGCGCTCACCAAGCTCGACGTGCTTTCGGCCTTTGACACCGTCAAGGTGTGCGTGGCGTACGAGTGCGACGGCGAGCGCTACACCACGGTGCCCGAGCACGAGGCAGCGTTTGCAAACGCCGTGCCCGTGTACGAGGAGCTGCCGGGCTGGAAGTGCGACATTACGGGTTGCCGCTCCTTTGACGAGCTGCCGCAGGAGGCGCGCGACTATGTGGCGCGCATTGAGGAGCTGGCGCACGCCGAGGTGGCATTTGTGTCGGTGGGTCCCGATCGCGAACAGACCATTAATCGCTCCTGGAAGTAAGATGCCAAGGCAGCCGGCTGGGGCGCGAGTGCGCGGCCGGATAAGGGCGGCGGGTGCAGTGCCGGCCGCGGGGAGGAACCATGAATAAGTTCGCCATCGTATTGGATAGCGCTGCGGACCTTCCGGCTGCGCTGGTGGCAAAGTATGACCTCCGTGTGGTGCCTCTGCATGTGACGTTTGGCACCACGGAGTACGCCGACGGCGTGGATATTCAGATTGATGAGTTTTTGGACAAGCTCGATGCGCTGGGCGCAAACGACGGCTTGCCCATTACCTCGCAGCCGGCTCCGGCCGATTTTTTGGCCGCCTACAACGCGCTTGCGGACGAAGGGTACACCGAGATTTTGTCGATTCACCTTTCTGCAGCGCTTTCGGGCACCTATGAGACGGCGCGTGCTGCTGCGGAGCATGTTGCCAAGGAGCGCGGCGTGCGCATCGAGGTCTTTGACTCCTGTTCCGCTACGGTGGGGCAGGGCGCTATGGTGCTCGAGGCGGCATGCATTGCCCGCGCGGGCGGCACGCTTGACGAGGCGCTTGAGCGCATTGAGAACGTGCGCCGCACGCACCGCATCTACTTCATCCCCGACTCTCTGACGAACCTGGTAAAAGGCGGCCGTGCAAGCAAAATCCAGGGCATGGCAACCTCGCTGCTCAACCTCAAGATCGTGGTATCGCTTACCGAGACGGGCGCCATCGAGGTGCTTCACAAGGCCAAGGGCATGAAGAATGCCGTGAACTACATCGTTGGCCTTATGGCGCAGCAATCGCGCGAGATGGGTCCGCTCGTGTACTACAAGTTGCACACCAAGGCGCATAAGGCACTCGACGCCATGGACAAAGCGCTGGCCAAGACCGACGCGCCGCTGCGCTCTTTGACGGTTGCCACCATTGGACCCACCATCGCCACGCACGTGGGGCTGCACGCGATAGGCCTTTTTGCCTACCCCGAGGAGTTCCACAACCCCGAACTCGACGATATCGCCACGTATCTGACCCCATCGTTCTAGCGAGACGGTGCCTAGGACAAGGGGCGGGCACGTTGTCCTAGGCGACCCTCTGAGGCACAGCATCTGCTTTTGCACCAGCTTGTTTTGCACCAAGCCGTTTCCTAAGGAGGAATCATGACCGAGACCATCTCTACCATCGACATCCTGCTGCTGGGAAGCGGCGGTCGCGAGCACGCGCTGGCCAAGAAGCTCGCCGAGTCCCCGCGCTGCGGCACGCTCTACATTGCACCGGGCAACGGCGGTACGCTGCAGGAAGGCGTAAACGTGGCGCTTGCCGAGGACGACCCGGAGGCCGTGGCGGCGTTTGCGCGCGAGGAGCATGTTGGGCTTGTGGTAATTGGCCCCGAGGCGCCGCTCGTGGCGGGTGTGGCTGACGCGGTGCGCGCTGAGGGCATTCCGTGCTTTGGCCCGGGTGCTGCGGGTGCGCAGGTTGAGGGCTCTAAGCGCTTCTCGAAGGAGCTCATGGGACGCGCGGGTATTCCCACGGCGGCCTACGGCTCGTTTACCGACGAGGAATCGGCGCTTGCCTATGTGCGCGAGCAGGGCGCGCCCGTTGTGGTGAAGGCCGACGGTTTGGCCGCGGGCAAGGGCGTGGTTGTGGCAACCGATCTTGCCGAGGCCGAACAGGCCGTGCACGAGTGCTTTGCCGGCGCATTTGGCGAGGCGGGTTCCACGGTGGTTATTGAGGAGTGCCTTACGGGTCCCGAGTGCTCGCTGTTGGCGTTTACCGACGGCAAGACCGTGCGTCCCATGGTCACGGCGCAGGACCACAAGCGGGCGCTCGAGGGCGATTGCGGCCCCAACACGGGCGGCATGGGCGTTTACAGCCCGGTGCCCATTGTGACCGATGACGAGCTTGCGACCATGAAGCAGGTCATGGTGGACGCTGTGGCCGAGCTGGCCGCCGAGGGGATTGACTACCGTGGTTGCCTGTACGGCGGCTTCATGCTGACGCCGCAGGGCCCCAAGGTGCTGGAGTTCAACGCGCGCTTTGGCGACCCTGAGACCCAGGTGATCTTGCCGCGTCTGAAGAACGATCTGGTTGAGGTTATGCTTGCCTGCGCCGAGCAGCATCTTGATGGGGTCGAGCTGAGCTGGCGCGACGAGTGGGCCGTGGCCGTGGTGCTTACGAGTGCGGGGTACCCGGGCTCGTACGAGAAGGGCAAGGTTATCACGGGTGTTGAGGATGCCGAGGCCATGGAAGGCGTGACCGTGTACCACGCTGGCACCGCGGTGAATGACAAGGGTGAGCTCGTGACGAGCGGCGGTCGCGTGATTGCGGTAACCGCGTTGGGCGATACCTTTGAGGCGGCACGCAACCTGGCGTACGAGGCTTGCGAGAAGATTGACTTTGAGGGAAAGACGCTGCGCCACGATATCGGTCTTAAGGCGCTGCAGGGACGTGATGCCTGGGCGTAGGCTGCGCTGGTGCAAAAGCTGAGGCGGCGGGTCAGCTGCGAACAGGTCAAAACCCGATTGCTTATGCGGGCCGGTGGCAAGCGCTGCCGGTCCGCTTTTGCGTTGCAGCCTCAATGACATTGTTATGCGCCTCGGTGGCTCGGCTGACGAGCAGGAGGCCTTGCGCGACGACCGCCCTGACGAGAGCGTCACGCGAAGCTACGGGACGCTCTGATGCAGGGCGCGCACCGGGCTGCACGTTGAATAGCGCTGGAAATGGCACCGGTGCACCTAAGTGGGTAAGGGCAGGCTTGCTATGCATAAAATCGTGTGGGAATGGGTTGTCATGCGTTATGGGGAAAATGCGGCTTCCTTTGATGCGAACATGCCTTATGTGCGCTAATTAACACGGAAAACAAGAAGATTCTGTATGTCGTAACGCTGAGCGACAATTATCTACCGCTCACCCAGTCCATGTGCCTCCTGGTCGTAAAAATGAATAAAAACGGGCATCTGGAGAATATAATGCAAGCCTACCCGCACGGGTGGATGCAACAGGTTTGGTTCGGCATTTGGCGGAAAGGAACGACCATGTCCAAGCCCATTGGAAAGCCCGACCGTATTGTTGTTGCCCTTGGCGGCAATGCGCTGGGCGACACCCCGCAAGAGCAGATTGAGAAAGTTGGCCATGCTGCCCATGCACTGCTGGGCCTTATTGAGCAGGGCAACGAAATCATTATCACCCACGGCAACGGTCCGCAGGTCGGCATGATTCAGAACGCGTTTGCCGCCGCGCACGATGCCATTGGCACGCCCTCCATGGATCTGCCCGAGTGCGGCGCCATGAGCCAGGGCTACATTGGCTACCACCTGCAGCAGGGCATTGGCCGCGAGATGCATCGTCGTTACAAGCGCTGGCATGCCGCGACCGTTGTAACCCAGATCGAGTGCGATCCGGACGACCCGGCGTTTAAGAATCCCACAAAGCCCATCGGCCCGTTTTATACCGAGGAGCAGGCCAAACAGCTCATGGCCGAGAATCCCGACATGACCTTCGTCGAGGACTCTGGACGCGGTTGGCGCCGCGTAGTCGCCTCGCCCGAGCCCAAGAAAATCGTTGAGGCAGACTCGATCCTTAACCTGCTCGATAACGAGTTCATTGTTATCGCCTGCGGTGGCGGCGGCATTCCCGTGGTGCGCGACTACAGCGATAAGGGCTGCTACAAGGGCGTAGCCGCCGTCATTGACAAGGATATGGGCGGCGAGCTCTTGGCCGAGGACTGCGACGCGCAGGTGCTCTTCCTGCTCACGGCCGTTGAGCACGTGGCCATTAACTTTGGCAAGCCCGACCAGCAGGATTTGAGCGAGATCAGCGCTGACGAGGCCGAAAAGCTGGCGGATGAGGGCCAGTTTGGCAAGGGCTCCATGGAGCCTAAGGTTCGCGCGGCTATCAAGTTTGCACGCAGCCGCAAGGGTCGTGTCTGCATCATTGGCGCGCTGGACAAGGCTGCCGAGACCATGGCAGGGCTTTCGGGTACGCGCATCTACGCATAGCCGCAACGCGAGGTTATTAACGGGGCCGGCGTCTTATTCGCGCTTGCATGCTCAAAACGTTTGGGCCATCCAAGCGTTTGAGCTTGCGCGAACGGGACGCCGGCCCTGATGCGTTGCCTGCACAGGCGGAGCATCATCTCTGCTGCATTGCCTGCACGCTGGCGGGAAAGTTGTGCTTGAGCGGCTGTGGCTGCATCGGGGCAGTAGCCGGACCACACCTAGCAGCAGTGGGAGGCTCTCATTGCTCCCTTTGGGTGATGGGAGGGGGTTTGGTACACTGAGGACGAACGGGCGATACCGGCAGGGAAGGCGGCCATTATGCTTTGTCCTCATTGTGGAGCTGAATTGCCTCATAACGCGGTGTTTTGTGGATATTGCGGCAGGCCGCTGCCCACTCCGTCCGAGTCGCTCGCAGACAATGCAACGTCGGGCGCATCGATGGGTGCGCAAACCGCTGATGTCGATGCAGCTGACGAGGTACCGACAGGAGAGAACGCGGCCCAAGCAGGGCGGTCAACGGCAACTGATGCGCAGGAAAAGCCCTCGCCCCAAGGAGAACCCTCAGATCAGGCGGAGTCTCAGGTACAGACAGAGCCCTCAGCACAAATGGAACCTCAAGCAAAGAAGCAATTGCCTGCAACGCGCCACGTTATGGTGGGCGTTGCCATTGTCGTGGCCGCGGTGGTTATTGCGATTATTGCTGCGGTGGCAGGTTCGATGAAGGGCTGAGCGAGGGATTTGCGCCGCCGCGCGTGGGGCATAATGGTACAGATTGCATGCAACGCGCGCTGCCTGGCACCATGCGCCGCCGGCACCTGCGCGCAGAAAGGTGCGTTATGCCAGCTCTTATTACTCATCATCTGTTTGGCGAGGAAAGCATCAACCGGTTGCCGGCGGGCCTTATTGGAACCGAGGACGAGCGCCTTGCCTTTTTGCTTGCCAACCAGGGTCCCGATCCGTTTTTCTTTCGCGTGCGCACGCCGCACGTGGTTGAGTGCATGAGCCTTGCGCACGCCATGCATCGCTGCCGCATTTCGCAGCAGTTTACCGCGCTGCGCGACGGGGTTGCTCATCTGCAACAGTATGACGGGCATGTGGGTCGAGCGTTTGCGCTGGGTATGCTTTCGCATTATGTGCTCGACCGCAACGCGCATCCGTTTGTGTACGCCCAGCAGTGGGGCGTGCAGGCGGTTGACCCCTCGCTCAAAGACGCGGGAAGCCAGGTGCACGCGATTATCGAAAGTGACCTGGACGTGCTCATGCTTCAGCGCAAGCGCGACGGGGCTACCACGGCGGAGTATCTGCCCAAGAATGAGCTCGTCACCACCGCGCGCATTAACAAAGTGGCGGGCACGCTCATGAGCTATGTGGCGCGCGGGGTGTTTGACCTGGCTGTTGATGCTCCGGAGTATGCGGGCGCCGTGGCGGACATGCGGTTGGTGTACCAGCTGATCGAGCCTGCGGGTGCGCCGGTCTCGCAGCTTATCGGCCGGCTCGAGGGGGCGGTGCGCGGACACTCGCTGTTGGCGTCGCTCGCGCATCGTGTGACGGTTGAGCCGCCCGTTCGTGCTGGCAACCTGGGGCATATTGAGTGGGAGAATCCCTTTACGCGGGATATTTCAAACGAGAGCTTCCCCGAGGTCTTTGACCGTGCGCTTGATGATTACGAGCAGGCCGCTGCGGCGTTTGTTGAAGGTGTGCCTATGGAGGAGGTCACCAAGCGCGTCAATTACTCGGGCCGTCCGCTTACCGACGATGAGGAGCTTGAGCAGGACGACTAGGCCGTGCCGCGCTCCGTTTAGGCGTGGCATGAAAAAGGGGATGCAGGTGACCCGCATCCCCTTTGCTGCGCCTGGTGGTGCTGGTTTAGTGCACCTGAGCGACGTACACCACGTTGGTGGAGCTGCGCTTGCCGTCGCCGAGGGTGGAGTCCACGGCGGTCTTGGGGTCGCCGACGGTCACAACGGTCACGTCGCCGGCCTCAACGTAGCCGCGCTCCTTGGCGGACTCGATGGCTTTCGCGACGGTGTCGTCGACGCTGCTGCCCTGCGTAATGGCGGCGAGGTGCGGCTCAACGCCCCAGTACATGAGCATCTTCTGCACGGCCCACTGGTGACGCGAGAACGCCACGACCGGGGTGCTCGGGCGGAAGTGCGAAATCAGGCGCGCAGTGCGGCCGGTGGTGGTGGGGCAGACGATGCACTTGGCGCCCACGGTGGTGGCCATGTTCACAGCGGAGAGGCCCACGACGTTGTTGACCACGCGCGTGCTCTTGCTGCCCTCGGGAATCTTGAGCTCGGCGTGCGGGCCCAGGTACTGCTCGGTCTCGTGAGCGATGCTGGCCTGCATACGCACAGCCTCGACCGGGTACTTGCCGGCAGCGGACTCGCCGGAGAGCATCACGGCGTCGGTGCCGTCGTAGATGGCGTTCGCGACGTCGGCAACCTCGGCGCGGGTCGGGCGCGGGTTGCGAATCATGGAATCGAGCATCTGCGTAGCGGTGATGACCGGCTTGTACGCAGCGTTGCACTTCTTGATCATCTTCTTCTGGAGGTGCGGCACGAGCTCGGGCTCAATCTCGATACCCAGGTCGCCACGGGCGATCATGATACCGTCGGAGGCCTTGAGGATCTCGTCGAAGTTCTGGACGCCCAGCGCGCACTCGATCTTGGGGAAGATGCCCACGTGCTCGCCGCCGTTCTCACGGCAAAGCTCGCGGATCTCGCGCACGGCAGCGCCGTTGCGAATAAAGGAGGCCGCGATGTAGTCGATGCCCTCCTTAAGACCAAAGAGGATGTCCTGACGGTCGCGCTCGGTGATGGCGGGCAGGCCGATCTCAACGTTGGGGAGGTTCACGCCCTTGCGCTCGCCAATCTCGCCGTCGTTCTTCACGACGCAGTGCATATCCTGACCGTCAACGCTCTCGACCACGAGCTCAACGATACCGTCGTCAATAAGAATGCGGGAGCCGGCCTCGACCTCGTTGGGGAGGTTGAGGTAGTCAAGCGAGATGTGGCTGGCGTCGCCGAGGAAGTCCTCGCCGGTGGGACGGGCGGTCACAACGATCTTCTCGCCGGTCTTGACGGAGACCTTCTGGTGATCCTTGAGCAGGCCGGTGCGGACCTCGGGGCCCTTGGTGTCAAGCAGGATGCCGATCGTCATGTCAAGCTCGGCGGCAATGCGGCGGACGCGCTCGATGCGGTCGTGGTGCTCCTCGTACGAGCCGTGCGAGAAGTTAAAGCGAGCAACGTTCATGCCCGCCTTCATCATCTCGCGCAGCGTCTCGTCGTTGTCGCAGGCGGGGCCCATCGTGCAGACAATTTTCGTGCGTTTATACATGCAGTCCTCCAATAACACACTGCTTTTATGGGTCTTTTGTTTGCGTGCATTATAAGTGAACTGATTGCAATGAGTGCCGTTTATCGGAGAAAAACAGCCGATTACCGAAACTACCCAACAAAATGGTTACAGGGTGCTTACAGAGAACGCCCACGTTATGTGCAGGGTGGCGGCGCCGGGTTTGCTTGCCCCACGCTTATCCGAGGGACAGTTTTTCGAGTGACACGGCGGCCGCTCGTCCTTCGCGGTGCAAAAGTGCTATGACAGTAATATCCATAATTAACCTGCGCACCGACGAGTACGGCGGCAGCTTGGAGAACCGCCTGCGGTTTGCCCGCGAGGTGGTGGAAGAGGTCAAGCGACGCTGCGGCCAGGACTTCCCCGTGGCGCTGCGCTACTCGCTGAAGTCCATGATCAAGGATTGGCGCGAGGGCGCGCTGCCGGGCGAGGAGTTTGAGGAGCGCGGCCGCGACATCGAGGAGGGGCTCGAGGCGGCGCAGCTCCTTGAGAAGTACGGTTACGATGCGCTTGACGTCGATGCCGGCTGCTACGACGCGTGGTGGTGGAACCATCCGCCTATGTATCAGAAGAAGGGTCTGTATCGCGAGTACGGCAAGCTTGTAAAAGGCGTCGTGAAGGTGCCCGTGCTGCTGGCCGGCCGCATGGACAACCCGGATATGGCAGCCGAGGCCATCGAGGCGGGCGACTGCGACATGGTGAGCCTGGGCCGTCCGCTGCTCGCCGATCCGGACATCGTGGACAAGATCCGCGCGGGACGCACGAGCGAGATCAGGCCGTGCGTCTCCTGCCAGGAGGGCTGCATGGGTCGCGTCCAGGAGTTCTCGATGATCAACTGCGCGGTCAACCCGCAGGCCGCGCGCGAGCGCGACATGGCGTACGAGCCCGTGGTGGGTGCACCCAAGCGCGTTATGGTGATTGGTGGCGGTCCCGCCGGGTGCGAAGCGGCGCGCGTGCTGGCCATTCGCGGCCACGAACCGGAGCTCTTTGAGGCAAGCGATTGCCTGGGCGGCAACCTGATTCCGGGCGGTGCTCCAAACTTTAAGGAAGACGACCGCGCACTTGCCGCATGGTACGGTGTTGAGCTGCAGAAACTCGGCGTGCCGGTGCATTTGAACCATGCCGTGACGGCCAACGAGGCACGCGACGCCGCATGGGACGCGGTCATCGTGGCGACGGGCTCCAAGCCCAAGCTGTTCTCGCTGGGCGACGACGCGCACACCTATGCCGCCGAGCAGGTGCTTATGGGCCAGAAGGACCCGGGTGCGCACACGGTGATCGTGGGCGGCGGCCTCGTTGGTTGCGAGACGGCGCTTTGGCTTGCGCAGGCAGGCAAGCAGGTTACCATCGTTGAGGCGTTGCCAAAGATCCTTGCCGTCAACGGTCCCCTGTGCAGCGCAAACAAGGAAATGCTCGAGCGGCTTGTGCCGTTCAACGGCGTCGAGTGCGTGTGCAGCGCGCAGGCGAAGCGCTACGAGAACGGCGTGCTGACGGTCGAGACGCCCGACGGCGTGCGCGAGCTTGCGTGCGACAGCGTGATTCTGTGCGTGGGCTACCGCGAGGAGAACGCGCTTTACGAGGAGCTCAAGTTCGACGTGGCCGACTTGTACGAACTCGGCGACGCTAAACACGTGTCCAACATCATGTACGCCATTTGGGATGCGTTTGAGGTGGCAAACCACCTGTAGAGCCTGAGGAGGCAAATCGCCCGCAAGCTGTGTGGGCCATCTGCAACATCTTATGGCTGTGTTCCGCTTGGCATCAGCGGATGTATTTCGCCCGTGGTAAGGCTGCCGTGGCTTTACCGCGGGCGTTGGTGTGTTCGGGGGCGCTGGCAGCTATCCGGCGACGGAAAACCAAGCTTCTTGCCCGGGCGGCTCGTCCACTCGGCTAGAATAGAAAGCTGCATGACGAGCCCTTGCCTTCCTGGAATTATTATCGGGCGTCGTGCAGGGGAGAAAGGGGCGCGCCTGCGCCCAAAGTTCAGATGTACCAGGAGGGATACATTTTGAAGGAATACCTTGCATCGGCTGAGGACGTGCTACGCGAGCAGTCCACCAGCGAGGACGCAGGTCTAACAACTGCCGAGGCGCAAGCACGCCTGCAGAAGTTTGGCCCCAACAAACTTAAGGAAGAGGAGAAGACACCGCTGTGGATTCGCTTCTTCCAGCAGATGGCCGACCCGATGGTCATCATGCTCATCGTCGCGGCCGTGATCTCGGCGGTGACCGGCATGATTCAGGGCGAGTCCGAGTGGGCCGACGTCGTCATCATCATGGCAGTCGTTATCATCAACTCGGCGCTCGGCGTCATCCAGGAGGCCAAGAGCGAGGAGGCGCTCGCCGCGCTGCAGGAGATGAGTGCCGCTCAGTCCAAGGTTATCCGTGACGGCAAGCTCACCGCGCTGCACTCCAGCGAGCTCGTGCCCGGCGACGTGGTGCTGCTTGAGGCCGGCGACGCCGTGCCGGCGGACTGCCGCATCCTCGAGAGCGCGTCCATGAAGATCGAGGAGGCCGCGCTTACCGGCGAGTCGGTGCCGGTCGAGAAGCATACCGAGGCTATCGCGCTCGGCGACGCGGACGACGTGCCGCTCGGCGATCGCAAGAACATGTGCTACATGGGCTCCACCGTGGTCTATGGTCGTGGTAAGGCCGTGGTGTGTGGAACCGGCATGAATACCGAGATGGGCAAGATCGCCGGCGCCCTGAACGACGCAAAGGAAGAGCTCACCCCGCTCCAGGTCAAGCTCGCCGAGCTCTCCAAGATCCTCACCATCATGGTGATCGTGATCTGCGTGGTCATCTTTGCGGTTGATTTGCTGCGCAGCGGCATTGGCAATGTGGCCGAGGAGCCGCAGATGCTGCTCGATACCTTTATGGTTGCCGTGTCGCTTGCCGTGGCCGCCATTCCTGAGGGCCTCGTGGCCGTGGTGACCATCGTGCTTTCCATCGGCGTGACCAAGATGGCAAAGCGTCAGGCCATTATCCGCAACCTCAGCGCGGTCGAGACGCTCGGCTGCACGCAGGTGATCTGCTCCGATAAGACGGGCACCCTTACCCAGAACAAGATGACCGTGGTGAACCACGAGCTCGCGGCTCCCGAGGAGAAGCTTCTGGCCGGCATGGCCGTGTGCTCCGATGCCAAGTGGGACGAAGAGGCCGGCGAGGCCGTGGGCGAGCCCACCGAGTGCGCGCTCGTTAACGATGCCGCCAAAGCCGGCATGAAGGGCCTGGACGAGGAGCACCCGCGCGTGGGCGAGGCGCCGTTTGACTCGGGCCGCAAGATGATGTCCGTGGTGGTTGAGGAGGCCGACGGCAACTTCGAGCAGTACACCAAGGGCGCGCCCGACGTGGTTGTGGGCCTGTGCACGCACGTGTATGACGGCGAGCAGGTTGTTCCTATGACCGACGAGCGCCGCCAGCAAATCTTGGCTGCCAACAAGCACATGGCCGACCAGGCGCTCCGCGTGCTCGCGCTTGCCAGCCGCACGTACACCAAGAAGCCGACGGATTATTCGGCCGAGGTGCTTGAGCAGGACCTTACCTTCTGCGGTCTGTCCGGCATGATTGACCCCGAGCGTCCTGAGGTCGCTCCGGCCATTGCCGAGGCCCATGGCGCCGGCATCCGCACCGTCATGATTACGGGCGACCATATTGACACCGCCGTGGCCATCGCCAAGAACCTGGGCATCGTGAAGGATCGCAGCGAGGCCATTACGGGTGCCGAGATCGATAAGATGTCTGACGAGGAGCTCGACCAGAACATCGAGAAGTACGGCGTGTACGCGCGCGTGCAGCCCGAGCATAAGACGCGCATCGTCGAGGCATGGAAGTCTAAGAACAAGATTGTTGCCATGACCGGCGACGGCGTGAACGACGCCCCGTCCATCAAGCATGCCAACATCGGCATTGGCATGGGCATCACCGGCACCGATGTCACCAAGAACGTGGCCGACATGGTGCTTGCCGACGACAACTTTGCCACCATCATCAATGCGTGCGAAGAGGGCCGTCGCATTTACGACAACATCCGCAAGGTCATTCAGTTCCTGCTGTCTGCAAACCTTGCCGAGGTGTTCTCGGTCTTTGCGGCAACGCTCATTGGCTTCACCCTGTTCCAGCCCATTCAGCTGCTGTGGGTGAACTTGGTGACCGACTGCTTCCCGGCGCTCGCGCTTGGTATGGAAGAGGCCGAGGGCGACGTGATGAAGCGCAAACCGCGTAACGCCACCGACGGCGTGTTCGCGGGGCACATGGGCTTCGACACCGTGATCCAGGGCCTCATCATCACCGTGCTCGTGCTCGCGAGCTTCTTTGCCGGCGTGTACTTTGACCTGGGCTACATCAACGTGGCCGACATGATTGCCGGCACCGCCGACGAAGAGGGCGTCATGATGGCGTTCATCACGCTCAACATGGTCGAGATCTTCCATTGCTTCAACATGCGCAGCCGTCGCGCTTCGATCTTCCATATGAAGAAGCAGAACAAGTGGCTGTGGGGCGCGGCGATTCTCGCGCTCATCCTCACGCTTGTTGTGGTTGAGTTTGACCCGCTGGCCGAGATCTTCTTTGGCGTGACGGCGCTCGAGCCGCGCGGCATGATTACCGCGTTGGTGCTGGGCTTCCTGATCATCCCGCTGGTGGAGATCTACAAGGCCATCATGCGCGCGGTCGAGAAGGAGTAGCGCGTAGCAGCGCGTTTGCCAGTACGTCTGCTGAGTGGCCCCGGCGGTTTCCTGGGCGTGGCAGCTGCGGTTTGGGATTCAAACCATGCGGCCACGGCTCCGGAGCCGTCGGGGCTGTTTTGTACGGCGCGGGTGCAGCCTCCGCGTTAGCTGCTCTTGATGCTTATCGGATTTCACGTGCTATAACACCCGGTTGCCATTGCGCTGCTATAATCTCCGCCAGATGGTTGATGGAGGTTCCGCATGGCAAAACGGGCACGAAACAAGGCGGGGCGCAGCGGGCGCAAGCGCGCGGCGGCTCAACTTGACGCGGAGCAGATAAGCTCGGCATTGCCCAAAATTGATGCGCTGGAAGACGTTCCGTCCTTTGGCGACCTGCGCATTGACGATGAGCAGCGTGCGGCGTTTGCGGACTTTTGCGCTCAGGCAGATGCGCCCGAAGAAATGCAGGTGGGCTGCGTGGTGCGGCTTGACCGCGGGTTCCCGCTGGTAGTGACCGAGGAACTTAAACTCCGGGCCGAGCATGCCGTGGGATTTGCTAAGCAAGATAAAGAAAAGAGCGATGGCCTGCTGCCCGCAGTGGGCGACTGGGTAGCGCTGCGGCTGGCGCCGGGTCACGATATGGGCGTGATTGAGCGCGTGCTGCCGCGGCGGACCGTCTTTGAGCGCTGGCGTGGCAAAAACCGCGGCGAGCGCCAGGTGCTGTGCGTCAATGTGGACACGATCTTGATCGTGCAGCCGCTGGGCGCGGGCGAGGTGCTGCTGGGTCGCATCGCGCGCTCGCTGGTGCTGGCGGCAGACTGCGGGGCGACGCCGGTGGTGGTGCTGACCAAGGCCGATCGGTGTGCGGACAACGAGCGAACGACGCAGCTTGCGCGCGTGCTTAGGCTGGTTGGTGCAGGGGTGCGCGTGCTTGTGACGTCGTCAGCTACGGGCGAAGGCTTGGACGAGGTTCGCGCCTGTGTGCCGGAGGGCACATGCGCCATGATTTTGGGAGAGTCGGGTGCCGGCAAGTCGACCCTGCTCAACGCCCTGTTGGGGCACGATGCGCTGGAAACGGGGGCAGTGCGCGCACGTGATGACGCAGGGCGGCACACCACGGTGGCACGCATGATGGTTAAGCTGCCGGGCGCGTGCGGCGTGATTGCCGATGCGCCGGGGTTGCGGAGTCTGCCGCTTGTAGGGCATGAGCGGGGGCTGGCGCGTACGTTTCCCGAGGTTGTTGATGCTGCGCGCGGTTGCCGGTTTAACGACTGCACGCATACGCATGAACCGGGGTGCATGGTGCGCGCAGCGGTTGAGGCGGGCGAGATTGACGAGCTGCGTCTTGAGGTGTTTAACAGCCTGGCATCCGAAATGCGAGTCAGCGCGCAAAGCCTCGATCCCGACATTCACCTGTAGCGCGTAGGCGAGGCCGGTGCGTTCGCGCCGGAGGTGCTGCGCGTGTTTGAGGTGTGTGGGCGCCGCGGTGGGTCGGTTGCTAAAGGGCGGTGTCGTCTCTTGTGCCGGGTGAGTTTCCCTATTTTAACTGTGTATGAAATACACCTAAAACTGAATAGCGTATGCGCGTGATGATGTGCTGCGCCTGGAGCATTTTGCTCGCATGAGCGCATATTGAGTGGCTAGCCTGTATCGACTTGCGTTGGTCAGAATGTGGTCAGTCAGCTCAGATGCCGCGGTTTGTTTGCTCGCGTCTGACTTTCTGAGATTGTTTCCATGGCTGCTGAAGCTGCTCCCCAGAATGAAAGTACGCAGCCACACAGATGGCGTGCGTAATAGGGAGGGGCGGCGCATGAAACGAAGGACACGGTTGATGGCAAGCGTGCTCGTTGGGCTGCTTGCGTGCGTGCTGACGGTTGGATATGGCGCGTCGCTTAAGGCCGAGGCCGAGAAGGAGCGCCAAGAGCTGCTGGCGGCATATGGAGGAGACCTGGTGAGCGTATGCGTGGCTGCGCGCGATATTGACGCAGGCGAGACGCTCGACGAGGCGAATGTACGGACCGAAAAGTGGGTTGCGGGGCTGCTGCCTGCGGATGCGGTGACTTCGTTTGACGAGGTGGCTGGCAAGCAGGCGACCTCGGCTATTCCCGAACACGCCGTGTTGTGCCCGGTCTACACCGAAGTGCGGAGCGGGTCGCTGGAGATCCCCGATGACGCCGTCGCGGTGTCGGTGCCGGTAGACGCGGCACACGCAGTTGGCGGATCGGTGCAGCCGGGGACGGACGTTGACGTATACATTTCGGCCAATGGTGTTGCGGACCCCCTGTGCCAGGCGCAGGTTATTGATACGAGCGCAACGGAGGGCGGCGCGTCGGCAGCCGATTTGAACTGGGCTACGTTGGCGGTTGAGCCGGAGCGCGTGGAAGAGCTGCTTGCGGCGATGGCGCGAGGAACAGTTGTTTTGGTTGCGCCGGGAGCGGACGTGGCAGCTAACCAGGTGGAGGAGTCTGGCGAGCGCACGGATGCTGCTGCGGATGACGATGGTTCGGGTGATGCAAAAGCGGACGAGAGAGCCAAGAAGACCGCGGACGAGAAGGCTGGTCAAAAAGCTGCTGCAGATGGCGCGGCAAGCAAACAAGGCGGGAAGGATCGCTCGAAGGCGGCGCGGTGGCTGCAAGGGGGAGGTGCGCGATGAAGTCGTTGTGGCTGGCATGCTGTGCATGTGCGGAGTATCCGCAGGTTCAGCGCGAGATTGAGGCGCGCGATGCAGCGGCGCGCGTGCTGCGCCTCGACCGGCTTGATCTTTTGCGGGGCGTTGTTAAGGCGTTTAGCGTGCCTCCGACAGGTGTGGCGCTCTATGCATGGCGGGCACAGGGGGACCTGGTGCTCGAGCTGCTGCAGGCGCTTGTATGCGATTGCGAAGCCATGCATGTGATGGTGCTGACCGACGACCTTGATCCGGGATGGATTGCTCAGCTGTTTCATGCGGGTGCCGAGGAGATTATTGCTGGTGATGACAATACCGGGCCGCATGCTGCGGAATCGGCGCAAGCGTGCATGGGAGGGAATCCAAGGCGTGCTGATGAGCAGAAACGGACCGATGTTGAGCAGGAGGTGGAGGCGCTGCCGCGTAATACAAAGCTTGCCGGGAACGCAATGGAGGCTTGTTGTGAGCCGGCGCCTCAGCCTCCGGTGCATAATGATCGCACGTGCTGCATGGGTGATGCGGCCGCCGATTTGGATGAGCCCGACAGCATGGCGCCGGCGCAGGGCGTGCAACAGCCCAGCGGGCCTCTGCCATGGTCTATGGCTCGAGGGGCGGCTGTCCATGATCAATCGGTACATCGCGCGCCAGTGGTGTGCGCGGTGGCGGGACGTGGCGGCTGCGGGAAAACAACGGTGCTCGCCACCATGGCCTGTTGCGCGGCGCGTTTGGGATTGCGCACGGCAGTGCTCGACCTCGATTTGATGTTTGGCAACGTATATGAGCTGCTGGGCGTCGAGGCGCTTCATGACCTGGGCATATTGGTGGGAACGGCAGCGGGATCGCTCAGTGAGGCGGCGGTGGTGCAGGCATCGATGCGGGTGGCCCCGCGGCTTACGCTGTGGGGACCGCTTGCCGTGCCGGAGCGTGCCGAGCTGGTGGGGTCGGTGATCGAGCCGCTCCTTGAGGTGCTGCGGCGCGAGTCAGATGTTGTGCTGGTGGACACTTCGTGCACGTGGACCGATGCTGTGGCGGCAACGGTTGCATCATGCGACCGCTGCCTGGTGGTATGCGATCACGAGGTGGGAGGCCCGGCGGCTGTTGAGCGCGCGGTAAGCATGGTGAAGCGCCTGGGTGTGCCGCGCACGCGTATGGTGTGCGTGGTGAACCGCTTGGGGCAGCGTGCGTGTACCGAGGACGCGGCCCTGCGGCTCGAGATGGCGGCGTCGCTCAGTGCCAAGACGCGGATACCCGACGGTGGGCATGCGGTTTCATCGCTCCTGTCGTTTGGTCGTGCCGATGAGGTGGCACGGGCTCAAGATGCATTTGGAAGAAGCGTGCGCTCGTATACCCGGAGCCTGCTCCGCGAGCTGGGATGTCCGGTGGGGCTTGACCATGTTGATGACGAGCCGATGGACGAGCCGCGGCCGCGTTTGCATTTGCCTTGGAAAAAGGCAGGTGGCGCGCTATGAGTGTGCTGCAGCGATTTGACCGGGTGCGGCAGCGCCGTGGTGATGGAGCGCAGCGCGAGCGCGGGAGGCGAGGCGGATGGTCGCGTCAGCTTACCCGAGCAGTGCGTACCGTAAAACGCGACATGATGGAACGCGTTGGCTTTGCGGAGGTGGCGCGCATCGCAGCCGACCCCGATGCCGAGCACGCTCGCGAGGAGCTTCGTCCCGCAGTTGAGGCCGCGCTTAATGCGCGCGGGAACGACGAGCTGGGTGTTGATGAGCGCGAATCGGTTGTGACCGAGGTATTGGATGATGTGGTTGGGCTCGGGCCGCTGCAGCCGTTGCTCGAAGACGACTCGATCACCGAGATCATGGTTAATGGATGCCAGGCTGCGTTTTACGAGCAGGGCGGGACCTTGCACGCACTGGGGTCGCTGTTTGAGAGCGACGAGCAGATTCGCATTCTTATCGACCGCATTATCTCTCCGCTGGGGCGGCGCGTTGATGAGCGGAGCCCGATTGTCAATGCGCGCCTCAGCCAGGGGTATCGCGTGAACGCCGTGATTCCTCCCATCGCACTCGATGGGCCGGTACTAACCATTCGTAAGTTCTCGGATCGCATCAGCTCGCTCAAGGAGCTGGTCGATTTGGGTTCGCTGCCCAGCTGGTATGCCGAGCTGCTTTCGTGTGCGGTGTCGCTGAGACAGGACTTGGCGGTGGCAGGCGGTACCGGTTCGGGCAAAACGACGCTGCTCAATGCGCTTTCGTGCGAAATCCCAACCAACGAGCGCATTGTGACGATTGAGGATTCAGCCGAGTTGAAGTTCTCGCGGCATCCCCATGTGGTGCGCTTGGAGGCGCGCGCGGCGTCTATTGAGGGCGAAGGCGAAGTGACCATTCGCGATCTGGTGACGAATGCGCTGCGTATGCGCCCCGATCGCATTGTGGTGGGCGAGGTGCGTGGCGCGGAGTGCATCGACATGCTGCAGGCCATGAACACCGGCCACGATGGTTCGCTCACCACCCTGCACGCAGGAACTGAGGAAGAGGCAGTCGTGCGCCTGACGCTGTTGGCGCGCTATGGCATCAATTTGCCGTCTGAGCTGATTGAAGAGCAGATTGCCATGGCACTTGACGGAATTGTTATGTCTGAGCGCCGGGCGGATGGCAGGCGTTTTGTTTCGTCGTACTCCGGCGTGACGCGAAGCAAGACGGGCGGTGTGCAGCTTGAGCGCTATGTGTCGTTTGATAGCGCGACGGCCACATGGGAGCTGGTAAAAGAGCCGCCCTTCATTGAGGCGGCGTGCAAGGCACAGGTGTTAACGGATGAGGAGGTGGCGGCATGGCGGAGTGGCTGCCCGCGGGAATCGGGCTGATGGCAGGTGTTTGCGCGTTCGGATTGCTGGGTGTTGCTCGCGCACGTGGCGCGACGTACGGCCCATGGCTTTCCGGCGCCCCACACAATGTGCGCGCGTTCGTGCTTGAGGCTGCGCGGCGGTTGGGCGACGCTGTTCCCGCTGCACTGGCAAACTGGCTGGCGCTGCGCTCGTGCGCAGATGAGATGAGACATATTTCTGTATTGACGCGTTGGGTGATGCGTGACGCGCGTGTTGAGAGAAGACGCACGCGTCGACCTATGCGCGCTTCTGCCGACGGGCCGAATCAGGGGAACGGTTCGCTGGCGCGTGAGGAACGACCTACAAGCGCTCGTACCGGCGTGAGCGCGCTGCCGCGTGAGGCGCTCGACGATGTTGCATGCCGGGGCCTATTTTTGATGGCGGATGCGCTGTGCGGCATGGCGGGTGCGGTGATAGCGCTATCGCCCCTGGGGCTTGTGGTGGGTGCCGGGGCACCATGGTTGCTCTTTTCGGCCCGCGCGGCGCGTCGTGCACGAGCTGCAGTGCGCAAGGTCGAGGCGGAGATGCCCGAAGCATTTGATGCCCTTGCCATCGCGCTGGGCTCAGGACATTCGTTGTCCCAGGGCATGCGCTTTGTGGGAAGTCATGCGCAGGAGCCGGTACGCACAGAATTCATGCGCGTTTCGTATGCAATCGAGTGCGGTGTTCCTGCGACGTCAGCGTTGGACGATCTGCTTGAACGCTTGCCTGCCCCGGGCCTGGGACTCGTGTCGCTTGCGCTCAAGGTCTCGCAGCGCACCGGTGCGCCGCTGCGCGATTTGCTTGCCGATGCTGCGGATATGGTGGCAGAGCGCATGGAACTCGTCCGTCGGTTGGACGTGAAAACATCGCAAGCGCGCATGTCCGCGCGTCTTGTGGCGCTCATGCCGCTTGCAATGATCGCGATGCTCACGTTGCTCTCGCCGGACTTTAGGGCAGGACTTGCAACGCCCCTTGGTATGGGGAGCGTATTGGTTGCATTGGTGCTCAATCTGATGGCATGGGGCATCATCCGCCACATCATGGAGGTCGATGTTTCATGATCAGCGCTATTGAATGCGTGGGAACAATTGGTTGCTCTTGGGCGGTAGCGGCGTGGCTAGTCCAGGGGCTTGATGAGGAGGGTCGCCGTGCATGTGCGGCGTTCGCAGCACAGGTGGCGGAGCTTGTGCGGCGAGAAGTGTGGCTCGTAAAGACACTGCTGGCAAAGGTGGTAACGCGGGGCGGCCATGGCGCTCGGCAAGATGGCGTGAGCCTGGGAGCTCTCGCAGAAATGGTCGATGTGGTGCGATTGGGCCTTTCTGCAGGGCTTTCGTTCGATGCAGCGCTTGAGCTGTATTGCGCAGAGCGCTCGGGGTCGTTGTCGCGTCGCATGAGCCAGGCCCGCTTGTCGTGGCAGATGGGTCTGGGGACACGCGAAGAGGAGCTGACGCGCGCGGCGTGGGATTTGGGCATGCGGCCGTTGGAATCGTTTGCGGCGACGGTTTCGCAGGCGCTGAGCCTGGGCGCTCCGCTTAGTGAAACCCTGGCGAGCCAGAGCCGAGAAATGCGGGCTGCTCATCGGGCGAGCGTTGAGCGGGAAATCGAGCGCATTCCGGTCAAGTTGCTCATCCCTACTGGGACGCTCATTTTGCCTGCGCTGTTGCTTTCTATTGTGGGACCGCTGCTCGCTGCGAGCGGCATGTTGTAAGGAGGGTGGACGATGAACGTCCAGATGCTCACGACGGTAAAAACAAACGGCATACAGAAGATGATGCGCGCGAAGGGGCGTGTGAGTGCGTTGGCCCGAGAAGAGCGCGCGCAGGGCACAACAGAATACGCCATCCTGGTTGGCGTTTTAGTTGTTATAGCCATTTTGGCTATCGTGGCGTTTCGCGATCGCGTAGGCGAGCTGTGGAGCGCCATCTCAGATGGCATTAATAGCCTGTAGCGAGCGTGCGCGATGCGTGGCAGAGGCGCGGGCGGCTGGAGCGCTGAGGGTGAAGACTCCAGCGGGGCGTTCCGATTGCGGATGGTACGATGGCTCGCGCCGTGCCTCTGCCTGGTGGTCGTGATTGTTGCGGTGGCATGGGGCGCCCTGGCGCTTAAAGATGGATACGATACGGGCTCCCCCTCGAATGACCAGACGGTTGCAACAGAGCGGGCTGGCGCGTTGAACAGAGGCAGTGACGACTCAGTGAGTGCCGAGGACGATGAAGAAGCCGGCGATGCTGAGGGGCGTGCAACGGAACTTGCCGCCCAGGGCGACGGGCACGTGACGGACGGGGCTGTGGGCGCCACCGGTTTGAGTTCGATCGACGAGGTGCTTGCTGCGCTTGACCGGTGGGCAACCAAAGACGAAGACGCTGCCGGCGTGTTGGATGCGCAGGGGCAAAGCGAGGCATCGACTTCGTTTACCGAGGAAAAAGGGCTTGTTGAAGCGGCGGGCGAGGTACTCCGTGCGTATCAAAGCAGGGGAACCGCAAGGCTGTGCTCGGCGGGGTATCTCGATTTAAAGGGAAACGCGTGGGGCGCCCTTGTTAAAGACGGGCGCGGCTGGGTGGACATTGCGGTGGTGCATGCGCAGGAGGGCGATAGCGCATCGACGGTGCGTATCGTCCGAATGCGTGCAACAGCTGACGTTGGAGGTGAGAGAAATGACGAAGCGGCGGACGCGTCCTAAACGTTGGTTGGGGGCGCGCGGCGTGCTGTCGTGGTGTGGGAAGGCAGTTGCGCGAGAACAAGTTGCCCAGGCAACGCTTGAGTACGCCCTCACGGTTGGCGCGTTTATGGCGGTGATCGCAGGACTTGCGTTGCTGTGGCATGCGGGGACCGATGGTGTGTTCGCGCATCTGATCGAGGAGGCATCATCTCATGCGCTTGATGGGTTGGGGGTACTTGATATCGCGCTCTATTAGGCGCGCCGGAGCGGGCGCCTTGCGGGTTCGTCGAGGTGCGGCACGCCGATGTGCTCGGCTGTTGCGAAGCCGGGCCCTTGCGCGTGAGGAGCAAGCTCAGGCGACGGTTGAGGCGGCGGCGCTTTTGCCAGCGTTTCTCACCCTGCTGCTTTTGGCGTTGCAACCGGTGTGTTTGCTTTACACCCGGGCAGTTATGGAGTCTGCCGCGGCTGAGACGGCGCGCCTGATGGTGACGACGGAGGGCGATGTGGATGAAAGCATCGAGGCGTTCGCCCTTCGTCGTTTGGCAGCGGTGCCCAATGTTTCGCTGTTCCACGCAGGAGGGCCGCTCTCCTGGGACATTTCCTGCTCGCCGGTAGGAGAGGAGAGCGGTGAGGTATCGGTTTCTATCGTGGGTTTTGTGAGGCCACTTCCGGTGCTTGGCGCCTTCGCGCGCGGCATGGGTGCCACGAACGCGCAGGGTGATGTTGAACTGGCGGTTACCGCGCGCTATAGCGGGCGTCCGGACTGGTTGGAGGGGAGCTATGAAACGTGGACGAGCCAGTGGAATTGACCTATTTCTGGAGGAAGGCGCCTACACGACCTTGGCGGCCGCAGTGTCCATTTTGGTAATTCTGGCATTGCTGTTTGCCATTGCCAGTGGCATATGGAGCATGTCGCGTGCGGGTGACACGCAGGTGACGGCCGATGCGACGTCACTTGCGGGAGCAAATGTTGTTTCGTCGTATCACACGGCGGCGACGGTGCTCGATGCTTCGGTGCTGAGCATGGGGCTGGCGGGCCTCTGCGTGACGGGTGCGGGGCTCGTGGGGCTGCTTATCCCAGGGGCCAATGCGGTGGCGCCCGAGACGGTCGATGCGGGAATTCGCATGCTCGAGGCGCGTAACAAGCTGGCGACATCGGCTTCAAAGGGACTTAAGACCCTGGAGCAATCGCTGCCGTTCCTGATTGCGGCGAATGGATCGCGCGTGTGCGCGGCTCAGGATGGGGACAAGACCACCTTTTCGGGGACCGCGCTTGCGGTGCCGCTTGCATCGGATTCGGAGTTTCCTGCGCTTGAGGGCGACCAGATTGCAACAGACGACTTAGAGGGTGTGGCAGGGGAGCTTGATGATGCGGCGCAGGAACTTGCGCAGGCATCTGAGCAAACCGCGCAGGAAAAGGAGGCTGCGTGGCTTGCGGATTGCGGGAGCGCGGGCAGGAACATGCAGGAGCGAGCAGGTCGCCTTTCCGGGCTTTCGGCTGCGGAAAACCCTGACTATGCTTCGAGCATTACCTGGGACCCGGAGGTTGCGCTCGACCGGACACGTGCCTACTACGCATGGCGTCTGGCCCATGATGAGCCGGAAAACGGAAGCGTCGAGGCGGCGGCCGACTCGGCAGCACGCAAAGCGTTCTATCGCTATGCAATCGAACAGTTTCGCGACGCCCATGTAACGGAAGCAAATGGCACCGTAGCGTCGACGGTTGAGCTGTTGCCGCGCAACACCGATGAAGTCCGTGCAACGCCGCTCTATACCGAACGCGTATGGCCTACGAGCAATGAGAATGAGGGGCTGGTGCTCCACTACGGTGCCGGTTGCCCTGGTGCTCAGGGAGCAGCGGGTCCGCAGAGCGCGCTGTGCGACATCGATAAGGGGAACGTTCGGGAATGCAGCGAATGTCGGTTTAGCGTGGGTGACGTTGGAAAAGTTCCCGCTGCATCGACGTCGATTGACAACGGTTTTGAATTTCACCTGCGCGCGTTTACCAAGGCGCTTGACGAGTACGTGGCATGCCGCAGCAAAGAGCTGAAGCTCGAACAGGCGGCGCGCGGCGCGGCAGAAGGAGCAAGCAGCGTGTTCGATAAGGCACTCGAGGCGCTTTCTACGCGTCGGCCGCGTATCGCGCCACCTGGCCGGTATGGCGTTATTGCCGTGGTTGCTTCTGGCGATATCTCATCCCCTGAAGCGTTCGATTCGCAATTTGCCCAGACGGCAGATTTGTCGCGGCGCGGCGCCCTGTCGGCTGCGGTGCTCGCCCCCGATGAGGCGACGGACACCAACAACGTGCTCGCATCGTTCTTTGGCTCCTTGGAGCAACGGACGGGAGGAGGCGGCGCGGTCGGGTTGATTGATGACGTAATGGGGCTTTGGGGCAAGTTGCTCATGTCGTATGGCGATGTGAGCGAGGGGCTATCGAAGCTCATGGACGAGCTGACGGGAGGTCTTTCGGCGCTTGGCATGGGACCAATCGCTTCGTGGCTGAGCGATCGCATTGATGGTGCGGTGCGTGCGTTGGGATTTGAACCGGTTGATTTGAGCTCGCGCAAGCCCGTGCTAACTGATAGCGGCAAGGTGCTTGCACATGCAGATGTTACGTCGTTGACGGACGTCCAGCGCATGATCCGATCGGTACCTCTGGGAACAACGGACCCAGATGCGGTGCTTCAAGCGCTCGAATATGACGTGGGCGAGCATCTGGCGGCGGCGACCTTTACCGTTGCCGAGATTCCGCTACCGGGTGGTGGGACGCTTCCCGTCACTGTCAAGCTGTCGGATGTTGCGTCGCTGGTAGGAGGTGGGTCATGATGCGCAAGGTTGCATGCAGGTTGATGCGCGACGAGCAGGCCCAAGCAACCGTCGAGATGGCGATCGTGGCGCCGGTGCTGCTGGTCCTTGCGCTCATCACGTACAACCTCATGGTGTTTCTCGCGGCTTCGGCGCGCTTTGACCGCGTGGCTCCCGACATCGTTATTGCCCATGCGGCATCGCCGTCAGGGGAGGCGGGCGATCTTGAAGGCGGGGTGGCCGATATCGTTCGAAGCAAGCTTGAAGCCGCGATGGAAGGCTATGACCTTGAGGTGGAGGTCTCACGCGAGGATAGCGCTGAAGGAGCGGGAACGGCGGTTCTTTCGCTCGTGGGTACCACGGTGACGTACCGATGTTCCTTTCGTATGAAGCCATGGCCTCAAGGGTTCTCGATTGCGGGGGTCAGCATGGGGGCTCCGGTTGAGTTGACGCACGCGCGCCTTGTGACCATTGATCCGTGGCGACCAGGGGTGGTGATGTGAGCATGGCAATGGTAAACATAAGGCCATTACGCATGGGAGAAATGTGTCGGCGAGCGCTCGAAGCGCTTGGCTGGGGTCCCGCGCGCGTTGTGGTTGCCCAGCGGCCGCTCCAGCGGTTGATAGGCATGACGTTGCCGTGGGGCCCGCGTTCAGAGCGCGGGTCGATGGTCATGGTGTTCCCCCGGTGCTCCTCGGTGCATACGTGCTTTATGCGCCGCTCGCTTGATATTGCTTTTGTTGCGGGAGACGGATCGGTGCTCAACGTGTATGAAGGGGTGCCGCCGTTTAGGCTCCGATCGTGCCGTGGTTCCGTTATGGTACTCGAGCGTTTTTCGGGCTAACGGGAAGCATGCCTTTGGTGAGCGTGTACCTTGAAAAACAAAACGGCCCCGATGCCGGGGCCGTTGCAATCAAGAGGTGGTCAGAGAGGGATTCGAACCCCCGACACGAGGATTTTCAGTCCTCTGCTCTACCAACTGAGCTATCTGACCGGGTGCTGTAAGCAGGACAGCTCGATAACTATACCAAATCGCCGCGGTGCGTCAAGTTAAAAATGTAAACATCCCGCAAAGAATTTGGGTATGGAGGAAAATAGCGTGCCACGGCGTGATGGATATGCAACTTGCACGTATGTTCGGATGTGCAATCGTGAGGCGTCTAGCCTATACTCGAATTGAGGAACGAGCCGCAGAATAGCGTGAGTGGGAGCAGCGATGATGGACAGAATCCGCGGAGTCAACCTTTCCGGATGGTTTATCCCCGAGCCGTGGGTTACGCCCTCGCTGTTTGCCGCCACGGGCGCGTCTACTGAGGCTGAGCTACAGGTGGCGCTTGGTTCGGTTGTGTATAACGAGCGTATGCGCCAGCATTACGAGACCTTTATTACCGAAGATGATTTTCGCCGCATGTCGGCCATTGGCCTGAACGCGGTGCGCTTGCCCGTACCGTGGTATGCCTTTGGCGCCCAGGGCGAGGCGGAGATTTATATTCCTCTGGTTGACTATATCGACCGCGCCTTTGAGTGGGCAAAAAAGTACGACATGCAGGTATTGCTTGATTTGGCGACGGTGCCGGGTGGCCAGGGAGATTCAAACGATTCGCGCAGTACGCCTGAGTCGACGGTGGATTGGCATTCTTCGGCAAATGGGCGTCATATTGCGCTCGGCGTGCTTGATCGCTTGGCTACGCGCTACGGCATGCGCGCTGAGCTGTTGGGTATCGAGTTGCTTGACTCGCCGATTATGAGCGTGCGTAAAAACCTCTTTACCATGACTGACGGCATCCCAAGCCACTACCTGCGCAATTTCTACCGCGACGCATACGGTATCGTGCGCATGCACATGCCCGAGGAGAAAATGGTTGTGTTCTCGGCGTCCGGTCATCCAGGCGCATGGAAGCACTTTATGCGCGGCGACCAGTACAAAAACGTGTGCATGGATGTGCATCTCTATCACTATCGCGATGAAATGGCTATCGATATCACCACGCCCAGGGGGCTCTCGTCTGCTACGGCGCGCAATAAGCGGCTGATTCACGAGGCGCGTTCGGCTGGATTCCCCGTGATTGTGGGCGAGTGGTCGGGCGCGGCGGTGTTTTCCAACGTGTCCATTACCCCCGAAGGCCGTGCGGCCTACGAGCGCGTGTTTATTTCCAACCAGATGGCGTCATTCGCGGATGCCTGCGGTTGGTTCTTCCAGACGTGGAAGACCGAGAAGCGCATTGCCGCATGGGATGCGCGCGCCGCGCTCGGTACGCTCGAACGTGCGATGCTTGATTAGTTGGATTGTATGGCTGAACAGGGAAAACTGCTTGTTGTAGGAACGCCTATTGGTAACTTGGGCGATTTGTCGCCCCGTGCTGTTGAGGCGTTTGCGGTCGCAGATGCTGTGTGTTGCGAAGATACCCGCGTGACGGGCAAGCTACTTGCCGCTGCAGGGGTGTCGCGGCCGCTCGTACGCTGCGACGAGAACGTTATTGCTTCGCGTGCGGCCGGGCTGGTTGAGCGTATACAGGCGGGGGACGTATTGGCGTTTGCATCGGACGCGGGCATGCCGGGTGTGTCTGATCCGGGCCAGGTGCTCGTGGATGCTGCGCGGGATGCGGGCGTTGCTGTCGAGGTTGTTCCGGGTCCCGTGGCGTGCGTAACGGCGCTGGTGTCGTCAGGCATTCCGTGCGAGCATTTCTTTTTTGAGGGGTTCTTGCCCCGCAAGGTCGGGGAGCAACGCCGACGCTTGCAGCAGCTCGCCATGGTGCCTGGAGCGCTCTTGTTCTATGAGTCGCCTCATCGCGTGGCGGCAACGCTGGCGGTCATTGCGGGGGTATTCCCAAAGCGGACGGTAGCGCTCTGCCGCGAGCTGACCAAACTGCATGAAGAGGTGCTTCGTGCTCCGGCGCAGGAACTGGCGGCACAGGTGGCCGAGCGTGACCAGATCAAGGGCGAAATCGTGCTGGTGGTGGCTCCGCCCAGTAGCGGGGAGCTGGCCGAACTGGCGGCGCGCGTGGCAACAGGTGCGGCAGCGTCCGACGCCAGCGATAAAGCTTCCAGCTTGGACGAGGCGTTGCGGGCCGATATTGCACAGGGCCTTGAGGCGGGGGAGCCGGCAAATGCTCTGGCCAAACGCCTCGCCCAGAAATACTCGCGCCGTAAACGCGAGGTTTATGCGCTCATTCTTTCAATGCAGCAGGATTTGCAGTAGGGCGCGCGATGCAACGCGGTTCCGGATTATCGCGTGAGGGAATGAGGCGGCTCTGCGCTTAGCGCTCACCTGCGGTATCATTAACCATTGTATGCGCCGCGCCCGCCTTGGGCGGTACCGGCCGTGTACTTTGCACGTCAGCCCGCCATGAGGGAGAGGACCGCGCCGCCATGGAGCACACGAAGCCTTCGTTCTACATCACCACGCCCATCTATTACGTCAACGCCAAGCCGCACCTGGGAACCGCCTACTGCACCGTTTTAGCCGACGTCCAGGCTCGTTTTCAGCGCGCCTGCGGCAAGGACGTGAAGTTCCTGACCGGCATGGACGAGCACGGCGAGAAGGTGGCCGAGGCCGCTGAGAAGAACGGCTTCGATTCCCCGCAGGCATGGTGCGATTCCATGGAGCCTGCCTTCCGCGACTTGTGGGAGACGCTCGAGATTTCCAACGACGATTTTATTCGCACTACGCAGCCGCGCCACATTGCGAGCGTGCAGAAATTCCTGCAGGTGCTGCTCGATCGCGGCTACATCTACAAGGGTTCCTATGACGGCTGGTACTGCCGCCCCGAGGAGACCTATTTCACCGAGACGCAGGTGCGCCATCATGAGGAGGATCGCCAGGCTGCTGGTGAGGCTCCGGCCGACCCGGCGCGCCCGCTCTGCCCGGATTGCGACCGTCCGCTCGAGCGCATTGAGGAGGAGAGCTGGTTCTTCAAGCTCTCTGAGTTCCAGCAACCGCTGCTCGACTTCTACGAGGCGCACCCCGATTTCATCCAGCCCGAGACGCGCCGCAACGAGGTGATCTCGTTTGTGAAGGGCGGCCTCAAGGACCTCTCCATTAGCCGTTCGACCTTTGACTGGGGCGTGCCGTTCCCGTTTGACGAGAAGCACGTGGCCTACGTGTGGGTCGATGCGCTCATCAACTACCTTTCCGCGGTAGGCTATGGTGCCGAGGACAAGGAGGCCGCCGACACGCTGGCCTTCCGCTGGCCTGCGCAGATTCACGTGGTGGGCAAGGACATCATCCGCTTCCACTGCGTCATTTGGCCGGCGCTTCTTATGGCGGCTGGTTTGCCGTTGCCCGAGCGGGTCTTTGTGCACGGCTTCCTTACGGTGCGCAACGAGCAGACGGGCAAGGCCGAAAAGATGTCCAAGAGCCGCGGTAACGCCATCGCGCCCGAGGAGGTAATTGACCTGCTGGGCGTGGAGGCGTACCGCTATTACTTCATGAGCGATGTGGCACATGGTACCGACGCGCCCATTAGCTGGGGCCGCATGCGTCAGGTCTATAACGCTGACCTGGCCAATAGCTGGGGTAACCTGGTGAGCCGTACCCTCAACATGAGCGTGAAGTACTTCGATGGCGCCTCACCGGTGCGCCCGGCAACGTACGACGAGCCTTCGCCGCTCCGTGACGCCTGCGCGGGCGTGTTCGACCGCTATGCGGCAGCGATGGAAGCCATGGACTACGGCACGGCTGCGTCCGAGGTGCTCTCGATTGTATCGGCTGCCAACCATTACATTGAAGACATGGCGCCCTGGGCACTGGCCAAGGATCCGGCAAAGGCCGATGAGCTGGCAAGCGTTATCTGGAATCTGCTTGAGGTCATTCGCATCGCGAGCGAGCTCTACGACCCGTTTATGCCGAAGATTTCTGCCGAGGTCCGTCGTCGCTTGTCGCTCGACCCGACGCCCACGACCGATCTGCGCGCCGCGTGCGCGTGGGGCGGCCTTGCGGGCGGCCAGCCCGTTGAGAAGGGCGAGCCGCTCTTCCCGCGTCTGACGGATGAGACAAAATAGCCCTGTCCCAGAACGGCCCATTTGATAGGGAGCACCGTTGACCACATCGCCGCTTGCCAACCTTTCCGCCACGCGCGACCTGCTCGATGAGTTTGGTTTGGCCACAAAGCATCGCTTTGGGCAGAATTTTCTCATTGATAACCATGTAATCGAGCATATTTGCGCGTTGGCGGAGCTCTCGGGTTCGGAACGGGTGCTCGAGGTGGGGCCGGGCGTCGGTACGCTCACGCTGGCGCTCGTGCAAGAGGCGGCGAGGGTGGTCTCGATTGAGATGGACGCCGCGCTGGAGCCGGTGCTCGACGCTCACGCGGCGGACTACCCCAACTTCCGCTACATCATGGGTGACGCGTTGCGCGTGGACCCCGAACAGATTGCTCAGGTGGCCGGTGGTGCTCCGACGCACTTTGTGGCGAACCTGCCGTACAACGTGGCGGCGACCATTATCTTGGACTTTTTTGAGAAGATGCCGGCGCTTGAGCGTGCCGTGGTGATGGTGCAAAAAGAAGTAGCTGACCGCATCGCTGCGCAGCCGGGTAGCAAAGACTACGGCGCCTATACCGTCAAGCTGTCGCTTTTTGCGCAGGTGACAGGTCGCTTTGAGGTGCCTCCGCGGTGCTTTATGCCGGCGCCGCACGTAGATTCGGCGGTGGTACGCCTCGACCGTATCAAACAGCCACTTTGCCGGGAAAACGGGACAGGCATACCTGACACCTTTGTTCCAGCAGTGTGCCGCGTGGTAGATGCCGCATTTGCGCAGCGACGCAAGACCATCCGCAACTCCATGAGTTCGAACGGGTTTGCCAAAGATGCGCTTGATGAGGCGTTTGCCGCCGTAGGCATTGCCCCCACGGCACGTGCGGAAACGCTGACTAAGGAGCAGTTTATTGCATTGACCCGGGGACTGGAGCAACGGGGTGCAATGCCGGAGCCTTTGGGTGCGACGCGCGGTAAGAAGTCAAAGAATGCGGGCGCACGATGACGGCGGCATTGTCGACGGTGGTAGCTGCTGACCAGTTTATCGATCATTTCGCTTGGAAGACTCTCTCCTTTACGAAGACCGTTAAGAAAAAGCAGCGTTCGTTTGAGCTGCCCGTACCGCTGGCACCGCTGGCTGACACCCATGCGCACCTTACGTGTTTTTGGAAAACGTCGCCCGTGGATGCACTCGTTCGCGCAGCTCAAGCAGGTGTGCAGGCGTTGGTCACGCTATGGGACCCCATCGCCGATGGATTTGCTTCGTTTGACGCCTACCGTGCGTGGCTTGACGCACGGCTTGATGAGGCGCGGGCTGCCGCCGCGAGCGCGGGCGCCTCGCTTGCGCTCTTTGAGAGCATTCATTTTTTGGTGGGTGTGCATCCGTATGGCGCTCCAGACTTTATGGACCGCGCGTCTGACGTACTCGGCCACATGCGCAAAGCGCTTGCTGACCCGCGCTGCGTAGGTATTGGCGAAATCGGACTCGACTATCATTTTGATGCGGACGATAACATCGAGGCGGCCCCGCATGACGTGCAGATTGCCTGCATGGAGCGTCAGCTTGCGCTTGCCCATGAGCTGAAATTGCCTGTTGAGCTGCATCTGCGCAATGACACGGGTGACGAGACGCGCGAGGCCCATGCCGACGCATATCGCGTGCTCCAGGCGGTGGGAGTGCCTGCGTCGGGCTGCGTGCTCCATTGCTTTACCGAGGACCGCGCCACGATGGAGCGGTTTGTTGGGTTGGGCTGTTATATTGCGTTTGGCGGAGCGGCAACGTTTAAGCGCAACGAGGGCATTCGCGACGCGTTTGCAGCATGCCCGCTCGACCGCCTGCTTTTTGAGACCGACTGTCCCTATATGGCACCCGAACCCATTCGGGGCGTTGAATGCGAGCCGGCGATGATAGGTTTTACGGTGGATGCATTGGCCCATGATCGCGCGGCGTGTACGGGGGAAGATCCGGTGCTCATTGCCCGCGCGGGATGGGAAAACGCGCGCCTTCTCTTTTGCTAGGAGCCAGAGCCGAACTCGGCGGGTATAAGATGCAACGCGTATACCATGCCGGCCGCACTGCGCACGCCGGTTGTTGAGGGAGGGCGTTGCTATGGCAAAGGCGGAGAAGAGCGCGCGTAAACGGGCAAAAGCGCGGAAAGAGGCTCGCGAGCACGCGGACGAAATGCTGCAGGCTGAATCCCGTGCTGACGAAAAGGTCCTGCGTAAGGAGTTCAAGCATAAGGTAAAGAAGGAGCATAAGGACAAGGCCGACGAGAAGGCCGCTGCGCGTTTTATGCACGAAGAGGCAGTGAAGCGCCTTGAGGCCAACCGTGAGGTGCGCAAGGCAACCGACCGCGTTATCAAGGACTTCGCAAAGCAGGCGGCTGCCGATGTGGCCAACACGGCGGCGCAAACGGCGGTGCGTACCGCACAGGAGGCGGCGCGCCGGCTTTCACCTCATTACCGTGCACGCAAACCCGTTGAAGGGCGTACGGCGCTGGGAAGCTGGGACCTGCACAATCACTCGGTGTTCTCGGACGGTTCGTGTACGGTTGACGAGCTCATTGCGCAGGCGCGCGCCGCAGGGCTTACGCGCATTGCCATTACCGACCACGATAGCTTGTCGCAACTCTCGTATATTCGCTCGCGGTCGCGCGAGTTGAGCTTCCCGGTGCTCGCCGGCTGCGAGGTTTCGGCGCGCGACCCAGCGACGGGGCGCAAGGTACACGTTTTGGCCTTTGGCATTGAAGCGACGCCCGACGGATCGGGTCCGCTCGAGCAACTGGTAGCTCCGACCCTCTATGCGCGCACCGCTAATAGCTTGTGGCAGGCGTGGGTGCTCAAAAACCAGGACATTGAGTTTTCGGGCCATCGTATTTCACTTGACGAGATTCTTGAGGTGGCAGGTCCCAGCACGGCGGTCTATAAGCAGCACATCATGGAGGCGCTCACACGACGTCCGCATACTGATCCGGACTATCGTTTTTGCTATCAGTGCTGGTTTAAGGGTGATAGCCCGGCTAACCACGACATCGATTATCCCGCCGCAACCGAGGCGGTGCGCGCCATTCGCGAGCAGGGCGGTGTGCCGGTGCTCGCGCATCCCGGACAGACCAAGTCGTGGGCACTTGTTCCCGAGCTCGTGGGGGCGGGCTTGTTGGGCATCGAGGCGTTCCATCCCGACCATGGCGAGGTCGAGCAGGACCTGGCGTTTGATATTGCCGAGCACTTTGGCCTGTTCGTGACAGGCGGCAGCGACTATCACGGCAAGTATGGCAATTCGCCCGCATTGGGCACGAGCTTTGTGTGCCCTGAAGAGGCGGGCAGCGCCGTTGAAGGATTGTTTGCGCGCGAGGCGGGGCTCTCGTAAGCGGCTGTGTGGCGGTCTACGCCTCCGGTGCGGTGGCGTAGACTTCTGCTTCCGCCGTGCGGGGCTGACCAGTTATCAGGCGAACGAGCCGGTCAAACTGCACCAGGAGCCACTCGAAGGGATTGGGCTCGGCTACATCTTCGGCGGCAACGAGGTTGACGGCGCCAAGCGCTTCGTCATCTTGGTAGCAAATAAGGGTGCCCGCGGCATCGCCGCGCTTGATGTTGCCCGAAAGCTCGGCAGGATGGGCCTCGACCGAAACTTTGCCCGCTAAGTCAAAGTATTCGACGGTAGCATCGGGGTCTTCGGCCATAAGGTCAACCGTTTTGTCGGCCCAATCGGTGTCGGTAGCGCGCGCCACCAGTACATCGCCTTCTGCTGTTGTCTTAGGTGAGTTGACGATGGGTGCAGAAACCAGATGGTCAAAGTACCAATCGGCGAGCGCGATGCTGTCGGTAAAGCGCTGCTGCTTGGTGTCGCAGCCAAGCACCACCACATAGAGCGTGCGGTCGTTGCGCTCAAATACGCCGGCAAAGCAGGTGCCCGCCTCACTCGTGTTGCCGGTTTTGCCGCCAACATTGCCATCCTTGCCCAGAATGGTGTTGATGATTTCGAGCTTGATGGAGCGCTTGGATCCGTTGGCGCTGGTAACGGTAATGACGTTATCGCCACTTCCGTCAAGTCGGCGGAAATCATCGTTCTTCATGGCATAGCTAAACATAGTGGCTACATCATGTGCCGATGCGTGCATGTCGTCTTTCCATTTGCCAAAGTCGAGGCCGTGTGGGTTCGTGAACGTGGCGTCCATGCCAAGCTTTTGCGCCTCTTGGTTCATAGCGGCGACAAACGAGTCGTACGGGCTGTCGCTTTTAGGGTCAATGAGCGCGCCCACGCTGGATGCAATGGCCATGGCAGCGTCGTTGCCCGAGGGAATGAGGAGTGCCTTGAGCGCCGTCTCGAGCGTCATCGTGTCGCCCTCCTCTAGATGGGCGGTTGATTCGCCCACCGTGGCGGCAGCATGGTCAACGGTGATGGTGTCGCTTAGGTCGGCGTTTTCAAGCGCAACGATGGCGGTCATAACCTTGGTAATCGAGGCAATCTTGGTCTGCGTGTCAGCATCGCGCTCAAAATAGATGGTGCCGTTAGCGTCCATAACAATGGCGTGGCGCGCCTCGATGTCGGGGGCATCGTTGCTGCTGAGGTCGCGATCCTTAACGGTGCTGCCGCAGACTATGTCGGAGTCGAGCGTGGACGCGAGCGCGGTGGCGGGTGCAGCAAGTCCGCTTCCCGCGATAAGGCTCACAAACAACAGGGACAGGGCGAGAAGACGACGGCTCTGCTGGGCGGGGAAGGAAAGGCGGTTGGTGTGAAGATGAAGCACGGTACACTCCAGAATGCGCGTTGCGGCATCGGGCTGCGCACACGGGTGCGGTTGCGCGGCGCAGCGGTTTAATCCGCTCTATTATACGGTCTTGGCGCGATGCGGCGCTGAGTATACCGCGACGTTTGTGCCGTTTGAGGGTGTGGCCGAATAGTCGACGAACCGTTAAGGCTAACTTAAGCTTTGCGCGCTACGGTGAACGCATTCTCCCCATGGGCATAATGGCAAGGGGGAAAGGAGCTTTCTGGTGAAGACGCGCATCCTCGTCGTTGACGACGAGAAGACGATTGCCGATCTCGTGGGCATTTATCTGCGCAACGAGGGGTATGACGTGCAGCTTGCTTACAATGGCGCCGATGCCGCGCAGGCGATTTTAACGCAGGAGTTCGATCTAGCGGTGCTCGACATCATGCTGCCCGATATTGATGGCTTTGAGCTGCTGCGCACCATTCGCGCGGACCATACCTATCCCGTGATCATGCTGACCGCACGCGATTCGCAAACCGATAAGATCGACGGTCTCTCGCTGGGCGCGGATGATTATGTGGTTAAGCCGTTTAGGCCGCTCGAGCTGGTGGCGCGCGTAAAAGCGCAGCTCAGGCGCTATACAAGCTATGGCAGCCGCGACCAGGCCGATGAACAGCAGCTCATTTCAATTAACGGTTTGGTTATTAACCCCGAGGCGCGTTCGGTGACCGTGGACGAAAAGCCCGTGCGCTGCACACCTATTGAATACTCGATCCTGCTGTATTTGGCCGAGAACCGTGGTCGCGTCGTGCCCGTGGAAGACTTGTTCCGCGCCGTGTGGAACGAGGAATTTATGGCGAGCTCCAACAACACGGTAATGGTGCATATTAGGCATCTGCGCGAAAAGATTGGCGACGACGCTCAGAACCCGCGCTTTATTAGGAACATCTGGGGCGTCGGATACACCATTGAGTAACGCGGGCGCTTTGTGTGCCGCGGCATGCTGCTACGAGGAGAGCAACCATGAACATGAACGATATTTGCCGCCGCTGGACTCCTCATCCGCCGGTGAATCCATTGACCGGCCAGCAGGCTTCTTGGGACCAGGCGGTCGCTTCGCGGCCTGGCCGGCCGGATGCGCCGTCGCCCGCGGATGCGCCTGCGTCTCAGACAACGCCGCTTGAGGAAGACGGGGCAGGGGCATGTGCAGAGCAAGGAGCGTCGTCTGGTGCTGCGGGGCCCGAAGCGTCGTCGGTTGATGTGGAGCGCGCGAGCGCCTCGGCTCAGGCGGAGGGGCTGGCGGGTGCTTCGACTGAGGCGAAAGAGTTGGCGGGTGCCTCTGCGAAAGCGGCGGAGCCGGCGGGCGCTGCGGCGCAAACAAAGGTGGGGTCTGCTCCTTTGGGAGAAACGTCGGACCAGGACCAATTAGTGGCTGATGCCTCTGTAGAACCCCTGGCTGACGGGGAAGCACCGATGCCGCCCTCGCCTCAAGCAGCAGTGGCCTCGGACAACGAGCTGCTGCTTGAACGGCTGCGCGCTGTTGCCGACAGCCGTATTGTGGCAACGGCGCTGCTGTGCGCGCTGCTCTTTGCGGTTATGGGGTTCGACAACCCCCTGCTGTTCCTCATTGTGCTCTTTGTGGGCTACGTGCTGCTCGATCGCTTTGTTAATGTGCGTCGCTGTGTAGTGCTGGGCAGTATTACATGGCTTGCCGTGCTGCTGCTGGGCAACTTGGTGACCGACAGCGTCTCGGCGCCTATCTTTTTGACCATCGATTACCTCTTTATGGTCAGCGGCTTTTTGTTTGCGCTCGCCGTGTGTCTGGCGTTTTTCTGCGGCCGAGCGATGTACGAGCACGGCGTGGCGCGCGGGCAGGCGGAGGCAGACAGGGCAATTGCTCGGCACATTGTGGGGCGTTTGATTGAGCACCCTGACGACTGGAGCGGCCTCGACGGTGATTATCTGGAGTGCGAGAGTGCCATCAACCGGGTGCGCGAGCGTCAGCGCGCGGTGGAGCAGTCGGCACGTGATGAAGCGCGGCGGAAGGATGACCTGGTAACCTACCTTGCCCACGACCTTAAGACACCGCTGGCGAGCGTGGTGGGGTATCTTTCGCTGCTTGAAGAGGCGCCTGAGCTGCCCGCTGAGCACCGGGTGCACTTTACGGGCATTGCACTCGAAAAGGCGCACCGGCTGGACGCGCTCATTGAGGAATTCTTTGACATTACACGCTTTGATTTCCACGATATTGTGCTGACGCGCGGTTACGTTGACCTTAACCTGATGCTGGGCCAGGTGGTTGACGAATTCTATCCCACCCTTGCCGAGCAGGGCAAATCGGTTGACCTTGATGTGCCGCCGGGGCTCACGGCGCTCATTGACGGCGACAAGATGGCGCGCGTGTTTAACAACGTGATGAGGAACGCCATTGCGTACAGCTATGAAGGCTCGACGATTCATATCGAGGCTGAACGTGTAGAGGGCAAGGCTGAGCACGTAGCGGACAAGGCTGAGCACGTAGCGGACAAGGCTGAGCACGTAGCGGACAAGGCTGAGCACGTAGCGGGTGATGGGGGAAGCATTGTTGTCCGCTTTGAAAACGAGGGCGACCCCATTCCTGAGCCCAAACTCAAGATGATTTTTGAGAAGTTCTATCGCCTGGATGCTGCGCGTGCAACCAACCGTGGCGGCGCGGGCCTGGGCCTGGCCATTGCCAAGGAGATTGTGGCCGCACACGGCGGCACGATTTCGTGCGAGTCAACGCCGGAGCACACCGTCTTTACCATCACGCTCCCCGCGTAGAAGGTAAATGAGGACAGAGGTAATTTCACGTCATGGCCCGCACGGCGGACAGTCTTCGAGGTGAAAAACCCTCTGTCCTCAGTTCACCTTACATTGCCTTGACATTGCCCTTTCAGCAGGTTAAACCGCAAAGCGTAGTATCTGAAGACCATGAGCGCACCCCCGCGCAGGCGTTTTGTAAAGCCGGTGTATGATGGTGCGAGACGATATCGCGAGACCGCAACGCCGCTTGTTGCGCATCGTATTTGGAGTGACGGCCGCATGATTTACTACGTTGAGGACGATGACAACATCCGGGGGCTCACCCTCTACGCGCTGCACCAGCAGGGCATTGAGGCCGAGGGCTTCTCGTGCGACAGCGAGTTTAAAGCCGCCGTGGCGCGTCGCGTGCCCGACGCGGTGCTCCTTGACATCATGCTGCCCGACACCGACGGCCTTGAGATTCTTCATCGCCTGCGTGCGGACCAAGAAACAGCGACGGTGCCTATCATGATGCTCACCGCCAAGGACACCGAGCTCGACAAAGTGGTGGCGCTCGATGGCGGTGCGGACGATTACCTGACCAAGCCGTTTAGCCTCATGGAGCTCACGAGTCGGTGCCGCGCGTTGCTGCGCCGCGGCGGCATGACCAAAAAGACGAGCGACGTGCTTGCGAGCTCGGGCATCGTGCTGTCGCCCAGCCATCGCGAGGTGACGGTGGACGGCGCGCCGGTCAAGCTTACCTTGCGCGAATTTGACCTGCTTGAGTACCTTATGCGCAAGCCCGGTGTGGTCTTTACGCGCGAGGCGCTGTTGCAGAGCGTGTGGGGCTGGGACTTTGACGGCGGTTCGCGCACGGTGGACGTGCACGTGCAGACGCTCCGCCAAAAATTGGGAGACCGTTCCGGCTGCATTGAAACCGTGCGCGGCGTGGGGTACCGATTTGCCGACCACTCAGCGTAGCAGCCTAGCGTGTGGCGCCGCAGCAGGCGGGGGAGAGCATAGCGCATGAGTCCTATCGGAAGTAAAAAATCGCTGTTCAGGCGTGTGTTTGGAACCATCTTTATTGTGGTGCTGCTGGTGGTTGTGGTGTTTACCACCATGGGCGCGGCGTACCTGCAGGGCAATGTGGGCGAGATTACGCGCAGCGAGCTTATGGACGAAACGCGCATCGTGGCCTCGACTCTCAACGAAACCCCGGACGACGTGAGCATGCTCGAGCGCCTGGATTTGGACGGCGTGCGCGTAACGCTGGTGGATGCCGACGGCTCGGTGATTTTTGATAACGAGGAGCCGGCGTCGCAGATGGAAAACCATGCGCACCGTCCCGAGATTGAGCAGGCGGTCCAGACGGGCTCGGGCTTTTCGGAGCGGTCGAGCTCCACGCTCGGCGAGGTCATGCTCTACGAGGCCATTCGCTTGGATAATGGCACGGTGATCCGCCTGGCGCAGGAACAGGACGGCATTTTGGCCATCCTCGCATCGTTTGCCATTCCGTTGGTGCTGCTTGCGGTTGTGCTGCTGGTGGTTTCGTTCTTTGTGGCGCGCCGCGCTGCACGGGCCATTATTGCGCCGCTGCTGGACGTGGACCTGGACCACCCTAAGCGCAGCAGCGACACCATGTATTCCGAGATGGAGCCTATGCTTAACCGTATTGAGAGCCAGCGGCAGGAGCTCAAGCGCCAGATGCGCGTGCTTGCCGATAACGACCGCATGCGGCGCGAGTTTACGGCCAACATTACGCACGAGCTCAAAACGCCGCTCACCACGATTTCGGGTTATGCCGAGCTTATTGCAGGCGGTATGGTGGCCGACGAGGCCGACCTGCGTGACTTTGGCAGCCGTATTCACCGCGAAGCGGGCAGGCTCACGGCGCTCGTGAACGACATCCTGACGCTTTCGAACCTCGATGAGGCAGAGCGCACCGACTCGGAGCACTCGGCCGACGTGCTGGGCTCAACGGAGCCGGTTGACTTGCCGCGCATGTTGGAGTCGATCGAGCAACGCCTGGAGCAAGTGGCGCGGAAGGCCGATGTGACCATGGTGATGGACGCCAAGCCGGCCATGGTCGTGGGCGTGCCGCGGCTTTTGGACGAGCTTGCCTACAATCTGGTGAGCAACGCCATCCGCTACAACCTGCCGGGTGGTTCGGTAACGCTGTCGTGCGGTGTTGACGAGTCAAACCGGCCGTATATCCAGGTTATCGATACCGGCATTGGCATTGCGCCCGAAGAGCAGGACAAGGTGTTTGAGCGGTTTTACCGCGTGGACAAGAGCCGGTCAAAGGCCCGTGGCGGCACGGGGCTGGGGCTCGCCATTGTGAAGCACGCCGCGGTGTACCACGGCGCGACGATCGACCTGGCAAGCGAGCTGGGCATGGGCACGTGCATTACGGTGACGTTCCCGGTACAGGAGCTGCCAAAGTTGTAAGTGCGGCGAATGCCCAACGTGATTCCGTTGTTTGATGTGCCGTGCGGAGCGCTTCCCACGCTGAGCGTTTCTCCCCCAACAAATCGTTCGCGCGCATTCGCCGATTTGCGCACGCTTTTTCTTGCGTTTACGGTAAGATGCTAATAATTAACAGTGTTAGTTGTTGCGTGTACGGAACGGCAGGTCCGTCGCGCGCATGAGGTAACGGGGTGCCATGGATTACGAGGATGCCGCTCGTCGGCTCATTGTATATTCGCAGGGACTGGCAAAGGGATCGCTGAGCACAGCGCGTTCCCTTGCAGTGGGCGAAGCCCCCGTTCTGCAGTATCTTTCCGATAAAAAAGAAGCAATGAATCCCTCGGTTTTGGCCGACACGTTGGGTTATAGCCGTCCGCGCATGACGAGAATCCTCGATTCCCTTGTGTCGAAGGGGTTTATTGAGCGCAAAAACGACGAGACAGATCGCCGTAAGGTGCTGGTGCGCATTACGCCCGAAGGCGTGGAGCATGCCAAACAACAGGGCGATAACAGCGTGAACGCGGTGGCCAAGCAGCTCAGCGCGCTTGGTGACGAAAGCGCGCGCGAGTTGATTAACGTGCTTGAAAAGGCGTATAGCATCACCTACGATCGCGAGCCCTTTGAGAAGCCTAAGCGTAGGCGCCGCCGCGCGTAAGCGCCGCGCGGTGTTTACGCGACTGGTGTATTGCCGGCTTGAACTATTTTTAACAGGTGAAAGAGGCGGCAAAAACAGGCGGGACAAGCGGCAAAATAGTTCCGCTCGAGATGCGATGGCGATGATGCACCCCTCGTATTCTGCTAACTTTTATTTCACGATGCTAACCATTGCATAATAGTTAATACCGTTAACCGATAAAAAACATCCGTTCACCTGTAAATTGTATTTTGCAAAGTAGTTAACAGTAATAATTATTTCGAAAACAAAAACTGCCCGTCATAAAGAACGGGCGCGAAGGGATGGAGGAACGGATGCGGTATTTGGTGCTGGTCAGCCACGGTACCTTGGCGCCTGGCATGCACAGCGTGCTGAGCATGCTCGGGGGTGCGCGCGAGGATGTGCTGAGTGCGAGCCTCGAGGACGGCATGGGGGCCGACGAGTACGTTGCGCGTCTTAACGAGGTGCTCGCACCCGTGACCGCCGAGGATGAGGTCGTGCTGCTGGGCGACATCATCGGTGGCTCGCCGCTCACCAACGCGCTGAACACGTTGAGCGAAAAGGGCCTGCTTGGCCGCACCGTCGCTTTTGGTGGCATGAACCTGCCGATGGCCATGACGGCGCTCATGGGCCTGCAGACGTCGGAGCTTCCCGCGCTTGCCGAGAGCATGCTCCAGGAGGCACACGACGGCGCGCGCAAGATCGATATCGCGCCTGATGCGGATGACGACGAGGACGACATCTAGCAACTGCCAGGGCGTTGCGACGGCAACCTCGCCACCCGCGCCCGTAAGTAAGGAATGTGTGGGCTGAACCAAAGAACGCGGCCCAAAGAACTAGGGGGGTACCCATGATTACTTTCGTTCGTATTGACGACCGCATGATTCACGGTCAGACGGTCACTCGCTGGGCTGTTGAGTATCCGTGCGACGGCATCATCGCCGTGAACGACGCCGCTGCGTCCAACCCGGTGCTCAAGAGCGCGTACAAGAGCGCCGCGCCCGACAAGAAGACCTTCGTGTGGACCATGGACCACTTCAAGGAGAAGGCGCAGACCGTGCTCGACAGCAAGACGCGCTACTTCCTCATCACCAAGAACCCTGTCGATATGGCCGAGATTCTCGTGAACTTTGGCTTCGTGCCTGATGACGTGAAGACCGTTATCGTGGGCCCCTGCAATGACCGCCCCGGCACCACCAAGATCGGCAACAACCAGTCCATCACCCAGGAGGAGGCGCAGGCGCTCGAGGATATCTCCAACAAGGGCTACAGCGTCGACTTCCGCCTTATCCCCGACAAGCCGGTTGGCACCTGGGACAAGTTCCGCGGTATGTTTGGCTTCTAAGTTCCGTTGGGTTCCCACCGCTGGCTTACAAACATGCGTGGTGAGCCGGCGCGTTAGAACAGCAGTGTGCCCTTGGGGAGAGAAGGGCATGACTCAAGAAAGGTGGTACGCATGACAGTCTCTATTTTTCAGGCGGCTTTGCTCGGCATATTTGCCTGCTTAGCGTCCATGCCGGGTATGGGCGGTACGTCCGTCGGCAACTACACGCTCGGTCGCCCGCTCGTCGCCGGCCTCGTGGTAGGCATCATCCTGGGCAACGTGCAGCTGGGCATCATCGTGGGCACGGCCATTCAGGTGGTCTACATCGCGCTCGTGACCCCCGGCGGAACCGTTTCTGCCGACGTGCGCGCTGCGTGCTACATCGGCATCCCGCTGGCCATGATCGCCATCATGAACAACCCGGCGCTCGCGGCCGATCCGTCCGGCGCTGAGGCCGCCGCGACCGCAACGGCTCTGGGCGCCACCTGCGGCACCCTGGGCGCCATCCTCTTCTATGGCACCGCTACCATCAACCTTGCCTGGCAGGCCATGGGCTGGAAGTGGCTCGAGAAGGGCGATACTCACAAGCTCTACCTCGTCGACATGGTTCTGCCCTGGATCTCGCACATCATCTGCTCGTTCATCCCGACCTTCCTGCTCGTCTATGTGGGCGGCGACGCGGTGAGCAACGTGCTCAACAGCCTGCCCATGGACAGCATTCCCATGAAGACCCTCTTCGCCGTTGGCTCGCTCCTTCCGTGCGTTGGTATTGCCATCCTGCTCAAGCAGGTCATCACCAAGCCGACCGACTGGCTGACGTTCTTCTTTGGCTTCACGCTCGCCGCGGTCATGGGCTGCAACCTCATTGCTTGCTCCGCCATCGCGTGCTTCTTCGCGCTCATCACGTACGAGCTGTCGACTATCAAGACCAAGCTCGATTCCGTCAAGACCTCGGGTGCAACCCTTACTGCTGACGACGATGAGGAAGAGGAGGACATCTAATCATGGCTGAGTACAGCAAGAAAGTTTCCAAGAAGGCACTCGCCAAGTCCTTCCACAATTGGTACTACGGCAACCTGACCTGCTTCTCGCAGGAGCACATGCAGACCTTCGGCTACCTGACCTCCATGCTGCCGATCGTCGAGGACCTTTACGACAAAAAAGAGGACCAGGCCAAGGCCCTTTCGACCTATCAGGCGTTCTTTAACACCGAGCCGCAGATCGGCACCATGATCGTTGGCGTGACCGTCGGTCTTGAGGAGGCTCGTGCAAACGGCGAGCCCATCGACGACGACACCATCAACGGCATTCGCGCCGGCCTCATGGGCCCGCTTGCCGGCATTGGCGACTCGCTGATCGTGGGTACGCTCATCCCGATCCTGCTCGGTATTGCCATGGGCCTCGCTGAGGGCGGCTCCGTGGTTGGCCCGATCTTCTACATCGTGGTATGGAACCTGCTCGCCTACTTTGGCATGAAGTTCGCGTACTATCGCGGCTATGACCTGGGCGGCGCGGCGGTTGAGGCGCTCGTTGGCCCCAACGCCACGGCCCTGCGCGAGGCCATCGTTCTCGTTGGCACCATGGTCATTGGCGGCGTGGCCGCGACCTGGGTTTCCGTGTCCACCGCGCTCCAGCTGCCCGGCGGTGGCGCGCTGCAGGATACGCTGAACGGCATCTACCCGAACCTGCTCTCGCTCATTGTGACGGTGTTCTGCTGGTGGCTCATGGCCAAGAAGAAGGTCAGCCCCATCGTCACGATGCTCATCCTGCTCGTGATTGCATTCCTGGGTGCGTGCTGCGGCTTCTTTGGCGCTGCGACCATCGCTTCGGTGGAGGCGTAATCGCACCAGTTTCTGGGGACCTCGTAGGCGCTTTGTTCGAGGCGCCTACGTCCCAACCTACGGGCGAGCCGCTTGTGTCGCTTTGCGGCCAAGCGGCTCGTTTTGTATCGCGCCGTTGCGAAACGGGTGCTGCGCGCTCGAGGGGTACAGCGTTGGCGTGTGCGGTATGGTAGTAAGCGAGCTGTGTTTGTTGTAATCAACTGGTTGGCAAGGAGTTCGATATGGCCAAGATGAAGCCGATTGACACCTCAAAATGGGGGCGTGACGATATCCTCAAGGAGGCGCGCATGCAGTCGGCGGCGCTCGCGCGGCTCGGTGTCTGGAAGCGTATCGCGTACTCCTTGGTGGCCATCGGCGTGATTGTGGGCCTATGGGGCAATAGCACGGGTACAACGCCGGCGTTTGTAGCGGCGGTTATCTGCGTGGTCATAGGGCTGCCGTGCTCAATCGTGCTTACCGTGGGCATTAAAAATGGCAAGGCCAACGTTAAGCGCATGCTCACCGCGGCGGGCGTCGACGTGGACGAGCTCCTCAAGCCGCGTGGCAAGCGCGACGTCCAGGAGAAGTAACGAGGCGCCTGGGCCTCATGCGGGAACGCGTCCAAATTGGATTACGTTCGCCTAGCTGACAAGTCTGATTTCAAGCGCGTCCCCACATAGGTGCCATTACGAACAGCTTCTCAAATCGGTAGCGCGCCCCCATATGGGGAGGGGTGTGCTCCTGTGAAAAATGCTCATGTGTTGCATATCTGTGTGCGGATGGGATATAAAATCTAAGTCTCAACATGTTAGGTCTTGCTGAGAGCCGCCTGCCTTGGGGAAACCGAAGGCAGGCGGTGTTGCGCGTCGGGATACTCCGGCGAGCGGCACCGCGCCGGGACGTTCCCGCGGGCGGCATACCTTGGCAGACGCACGCAAAGAGGAAAGGAACGCTGCACATGCGCAAGTTCAAAACAGAGAGCAAAAAACTCCTCGACCTCATGATTAACTCGATTTACACCAATAAAGAGATTTTTTTGCGCGAGCTTATCTCCAACGCCTCGGACGCGGTGGACAAGCTCAACTTCAAGAGCCTCACGGACGATTCGCTGCAGATAAACCCCGATGACCTGGCCATTCGCGTAGCGTTTGACCGCGATGCGCGCACCATTACCGTTTCTGATAACGGTATTGGCATGACCGCCGAGGAGCTCGAAAAGAACCTCGGCACCATTGCGCATTCTGGCAGCCAGGAGTTTAAGGCTGAGAACGCCGACAGCCAGGGCGACGCGGTGGACATCATCGGCCAGTTTGGCGTGGGCTTTTACTCCGCGTTCATGGTGGCCAAGAAGGTGCAGGTTGTGAGCCGTGCGTACGGTGAGGACGAGGCGCACGTGTGGGAGTCCGACGGCCTTGAGGGCTACACCATCGAGCCGGGCGAGCGCGCGGATCACGGCACCGATGTCATCCTGACGCTCCGCGACAACGAGCCGGGCAAGGACGGCGAGTCGGGGGAGGATTACGACCGCTACCTCAGCGAATGGACGCTTAAGGACCTCATCAAGCGCTACAGCAACTACGTGCGCTACCCGATCAAGATGATGGTCACCAAGAGTCGCCAGAAGCCCAAGCCCGAGGATGCCGGCGACGACTACAAGCCGGAGTACGAGGACTATCAGGAGCTCGAGACCATCAACTCCATGACGCCGATTTGGAAGAAGCGCGCTTCAGAGGTTGAGCAGAGCGATTACAACGAGTTCTACAAGAGCACGTTCCACGACTATGAGGACCCGGCGCGCACGATTTCCTTCCATGCCGAGGGCACGCTTGAGTACGATGCCCTGCTGTTTGTGCCCGGCCGCGCACCGTTTGACCTCTACAGCAAGGACTACGAGAAGGGTCTTGCGCTCTACAGCTCCAACGTCATGATCATGGAGAAGTGCGCCGATCTGCTGCCGGATTACTACAACTTTGTGCGCGGCGTGGTTGATTCTGAGGATATCTCGCTCAACATCAGCCGCGAGACGCTGCAGCACGACCGTCAGCTGCACGCCATTGCGCGCCGCATTGAGAAGAAGATTACCGACGACCTCTGCGATATGCGCGATAACGACCGCGAGGCGTACGAGAAGTTCTTTGAGAACTTTGGCCGTGGCCTTAAGTTTGGCATCTACAACACCTATGGCGCCAAGGCGGACGAGCTTGCCGACCTGCTGCTGTTCTGGAGCGCCAAGAACCAGAAGATGATCACGCTGCGCGAGTACGCCGAGGCCATGCCCGCGGGGCAGAAGGCCATCTACTACGCGGCGGGCGACGACCGCGACCGCCTGTCCAAGATGCCCGTGGTGACGGGCGTGCTGACACGCGGCTACGACGTGCTGCTGTGCACGCAGGACGTGGACGAGTTCACTTTCCAGGCCATGCGTGAGTACGTGGCCAAGAACATGCCCAAGGTCTACGAGGACGACGCAGCGCGCGAGGCAGCCGAGAAGGCGCAGGCCGACGGTGCCGAGCCTGAGACCGAGGACCGTCACCTGGAGCTCAAGAACGTGGCGACGGGCGACCTTGACCTGGCGAGCGAGGACGAGAAGAAGGAGGCCGAGGAGGCCACCAAGGAGCACAGCGGCCTCTTTGATGCCATGAAGGAGGCGCTCGGCGACAAGGTCGAGAAGGTTGCCGTGTCTTCGCGTTTGGTAGGCGAGGGCGAGGCTCCCGCATGCATTTCTACCGAGGGCCCGCTGTCGCTCGAGATGGAGAAGGTGCTCAAGCGCGGTCCCGAAGGCGAGGCCGAGGGTCTGCCCAAGACGCAGCGCGTGCTGGAGCTCAACGCCAAGCACCCCGTGTTTGCCAAGCTCACGGCGGCACAGGACGCAGGCGATACCGAGAAGATCAAGCTGTATGCAGGCCTGCTCTACGACCAGGCGCTGCTCGTTGAGGGCATCTTGCCGGAGGACCCGGTGGCGTTCTCCCAGAGCGTCTGCGAGCTTATGTAATGTTGCAAGCGTTAGAGGGAGGCGGCGTGCTCGAGCGGGTGGGCGCTCAGGTTTTCTAGCGCCGTCTGCCAGCTGCGTTTAAGGTTCTCAGTTTGACTGGCGGAGCGCCGGTACGTGGTGGAGCCAAGGAGGCCTGATCCTGGTGTCGGGGGGAAGGAATGGGGGTCCGCAAAACAGGTCTGTGCCTGCTGCTGCATGCAGGGTATGTCTCTGGAAGAATGCATGCACGGCCTCCTTGCTCATCCACCGGTCTGCGTGCATCGCATGTTGCTTGCGATGCACAGCCTCATTATGTCCGTCCGGTGCGGTTGAGTTACTTATGACGAGCTAAAGATTGTCTTACGACTCCGTGTAGGGTCGGTGCAGTGCATAAAACAGGCTCTATACCAGCGTTTTTGCTATCGCTTGGGGAGGGGATGCTCGCGCACGACCTTAATGACGCGGTCCATGGTTTCGTCGATTTTGTTGCGCTTGAGCTCGCATTCCCAGATCGTGATCGGCGTCCAGCCGAGCTCTTTAAGGTCGGCAATCGCCCGGGCGTCGCGGTCCACATTACGGCGGAATTTGGCCTCCCAAAACTCGGTGTTGCGCTTGGGCGTGGATGGGTTGCAGTGCGGGCAGCGGTGCCAAAAGCATCCGTTTACAAAGATGGCAACCTTGCGGCCGGGGAACGCGATGTCGGGCCGGCCTGGCGCCTTTTTCCATTGTAGCCGGTAGCCAGTGAGCCCTGCCGCGCGCAGGCGCTGGCGTACCAGCAGCTCGGGCTTGGTGTCCTGGCGCTTGTTGCCTTGCATGGAGTGGCGGCTGTCGTGGCGCCGCTTGGCAAGTGCATGCAGCTCCTCGTGGCTCTTGGTGCTGGCGAGCGTGTTGACGAGCTCTACATCTGCGGGCATCCAGGTAAGATTGGCGAGCGAGCGGCGCTCGACCCAACGGATTTGGAGCTGGCGGTCGCTCTGTTGGGGCTCGCCCTTCTCGATGCGGCAGAGGAAGCACTCCATGGAGAGGTGGAAGTCGGGGTAATCGTATTCAACGGTATAGATGTCGCACAGATCGATGACGGTTACCTGGAGCTCCTCGGCCAGTTCGCGCCGGCAGGCGTCCTCGGCGGATTCGCCGCGCTCAACCTTGCCGCCGGGAAACTCCCATAGGCCCTTCATATTGCCGTAGCCGCGCTGCACGGCGAGCACGCGGTTGCTCTCCTCGCCATCGTGGATAATTCCCGCTGCTACACGTACTGTTTTCATACCTTGCGTTCTCCCAGCTTTGCCGCGCTTTCCACCGTATTGTAGATGATGGGGGCGGCTTCGTAGGGCGTTGCGTTTTTGGTGTGCCAGCGGCTTCGCAGAACGCTGCGCTTTGGCGTGCCGGCGGTTTGATAGGGCACTACTCCAGGCGACGCAGCGCTTTTGGGATGTTCCCCATGCACAATTGTGCACGAGCGGCCTCCCCGCGGCGTGCTCATGGGCCCTTAAGCATTCCTTCAGCCTACCTTACAAAACCGAAAGCCCGGCGTAAGACAAATCGATGGCATCCCAGGAGCCGTCCTGCGAGGATAAGGTCAGGAGGTGGTCGTGATGAAAACCACGAACGCAAACATATCTGACCGCAAGCTTGCCTACGCAAGTCCCTATGACGCAGAGCCTGTGCCCGAGGCGCACAACCCGGTGGTCAAGGCGGGCATGTCGGTGGTTGAGCTTATTGCCTGGCTTGCCGTCATGGCGGTGCTTTCCATTGGCATGTTTTTGCTGCTCTGGAACGTTTCGCGCTAGCAGCCTGGTGAAGCAAGGTTTCCAACACGGCGGGGCGCCGGTGCTGGGCATTGTTGCTCCGCTCTTGCCCCATACTAAGAGCCAAAACGAAAGGAATTGCTATGTCCGTTCTCACCCCGCGCGCGGCGCACTTTGCCACTGACGCCGCCGCAACGAGCACGCCCGTGCTCGACGTGCAGCACATCGAGAAAGTCTACGGCAGCCGCAGCAACGTAACCCACGCGCTGCGCGACGTGTCGTTTACCGTCAATAAGGGCGACTTTGTGGGCATTATGGGCGCGTCGGGTTCGGGCAAGTCGACGCTCCTTAACTGTGTATCCACCATCGACAGGGTTACGAGCGGTAGCGTGCTCATCAACGGGCAGGACGTTACACGCCTTAAGAGCCAGCAGCTCACCAAGTTTCGTCGCGAGCAGCTGGGCTTTATCTTCCAAGACTCCAACCTGCTCGACACGCTTACCGCGCGCGAGAACGTGGCTCTGCCGCTCACCATCTGCCGTGTGCCGGCCAAAGAGGTTTTGACGCGCGTGACCGAGGTCGCAGGACGCCTGGGCATTCGCGAGGCGCTCGACAAGTACCCCTACCAAATGTCGGGTGGTCAGCAGCAGCGCGTAGCGGCGGCCCGTGCCCTCGTTACGAACCCGGCCATCGTTATGGCGGACGAGCCCACCGGCGCGCTCGATTCCAAGAACGCGCGGCTGCTGCTCGAGAGCTTTGAGACCATAAACCGCAGCTACCAGGCCACGGTGCTCATGGTCACGCACGACAGCTTTGCCGCGAGCTACACCAAGCGCGTGCTCTTTATTCGCGATGGGCGCATCTTTACCGAACTGCGCCGCGGCGGGTCGAGCCGCCAGGAATTCTTCGACCGCATTATGGAAGTCGTTGCCATGATGGGCGGTGAGGGCTCCGATGCTTTGTAAAATCGCGCTGGGCAACGTGCGCCGTGCGGGCAAGGACTACCTCGTCTACCTGCTCACGCTCACGCTTGCCGTCACGGTGTTCTATGCGTTTAACACGATCTCTCTGCAGGTCGATATCGCGGGCGTGACCGAGCAAAACGCCGGCATGGGTGATGCCCTGGGCGGCATCATCAGCGGCCTCACCATCTTCTTGGGCTTTGTGATGGGCTTCCTCATGGTGTACGCCAACAACTTCATCATGAAGCGCCGCAAGAAGGAATTCGGCCTGTACCAGGTGCTCGGTATGAGTCGCGGGCAGGTGGCGCGCATCATGGCGCTCGAGACGTTCTTCGTGTCACTCGTGGCGTTTGTGCTCGGTATCCTGTGCGGCCTGGGGCTCTCGTGGCTCATGGTGTTCTTCACGGCGAGCATCTTCAAGACGCAGATCGCCGATTTCCACTTCTTCTTCTCGTGGGGCGCCTTCGTGCTTACGGTGGGCTGCCTCGTTGCGATTTTCATCGTGACGCTCATCTTTAACCTGCGCGTGGTGGCGCGGGCAAAGATCATCGACCTCATGAGCGCCTCCCGCCGGAACGAGGTCGTTCACATGCGGAACCCCTGGATTTCCGCTGTAGTGTTCCTGGTGGGTGCGGTGGCCATCGGCGTGGCGTACGCGCGTCTCCTGCACGACGGCCTGCCCTACGACGGTTCGGCCCAGGGCATGCATGCCTTTCTTATCACCACCATCATCGTCGTGGTGGGCACCATCCTCTTTTTCTTTGGGCTTTCGGGCTTTTTGCTCAAGGTGCTCCAGGCGGCGCGTGGCCTGTACTGGCGCGGCCTCAACATGGTGACGCTCCGCCAGCTCGCGGCAAAGGTGAACACCGTGAGCTTTTCGATGGCGGTCATCGCGATGATCCTTTTCTTGGCCATCACCTCGGTGACGACAGGTATGTCGCTCGCGAGCGTGATGAACGAGACCGTGGAGCACGGCACGCCGGCGGATTACTCGCGCATCCTCACGTATTTCGGCCCGCAGTCCGTGAAAGAGATGAACGAGGAAGCTGCGACGCGGGGTGGATCGGGCAAACGCTACACCGTGGCGACCGAGCCCCTCGATGTGCTGCAGGCGAGCGAGCTCGACACCGTGGATCCCGATGGGGCGGACGCGCGTCCGTTTGACCTCGCATCGATCATCGGTCGTTCTGTGCAGGTAAATGTGTACGACTCCACGCCGATGGAGAAGAGCGTGCCGCTTGTGACGCTCAAGACCCTGTGCGACGCGGTGAACATGGACCTGCCTTCGGGTACCGAGACGTCCGATGCGACCGGCCTGGGGCTCGGTATCATGGAGGAGAGTGACTACAACGCCTATCTGCGCTTTCGTGGATTCGACGAGGTCGATCTTGGTGAGGATGGTTACCTGATCACGTCCGATATGGGCGCCTCGATCAACGACGTGTACAACGCCGTCATGGCAAAGGGCGTGGACATCGATTTTGCCGGGCACGAACTGCATCCCGCAGCGGGCGCGGTGGACTACGAGGCGAGCGTGTTCCAGAACGCGATGATGGGCATGAACTCCGGCACCATCGTGGTGCCCGACGAGCTGGTAGACAACGCCGGGCTGTGCCTCTATTGCAGCTATTTCCTGGGTGACTATGCCGATGGCGTTTCGACCGATAAGGGCGACGCCTTTGTGGAAGCGCACCGCCGTTACGGCGACCTCGTGAACAACTCTGGCGAGATCGCGGCCTTTTGGGGTGTGGAGGCCACGCGCACCTCGACGTACGAGAGCACGAACTCCATGAACGGCCTCATTAGCTACCTGGCCATCTACATCGGCTCGGTGCTTGTGGTGGCGTGCGCCGCGATCGTGACCATCCAGCAGCTCTCTGGCGTTGCCGATGCGACCGAGAACTACCGCATCCTCTCTGAGTTGGGCTGCGAGCGGCGCGACATCGCGCATTCGGTGCTCACACAGCAGACGGTGTTCTTCGTGTTCCCGCTCATGCTGGGGATTGCGCATTCGTGCGTGGCACTCTCGGTCATCATCGATCTGGTGGAGCTCTTTGGCGGTATCACGATCGGCGGTGCGGTCGGGCTCACAGCGGCAATCTTCGTGGTGGCCTACGGTGGGTACTTCTTTGTGACGTACCTTATGAGCAAAGGCATCATCCGCGATGCGACGCGCGTGCGGCGCAGCTTGTGATGCATATGGGTTAGGTTTGGTGCGGGTGGATCCTGGTGGATCCACCCGCACTTATGCTAAACGCACGGCGCGGCACGTGAAGCGGAAGACGAGCCAGCCGCCGATGATGCCGAGCGCGCCGACGCCGAGGTTCCACAGCATGCCCGCCGTGACACCCAGCTCGAGCGAGAGCACAAAGCTCGCGGCGCCGCCTCCAAAGGCGAGCACCATGCCGCCCAGTACGACGACCATGATGGGGAAGCCGCGCTTGACGACCTCGTTTGGCGACATCCACGAGAGGTTGGGTTTGCGCGCGTCGCTCGAGAGCCCGATGCTCACCATGAGGAAGAACACGCCGAAGCCCGTGACGAGCACCTCGACCGCGCCGAACGCATCGATCTGGCCGCTCGCGAACAGCACGATGACGCTCACTGCGAGCGTCGCCGCGACGGGCAGCGCGTTCGACGCAAGCTTTGCGCCCAGGATGGTGCGCGCGGGCAGCGGTGCGGCGGCGAGAATCCATGAGTTCTTTCCCTCGATGGAGACGGAGCACGCCGCGCTCGGGCACATGATGCTGCAGAACGCGAAGATCCAGGGGAGGACGTTCGCCACGAACCCCGAAATGGCGCGGTATTCTGCCGGGCTCAGCTCCACCCCGTCGATGACGCCTGAGCCTAGGATACCCTCGAGCCCCACCACGCTCAGAGCGACGGCGATAACGAGCATGAACAGGTACCCGAACAGGCAGTTGAACGCGTAGGACGGGATGCCCAGCAGTGTGCGGTACTCCTTGAGGACGATGGCCTTGAAGGGCGAAGCGGTGCGCCCGCTACGGTGTCGTAACTCGTCGGCGGTGAGGGCGCGCGCCCGGGTGCGGGCGGTGAGCGCGGCATTGATGCGCAGGTAGTTGCGCTGGATGATTTCGAGCGCGAGTGCAGGGATGGCGATGGAGATGCCAACAAACGCAGCGAGGCCGGCGACCGACCCGCTTGCCGCGGCCTCGCCCATCCAGGCAGCGGGCGGCCATCCCAGGTTGAGCAGGCTACTCATCGCTGCGATGCCGTCTGCGAGCTGCGCCATGGCGGCGTTGCCGTCCGCGCCCGCGGTGAACGAGAACCCGTACAGTGCGACAACGAGCGCCGTGAACACGACGAGCGCGATAATGATGTAGACGAGGTTCGCATGACGGAAGCGCGAGGCGACTGCGTTTACCCCAAAGGCGAGGAAGGTTGCGATGGCAGTGGGGACGGCAGGCGCGAGCAACACGCTCAGCATCGCACAGACGACCGTCCACGGGGTGCACGCCGCGCAGGCGAGGTAGACCGCCCACAGCGGCACGGAGGCGATGGCGCCTATGAATGTTGCGCTCGCGTAGAGCGCCGTCACGCGCGCCGCCACCACGGTGCGCCGCGGCACGGGCAGCGCCATGACGAGGTCAAAGTCCGTGAGACCAAAGAGCGTGCCGTTGGCCTTGAGGAACGTGAAGACCACGCCTGCGAGCGCACTAAGGGCGACCGCAAAGGCGGGAAGGGCGTCGGCAAGGCCATAGCTCACGAGCATGAGGCCGAGGATTGCCAGGTAGAGCGCTGCAAAAGCAACAAGGAGCACGCCGAGGAACACAGTGAGCACCAGCCCGGCGCGGCGCGACCTCGGGGTAAGCGAGTAGGCGAGCGCATGCAGCTGCACGCGCATGAGAATGAGGAAGTTGTGCATGGGTTCCTCCCGCTACCGCTGCTGGGACGGGGTGCCGGCAGGGCGGACGCTCGGGGTTTCCGCAGCTGCGTTTTGGTCGCCGCTCGCGTTCGGGTCGCCTTCTGCGGTGCTCACGGCCCTGCCGTCGTCCTCGGTGAGCTCCAGAAAGACCTCCTCGAGGGTGTCGTCGCCGCGCACCTCCTCGGTCGTGCCGGCGGCGATGATCTGGCCGTGGCGGATGATGGCGACCTTGTTGCAGAGCTTCTCGACCACCTCGAGCACGTGCGACGAGAAGAAGACCGCGCCGCCGCGCCCCGCGAGCTCGTGGAGCATGCGCTTGAGCTCGTGCGCGGCAAGCGGGTCGAGGCCGACGAATGGCTCGTCGAGCACCAGGAGCCGGGGCTCGTGGATGAGCGCACCGATGACGACGAGCTTCTGCCGCATGCCGTGGCTGTAGCTGGCGACGGGGCTCGAGAGTGCGTCGGTGAGCTCGAGGCGCCGTGCGTACTCCTCGATGCGGAGCTGTCGGTCGCGCACGGGCACCTCAAAGATGTCGGCGATAAACGTGAGGTACTGGATGCCGGTCATGAAGTCGTAGACATCCGGGTTGTCCGGCACGTAGGCGCAGAGGCGCTTTGCCGCGACGGGGTCTGCGGTGACGTCGATGCCCGCCACGCGGATGCTGCCGCCGTCGATGGGCTGCACGCCCACGATCGAGCGGATGAGCGTGGTCTTGCCCGCGCCGTTATGGCCGATGAAGCCGTAAATGTCACCGGGTTCGACGGTGAGGGAGAGGTCGCGCACCGCGACGGTGTCGCCGTAGCGCTTCTGAAAGTGGGAGATTTCCAAGACGGGGTTCTGACGTAAGGGTTCCATAATGCCTCCTGGGCGTCGTGTTCAGGCGTGGTGGGCATGGTGCGCGCCCATCGATGCGGGGTCCGGCAGGGCGCTCCTCCTCGCCAGCGCGCAGGTCACGCTGGGGGCTGCGGAGACGATGGAGAGGGTTCGCCCCCCCCGGAGCCCTGTTTGGGCAGGCGGCCGTAGCGCTTGAGCGCATCGCGCAAGATCCATTCCACCTGCCCGTTGGCGCTGCGCATCTCGTCATCTGCCCAGCGCTGGACAGCCTCCCAGATGGTGGGGTCAATGCGGAGTGGATACTGTTTGCGTGCCATGTCGGTCACCTGCTTTACGGGCTGTATGCAAACCACGGGAGAGGGGTCACTGCCAGAACGATTTCTACAGCGCCTTTCTTGCTGGCGGCGATGAACCGCGGTCCGTGTTACTCATGCTCTTAAATAATGATTATCCGAGTCTGTATTGGTCGTGTGCTGAGCTGGTGAACCGTTCCCTAAGCGCGCATTCTCGCGGCCGAAGGCGGGGATAAGCCACCTGAAGGCGTTCCCAGGCACCGCAGATTGCCCCGAAAACCAAGGGCGTACGCCTGTGGTGCGGCGCCCGCGGGTTTGAGGGGCAAGGTGCGGTGCCTGGGAACGCCATTAGTACAGCGAACCTGCGTTGACGATCGGGTGCGCCTCGCTCTCGCCGCAGAGCACGACCATCAGGTTCGACGCCATCTGCGCCTTGCGCTCCTCGTCAAGCTCAATCTTGCCGTGCTGGCCCAACTCATCCACGGCCATCTCGACCATAGTAACGGCGCCTTCGACAATCTTCTTTCGTGCGGCAATGACGGCTTCGGCCTGCTGGCGGCGGAGCATGGCCTGTGCAATCTCGGGCGCATAGGCCAGGTGTGTCAGGCGTGCGTCGTCAACGGCCACGCCGGCGGGTGCGAGACGCTGCGTGAGCTCGTGCTTAAGCGCCGTCGAGACCTCCTCAATATTGGAGCGCAGCGTGATGGCGTCCATGGAGTCCGAGCTGTCCTCCGCGTGGTCGTAGGCGTAGATGCTTGCCACGTGGCGCAGCGCCGTCTCGGCCTGCGTAGCCACAAACTGCTCGTAGTTGTCCACGTCAAAGAGTGCCTTGGCAGTGTCGGCCACGTGCCACACCACCACGTTGGCAATCTCGATGGGGTTGCCCATCTTGTCGTTGACCTTCAGGATGTCGCCGTTGAGCGTGCGAGCGCGCACCGAAACCTTGGTGGAAAGGCCGTCGGCCGTCTTGGCTGCCACCTCAATGGATTTGCCGAGCGAAAGTCCGCTTTTGGTAACGGTCGACGCCACGGCGTCCTCGGCGGCGGAGTTGCCGCCCATGCTGCGGCTGTAGAAGGGGTTTGCCCAGCGGAAGCCCTCGTCGCGGACGGTGCCCTTGTAGTTGCCAAACAGAATGCACACGCGCGCCTGGCCCGGCTGCAGGGTAAAGAAGCCAGAAACAGGAATCCAGATCAGGCAGAAGGCGGTGATGCTGAGCCCCAGACCCCAGCAATACAGCGGGCTCGCGGGCACACCAGCGTCCTCGGCGCTTGCAAGCCCCACGATGCTGAAAATAAACGCGGCGATAATGGCCACGAAGGCGACCAGAATGGCTGCCAACATGCCCCAGCCCGAAGCGGCTTTGATCTTCTTTTCCACGCTCATGGAAGTTCCTTTCGCGAAGCGCCTCGGCCGGCGTGACGGCGAGGCGTTGCCCCAAATATTCCTCGGGGGGGGGCGACTCCCCGACCGCAGTCTTTTTTTCGGGTTCCGGTTAAGGGAACACGACATTCGTGGTGCGACGAGCCGCTGTAGTTCCCATGACCCCTGCGGTGATGCCATTGTGATATCACATTGAGTTCATGTCAACGACCGTTCGCCGATTGGCGGGCGGTAGGCGTGCGGCTTGAAGAGAAGCGATGACCTGCGGTTCCACGCGCTGTCAAGCGCTTCCACTGTGCATGATGCAGGATGGCGACGAAGATGTAGCCAGCCTGAAGGCGAGGAGCTGGACGGCGGGTGGCCACCGCATCACTTCTTAGCGAGATTGGAGGGCTGCGTCTGCGGTCGTTTGCCAAAAGCTGAGCGGTAAATGTTGGCTACGGCGAGCCCAGAGGCCCCGCGCTACGAAAAAACCACACCCTTGCCCCATCTCATGCCAAATCGCTGCCGGTAACAGCAGGGGGCTATGGTATTCTCAAAGTCGAATATGTTCTCGGTAAACGGTCAAAAATGCGACGCGAGCGTCAATTTCACCGGCCGCTCTCAACCGGTGTGTTCGCGTTCCGCGCCGTATGCCCATAGCCGAGCGAGCTAGTCGGCACCTGCCGACGCGAACAAGGAGCGTGGTTACACGATGCAGGAAGCATGGGAAGGCTTCGAGGGCGGCACCTGGACCAGCGAGGTTGACGTCCGCGACTTTATCCAGCGCAACTACACCCCCTATGAAGGCGATGAGTCGTTCCTCGCGGGTCCCACCGAGCGCACCAACAAGCTCTGGGATTACGTTATGGGCCTCCTTACCAAGGAGCGCGAGAAGGGCGGCTGCCTCGACATGGACACCAAGGTGGTCACGGGTATCGTGAGCCACCCCGCCGGCTACATTGATCCTGAGCATCCCGAGTACGAGACCATCGTTGGTCTGCAGACCGACAAGCCGCTTAAGCGCGCCCTGCACGTTAACGGCGGTATTCGCATTTCGATGCAGGCGGCCGAGCAGCACGGCTACCACATCGACGACGACGTGGTGGAGAACTACACCTTCCGTCGCAAGACCCACAACCAGGGCGTCTTTGACGTTTACACCCCCGAGATGCGCGCGTGCCGTTCGTCGCACATCATCACCGGCCTGCCCGACGGCTACGGCCGCGGTCGCATTATTGGTGACTACCGCCGCGTGGCCCTCTACGGCGTGGACTTCCTGATCAAGGACAAGGAAGCCCAGAAGGCCTCGACCCCCGTGGTCATGACCGAGGACAACATCCGCGACCGCGAGGAGCTGCAGGAGCAGATCCGCGCCCTCGGCGAGCTCAAGATGTCAAGATGATGGCCGACTTCTACGGCTTCGATATCTCCGGCCCGGCCAAGAACACGCAGGAGGCCATCCAGTGGATGTACTTTGCGTACCTCGCGGCCGTGAAGGAGCAGAACGGCGCCGCCATGTCCATGGGCCGCACGAGCTCGTTCATCGACATCTACGCCGAGCGCGACCTGAAGAACGGCACCTTTACCGAGGAGCAGATTCAGGAGTTTGTGGACCACTTCATCATGAAGCTCCGCATGGTCAAGTTTGCCCGTACGCCTGAATACCAGAACCTGTTCTCCGGCGACCCGCAGTGGGTTACCGAGTCCATCGGCGGCATGGGCGTCGACGGCCGTACGCTCGTCACCAAGACGGCGTTCCGCTACCTGCACACGCTCGAGAACATGGGTACCTCGCCGGAGCCCAACCTCACCGTGCTCTGGTCCAAGAACCTGCCGCAGGCCTTCAAGGAGTTCTGCGCCAAGACCTCCATTGCCTCGAGCTCCATCCAGTACGAGAACGACGACCTCATGCGCGTCTACCACGGCGACGACTACGCGATTGCCTGCTGCGTGAGCTCCATGCGCATTGGCAAGGAGATGCAGTTCTTTGGCGCCCGCGCCAACCTGGCCAAGTGCCTGCTCTACGCGCTCAACGGCGGCGTGGACGAGATCTCCAAAAAGCAGGTCGGTCCCAAGTACCGTCCGGTTGAGGGCGACACGCTCGACTACGACGACGTGGTGGACAAGTTCAACGACATGATGCGCTGGCTCGCCGGCGTGTACGTCAACGCACTCAACATCATCCACTACATGCACGATAAGTACTGCTACGAGCGCATTCAGATGGCGCTGCACGACAAGCACGTGCACCGCTGGTTTGCTACCGGCATCGCGGGTCTCTCCGTCGTGGCCGACTCGCTCTCCGCGATCAAGTACGCCAAGGTTCACCCCATCCGCGACGAGCAGGGCGTGATTGTGGACTTTGAGACCGAGGGCGAGTTCCCCAAGTACGGCAACGACGACGACCGCGTCGACCAGATCGCGCATGACGTGGTGCATCAGTTCATGGAATACATCCGCATGAACGACACCTATCGCGACTCGGTGCCCACGACCTCGGTGCTCACCATTACGTCGAACGTCGTGTACGGCAAGAAGACCGGTGCCACGCCCGACGGCCGCAAGGCGGGTGTGCCGTTTGCCCCGGGTGCGAACCCCATGCACGAGCGCGATACGCACGGCGCAATCGCCAGCCTGAGTTCCGTCTCCAAGCTGCCGTTCCGCGACGCGCAGGATGGTATTTCCAACACCTTCTCCATCATCCCGGGCGCGCTCGGCAAGGAGGACCAGGTGTTCTTTGGCGATTTGGACCTCGACAGCATCGATTTCTCCACCGCTGAGATTTCGGTCGAGAATCCTGATTGCGCTGAGTGCTAACGCAGTCTGCGAGGTGAAATTTCCTTTGAGGATTATTCACCTCGCTGCTGTTTGTCTGCAACTGCTAGTGGCGTAGATGCAATTCCACGCTATACTAGGAGTCGCTATGCTAGTACTAATTCCTAATGCGGTTGGCCTTGCCGCCGCGGTATATGACAAAGGAGAGACACATGAACGTTTCCGACGTCCCCCAGGCTCAGGCCGACAACCTCGTCAACATGATTGACGCGTATGCCGAGAAGGGCGGCCACCATCTCAACGTCAACGTGTTCAACCGCGACACGCTTATCGATGCTCAGAAGCATCCCGAGAAGTACCCGCAGCTTACCATCCGTGTGTCCGGCTACGCGGTGAACTTCCACAACCTCACCAAGGAGCAGCAGGACGAGGTCATCTCTCGCACCTTCCATGAGGGTATGTAGCGCGCACGTTCTACCTGCTAGAATGCGGCAACGCTCCTGAGATTCCAACAGAGCTGAGCTTAAGGGCCGGTTGCGAGATGCGCCTCGCAGCCGGCCCTTTGCGTGCGGGGCGCAGAAATTTGAATGTGAACAGCAAAAATGGATAACTTTGTCGATTTTCTGCTCTCTGATGACGCGCAGGCCGGCTCATTTCCGCGCGAAACGCCTTGTTATAAAGAAAAGCGAGCCACACAGGAGCTGTTTTGGCCTCTGTAAGAACGTCGACCGCCATCCGAGTGCAGAAAATCGACAAAGTTAGCCATTTTTCGCTCAATACGTTGAGAAACGCCCTTTGTGGCACGGCGGTTTCCGCGGGGGGTCCGACTCGCTCCCCGATGCGCGATTGATAGGTTTGTGTCTGCAGTTAAATTTTCCCTGCTGCGCTGGCTACCAGCCTGTCTCGATCTCGCGAATGCGGTCGTAGAGCCATCGATTCTGCGGGACGAGGATACCGTGCTGCTCGGCAAGGCGAATGACGGTCCCAGCGAATTCCTCGACCTCGGTTCGGCGGTGCGCGACACGGTCCTGCGCCATCGAGGGCATGCCTGCCGGGTCAATCGAGGCGATGAGGTCTACCATATCGCCCAGATCCTGCTCGGTGAGCTCGATTCCTTCCGCCCGTGCGACGGCCATGGCCTCGCGCATAGCGGCGATGAAGCAGCGATTCTGTTCGCCAGGCGCGGTCGCGGTGCCATATATGCCTCCATATGCCATGCAGGTTTGGTTTATCCCTACGTTGAGCATGAATTTCGTCCATAGACGATGTTCGACGTTCGCCTCGACCGTATGGGGGATGCCTGCTCGACGGAAGAACGCGGCAATGCTGTCGACGACGCCTGGATTGGTTTCCTCCGCCGCGCCGAACCGGATCTCGCCCGGATGCGTATAGGTGAGCTCGCCATTTAGAAACACGGCGTCCATGCCCTGCGCAACGCTGAGCACCGTATGTTGCCAGCCAAATCGCTCGGCTATGATGCGCTCGCTTCGAATGCCGTTAAGAAGCGAAATGATGCATGTGTTCGGGCCTACCAGGGCTTCCATGGTGCTGAGCGCTTGGTCGAGACCCGTTGCCTTAGTGGCGAGCACGACCAAGTCGAACGGACGCTCGCTTGCCAAGGCGCTCACGGGCAAAGTTTCGATATCGCATTGCACGCCATTGATGAGCGTCCGGTCGTGTCGATGCCGTTCGAACCGTGCATCATCCATTACATAGGTAACCGCTCCAGCATCGAGATGCGCTGCGGCAATGCTGCCGTAGAGCAGTCCTACCGCGCCCTTGCCTACTATTGCCATGCGTTCGATTGCCATGCTTGCTCCCTATGCTCGTTTGGTTCCGTGGTCGCGCCCGCCAGTATAGCCCTGCCGCTGTGAGGTTCATGCGTTTACTCATTTCGTTACATCACGGCTACCAGATTGGCCATTTTGGGCCATTTTGGGACGGGGTCGTTTTGACTCATCGAGCCCGCGCGTCCGCATCGATTGCGGCGCGCGGGCGCTTTTTGTTTGCGCGGCGCCCGCCCCTTCCTTGGGAAGTCATTTCTCTTCTGTATCGACTTCCCCCCATTGTTCTGTGCGCGCCGGACGCAGATGGAGGACGTACAATAGCGATGGCGGACAAGCAACGTGAGGCAAGGAGCGTGGGCGCGGTGGCAAAGGTTGAGCTCGAGGCGCAGGTAGAAGACCAATCGCAGTTCCCGTTGGGGCGCGTTCATTCCATCGAGACCATGGGCACGGTCGATGGGCCGGGCACGCGGCTCGTGGTGTTCGTCCAGGGCTGCCCCATGCGTTGCGCCTACTGCCACAACCCCGATACCTGGGCGGTTCAGGCGGGCACACCCGTCTCCGTCGAGCACATCATGGGCACGTTCGAGAGCAATTGGCAGTTTTATCGCAACGGCGGCATCACGGTTTCTGGCGGAGAGCCGCTGCTCCAGCCCGAGTTCGTGGCCGCCCTCTTCGGCCAGGCTCACGCCCGTCCGGCCGGGAGGGTACACACCTGTCTTGATACCTGCGGCTACGCGTATGCCCCCGATTCCCCTGAGCGCTTCGACGCGCTGCTTCGCGCAACCGACCTCGTGTTGCTCGACATCAAGCATGCCGACCCCGAGAAGCATCGCGAGCTTACGGAGCGCAGCATGGACCGTATTCTTGCTTTTGGCGACGAGCTTGCGCGCCGCAACATCAAGGTGGTCATCCGCCACGTTGTGGTGCCGGGCTGCACCGATTCGGTGGAAGAGTGCCAAAAGCTCGGCCGTCTTATTGCCCCGTGGCATAACGTGGTGGGGCTCGAAATGCTGCCGTACCACACCATGGGCGTGGTGAAATACGAGCAGCTGGGTATTCCTTACAAACTCGAGGGCGTGCCGCAGATGGATAAGGCGCGCATCCCTGAGCTACGGGCCGCCGTGCTCCGTGCCATGAAAGACGCACGCTCCGGCGCGTAGCCCCGCGCGCTCGGGCGCGTAGGCCGCGCGCTCCGACGCGTAACCCCGCATTTTCGGGCGCTTTATCTTCTTGCTCCATCCCTTTATCTTCTTGTTCCAAAAGTTCGGGCGGATTTCACGTGCATAACCGGCTCCAACCGCAGTTATATACGTGGAATCTGCCCGAACTTGGTCGTGCCGCTTGTGGACAGGCAACTTGCGGCCGCGCCACGCGCTCGCTCGCGCCACGTGCTCGGGCGCGCCACTTGTTCGGTCGGGCCGCTTGCGGCCGCGCCATATGCTCGCTCGCTACGAATCGGGACGCCTTGGCTTGCGAACGCGCGGAATGCTGTAGGCATCGAGAATCGAGGAAAACCGCTCGTCATCCATAATGTCGGCATACGTGAAGCGCACAACACCGTCGCACACCGCCGTGAGGCGCGACTCTCGCTGGCGCTCCCTAACAAGCGCTGCAAGTGCGCGCTGTCGGGCACTTTGCTGCTTCATGGCGGCTGCATGGCTGCCGGTGAACATCGTGTACTTTTCGAGCCCGTCCATCTCGCCCACTATGTGTTTTCCATCGGGCAGCGTCCAATAATAGTCAACGTAAAATGAGCGCTTGCGATTAACCACGTTGGGAAGTTTAACCTGCAGGTCGGGTACGGCAAAGCCCAGCTCAATCATGCGGGCGCGCGCGACCGACTCGCCACCGCTTTCGCTGCGCGCATCGGCGTAGGCTGCGCAACGCCGGGCGCGGGAGGCCCCCTGCTTTCGGGTACCGTGGCGCTCGACAAGATTTTGTAGGGAGGAGCTCGTGAGGCGGTGCGTGCGGACGGCGCTATCGGCGATGGCAAGAGCGCTGGGAAAGTCTGCCGAGCGCAGGCAGTCGACAACCGTTTCGTCAAAGGAAGTTACGGGCACGCCAAAAATGCGCCGAACGCGAGAGCGAACAATTTTATGTCGCACGATGCGCCCCGATGTTCCGCTGTGCGTCGAAGGGCCCACGGCGATGTGGACGGAGCGGAGGAGCGGCGTTGAAACCGAGAGCCCGTGCATGCACGCCGCAGAAAACGAGCAAAAGACCCACTGAGGGTGCGCATAGGAGAGCGTCCGGATGATTTGATACGGCTTGACGGCGGCTTTAACGGTTTCCCAATAGGCGTCTCGTGCAAAGAGTCCACGAAATGGTTCCACGACAATGCCCTGTGCAACGCGCCGGCGGCATGCTTCGATGGCGCTCTGGGTTGTCGGTGCAAAGAGCAGCCCCTTCTTCTCGCAATCGAGGAGCAGGCGATCAATATGGTGCATAAAGCCTCTGGGCATGGTCGACTCCGCAACTGTTCGCAGAGCCGAAAGCCGCGGGCAAGCTACAAGCCATTGTCGTCCGGCCGAGCATCGGGGCTGTGAACCGGGTTGCCGGTCGGCAGGGGTCAAGCGCGCGGCAAAAGTGCGTCGGTTGGAAACCGGCAGCTGTCATAGCGTCTCTTCGTCGCTTTTGCGAACCCTTGGGCCGTCCGAAGCTGTCAGCTCCGCATGTGTTGTATTGGAGAGGCACGTTAGCAGATGCATCTGACCAAAACCTAAACGCGAGCTGACCGGAATCTCAATTGCGCAGGCGAGAGGCTCGGGCGAGAAAGGTGCGATTATCAGGGAAATTGGTAGCCGGTCGATTTTCTCGGCTAGACGGTTAACGGCCATGGCGAGGCGTCTCTGGTTGGTGACGCTGATGGGGCGCAATGAGGATAGCCCCGACGAGGGGCGGGTCTGATAGGGCCGGCGAGGGGCGAATCTGTTGGGGCCGACAGGGGGCGGACCCGGCGGGAAAGTGCGACGCAGCAGAAAAGTACGGCACAACAAAAAAGTGCGACGCAGCAGAAAAGTACGGCACAACAAAAAGTTCGGGCGGATTTCACGTGCATAACTGGCTCCAATTGCAGTTATATACGTGAAATCCGCCCGAACAGGAAAAGGGCGGCGGCACGTCCGTTGCAGCCGCGAGCGCTACCGCGGCGGCACGTCCGTTGCGGCTGCGAGTGCTGCTGTGGCCGTGTGTCCGTTGTAGCCGCGGGTGCTTCTGCGGCAGCGTGTCTCGTTTCGGTAGCAGCTTCAGCCGCTACCCGCGGCCGCGTGCCTCGTTTGAGTAGCAGCTCCAGCTGCTGTTATCCCTCCAGCGCCTGGCGCGCCAGCTCGAGGCAGCCCATAACGCCCTGCTTACCCTCAAGACTGTTGTTCACGATGTAGGTATCGAGGTCGGCCACCTCGGGCGTCACGATGTAGTTGTTGAGCACCTCGGCCGTCTTGGCGCGCGAAAGCGGCACGATGGGGGTGTGATCGCCCACGCCGCCGCCAATAATGATGCGCTGCGGCGCGTAGCAAAGAATGTACACGGCGAGCGCCTGGCCCAGGTAACCAGCGAGCAGGTCCATGGCCTCGGGGTCATCGGCCATCTCGCTGCCCTTTTTGCCGTTCCAGCGCTTGGCAATGGCTGGACCCGCAATAAGTCCCTCAAGGCAATTCTTGTGGTACGGGCACGCGCTGTTGTTGGCGATGGGGTCGTGTGGGTCGGGTGCCAGGGGAATGTGGCCCGCCTCGGGATGCATCATGCCGTGGACGAGCTTGCCGCCCGAGAGCACGCCTGCGCCCACGCCAGTGCCAATGGTGAGGTATACCACGTCGGTAAGGCCCTGGGCACAGCCGAAGGTGACCTCGCCCAGGCACGCCACGTTGACGTCGGTGTCGTAGCCGCACGGCACGCCGAGCGGCCCCTGCAGGTTGCCAAGCAGGTCAAAGTAGCGCCAGGCAGTTTTGGGGGTCTCGAGAATCTGGCCGTAGCGCGGCGACGCGGGGTTGACGGCCGTGGGGCCAAACGCGCCGATGCCCAGCGCGGCGATGCCCTTGTCCTTGAACCAAGCAGCGCACGTCGCGGTTGTTTCCTCCGGGGTGGTGGTGGGGAACGACTCGGACTCGACGACGGTGCCGTCGGCATAGCCCGTGGCGCATACCATCTTGGTGCCGCCGGCTTCCAGCGCGCCGAGCAAGACCTTATCCATCATAGGGCTCCTTTCAGCCAGATAACCTTGCCGTTTCAACTATTATAGTTTTATGAAACGCAGAAGGGCATGATATTGGGCGAGCGGGGCTCTGTTCGGTGTGAACGGGATGAAACAGAAGTCTTGTTTACATAAAGTCCCTTGCATGCCGCGAGCGTGCATTATGCAGATACGTGCAGGTTGAAGCAGAGAATAATAACGGCTGTCAATAAAATGTTGCTGAATCAATTCTGTTTCACCAAATGAGAAATGCTGAAACCGTTCACCTGAAAATACCTACCGTTCACCCTAAAACGCCCCATGAATCACAAATATGTTTCACAAGATTGTATAGTTGTGAAACAACGAGGGAGAAAGACATTGGGGAGGAGGAATGTCATGGCAGAGGGAACCCAGGGGTTCAACATCTCCAACGTGATTGACGAGAAGCTCATCGCGCTTGACCTCGACGTAAACACAAAGGAGGAGATGCTCAACGCTCTGACCGACCTGTTCGAGGAGCAGGGAAAGCTCAACGATCGTGAGGGCTTCTTCAAGGATGTCATGTGGCGCGAGGGCGAGGGCCAGACCGGTATCGGTATGGGTGTCGCCATCCCGCACGGCAAGTCCGCGGGTGTGAACGAGACCGCGCTCGCTATCGGCACGTCGAAGAACCCGCTTGCGTGGGAGTCGCTCGACAACGAGCCGGTTACGGTTGTCATCCTGTTCGCCGTTACCGAGGGCGATTCCGACGTTGTGCATCTTAAGCTGCTCCAGCATGTGGCCATGCTGCTCGCGCATGAGAGCTTCGTTGAGAAGCTGCATGCGGTCACGAGCCCGCAGGAGATGCTGGCGCTGCTCGAGTCAAGCCCGGACGACTACGACGACTAGGGGCCGAGCTGGCAGGTGCGGCCGTTCGTCAGCTGAGGCAGCTGCCCTGCGGATGGCCCCGCGTATTCACTGCAGGCAATGAGCGCGCGCAGCCTGATCGCCGGCTGGCAGCGCGTATGGCTTTGCAACATCCACGGCGCGACGCTATCGCCCGCACGCCGTGGTTGGTAATTGGGGAGAGGCGATAGAGAAGGAGGAGCTCATGAAGCTCGTCGGCGTTTGCGCGTGTACCTCTGGTATCGCGCACACCTACATGGCAAAGGAGAAGCTCGTCAAAGCCGCCCAGGCGCTCGGCCACGAGATCCACGTGGAGACGCAGGGCACCATCGGCGTTGAGGACCCGCTCACCCCGGAGGAAATTGCCGAGGCTGATGCCGTCATCCTGGCTGTCGACATCAAGGTCGAGAAGGGCCGCTTCGAGGGCAAGCCCACGCTCGAGATCCCGACCTCGCTCGTGGTGAAGGCCCCCAAGCAGGTCATCCAGAAGGTTGCCGAGTCCATCGGCAAGTAGTCAACCGGCTATATCCCGTGTGAAAGGGGGATTTCCTCATGGCAGGAAAACTGAAGGGAAAGTTCGCTCCCTCCGAGATTAAGAAGCACGTGCTTACCGCCATTAGCTACCTGCTTCCGCTCATCGTGGCCTCCGGCCTGCTCATCGCTATCGGTAACCTTACCGGTGGCGTTACCATCGCTTCAATCGACGAACTCGACGCGATGACGGTGCCCTCGGCGCTCACCACGCTCGGCGGCATGGGCATGGGCCTCATCCCGGCATTCATCGGCGGCTACATCGCCTACTCCGTTGCCGACCGTCCCGGCATCGCGCCCGGCTTCCTCATGGGCATGATCGCCTCGTTCCTGAACTCCGGCTTCCTCGGCGGCCTCATCGGCGGCCTGCTCGTGGGCTACATCGCGCTCGTCATCGAGACCTATCTCAAGGTTCCCAAGTGGGCGCAGGCGCTCATGCCCATGATGATCGTCCCGCTGCTGTCCTCTGCGCTCGGCGGCCTCATCATGTTCTTCGTGCTCGGCACCCCGATCACGATGCTCACCGGTGCGCTGACCAACTTCATCACCGGTCTTGACCAGAGCCAGAAGGCCCTCTACGGCTTCATCATCGGCTGGATCGGCTGCCTGGATTACGGTGGAGCCATCTCCAAGGTCCCGAACCTGATCTGCGACGGCCTCATGGCCGACGGCATCTATGGCCCCGAGGGTATCAAGGTGCTCGCCGCGATGGTCCCGCCCATCGGCGTGACGCTCGGCTGGCTGCTTTCCAAGGCCATCAAGAAGCCGATCTTCAAGTACTCCGAGGAGGAGAACATCAAGGTCGCCTTCCCCATGGGCATCTGCATGATCTCCGAGGGCGTCATTCCCATCGCCATGAACGACCTCATCCGTACCGTGATCTGCACCTCCATCGGCTGCGGCGTGTGCGGCGCGATCAGCTTCTCCGCTGGTGTTGAGTCCATGGTTCCCTCCGGCGGCGTCTTCGTGATCCCCGCTATGGCCAACCCGCTCATGGCCGTTGTCGCGCTCCTCGTGGGTTCCTGCGTCACCGCCGTGCTCCTGGTGCTCATCAAGAAGCGCCTCACCCCCGAGCAGGTTGACGATCTTGGCATGGCCGAGGACGACACCGAGGAAGAGGTTGACCTCTCCGGCTTCAGCCTCTCCTAAGGTTTGCATGCGGCGGGGCTTCGGCTCCGCCGCCATTCTCCCGGCGTCGCACGGAAGCGCTTGAGTCACCTTGGAAGCTCGCTTCGCATTCGTCGTAACGCGCTTGGCATGATGTACGTACGGTCAAGGAAGGACCCATTCCATGTATGAATCGATGAAGGGCATGCTCGCTAAGGCCAATGCCGAGGGCTATGCCGTCATGGCAATCAACGCCTTCAACCTCGAGACGGCGCGCGGTGTCATCACGGCGGCCGAAGAGATGAACGCCCCCATCATCATCGACCTGCTTCAGGATCATGTGAAATCGTTCTTCGATTGCGATATCCTCACCCAGCCCATCATCAAGATGGCGCAGGCGGCGAGTGTGCCTGTGGCTATCAACCTCGATCATGGCCACGATATCGCGCACCTCAAGCGCTGCCTGCATGAGGGGTTCTCAAGCGTCATGTGCGACGCGAGCGCGCTTTCGCCCGAGGAGAACGCTCGCGTGACGCGCGGCATCGTCGAGCTCGCTCAGACCTACGGCGCCTCTGTTGAGGCTGAGGTGGGCAACATGGGCCGCATCGACGAGAGCGGGGCGATGCTAACCGATGACGAGATGTACACGAACCCCGATGTGGCAATCAAGTTCATCCAGGAGACCGGCGTGGATGCGCTTGCTGTTTCGTACGGTTCCACGCATGGCGACTATCCCGAGGGATACGTTCCCACGTTCCACTTCGACATCGTGGAGAAGATTAAGGCGGGGACGGGCGCTCCGCTCGTGCTTCACGGCGGCTCCGGCGCTGGCGAGGAGAACATGCGTCGCTCCGTCGAGGCCGGTATCAACAAGATTAACGTGGGCACGGACTACATGATTGCCCAGCGCGAGTTCGTCGCGAAGGTGCTTGCCGAGAACCCCGGTTACGATTACCCGACGCTCGTCGAGGGCAGCTGGAAGGCCGGTATCGAGGTTATCAAGCGCTACATCGAGATTTCCGGTTCTGCCGGAAAGGCTCGCTCGTAAGCAGCGGTGTTACGTTTGCCGCGTGAGGCAGAGGCTGAGATAAAGGGCATGTGCCTCGTCTCGCATACGGCGAACAGCACATATGGTTGGTAGTCAACGAGTACGACAAGAAAAAGGAGACATGAGACTATGCTCATCAACATGAACCAGATGCTCAGCGTCGCGAAGGAAAAGCACTTTGCCGTGGGTGCGTACAACGTGTCCGAGAGCAACCTGTTCCGCACAGTCGTTGAGGCCGCCGAGGCCAACGACGCGCCCGCGATTATCGCCGTGCACCCGACCGAGCTTGCTTACTGCAAGGATGACTTTGTCAAGTACATGATCGCCCGCGCCGGCAACAGCCCGGTCCCGTTCGTGATTCATATGGACCACGGCGACAGCATCGAGAGCATCATGCGCGCCGTGCACGTGGGCTTCACCTCGGTGATGATCGACGGCTCCGCGCTGCCGTTTGACGAGAACATTGCCAAGACCGCCGAGGTCGTACGCTATTGCCACATGGTGGGCGTCTCCGTCGAGGGCGAGCTGGGTACCATCGGCGATACCGGCACCTCCATCGAAGGCGGCATGACCGAGGTCATCTACACCGATCCGGACGATGCCAAGAAGTTCGTTGACGAGACCGGCGTGGATTCGCTCGCTGTTGCTATTGGCACCTGCCATGGCCTGTATCCCAAGGGCGTGACCCCGAAGCTGCGCATGGACGTGCTCAAGGCGATCAAGGAGAAGGTCGACCTTCCGCTCGTGCTGCATGGTGGCTCCGGCAACCCCGATTCCGAGGTCGCCGAGGCCGTGAAGATCGGCATCCAGAAGGTGAACATCTCCTCTGATTACAAGAGCGCGTTCTTCACTAAGGCGCGCGAGATCCTCTCGCAGGAGGGCTCCGGTTGGGATCCGAACAACATCTTCCCGGAGTGCATCGAGGCCGGTAAGGCGGTCATCAAGCAAAAGATGGAGCTCTTTGGGTGCGTGGGGGCCGCGAAGTACTATCGCGATCCCGTTATGCCGCAGTGGCGTCAGGAGCTCAACTAGCTCATACGTGCAGCGCGCACTCCCCTGGGGTTGCGTAGGCCGAGCACTTCGCGTCCTCGCTCCCTAGCCGCTGCATCATCTATGGAGAGGGTCCCATATGGGGCCCTCTTCTTGTCACGGGGTTAGTTGTATCTTGGCGGGGCCTGGGGTGGCTTCGCGGCGTGCGGCGGCTTGCCGGGGTGGGGGGGCGGTCCGTTCAGCTTGGAGCGGGCTTGTGGCCTGCGATAGCCTGCTGGGGCGAGGCGACCTGCCGGGGCGGGGCTCGTCCGGCTTGGAACGGGCCTGTGGCCCGCAATGGCTTGCCGGGCTGGCGGAGGCCTGCCGGGCTGGCGGCTGCCCAGCGGCTCTGCAGCGGCTTCAAGCATGGAGCAGATTCGTGCGGCAAGGACCGTTCGGCGGGGGGTCGTAAGGAATGCTGCACTATGGCAGCGTAGATTGCTATCATGGGAGCAGAGGACAAAGTTCCGGGAGTTATCATGCAGCGTAAGGGAAGCGTCATCAACGAGATTTGTTTGCTGTACGACCGGCTGAGCGATACCGAGAAGCTCATCGCCGATTTTGTCATGGCGTACCAAGGAGAAATTCCCTCGCTGACCACGCGTGAGATTGCTGCACGAAGCCAGACGTCGGCAGCCACGGTGTCCCGCTTCGTGCGCCATTTGGGATACGAGAGCTTTTCCGAGCTGCGAAGCGCGATGCAGCGCGATAACGGCACGCACGACCCCGATGAGGTTCCGCGCAATGTCATTTCGCTCGACGCTCCGCGAGCTGCTATGGAGACGGTGCTCCTAGCAAAGAATCGCGAACTGCTCGATACGCTCAATCTCATTAGCGATCAAGATCTTACCTATGCGGTGCGCCTTATTGAGGAAGCCGATTCGGTGGTGTTCGGAGCGGTGGGTAACACCATTCCGGCGGCTTTATCGGCTTCGTTCCTTATCTCTCAGCTTGGCATTCGTTCGCATTGTGCCCCTACAACCGAGGCCATGGTGCTTTCGTCCATGTCGCTCACCAAGCGAGATGTGCTTGTTTTCATGTCTAAATCCGGTCACTCTAAGCGGCTAAACCATATGATGGACAATGCCATCGATTCGCAGACGCCTACGATTGTGATCACCAATGTGCCGGACTCGCCGCTTGCGCGCCGTGCGACCTGCGTTCTGCAGACCGCGACGCGCGATAAGATGCTTAACAGCGACCTTCCGTTCTCGCATAACTCCATGAACTTCGTTATCGAGGTCGTGTTCCTGCTGCTTTGTTCCGATATGCCTAACTTCCAAGCGCACGCGGGCCTGCTGTGGAAATCCCTCGGCGACGACAAGGGTGTTTCCGGCGAGGTCTTCGGAGCCACCGGCGGTATGCGGTAGCACATGGGGGTCCTGCCATGGCAGAGCCCCTCGCCCCATGCAAAACGCATTAGTTGATGTCTGCGTTGCGGCTTATCTCGAGAACTTTTTGCTGTGTCTATATTCTTGGGCAAGAATGTGCCGAAAAGTGGGGGTATTAAAGGCGATTAACGGCACAATCTTGCTCAAGAATGAACAATGAGAAGATGCAGGGATTCACGTACGCATAGGCATGGCGGCTCATGGTGGTCGCAAAGGCGCCAGCGATAAGCAGCGAGGCGCTGCCTTGCGAAGGTGTCAAGGTTCGGCGGATTAATTGCCGTTCAGCGATGAATTTCGACCGTTTGCCTGTTGTGCGCAACATTCTGCCTGCTATCATGGGCTGCTGAATATCGAACGGGTGCGGCTCGGTTCGCGCGGGAAAGGCGCGGCACCCACCGCGCGGGACGGAGCACTATGGCACGAACGATCGCAATTATCGGCGCGCTCGAGAAAGAGGTATCGCAGATCTACGATACGCTTTCCAAGCGTTCAATGGTCGAAGAGGCGGGTCTCACCGTTGCGCGCGGCACCTTCGAAGGCGTTCAGGTGGTGGCTTGCACGGCGGGCATGGGCACCGTGAATGCCGCTGCAGCGACGCAGCACCTGCTGAGCCGTTACGAGGCGGGTACGGTGATCTTCTCCGGCATTGCGGGAGGGCTTAACCCAGCACTTCATATCAACGATGTGGTGATCGGCGAGCGCCTCCGCTATCTCGACACCGACACCTCGCTCATTGCCGAGTCGGCTCCCGGTTTGGAGGAATTCGCCTCGAACCCCGCGCTGGTGGATGCTGCCGAGGCCGTGTTGCGTGACAAGGGGTTTGTCGATGCTGCCGTGAACCCCGCTGCACCTGGCGACGATGCCCCTCGGTACCTGCGTGGAACGATCGCTACGGGCGATCGGTTCATTACGGGCGACCTGCGCGACTCCGTGGTGGCTCAGGCCAGCGCGGATTGCGCCGAGATGGAGGGCGCCGCGGTCGCGCATATCGCGGCCAAGAATGGCGCCGCGTGCTTGGTACTGCGCGCAATCTCAGATAACTGCGACGAGTCGTACGACGCGCTTTGCGAGCGCGCGTTCGAACTCGAAGACTACGCGCGGACTGCAAGCAGCGTCGTTCTTGAAATCGTTCGTCGCATCGCATAGCCGAATTGCTCGTAAGCAATGAGGACGCTTTCACCACGATAGGAGTTCCCATGGCCGATTCCATTAACTACCAGCTGGCACACTTTGTGGCGAGCTACGGCAAGGCATCTCAGATTCCGCCGTCGACCTGCCCAGAGGTGAGCTTCGTGGGGCGCTCGAACGTGGGCAAGTCGTCGATTATGAACAAGCTGTTTGGCCGAAAGGGCCTGGTCAAGGTGTCGAGCACGCCGGGCAAGACCTCCAACGTCAACTTCTTTGAGGCGGATGGCGTGCATTTTATCGACCTGCCCGGATACGGCTTCGCGCGCCGCTCGAAGGCCGAACGCGAGCGCTGGGCGCGTCTGATCGGCGACTTCTTTGATTTGGAGCGCAGTTTTAACTTGGTTGTGTCGCTGGTGGACATTCGGCATGATCCGAGCGCGCTTGACCACCAGATGATCGAGTTTTTGCAGGAGGGCGGGTTCCCCTTTGTGGTGGCGCTCACCAAAGCCGATAAGCTGAGCCGCAGCAAGCAGGGCCAGCAGGCAGCGGCTATCAAGCGGCAGCTGAATATTCCTGCCGATGACGTGTTGGTCACGAGCTCCGAAACCGGCCTCGGCATTGACCGGCTCAAGCGCCGCATCGAGGAGGCGTGTTTGTAGCGAGATGCCCACAACGTGGTGTCGTGACGGTGCGTCTGTAGCGATAAGTCAGCACTTGACGTTGAAGTGTCACGCGAGACGTGAAAGCACCAGTTGGTGCGCCGCGGACAATAGCCATGCCACTATGACGAGAAATCGAGAATCGAGTCAATTAAATTGACGAGATTAGTATTTCTCGTCATACTATTTGACGAGAAAATCTATTTCTCATCAATCGATGCAATGCGAAACGACACGCATTCACGGAGGCCGTCATGCGGGAATCTGCTGATTTGGAGTTGAAGGAGAAGGTTTCAAGGTCCTTTCTCAAAACGGTGAGTGCATTCGCGAATTTTGGTGAGGGTCGCATCCTGTTCGGCATACGGGACGATGGGACGATCTCCGGCGTGCAAAACCCGAGCGAGACAAGGTTGTCCATCGAGAACGCAATCAACGATGCCCTCGATCCCCGGCCACGTTTCTTATTGGAAACGGAGCGAATTGGCGGTAAAGATATCGTTGCGCTCACGGTATTCGAGGGCGCGGATAAGCCGTATCTGTGTTCGGGGAAGGCGTATCGGCGCATGGATACTGCGACGGTGCCCGTCGATCGTGTCGAGCTGCGTCAACTTGCAATCGAGGGGTCGCCGCGCTCGTATGACGATATGGATTCTCCGCGTCAAGACCTCACCTTTGAACTGCTCTCGGAGCGTCTGCGCCATGCGCTTGGTATTGGGGAAATAGACAGGGAAGTTCTGACAACGCTCGGGTTGTATCGCGCTGGGCGCTTCAACAACGCTGCGGCGATATTAGCAGATAAGAACGACATGCCTGGCGTTGACATCGTTCGCTATGCCGCTGATGAGCGCTCCATCCATCAGAGGGAGACATGCGAAGGTGTGTCGGCTCTCAAGTTGCTTGACGAGACGGTCGCAGCGTTTCGTGCGAACTACTATGTCGAGCGGGTGCAGGGCATGGAGCGTGAGCGGGTGGCTCTCATTCCAGAGGCGTCGTTTCGCGAGGCGGTTGCAAATGCGCTGGTGCACAGGCTTTGGTATGTTGATGCCCGGGTGGTTCTCTCCCTGTACCAAGATCGCGTGGAGATTGTGTCGCCCGGCGGACTGCCGAGCGGAATCGATGAACAGCTTTATCTCAAAGGCGGTATTTCGGTTCCGCGAAACACCACGCTTGCCTACGTGTTCTTGCGTCTGGGGATTATCGAGCGCCTGGGGACAGGCATCCAGAGCATCCGCCGTGCGTATAGAGGTGCCCTACAGCAGCCCTTGTTCGACATATCACAGCATGCCATCAAGGTAACGCTTCCGGTTCTTGAAGCTGGATTTTCCCTCGATGAAGATGAAAAACGCCTCGTGTCGGCACTCGGTTCTCATTCCGAGTTGAGCGCGCGCGAGCTTGCGGAAGAGCTTGGCACATCGAGGAGCACTGTTGTGCGTGCGCTCGCCCGCTTAGAGAAGCGCGGCATCGTTCGTCGCATAGGCAAGGGTCGCGCGACGCGATATGGGCGATTCTAAGTGTAATGCGATTGAGCATCACGTCGAGGTGACGTGTTTGTGCGGGGAACATGGAAAGATGCCCGTTGCCGTCGTTTCTGAACAATTGGCTCGATTACACCGTTGCTGAGCTGCTGCTTGATTTGAGTTTGTGGGTCGAGGTTAGTGCGCTTGGCTTCAACTCTGAAGGCCATCGCGCTGAGGAAGGTGTGATGGTCGCTCTCCTCATGGTGCGAAAGCCTTGCGCCTGGGGTGTGGCTTGGAGCGACGCCCCGTTATCCCCGATGGCCGCCGCGGTTGGCTTCACGCCCCTGACCTGCTCGATTGCGGCCGATGGCGCTGGAACCGCGTTTTCCAGCATCGCCAAAGGACGGTGAGCCCCCTGCGCTCTTGTTGTGTCCCTTGGGACGGGGAACGTGCGCGCGGCCGCGGTCGTCGCGCGTGTTTGCCTGGTTATGCTTTCGGTCGCGGCACTCCACCTCGGCGCGCTTGGTCGAGCCCGGCCGGCTCGAGTTGCTTCCGCGCCCACGAGCGCGCTTGCCCGGACCGTGGGGCCGCTGCCCCTTGACCGGCGCTATCAGGCATTTTGGCCCATAGCCAATCAGGTCGGTGCGGCCGGCCTTTTGGAGTGCCTCGCGCACCAGCTCGTAATTATCGGGGTTGCGATACTGGATGAGCGCCCGCTGGAGCGCTTTTTCATGTGCGGTTTTGGGCACGTATACGGGCTCCATGGTGCGCGGGTCAACGCCGGTGTAATACATGCAGGTGCTCATGGTGCTCGGCGTGGGGTAGAAGTCCTGCACCTGCTCGGGGTTATAGCCCATGTCGCGCACATATTCGGCCAGCTCAACAGCTTCTTTGAGCGTGGACCCCGGATGGCTTGACATAAGGTAGGGCACCAGGTACTGGTCACGCCCGAGTTCGCGGTTCATAGCGCGGTACTCGCTCACAAAGCGGTCGTAGACGGCGCGGCTCGGCTTGCCCATCACGCTCAGCACGGCGTCGCTCACGTGCTCCGGCGCTACCTTGAGCTGGCCCGAAACGTGGTATTCGCAGAGCTCGCGCAAGAACGTCTTGTTTGGATCGGGGTCGGCCAGCAGGTAGTCGAAGCGGATGCCGCTGCGCACAAAGACCTTCTTCACGCCGGGCAGCGCGCGCAGTTCGCGTAGAAGCTGTACGTAGTCGCTTTCGTCGACCTTCATACTGCGGCAAACCTTGGGCCACAGACAGCGCTTGTGCACGCATGCACCGTGGGTGAGCTGCTTTTTGCATGCCGGCTGGCGGAAGTTCGCCGTGGGGCCGCCCACGTCGTTGATGTAGCCCTTGAAGTCGGGCTCTTGTGTGATGCGCCGCGCCTCGGCTAGCAGGCTCTCGTGACTGCGCGCCTGCACGATGCGCCCCTGGTGGAAGGTGAGCGCGCAGAAGCTGCACTCGCCAAAGCATCCGCGGTTGGAGATGAGGCTCATTTTGACCTCTTTGAGTGCGGGTACGCCGCCTGCCGCCTCGTAATCCGGGTGGTAGGTGCGCGTGTAGGGAAGGTCGTACGACTCATCAAATTCCGCGGTGGTAAGCGGCTTGGCTGGTGGGTTCTGCACCACGTAGACATCGTGCGGGTAGGGCTCCACGAGCCGGTGCCCGCTGAATGGGTCCATGTTTTCGTACTGCGTGTTGAAGCTGCGGGCATAGGTGAGGCGATCGGCTTCGAGCTCGTCCCAGCTAGGGAGTTCGATGGCGTCGTAGACCTCGTCGAGCGAGCGCGTTCGGTAAACGGTGCCATCGATGTAGGTAATCTGCTCGATGGGGAGACCCGCGTCGAGTGCTTCGGCAAGTTCGATGATGGGGCGCTCGCCCATGCCGTAGATAATGAGGTCGGCGCCGGAGTCGAGCAGCACGGAGCGCTTGAGCCGGTCCTGCCAGTAGTCGTAGTGCGCAAGACGGCGCAGGCTCGCCTCGATGCCGCCGAGAATGATGGGCGTGTGCTTGAAGGTGCGGCGGATGAGGTTGCCGTACACGATGGCGGCATGGTCCGGCCGAGCACCCATGCGCCCGCCGGGCGTGTAGGCGTCGGTACGGCGGCGGTGCTTGCTCACGCTGTAGTGGTTGACCATGGAGTCCATATTGCCCGCCGAAACCAGGAAGGCCAGGCGCGGCTCGCCGAGGATGGTGACGCTCTTAGGGTCGCGCCAGTCGGGCTGGGCGATAAATCCAACCTTGTAACCATGCGCTTCGAGCAGACGGCAGATAATGGCCGCGCCAAAGCTCGGGTGGTCAACGTAGGCGTCGCCGCAGATGTAGACGAAGTCGCACTGGTCCCAGCCGCGCTCCTGCATGTCCACGCGCGTGGTGGGCAGGAAATCCGCGCGCGTCAGGCCGAGCGCCGTGGGCCCGGTGGGGTCAAGTGCTTTGGGCTCGCTGGGGCCGCGTGTCGCGGAGCTGCTAGAATCGGGCGCCGCGGAGCCGGGTGCTTTGGGCCTGTTAGGACCGGGCGCCGCGGGGTCGTTGGAGCCGAGCTTCGCAGCGCCGCTGGAGCCGTGCGCTTTGGGGCGGCTGGAGCCGGATGCCGCGGCACCGCCGTGACCGGACTTTTTGGGCCTGGTAGAGGCGTGCGCGGGTTTCTTGCTGTGCGGCTTTGGTTTGCGAGCGCTGCGCGATGCGGGGGAGGAGGTGGACATGTGGCCTTCTTTCGTCCGCCCTATCCTACCATGTCGTCGTGTCCAGGCCACACCGCCCGCGTGGCATCGACCGGCGGGGTGCCAGCCCGCGAGGCGCATTCGTGATGCGAGACCGCGCCCGTTCACGACGGGCATCCGTGATACGAGTTCGCACCCGTTCACGACGTGCTCCCGTGATGTAAGTCTGCGCCGCACCCGGGCGGGGCCGTTTATAGTTCGGGCGCTTTTTACGTATATAAAGCCATGATCAACCACTTATATACGTAAAATCCGCCCGAACGTGAGGTCTGGTACGTGAGGTCTGGTACGTGGGGTCTAGTACGTGGGGTCTAGTGCTACGTGGCGCGGCTACAGATACTCGATCTGGGCGCCCTGGGTGTCGCACGTCAGGATGTGCGTCTCGCACGCGGGGAACTGCTCGCGCAGGCGGACCTGCAGGAACTTGGCCACGATGGTGTCGTCGGTGACGGCCATGAGCGTGGAGCCCGAGCCGCTGATCCAGAGGGTCTTTGCGCCGCCGTCGAGGCAGGTGGCGCGGATGGCGTCGTAGTCGGGGATGAGCTTGCGGCGGTACGGCTCCTGCAAGCGGTCGTCGTTGGCAGCGGCAATAAGGTCAAGATCGCCCGTCTCGAGCCCGCGCGTTAGCCCGGCGATGCGGCCCATCTGCCACACGGCGGTGCTGAGCGGCACCTCCTGCGGCACCACCTTGCGCGCCTCGCTCGTGTGCACTTCGTAGGGCGGAATGATGGTGATAAAGCGCAGGCGATCGCTCACGTTGTAGCGCAGGCAGCGCGGCAGCTCGCCCGCGGGCGTAAAGGAGCACACGGCCGCACCCAGAAGCGCGGGGGCCACGTTGTCGGGGTGCCCCTCGAGCTCGGTTGCCATGGCGACGAGCTCCTCGCGCGTCACGGTGTGGCGGGTGAGCGCCGCGGCACCCATGATGCCGGCGACCACGCAGGTCGAGCTGGAGCCCAGGCCGCGTGCGACGGGAATCTCGGTCTGAATGTCGATGCTCATGGGGAAGGGCTCCATGCCCCACCGCTCAAGCGCCTGCTCAAAGGCCACGTAGACCATGTTGTCGCGGTTGCGAAACTCCTCCGGACAGCCCGTGATGGTGAGCTTGTCGGCGTGGTCAAAGGTAAAGTGCGAATACAGTGAGACGGCCATGCCAAGTGTGTCGTACCCAATGCCCAGGTTAGCGCTCGTGGCCGGTACCGTGACTTTGATCATGTGAAATTACCTCTGTCCTCATTTCGCCTGGCAGGCGTGCTCCACGTAGGCTGCCATGCCATCCACGTCCACCACGTCGTCGTGCAGCACGGCGGCCTGCTTGAGGTTTGCGAGCTGCGCGGGCGGGGTGGTGCCGGTTGCCTCTGCCAGCACGTCCATGCAGGCAAAGTCGTCGGCGGGAACATCGAGCTTGAGCGATTCGGCCACGGCGCGCGGGAACTTGTACGGGCTCGCCGTAGAGAGCAGCACACGAGCGCAGGCGCCGGCTGTAGCGGGCACCTGCTCAAGCACGTGGTAGCCGCAGGCGGTGTGCGGGTCAATAAGGTAGTGGTGGCTGTTCCAGCAGTCGGCAATGGCCGCGCGCACCTCGTCTTCATCGGCCCAGCCGCAGGCAAACACGCTTTGGATGCGGGCGAGTAGCTCGTCCGGCACCTCGTAGCGGCCCTCGCGGGCCAGCTGGTCCATGAGCGACGCCACGAGCTCGCAGTCGCCGTCGCTCAGGTAATAGAGCATGCGCTCGAGGTTGCTCGAGATAAGGATGTCCATGCTCGGCGAGATGGTGGTGAAAAACGGGCGCTTGCGGTCGTAGACGCCGGTGGTCAAGAAGTCGTAGAGCACGTTGTTCTTGTCGCTCGCCACGATGAGCTTTGCCACGGGCAGGCCCAGGAGCTTGGCGTAGTAGCCGGCGAGTACGTCGCCAAAGTTGCCCGTGGGCACGCAGAACTCAATGGCGTCGCCCGCGGCGATGGCGCCCGTGCGCAAGAGCTGCGCATATGCGGCAAAGTAGTACACGACCTGCGGCACCAAGCGCCCCACGTTGATGGAGTTGGCGCTGCTGAGCACCACGCCCTGCGCGGCCAAGCGGTCGGCGAGCGCGCGGTCGGCAAAGATGCGCTTTACGGCGCTCTGCGCGTCGTCAAAGTTGCCGCGCACGCCGCAAACAACCACGTTGCTGCCGGCTTGCGTGGTCATCTGCAGCTCCTGCACGTGACTGACCTTGCCTTCGGGGTAAAAGACGGTGATGCCGCAGCCGGGGGCGTCCGCAAAGCCGGCTAGCGCCGCTTTGCCCGTGTCGCCTGAGGTGGCGGTTACGATCATGATCTTCTCGGACGGCTGAGCCCCGGCGCTATCGTTGGCGCTCGTTGCGTCGCTCGTGGAGCCGTTGCCCGCCGCGTTCGCGCTGTCGCTCGTGCGCGCCATGAGCCGCGGCAGCATCTGGAGCGCTACGTCCTTGAAGGCGCTCGTGGGGCCATGGAAGAGTTCGAGCACGTAGGGCGTGCTCACGCCGGCCGCGTCAGCGTCCGAGCCGGCCGCGTCGGCACCCGCATGCGCCGCGTCGGGCGTGGCCAGCGGCACGAGGGGCGTTATCTCGGCCGAGGCAAACGTGCCGGTATACGCCTCGTCCACACAAGCGGCAATCTCGTCCGCTGTGTAATCAGGTAGTAACATCTGCAGCACGTCGCGCGCGATCTGCGCATAGGATTTATCGGCCAAGCCCGCTACGTCGAGTTTTGCCGAGCCGAGCTCGTCCGAGACAAACAGCCCGCCATCCGGTGCAATTCCTGTGCGAATCGCTTCCTTAGCTGTGCACGACGCGGCGCGTGAACGTGTACTATGATACGAATTCATATGAAGCTCCTCGTTAGCCCCGGTGATAGCAGTATGCCCATGGTATCAGAGCGTGCGCGTGGCCGGCGGCTGGGTCAGAAAGGTAACCACTTCGTTATGATTAAGATTGCCAAGTTTGGTGGCTCATCGGTGGCCGACGCCAAGCACTTCCGCCAGATTAAAAAGATCGTTGACGCCGATCCTGCCCGTCGGTTTGTGGTGGTTTCGGCGTGCGGCCGTCGGTACAAGTCCGACGCTAAGGTGACGGACCTGCTCTACCTCGTGGCTGCGCACGTGCGCTACCACGTGTCGTGCGACGACCTGCTGAACGACATCGCCCAGCGCTACTTTGCCATTGCGGACGAGCTGGAGCTCAGCTATCCCATTCGCGACGAGTTTGCCCAGTTTGCCCAGAAGGCCAAGGCCGGCGAGCTCTCGACCGAGGAACTCGTGAGCCGTGGCGAGTACTTTACGGCGCAGCTTATGGCCGAGTACCTGGGGCTGCCGTTTCTCGACGCGGCCGACGTGGTGGCCTTCCATCATGACGGCACGCTCTCTATGACGCGCACGCACGCGCTGGTTCAGGAGCGCGGCATCCCCGGCGGTTTTGTGATGCCGGGCTTTTACGGCGCCACGCGCGAGGGGCAGATCAAGCTGCTCGACCGCGGCGGTGGCGATATCTCGGGTTCGATTCTTGCCAAGTGTCTCGGCGCTGATCTGTACGAGAACTGGACCGATGTCTCGGGCTTCTTGTCTGCCGACCCGAGCATTGTGGAAAAGCCGCAGCCCATTAGCCGTATCACCTACCAGGAGATGCGTGAGCTCTCGTATATGGGCGCGAGCGTTCTGCACGAGGAGGCCGTGTTCCCCGTCATGGAGGCGGGCATTCCCATCGCGGTGAAAAACACCAACCGCCCGCTTGATCCGGGCACGATCATTTCGGATCGCGAGGACTACGTGTCGGACGAGCCCATCATCACGGGCGTGACGGGCAAGCGCAACTTTGTGGCGGTGCATATCTTTAAAGACCACATGTCCAACGAGGTGGGCTTCATCCGTCGTGTGCTCTCGATTTTTGAGCGCTATCGCGTGTCGGTTGAGCACATCCCCTCGGGTATCGATTCATTTGCCGTGGTGGTGCAGGGCGCCGACGTTAAGGACTCGCTGTGGTCCATTGTGGCGGACATCAAGACCGACGTTGCACCCGACAAGATCAAGGTCGTGGACGATCTGGCGCTCATCTCGACCGTGGGCCGCAACATGATCGGCCGCCCGGGCGTGTCGGGCTCGCTCTTTGCGGCACTCGGCCAGGAGGGCATCTCGATTCGCATGATCGCGCAGGGCTCGGACGAGATCAACATTATCGTGGGCGTGCGCGACGAGGACTTCGAGCACGCGATTCGCGCCATCTACCGGGCATTCTCGGACGGCGATCACCTGCTGGAGCTTTCGGACCTTAAGCGCGCCGAGGAAGCCGCGCGCGCCGAGGCCGCCGTGCTCACGGATCAGGCATAGCCGCGGGGTGGTGGTGCTGGTTCGGGGAGGCGATGGTGGCCCGGGACAGTGGTGCTGCCCCGGGCGGCAATGGTGGCTCGGGACAGTGGTGCCAGGCCTGCTTGTTGCGTGTGAGACGACGACGCTCGGTTTGCTTGCCCCCGCTGGCGATGCTTGTTTTCCAAATGGAAACATGGGCACGGTACACTCACCTAACTGGACAAACGCGGCTCTATGAACCCGCGTAGGAACGCGCTGGGCGCATGATGCAGGCGCGCAACGGGAGGACCTCATGAAGCAGTACACGATTGCCATCCTGGGTGCGACGGGTGCGGTGGGCACGCAGATGCTCCAATGCTTGGACGAGCAGGAGATTCCCGTTGGCGAGCTGCGCCTGCTGGCAAGCGCGCGCAGTGCGGGTAAGACGGTCGAGTTCCGCGGCCAGACGATTACCATTCAAGAGGCAACTCCCGCGGCATTCGAGGGATGCGACTTTGTGCTCGGCGCGGCGGACGATGCCGTTGCCAAGCAGCTGCTGCCGGAGGCCGTGAAGGCCGGCGCTGTGGTGGTGGACAACAGCCACGCGTTCCGCATGGACCCCGAGGTGCCGCTCGTGGTGCCCGAGATCAACGGCGCCGACGTGGCTTGGCACAAGGGCATTATCGCGAACCCCAACTGTGCGACCATCATCGGGCTTGTGCCCACGTGGCCGCTCCATCAGCTTGCGGGCGTGACGCGCATGGTGGTGTCAACGTACCAGGCAGCAAGTGGCGCGGGCGCGCCGGGTATGGCCGAGCTTGAGGCGCAGATTGCGGCGCTCGGCCGTGGCGAGGAGCTGCCGGAGCCGCACACGTTCGCGGCACAGCTCGTGAGCAATCTGATCCCGCAGATCGGCGGCTTTAACGAGGAAGGCTACACCTCCGAGGAGATGAAGCTCCAAAACGAGGGTCGTAAGATTATGCACCTGCCGGAGCTCCGCGTGAACTGCACGTGCGTGCGCGTGCCGGTGCTGCGCTCGCATTCCGAGAGCATTACGCTTGAGTTTGAGCGCGATATTACCGTTGAGGAGGCGCGCGCGGCGCTGGCTGCGGCCCCGGGCGTGAAGCTCGTAGACGACCGCGATGCCGCTAATGCACACGATTGCTTCCCCATGCCGATCGATACCTCTGACCAGGACCTTGTGTGGGTGGGTCGCGTGCGTCGCGACATTTCGAACCCCGAGGCTACGCGCGGCATCACCTTCTGGTGCTGCGGCGACCAGATTCGCAAGGGTGCCGCCACCAACGCTGTCCAGATCCTCAAGCTCCTCGTGTAGGGGTTGGTTGGGGACGGGGTCGTTCCAACCCCTTATGTGAGATGAGGACAGAGGTAATTTCACCTATTTCACCTGTGTCCAGCCAGGGGTTGAAATGGGTTGAACGAACACGTCCCCAACCAACCCCTTATTCGGGGCTCTTGAGGGCTTCGACCATGTTGATGCGGGCGAGCATGCGGTTGGTGATGAGGCTCACGGCCAGCGCAAACACGATGGAGAACGCCGCCGCCAGTGCGTAGCACCACGGGTCGACCACGACGTCAAAGTAGATGGACGGCATTTTAAGGATGTAGGTGAAGCTCTCGGAGAGCGCCCAGCCGGCGGGCAGACCCACCAGGATGCCGAGCCCGGTAAGTACGAGCGTCTCTTTGTTGATGTACGTGCGCACCTCGCCCGGGCGGAAGCCGAGCACCTTGATGGTGGCAATCTCGCGCTCGCGCTCGCCGATGTTGACGGTCGAAAGCGTGAACAGCACCACGAAGGCGAGCCCCGCCGCCAGACCGATGACCATGTAGACCACCACGTTAATGAGCGTGAAGCTCTGCTCAAACTGCTCGCGCATCTGGGCTACGCTCGTCACGCTCAAGAAGAGCTCGTTGCTCTCAAGCTCGTCGGCAAACGCACGTTGGGCGGTATCGTCGCCGGTTAAATGAGCGTAAAAGCCGTTGAGCTCAAGTGGACCGAACAGGTCTTCGTATGCATCCTCCGTCATGTAAACGGCGTTGCCCAGGTAGTTGCGGGTGATGGTCGCCACCAGCGCCGCGGCCTTGTTGAGTGCCGAAGTGGTAACCTCGGCCTGTTCGCCCGCATCAAGTCCCAGCGCGGTTGCAGCGTTGTTGGTCATAACCACGCCCGCCTGGTCAAGATTGATGGGTGTGCCGTCAAGTTCCTGCAGCGAGACGTAGTCGCTGATCGAGCGCCCGCGCGGAATCACGTAGAGCTGCATGCTTTCCTTGGTGCCGCCATGCTCGACGGTAATGTTGTCAACGCCAATGGACTCAAGATCGGTTACCTCGCCCGAATTTTCAAGCACGGCCAGCGCGTTTTTATAATCGTCCGCAGAGGTTGCTGTCATGAGGTCGTAGCGGTAAATCTGCTCGTACTGGCGCGGCGCGAGCAGCTCGACCGTATTCTTAATGGCAAACCCACAGATGAGGAGTGCCGTACAGCCCATAATGCCAAAGATGGTCATGGCAAGACGCTTCTTGTAGCGAAAGAGGTTGCGCGCGGTGACCTTGTTGAGGAAGCTCATGCGGCGCCAGAGCGGGCGGATATGCTCGAGGAAGATGCGCGATCCGGCACGCGGCGCGCGCGGCCGCATGAGCGATGCGGGGGATTCGCGCAGGTCGTTGCGGCAGGTGATAAACGTGGAGCCGGCAATGCCAACAACAAACGCCACGATGCCAAGCGCCGCGTAAAACAGCTCAAAATGCAGGCTAAAGAGCGGCAGCAGGTACATGGCCTTAAAAATGTAAAACAGCACGTAGGGGATGGCCACAAAGCCAGCAACGTCACCGATGATGCCGCCCACGAGCGCGGCGGAGGCGGTGTAGATGAGGTATTTGGAGAGGATGCGCGCGTTGGAGTAGCCGAGCGCCTTGTAGAGGCCAATGAGTCCACGCTCCTCTTCGACCATACGCGTGGCGGTGGTGAGGCTCACCAGAATGGCGACCACAAAGAAGATGATAGGGATGATGCGGGCGATGGCCTCGATGGACGAGGCATCGGAGTCGACGCTCGAAAAGCTGCCGAGGGCGCTGCGGTCCTGCACGTACCAGGTGGCGTCCTCGACCTCGGCAACCTGCGCGCGGGCATCGGCAATCTGCTGCTGGGCATCGGCGCGCTCCTGCTCAAAGGTGGCGCGGCCCTCGTCGAGCTCGGCCTGCGCGTCGGCAAGCTGGGCCAAGCCATCATTTATCTGCTGCTGCGCGTCATCAAGCTGGGCGAGCGCCGCGGTGCGCTGGGCATCAAGCTCGGCCTGTCCGGCTTTGAGCTGCGCCATGCCCGAGGCAATGGTGCGCGCGTTTTGGTCCAGCACCTTTTGCGCGGCAACGAGCTGGTCATAGCCGTTCCACAGTGCGTTCCATCCGTTGTCGATGGCACGCTGCTGCGTGATAAACTCGGCTTCTGCCTGCTCTTTTGCGGTGCTTATAGCGCTGGCGAGCTGTTCCTTCGCCGCCTGCGCCTGGGCAAGCTGGCCGCCGTAGGTCACGCGCGCCTGTGCCACAGCGGTGGCGTTGTGCTCGTTTGCGGGGTCGGCAAAGTCGATGATGGACTGCATGTTTGTTTGGTAGCCAGACCAGGTGGTGTGCTGCTCTTGCAGCTGCTCTTTGGCTTGCGCGGCGGTGTCGCGCTGTGCTTGCAGATCTTGCTGCTCCGTTTGCGCCTGGGTGAGCTGTGCGCTCAAATCGTCGCGTTGGGCCTCAAGCTCAGCGCGCGCGGGGTCGTCTGGGGCGAGGCCATCCAGCTGCTCGTCACGCGCGGCGAGGTCCGTCTGCAGCTGCGCGATGGTCGCGTCGTAGCCCTGAAGCTGCTCGTCAAGGGCGGCAAGCTGCTCACTAGCGGCTTCGATCTGCTGGGCCATGCTGGCAAGTTGTGCGTCGATGACAGGAGTAAACGTGCTGAGCGTATTGGCCGCATCGGTGGCTGCCTGGGCATAGGCGCTCACGGCGGCTTCTTCGTCGCTTGCGCTTGCCGCCTGGACGGCCTCCCATGCGGAGGTTAGCTGCGCCGCATGGGTGTTCAGCTGGTCAGCCATGCCGGGGATGGATGCGACCTCGGGCGCGGCGGCCAGGGCAGAAAGGCCTTGGGCGAGTTGTTCGGCCGAGCCATCAAGCTGTGCCACCGCGGGCGTGAGCTGGTCAATGCCCTGCTGCACCTCGCTGCGCTTGGCTTCGAGCCCGGGGAGTGTTTCTTGGTAGAAGGTGTCGCGCGCCGCATCGAGCTGCGTCTGGCCATCGCGCAGCTTTTGCTCTGCCGCGGGCAGGGCGGCGTTAAATGTCTGCACGTTGGCAGCGAGCTCCTGCTGTCCGGCGGCTAGGCTGGCGGCACCGCTCGTGAGGGTGGCGCGGTTGGCGTCGATGGTGGCTTGCGCATCGTCAAGCTCGGCGAGAGCGCGGGCCCGCTGCGTGTCGAGCTCGCGCTGGCCAGCAAGGGTGTCGGCAAGGCTTTTGTTGATGGTGGCCTGCCCGTCGTTGAGTTCTTGCTCGGCGTCGGCCAGCTGCTCGTTGGCGTCTGCCTCGCTCGCGGCAATCTCGTCCAAGGCGTCGTTTTTGATGCCCTCGGTACGGGCGCGCTCGCGCTGGGGCGCCAGGTCCTCAACGTGGCTTTGGACCTCGTCCACGCGCTCCTGGTAGGCGTCTGAATACGAGGAGAGTCCCTCGGTGCCCGAAACAGCCAGGTAAACCACGGTATATGAGCTGGTATCGGCAACGGCGGTGGGGCTCACAAAGAAGGTGTAATCGCTCGAGGTGCTCGCGCGGAACGCCACGGGGCCCTCGGGTTGGGTGATGTTGGCGGGGTCGATGACCGTGCCCACAATGATGTACGTGCCGCCGGGGATAAGCGGGTCGTCGGCGCCCTCGCTGGTGTCCTGCGCGCCGTTCGCGTCGTCCTGCGCGCCGTTCGTGCTGTCCCGCGCATCGCCCGCGTCGTCCCGCGTGCTGTCCCGCGCATCGCCCGCGCTGTCCTCGGTCCCCTCCGCTTCATCCGTCGCATCTACGCTGGTATCGAGGTCCGAAAGGCCGGTGGGGTCGTCGGCAACGGCATCTTCAAAGGTCACCGTGTCGCCGATGGCTTTGTTGGCTTCATGCAGGTAATTCTCGGTCACCGCAATCTCGTTGGGCGCGTCGGGGAGCTCGCCCTCCACCACATACGGTTCGTTCATGCCCGAATCGAGCAGGCTCTTGAGCATCACGGTGGCGCGCGTGCCGTCGACCTCTGTATAGGTTTCGATCTCATAGCCGCCTTCGGCTTGTGACACGCCTTCTACCTGCGACAGCTCGTCCACATCGTCCTGCGTGAGGCCCAGGGTCGACTGCACCGAGATGTCAAAGAGATGCTGGCGGTCGTAGAGGGCCTCGGCAGCGCTGCGTAGGTCGAGACAGGCGATCGAGAGGCCCGTGAGCATGGTCGCACCGAGGGCGCAAATGGCCACGAGCGAGAGATAGCGCTTTTTGCTGCCGCCGATGGTGCGTCGTATGTCCTTGCTAAAGGCCCTCATGACGCCTACCACTCAATGTTGGCGATGGGCGTGGGGTGTGCGTTGAGCTGCAGGTCGGTCACGCGGCCGCTTTTGAAGCGGATGAGGCGGTCAGCCATGGGCGCGAGCGCCGAGTTATGCGTGATGATGATGACGGTGATGCCGTCGCGGCGGCACGTGTCTTGCAGCAGCTGCAGGATTTGCTTGCCCGTTTGGTAGTCGAGCGCTCCGGTCGGTTCGTCGCAGAGCAAGAGCTTGGGGTTCTTGGCAATGGCGCGCGCGATGGAGACGCGCTGCTGCTCGCCGCCCGAGAGCTGGGCGGGGAAGTTGCCCAGGCGTTCGGCGAGGCCCACCTTGGCGAGTGACTCGGCTGCGTCGAGGGCGTTGGGGCACACCTGCGCGGCGAGCTCGACGTTTTCGAGCGCGGTGAGGTTGGGCACGAGGTTGTAAAACTGAAAGACAAATCCCACGTCGGTGCGGCGGTACTCCACGAGCTCGCGCTCGGTGGCGTGCGTGATGTTGCGGCCGTCGACCATAACGGTGCCGGACGTCGCCGCGTCCATGCCGCCCAAGATGTTGAGGGCCGTGGTTTTGCCCGCGCCCGACGCGCCCAAAATGACGGCGAGCTCGCCCTGCTCGACCGTAAAGCTTGCGCCGTCGAGCGCGTTGATGTGCGCCTCGCCGGTTCCGTACGTTTTGACGACGTCGCTGAACTCGATGTATGCCATGGGCCCGTCCTACCCTGTTGAGCTGCGGTGATGTGCTGCGAGAGTGCTCGACAGCATGTTGTTTACCCGTAGTATAGTGGCCGTGCGAAGCGGGCGCGAGAAGTGCTCGACGCGCGGCGGCAAATTGTCGAGCAGTGGACGGGGCCGCGTCGCCGGCGAGGCGTCCCAGGCTTTGGTGTGCGGCTGAGCGCGGTGTGCGGGGCACGGTGCGCGGGGCACAAAAATGCCCCGCTGCGGGGGAGCCGTTGGACCGGCCAGTCCGCAGCGGGGCATGGGTGCGCCGTGGAGAACGGGGCGCGCGCTTACTCGTCGCCGAAGCTGATGCCGAGCGCCTTTGCCTCGCGCACCAGGTCGCTCTCGGGGTCGACGTACTTAAGCTTGCCGGCAACCTCCTCAAGCGGCACGCGCGTCATCTTGCCGCCGACGCGCGCGATCATGTAGCCAAACTTGCCCTCGAGGCACCCAAGCGCCGCCTCAACACCGCACTGCGTGGCAAACACGCGGTCCTGAGCATCGGGCTCGCCGCCACGCTGCGTGTGGCCGGGAATGGCAACGCGCGTCTCGCGGCCGGTCTTCTCCTCGATCTCCTTGGCAATGTCGTACACAATCGAAGGCGAGGTGCGCGCGGCGACCTTCTTCTTGTACTCCTTCTTGGACAGCTTGGCGTCCTTCTTGGAGATGGCGCCCTCGGCTACGGCGATGATGGTAAAGCGGCTGCCGGTTTTCATGCGCTGCTCGATGGTGGCGATGACGTTCTTCATGTCGTAGGGGATCTCGGGGATCAGGATGACGTCTGCACCGCCGGCCACGCCCGCGTACAGCGGAATCCAGCCGACCTTGTGACCCATGATCTCGATCACAAACACGCGGCCGTGCGAGCTCGCGGTGGTGTGAATGTCGTCGATGCATTTGGTGGCAACGTCCACGGCGCTCGTAAAGCCAAAGGTCATCTCGGTGCCCCAGGTGTCGTTGTCGATGGTCTTGGGCAGCGCGATGATGTTGAGGCCCTCTGCGCGCAGGCGATTGGCGGTCTTGGTGGAGCCGTTGCCGCCGAGCATGAACAGGCAGTCGAGCTCAAGCGACTTGTACGTCTTGATCATGGCGGGGACCTTTTCCACACCGTCGGCCCCCGGGGTGTCGAGCAGCTTGAACGGGGTGCGGCTCGTTCCCAGGATGGTGCCGCCGCGGGTGAGAATGCCGCTAAAATCGCGCGCGGTCATGCGACGGTAGCGCCCGTAGATCAGGCCCTGGTAGCCGTTCTCAAAGCCGTAGATCTCCACGGGCTCCTTGCTGCGGTTGACGAGCGTCTTGACGATGCCGCGCATGGTGGCGTTGAGCGCCTGGCAGTCGCCGCCGCTCGTAAGCAATCCAATCCTGAGCATATGCATCTCCTTTGATGGCGGGATAATCTGCGCATTAGTGTACTGCGATGCGCAAGGCTGCGGTTGATTCTGTATGAGAATCTTCTATGCCAAAGCGAACACGAAAGAGCGGAAGCTCGGTGCTTCGCGTGCAAACTAGCATAGAAACTGCGGCGGCGGTTGGCAGCTGCGGCGATAGGAGGGGCAGCGCGCTTGCCGTCGTCTCATGCGCTAGCGAATGAAGTTCGTCATCTCGCCGGCTTCTTGCGCGGGCGGCTCAATGCCTGCGGCGCGGCCCGCCTCAAGGCACTTGAGCATCCACGCCATGTTGCGGCCGAGCTGGCGCATGATCCACAGACCCTCTTTGTCCTGCTCGACCTCTTCGGCGGAGTTGCCGTGCACCATGTTCCAATACCGCGAGCTCACGATGGGCATTTGCGAGATGGTGAAGAACTTGGTGATGTCGTCAAACGCCGCAGTGGTGCCTGCACGGCGCGCACTCACCACGGCAGCCGCGGGCTTGTTGCGGAAGCTGCTGGGGTTGCCGGCGCGGCCATCGGAGTAAAAGAGGCGGTCCATGAAGCCAAGAAGCGAGGAGCCGGCATGTGCGTAGTGTACGGGTGCGCCAAACACAAAACCGTCGGCTGCGACGGCCTTGGAGCGGAACTCGTTGACCACGTCATCAAACACGCAGGCCCCCTTAGTGGAGCAGGCACCGCAGGCTATGCAACCGCCCACTGGCTTGCGGCCAAGCCAAAAGATCTCGGTTTCAACGCCTTCGGTCTCAAGCGTGCGAGCAACCTCTTCGAGCGCGCGGTTGGTGCAGCCGTTCTTGTGCGGGCTGCCGTTGACAAGCATGACTTTCATGGTCGATCCCTTCGTTCTGTGTGGAGATGCGTTGCCGGGCGGTCTGTAGTTAAGGAGCATGGTTTGATGTTACGAAGCAGGCCGCCGGCAGTGCGCCTCATGCAGCATGCAACAGGGCTATTGTATGCCGAGCGGCCGATGCTGGTGCGCAGTGCAGGAAGAACGCGACGTCGCCGCGCCCGGTGTGTCTAGCGGTTCTGCTGATGGAGCTGGGGGTCGCGCATGCCCTGAATATCGGCAACAATGCCCGCGACCGTGATGCCGTTTTGTGCGAGCAGATCCTGCGGTGCCATGCGGTCGTGGAAGGCGTTGTCGATGCCGTAGCAGCGAACGCATACGTTTGCCGTGCCCAGGCGGCGTGCGATTTTCTCGCCCCAGCCGCCGGCGCGTACGCCGTCTTCGAGGGTAACCACCACGCGATGCTGGTCGGGCAGGGAGGCAATGAGCTCCTCGTCAAACTCGGTCGCAAAGCGCGGGTTGATAAGGGTTGCCTGGACGCCCTGCTCGGCAAGGGCGTCGGCCACCTGCTCGCCCAGCGGGAAGAAGTCGCCCAGCGCAAGGATGGCCACATCGCTGCCCGAGCGCACAACCTGATACGCGGGCGTGTCAAAGCTGAGCGCGTTGGAGCCGGCGTTATCCGCAACCAAATCGGGCCTCGAGAGCGGTTTGGTGCCCGGTACGCGAATGACAACCGGCTGCTCGCGCTGCGTGAGCGCCCAATCGAGCATCTGCAGGTACTCCTCGACACACACGGGGGCAAGCACCCGCAGGTTGGGGAGGCCGCCCAGCATGGCGAGGTCAAAGTAGTTGAGGTGCGTCTCGGCCGAGGCGCCAAAGACGGAGGCGCCAATGTCAAGAATGGTGGCCGGTTCGCGGTTGAGGCACAGGTCATGCCACAGCTCGTCGTAGGCGCGCTGCAAAAACGCGCCGTACACGCCAAACACCGGCGCAGCGCCGCCGGCGGCAAGCGCGGTAATAAAGGTGACCGCGTGTTCCTCGGCAATGCCCACGTCCACAAACTGCGCTCCCGCTTCGGCGCGGCGCTCGGGCGTAAAGCCCATCACATAGGGCACGCCGGCGGTGACGCCCACAACGCGGCGGTCGCGCTTCATGGCTTCGAGCAGATGGGCGCCCGTGATGTCGGCATAGGAGCCCGCGGGCACATCGCCCGAGATGAGGGTATTCTTATGGCCGGTTGCCAGGTCAAACGCGCCTACGTGGTGCCAGGCCTCGGGCGCGTGCTCGGCAGGGGCGTAGCCGGCGCCTTTGGTGGTGTGCACATGCAGGACCACGGGGTGGTCGATGCCGCGCAGCTCGGCTAAGGCCGCTACGAGCGCCTCCACATCGTTGCCCGCTTCGAGGTAGCGGTAGTCAAAGCCCATCGCGCGGAACAGGTTGTCCTGCGCCGCGCCGGCCGTGGCGCGCAGGCGGGCCAGGCAGCCGTAGATGCCACCATGGTTTTCGGCAATGGACTGGTTGTTGTCGTTGACCACGATCACGATGCCGCTGTTCAGCACGGCGGCATTGTCGAGACCCTCAAACGCAAGCCCGCCCGAAAGCGAGCCGTCGCCAACGACGGCAACGACATCGTAGTGCTCGCCGGCCAGGTCGCGTGCCGTGGCCAGGCCGCATGCAAGGCTAATGGAGGTCGAGGTGTGGCCCATCGAGAAAAAATCGTGCTCGGATTCGCGCGGGTTCGAAAAGCCCGAGACCTCGCCAAAATGCGCGGGATCAAGAAAGGCGGCCGCACGCCCCGTGAGCACCTTGTGGGCATAGCTCTGGTGCGAAACGTCGAAGATGATCTTGTCGTGCGGCGAATCAAAGACGCGGTGCAGCGCGACGGTGAGCTCGATGACGCCGAGGTTGGGGGCCAGGTGCCCGCCAATCGCAGCGGAGTTGGCCAGGATCGCGGTGCGCAGCTCATCGCATAGTTGGGGAAGCGCGGCGGCGTCGAGCGCCTTCACGTCCTGTGGTGATGCGATATGTTCAAGAAGCATGCGCTTGCGCTCCGTACCCTCCGATGCGAAACGTCCCCCTCTGGCCGTTTCGAGAATATCCAGTGTCTCACATTCCGGCCCAAGATGTGTGAACGCTCTGCGAACAGCGCGGGCGAAAAATGTGGAGGGCCGACGCTACCTGGGGCAAGTGAGGGTGATGGACAGCGAACGCGGCGCGGCATCGCTCAGGTGTGCAGTGAGCTCCATGCCCATGGCATGGGCAAGGTTGGCCGAGACGGCGAGCCCAAGGCCGCTTCCGGCGGCGTGACGGGCGGAGTCGGCCTGGTAGAAGCGGTCGAAGAGCCTCGCAGTATCGATGCTGGCCGTGCTCGCTACCGGGTTCTCGACCGTAACGGAGGCCTCTCCTCGGTCCGTGAGCTGCACGAGGACCCTCGGCGCGTCCGAGCCGTGGCGCACGGCGTTGGTAACGAGATTCTCCAGGATGCGGGCGAGGGCATCAGGATCGGTCAGGACGACGAGCTCTCGCCCCGGGGCCTCGTCGGGCATGCAGAGTTCCGGCTCCCAACCCCGTTTCTCGAATTCGGGATAATGGCCTAGTGCGTATTCCGCCGAAACCATTCGCGGCGCGCTCGAGAGCGTGCCGGCGGGTCAGCTTGAGGCGGGGTACTGCGTGGGAATGACCTACCTGCAGGTTATGCGGCGCATCGTGCTGCCGCAGGCACTTCGCACGGCGTTCCCGCCGCTTTCCAACGAGCTCATCTCGCTTGTGAAAGATACCTCGCTTGCTGCGAACATCACGGTACTCGAAATGCTCATGGCCACGCAGCGCATCGTTTCGCGCACGTACGAGGCATTGCCGCTGTATCTAGAATATGGTTAGCACGATACATGATCAGGCCCTGAGCCGCCGGGAAGTTATTGTGGGTGCAGGTGCCCTTGCGGCGCTCGCTGGCCTTGCGGGCTGCAGCGGCGACGGTGATGGTGCAGGCTCGATGGGCGTCGGCGACTCCGGCTCTGCGGCCGCTTCGGACGACCTGCTCGCACAAATACAAGAGCGCGGGAGCATGACGTTTGCCACTGAGGGCACATGGAGCCCCTGGACGTTCCACAACGAGGCGGGGAACTCACCGGCTTTGACATCGAGGTCGCGCGCCATCGCGGCAGAGCTGGGCGTCGATGCCGAGTTCGCAGAAGGCGAATGGGATGGCCTGCTAGCGGGTCTCGATTCGGGGCGCTACGACACCATGGCGAACGGTGTTTCGGTGACCCCGGAGCGCGAGGAGAAGTACGCGTTCACCGACCCGTACGCATACAATCGGATCGTGGTCATCACCACGGAAGACTCCGATATCGCGAGTATGCACGACCTCAGCGGCAAGACGACGACGAACACGCTGGGATCGAGCTACGCAACGCTCGCCGAGAGCTATGGCGCCACCAATACCGGCGTTGACGATTTCAACCAGACCATTGAACTGCTCGAGGCAGGGCGCATCGACGCCACGCTGAACGGCGAGGTCGTGTTCTACGACTACATGGAGCAGCATCCCGAGGCCGGTCTCAAAATCGCTGCCGAGAACAGCGAGCCCACCCATGTGGCATTCCCGCTGCGCCGTGAGGCGGCTACGGAATCCCTGCTCAGCGCCATGAACGACGCAATCGCCTCGCTGCGCGAGAGCGGCACGCTCGCCGAGCTTTCCAATGAGTTCTTCGGCATGGATATTAGCCAGGCGTAATCCGATGGGGCGCGTTCTCGGCCGTCATCGCGACCGGGTGCATATCCAGGTGCACATCGGCGCGCTGTATAGCAGCGGCGCTTACGGATGGACCACGGACGCCAAGCCGGCTATTGCGGAGTTCGAGCAGCGCCTGGCAGCCATCGGCACCGATTATGCGGACTTCGGCTTCATCCATTGCATCGACGAGGACGCCGACCTCGACCATGTGATGAACGGCGGCATCTGGGATTATGCTCAAGCGCGCAAGGCCGATGGCACCATTCGCCACCTGGCGTTTTCCACGCACAGCCTGCATATCGCGCGAGAGTTACTCGCAACGGGATCCTTCGACCTCGTTATGTTCAGCTTGAATCCCATGTACGACTATACCGACGAGTCCGAATATGGTCAGGGCGAGGCCGCCGGCCCCCTGAGCTGCGCCTTTCCCTCCATCCCGCTCGCCCGTACCCGCCCGCTGCGCAAGGAAGTGCCCAAAAGTTGAGATCTCGATGGGCGGGATGTCAACGGTGCCCATCAATCAGCACGTTCCTGGCGGATTCTTGTGGAGCGCTGTGGGCCCGAATAGGTTCTTTCGTGTAAACCGGGTAGGATGAGTGAAGACGAAAGGACCGAATATGTTTGACGCTTCGACGTTGCAGGCACTCTCTTGGGCCGCGTTTGGCTGCGGTTTCACATGGCTCATGACCACTGCGGGCTCGGCCGTGGTGTTTTTCACTGGCAAGGACCCCGAGAAAGGCAAGCTCACCCAGCACATCTTCCTCGGGTTCGCCGCGGGCGTGATGATCGCCGCCAGCGTATGGTCGCTTTTGAACCCCGCCATCGAGCAAGCGGAGGAGATGGGGCAGATCGGCTGGATTCCAGCCGCGGGCGGTTTTCTCTTGGGAGTCGCGTTCCTTATAGCGCTCGATTCGCTCTTGCCGCATTTGCATGCGGAAAGCGATGAGCCCGAGGGTATCCAAACCAGCTGGAAGCGCACGACGCTTTTGGTTTCCGCTGTGACACTCCACAACATCCCTGAGGGGATGAGCGTTGGCCTGCTGTTTGCCATGGCTTCGCAGGCGCAGGGGGTAGCAGGAGAGGCGTATCTGGGCATGGCCTTCGCGTTGGCGCTGGGCATAGGCCTGCAGAACTTTCCCGAGGGCGCTGCCATTTCGCTGCCGTTGCGTCGTGAGGGCATGAGCCGCGCGAAGGCGTTCGCCATGGGGAGCCTTTCCGGCATCGTCGAACCCGTATTCGGCATCCTCGTGGTCTTGGCGGCGGGGTGGATCAGCCCCTTCATGCCGTGGCTTCTCGCCTTTGCCGCGGGCGCGATGATATACGTGGTGGTCGAGGAGCTCATTCCCGAGGCGCATCTGGGCGAGCATTCCAACGTTGGCACGCTCGGCGTGATCGTAGGCTTCGTGGTCATGATGGTCCTGGATGTCGCGCTGGGATAGATAAGGGTCGAGGCGCCGGGAACGAAAAGGCGCCGGTTGCCAAAATGTCCGCCAAGCCTTATTAAACGCTCATCATCTTGTTCAGCGATTCGTGCGAGAATGACGTATGTGTGTCGCAGCGGTTTGGCTGCCGGCACCGTCCGCCTGCCATGCGGGCCGGGACTTCGCGCGCTCGGTCGACGTGATAGCGACGGTATCATGTATCACCCTCGACGTGGCTGAACCAGGAGGACCCATGATCAAGCTCTTCGCGAGCGATTTGGATGGCACGCTGCTCAATGCGTTCCACGCGACCGACCGGACCATTCTTGCCGCCGCGCGCGAGATCGTAGCCGTGGGCGCACATCTGGTGCTCGCGACGGGGCGTACGGTAACGTCGGCGCGTGACCAGGGGTTTGAGGATATTCCGGTCGAGGTGGTAGGCTCAAACGGATCAATCGTGCGCGACGGTAGCGGTGCGGTTATCAAGACGTTCCCGCTCGATCCGGCGGTGGTCGAGGAGCTGCTACGCGCTTTTCCCACCATATGTTTTGACTGTGCGTCGCCCGACGGCACGTTTATCACCGGCTCGCGCGCCGAGCGCCAAGCCACGTTTAGCCGTGACGGCCTGGTGAAGCGCATTACCATGCGCGGCATGCGTGCTCGCATGGCAAACGACCCTACGATGCACTTTTCGCAGAGCCTTCCCGATATTCTTGCGCACGAGGTGTGCAAGGTTAACTGCCGCGTTCCCGACGAGGGTCTCGCGCGCGAGTTTAAGGCGTATCTGGCCGAGCATTCAGATGCGCTGGTTAACGCGCCATTCAGCCCGGTGATGTTTGAGATTACCAGCGCGGGCGTTAACAAGGGAGCGAGCATCGCGTGGCTTGCTCACCACCTGGGCTACACCGAGGATCAGGTGGCCGTGTACGGCGATGGCGGCAATGACCTGGTGATGCTGGAGCGCTTTGAGCACGCCTACGCCACGGCAAATGGCAGCGATGAGGCCAAGCGCGCTGCTGGTACGGTCATTGGGCCGTGCTACCTGCACGCTGTGCCGCGTCACATGCTGCGTACGCTTCGCCGCGAGCGCGACCATGTGGTGATCGAGTAAGCGGCGCGTGCAGCAGCTCTTGGCACTTGTGAAGACGCGGCGAGGGTTCTCCGTGCCCGTATATTATTGCACGCTATGTGCAATAATGCTCAACGCGTGAAGGAATGGGCCTTTGCGCATCGAGAAAGATGGTTTATGACTCCATCTGCATCAGCGGTTGCCTGTGCTGCGGTTGCTGGAACGTCGTGCGCAGCGCCAGCTGCACCGGTTGCGGTTGCTGGGGCACCGTATGCGGCGCCAACTGCGCCTGTTGCGGTTGCTGGGGCGCCGCGTGTCGCTCCGGCCGCGCACCCTGCGTCGGCAGCTGCTCCCAAGTGCGACCGCCGCAGCCTGCGTTCGCAGCGTTTGCTGCGCCGGGCGCTTGCAGAGGCAATTAACGCCGGCGAGGACCTGAGCACGATTACCGTGGCCGCCCTCACCGAGCGCGCCGGGCTTACGCGCCGCACCTTCTACACCCACTATCGCGATATTCCCGACTTTATCGAGCAGGTGGAGGCCGGTATTCTGGACAAAATCCGCACGCGCATCGCACGGGTGGCGGCTGCGGACCTGCCGTCGCTCTACCGCAATATCGAGGACCTTGAGCCCGCACCGGGCTCCGTCGAGCTGCTCGCCTATCTGAAGCGCGATGGCGCGGTCATTGGCGCGCTGCTGGGCCCGGGTGGCGACCCGGCGTTCGTGCAGCGCATCATGGATATTGCGCGTGCAACGGTTGCAGACCGCATGAAAACGGGCATCTTCCCCGGGGCGCTGGGAACGTTTTTCGACTATTACCTGAGCTACGTGGTCGCCGCCGAAATGGGTATCGTGCAGCGCTGGTTTGCAACGGGTCTGCGCGAGCAGCCCGAAACCATGGCGCGCATCATGACGGTCGCGGCATTCGTGCGCCCCGGCGACCTGTATGGCATGCCAATCGACATCAACGTGCCGGCATACGGCATGAAACTCATGGGCCTCAACGTGAGCGGCCCGCACGACAACACGATGGATGACGCTGACTCCAAGGAGGACATCGATGGTTAAGATTCCCGTGACGGGCGAAGCAGACAAGACGACTGATCAGACGCCGCAGGCTGAGCGTGCGGCCGAGGCTCCGGAGGGTGCGATCTGGAACCCCGAAAACGCAGCAGGCAATCTCCATCTTGGCATCGACGTGGGTTCCACGACGGTCAAGCTGGCCGTGCTCAACGACGAGAACCAGATTGTCTACGCCAAGTACCAGCGGCATCACACCGACGTGCGCGCCTGTGCCCGTGATTTGTTTGAGGGCGCCGCGCGCGTGCTTCCCACCGAGCAGATGACCTGCGCCATTACCGGCTCGGGCGGCTTGCTGCTCTCCCAGTGGCTCGGCCTTGAGTTTGTGCAGGAGGTCATTGCGAGCAAGCGCGCCGTGGAGACCCTCATTCCGCAGACCGACGTGGCCATCGAGCTCGGCGGCGAGGATGCCAAGATCATCTACTTCGACCAGGGCATCGAGCAGCGCATGAACGGCACCTGCGCCGGCGGCACGGGCGCGTTCATCGACCAGATGGCCACGCTCTTGCACACCGATGCAAGCGGCTTAAACGAGCTCGCCAAGGGCGCGACCACCATTTATCCTATCGCCAGCCGTTGCGGCGTCTTTGCCAAGTCCGACGTGCAGCCGCTCCTCAACGAGGGCGCGCGCCAGGAGGACGTGGCCGCATCGATTTTCCAGGCCGTGGTCACGCAGACCATCTCGGGCCTCGCGTGCGGCCGTCCCATCCGCGGCAACGTGGCGTTCCTCGGCGGTCCGCTGCAGTACCTCTCCGAGCTGCGCAAGCGCTTCTACATCACGCTCGAGCTGGACGAAGAGCACCGTATCGTGCCGCAAAACGCCCACCTCTTTGTGGCGAGCGGCGCGGCCATGGCGCACGAGTCCAACAAGCTCAGCACGTTTCCCGAGCTCATTGCGGCCATCGACGCCCTCGGTGACACCCAGGGCTCCGAAGTCGCGCGCCTGGACCCGCTCTTTGGCACCGAGGAGGATTATCAGGAGTTCAAGGCCCGCCACGACCAGGAGGTCGTGCCGCGCGGCGACCTTGAGAACTACCAGGGTCGCGTGTTCATTGGCCTCGACGCAGGCTCCACGACCATGAAGGCCGCGATGGTGGGCGAGGACGGCCAGCTGCTCTACACCTGGTACGGCAACAACAACGGCGACATCCTGGGCACGGCCAAGACCATTATGGCCGACTTCTATGCGCATATTCCCGCTGGTTGCACCATTGGCCACGTGACCACGACCGGTTACGGCGAGGCGCTCCTCATCGAGGCGCTCAAGGCCGACTCCGGCGAGATCGAGACGGTGGCGCACCTGCGCGGCGCCAAGGCGTTCCTGCCGGGCGTTGAGTTCATCCTCGACATCGGCGGCCAGGACATGAAGTGTCTGCGCGTGCGCGACGGCGTCATCGAGCACATCATGCTCAACGAGGCGTGCTCCTCGGGCTGCGGTAGCTTCATCGAGAGTTTCGCGGTGTCCATGAACATGGACGTGCGTGCCTTCGCCGAGGAGGCCATCCGCGCCAAGAACCCGGTCGATCTGGGCAGCCGCTGCACGGTGTTCATGAACTCCCGCGTCAAGCAGGCGCAGAAGGAGGGCGCGACGGTGGGCGACATCGCCGCCGGCCTGTCCTACTCCGTCATCAAGAACGCCCTGTTCAAGGTCATCAAGCTGCGCGATCCCAAGGAGATCGGCACCAAGGTCATCGTCCAGGGCGGCACCTTCATGTCCGACGCCACCCTGCGCGCCTTCGAGCAGCTCACCGGCGTCGACGCCATCCGCCCCGACATCGCGGGCTGCATGGGCGCCTATGGTGCGGCGCTCCTCGCGCGCGACCGCGCGGGTGCCGAGGGCGTCTCGACCATCCTTTCGGCCGAGGAAATCGCCAACCTTACCGTAAGGCAGCGTCACGCGCGCTGCGGCCGCTGCTCCAATAACTGCCAGCTCACCATCAACGATTTTGGCGGCGGGCGCAAGTTCATCACCGGCAACCGTTGCGAGAAGGGTGCGGGCAATCACGCCAAGAAGCACGACGTGCCGAACCTCTTTGCACAGAAGAACGACTTGCTGTTCAACCGCCCGGTGCTTGCCCCCGAAGACGCGCCGCGCGGCACCGTGGGCCTGCCCCGAGCGCTCAACATGTACGAGAACTACCCGTTCTGGCACGCGTTCTTTACCAAGCTCGGCTTTGCCGTGGTGCTCTCGGACGACTCGAGCAAAAAGACGTACGAAGCGGGCATCGAGTCTATGCCGTCTGAATCGGTGTGCTACCCGGCCAAGCTCAGCCACGGCCACGTGATGAACCTCATCGACAAGGATGTTGACTTCATCTGGATGCCGTGCATTCGCTGGGAGCGCAAGGAAGACCCGCAGGCGGGCAATTGCTACAACTGCCCGATCGTCATGAGCTATCCCACGGCGCTCGGCCTCAACATCGACGAGATTGCCAGCAAGAACGTGGAGTTCATGTATCCGTTCGTGCCGTACCACGACAAGGTGGAGCTCAAGCGTCGCCTGTACGAGCTCATTGCCGTCGACCGCGTGCACGACGCGGAGGAGGGCCGCGGGCGCGTGCGTGGCCCCAAGATCACGCGCCACGAGATCGACGCGGCCGTGAACGCCGCATACGAGGCCGACGCGCAGTTTCACGAGCGCATTCAGGAGATGGGCGAGGAGACCATCCACTGGATCGAGGAGCACGGCGGCCACGGCATCGTGCTCGCCGGGCGTCCGTACCACAACGACCCCGAGATCAACCACGCGCTGCCCGAGCTTATCACGAGCTTTGGCTTTGCCGTGCTGACCGAGGACTCGGTGGCGCATCTCGTCAAGCCCGACCGCCCCATCCGCGTGGTGGACCAGTGGATGTTCCACAGCCGCCTGTACCGTGCGGCCAAGCTCGTGACGCTCCGCAACGACCTGGACCTCATCCAGCTCAACTCGTTTGGCTGCGGCCTTGACGCGCTCACGACCGACCAGGTTCAGGAAATCCTTGAGGGCTCGGGCAAGATCTACACGGTGCTCAAGATCGACGAGGTCTCGAACCTGGGCGCCGCGCGCATTCGCATCCGTTCGCTCATGGCGGCGCTCAAGGACCAGGAGGCCGAGCGCGCTGCCGAGGCCGCCGCGGCCGGTCGCGCTTTTGAGCAGGGCGACGCCGCACCCGTGGCCCCGAGCGAGGACGCCCCGGCCTTTGCCACGCACAAGTACTCGTCTGCGTTCCCCAAGGTGCAGTTTACCGAGGAGATGCGCGAGGAGGGCTACACCATCCTGTGTCCGCAGATGGCGCCGATCCACTTTGACCTGGTCAAGGAGGTCATGAAGGCGGCTGGCTACAACTTTGTGCTGCTGCCCTCCACCGACCGCGGCGCCGTGGAGGCGGGCTTGCGCTATGTGAACAACGACATCTGCTACCCTTCGATCCTCGTGACCGGCCAGATCATGGAGGCCATCGAGAGCGGCAAGTACGACCTCAACCGCACGGCCGTCATCATCAGCCAGACGGGCGGCGGCTGCCGCGCCACGAACTACATCGCGCTCATTCGCAAGGCGCTGCGCGAAAGCGGCAATCCGCAGGTGCCTGTGATCAGCCTCTCCGCGGTTAAGCTCGACGAGCAAAACCCCGGTTTCAAGCTCACGCCGGGGCTCCTCAAGGCCGCCGTGTACTGCGTGCTCTTTGGCGACGTGATGATGCAGATGCTCTACCGCACGCGCCCGTACGAGGCCACGCCCGGCGCCGCCAACGCGCTCTTTGAGGAGTACATGGCGCGTGCCCGCAAGCTTGCGCCGCAGTTTACGCGCCGCAACTTCACCAAGCTTGCGCGCGAGGCTATCCACGCGTTTGACACCATGCCGCTCGTGGGCGAGGGCACCAAGCCGCGCGTGGGCGTGGTGGGCGAGATCCTCGTCAAGTTCCACCCCACGGCCAACAACCACGTGGTCGAGGTCATTGAGAACGAGGGTTGCGAGGCCGTGGTGCCGGGCCTGCTCGACTTCTTCCTGTACTCCATGAGCAACGCCAAGGTGCAGAAGGACGAGCTCGGTAGCTCGGTGGCCTCGCGCACCGCGATGGATGCCGTGATTGGTCTGGTGGATTGGATGCGCAAGCCGGTGGACGAGCTTTTGGAGCAGAGCGTGCGTTTTGAGCGCCCTGAGCCCATCAGCGTGATGGCCGAGAAGGCGAACACCGTGCTCAGCCTGTGCAACAACATGGGTGAGGGCTGGCTGCTTACGGCCGAGATGCTCGACCTCATTGATCATGGCGCGCCGAACATCATCTGCACGCAGCCGTTTGCGTGCCTGCCCAACCACGTGGTGGGCAAGGCCGTGATTAAGGAGCTGCGTCGTCAGCACCCGGAGAGCAACATCGTGGCCGTGGACTATGACCCGGGTGCGAGCGAGGTCAACCAGCTCAACCGCATCAAGCTCATGATCAGCGTGGCAAAGGAGAACCTGCGCGCTGGCAAGGGCTTTAAGATGGAGCACATCCAGCCGCTCGCGATGGACATGGACGACAGCAAGTTCCGCCCGTACCACGGCGACGACGCGGGCCATGCCGCAGCAGGGGTGGGTTCTGCCGCTCGGACTGCTACTGCCGCAGGAGGCGGGTCCGCTGCCGCAGCGGGCGCTTGCTCTGCCTGCGGTGCCGTAAGCGACGACGCCGTTGCTGCCGTGGCTGAGCGCTTGGGCTCGAACGTGAAATAGCAGCGCACAGACGATCTGCGCCGCTCAAACGAGAAAAAGCGGCGTGCGTGCGACCTGCGCAAACGCCCCTGATACGGGCGACCTGCGCAAACGCCCCCGAGGTTCAACGGCTTCGGGGGCGTTTATCAGTAGCTTACAGCTTCTTTGCCAGATTACACGCGAAGAAGAACTCTCGAACAGCTTCGCGTGCGCTTTGACATAGAAGCTGTTCGCATCTCCGCATTTGGCTTCGTGCATGTCGGCTGTTGGTGCCCACTGCTGCCCGCTGGACCCACCGCCATCCGTTAGACCCCCTGCCGTCCATGGGCGCCCGCCGCCGCCCACTGGACCCACCGCCGTCCATGGACGCCCGCCGCTGCCCGTTATCGTTTCTGGTGTCGGCTGTGTTTTACTGACCGCTTTGTAGGCCTTTCGTGAGCGTTTCATGATGCTCGTGTGGCCTGCGAGTCTGCTGGTGCATATGCAGGGCGCTCGTACGATTCTGCTTGGCCAGCTCGCGCAGCTGACTGCCATTTCAGATTTCGTGCGTTGAGCTGTTGGTGGGATTTTGGTCAGCGTTTGGGCAGCGCAAGGCACGATATGCGTCAGTTTCGTTCGCTAATGTGGCTTCATCAGAGCCGGGGCGAACGGAGGTGTGCGTGCGACAGTCGCAGTGCTGGGCTGAGGCAAGCGAGAGGATGCAGGCAGAGTATCGCCAGCGCCGATGTTATCGCGCAGCCGGGCGTTCGGAAGCGCAGGTGCTGCGGAGGCGGGTCAAGGCGGGGGCCGTTGTCGAGCCGTATCCGCTTCTGTTTGCGCATGCATCCGCATGGAGTGAGCTACGGGCGGGTGAGCGCCATCGGTACCTAGCTCGCACGCTTGTCGCCGTCCATCATCGTCTGATTTTTTGCGTGTTTACGGCAGCGCTGATGTGGGGTTTGCCCGTTTCGTATCGCTTGCTGGGCCGGCTGCATGCCTATACAAACCCACAAGCTCCGTCCCAGAGCACGGCGTTTATGCGACGCCATGCGCTCGTGCCCAACGTCGTGTCTAATGCGGATGGTGTGCCGGTGGCATCAATGGCTGAGGCTGCTGTAGATTGCTTGCGCATGGCCTCCTTCTGTGATGGCATGGCGATTGCGGACGGGCTGCTTCGCGCGCTCGGCACTGACCGAGACGCGCTAGCTGAGCTTGTCGAGCGTTTTGGAAGGGGTCGACACGGCATCAATAGGGCGCGAGATGTTGCGGCATATGCGGACGGTCGTGCCGAAAGCGGCGGGGAGTCCGTGGCGCGCGCCGTGATGATTGAGGCGGGAGTGCCCCCGACGGATTTGCAGCCAGAGTTCCGCGACCCTGTTGAGCCCTGGCGTGTAGTGCGCCCTGATTATCTGTTTGTGCGGCGGGATGGCGTACGCGTGCTCGGTGAGTTAGATGGGCTCGATAAGTATGATATGCCGGCGTTGACGCACGGGAGAGAAACGACAGAGATCCTTGTTCAGGAGCGACAGCGTGAGTCGCATCTTACCTTGCTCGGCATGCCTGTTGTGCGTTTTACCATGAAGGACGTGCGCACGCCGGGCCGCCTGCGCTATCTCTTGTCGGCAGCGGGTGTTACTCCTGAGACGATTGCTCGTCCAGATTATCGCGCGAGGTAGAGCGGAGCGCACCACCTGATTCATGGTGCTCGCTCGCCGCGCGCTGTTTGCTGCTGTCTTCCGTCGTGCGGTTTCCCATTCCGTTTCCATGTCAAACTACGCATAAGGACGTTTGAAAGTGGTTCTTCTCGTTTGCTTTGACATGCTCGAGGAATATGGCCGCCCCTCCGTTGTGCTTCTACCCCCTCCTCTGCTGTTCCTCCATGCCAAAGTGCACATGAAGAAGCGCTTGCTCGTGTTTTTGTGTGCGATTTGGCATAGAAACTGCGCGCGAGAATGAGGCGTGGCTGTGTTGTTTTGCGCTTTCCAGCGGCAAGCTCCGGACAGTTACTGCATTTCCATCGCAGTGCTCCTCGTAGCTGTTCGTCGCAAATTGAGCAAAACCATAGTTCCGGCTCGCATTTTTGACATATATAACCCCGGGTAGTATTAAAAAGCGTAAAATGCGTGGTGAATGTGTATTGCGCGAGCCATTGGACGTTGCTCGAGCAGCGTAATGACCGGGGGAGGGCTTATGAAAAAGCAAAGAGGAGGGCGTGTGCTTGTTGCCGCTTGCGCGCTGGCGTTAACGCTCGGGGGAGGGTTGTTCTGGGGTTTCAAGCCCGCGGTAGCCGGCGCAGAAGAGCCCGCGCGGGTTACGGTCTCAGGCGCCTCGTCCGCCCCTGCGGCCGGCTCGACTGCCGGTGACGCGTCGAGTGCGTTGGCCAACAACGCGGCAGGCGTATCGGCAAGCGCGTCGACCAGTGCGGCAGTCAGTGCCAGCGCAGACGACACCGCGACAGAAAATGTCTACCTGCTCGATTTCAGTGCGCCAGAACTGGGAAGTTGGGATGCTCCCGGCGGCCAGTACCAAGTTGAGTTGGGCAGCACGATTCGGGATGCGCTCGATGCGCTCAACATGAGCGATGCGTACCAGTATGGCGTCGTGCTCGATGCCGCTGATTTTGGCGGCAATCCTAACGCGCACTATCAGTTCCAGGGCTGGGGCGCCATTTCGGCCGCTACTGGTCAGTACATGTCGCTCGACACGCCGCTCCAGGCATCGGACTTCACCAAGTCCGGCTCCGCATACGTGCTGAACGTGGAGATGATGCTCAGTAGCTATCGCCCCTACACGTTCCAGAACGGCGTGCTCACCTTTGATGATGATCCCGATACCGAGTACTACCAGCTGACGGTTGACATGGGCAACGGCATTACCTGGGGCGACGTCATGCGTCCCGGTGCAGCCGACAAGCAGCAGGACTACCTCTTTGCCTGGGATTTTGATATTGCGTGGAGCGGAGACATCACTCAGAGCCTGTTCGTGCGCAAGGGCGCGACGGACGTGGAGCTTGGCGTGGTGCTGAACAGCGAGGCGGGCAATCAGTTTTACATCTATCCCTCGGACAGCGTGAAGCTGCACGAGACCACTGGTGACGTTGCGTACGTCTTTGCGGTTGATAGCATGACCGGCCCGGGCAGCGTGCGCGTTACAGCGACGGACGAAAGTGCCGAGTCCGAGGTGGCTGAGCCCTTTGACGAGGATGGCAACCTGCTCCCCTATACCGTCGCGGACGGCGTGATGACCTTTGACGATCATCCTGAACTGGGCGAATGGTATCAGCTCGAGGTCAAGCTGCCCAAGGGCACAAGCGTGGAGACGGTGGCAAGCGGCACGCCATGGACCATGACCATCCCGGCCTATCTGCTTGACAAGGACGACCCGCTGTACAGCAGCTCTCAGAACGCCACCGTGTTCTTTGTTCGCGGCGACAACCGCGGCGCTGCATCGAGCCTGCTGGTTTCGTATCCTTCGAACAAGGCGTTGAGCTGGACTTTTTCCAAGAATTCGGGCACGGTGAAGCGTGTGCCGGGCGGTAGCGTGTTCGACGTTACGCTCAATGAGCCCGCGACGCTGAGCTTTGCGCTCAAGGGCTCGACCGTGGTTGCCAACAGCGACGGCAACTCGATTTCACATGTGGCTGGTCCGGTGACCTCGGGCGACGACACGTATTCGGATGATGACGTGTGGAGTTCGTTGTCGCTCGTGACCAAGTGGCTGGGCGGCTCCAAGGCCACCGAGGCGGGCAACGCGATGAACGCGGCGATCAAGGGCATCAAGCAGATGTTTGTATACGACATTCATCTTGAGGGTCCTGATGGCAAGGAGTTCAAGCTCTCGGGCGACAAGGTTACGGTGACGCTGCAGATTCCTGACGAACTGCGGGGCAAGAGCGGCTTGCATGTCTATCACGTTGCCGACGATGGCACGGTGACCGACATGCATGCGACGGTCGACCAGAAGGCCGGTACGCTCACCTTCACGACTGCGCATTTCTCAACGTTCGTGATTGCGCAGGTAGATGAAGGGAAGACTTCGACTGAGCCTACGACTACGACGCCTCAGCAGCAAGTGACGGACGCCACGAAGGACTCGGAGACCGATGGCGGCGACTTGGTCCAGACGGGCGACGCGTCGCTGACGATGATTGGCGTGGCGCTGGCCGGAGCCGCAGTTGCCTTTGGTGCGGCGGCTGTGGTGCGCCGCAAGCACAGCGCGTAGCGCGCGAAGAATGCGGAAGCGACATGGGGCGCGATGGCCCGTGCCGCTTCTGTGACTGCGCCAGAGCGCATGATGACCATACGACGGCTGCAACAAGCGGCGCGGTTCCCTTGGGGCCGCGCCGCTCGTTACTTTATGTTTTGTTTTCTATGCCGAGATACACGCGAAGCACGTCGCATGCGCGTTATCGCGTTTGATTTGGCATAGAAGTTGCAGACGAGGGCGTGCATGCAGACGAGGGCGTGCATGCGGGCGAGGTCATGCCGGCGAGGCTCATGCAGGCGCGGCTTTGCCCGCGTTGCTGCGCTGGTTGCTCTGCCAGATGAGGGCGAGGCCGCGGAGCGTGAGCGTATCGTCCACTGTTGCCTGGTGGCGAAGGAGCGCCGCCATGGCGGATGCGTTTTCTCCCGTCATGACAATGGGAATGGCGGACGAGGAGCCCGCGGCAGCCGGGGAGCCCGCGGCAGCCGGGGAGCTTGCAGCAGTTGAAGGGCCCGCAGCGGGTGAGGGCCTCGCATCGGACGGGGAGCCCTCACCAGGTGCCCCGCTTGTGCTCGTCGGGTCGTCCACGCTTGCAAGCTCTCGGACGATCGCATCGAGCAGGCCGTCGATGCGGGCCGCCTCGCCCAGCACAACACCCGACTGCATAGCTTCGCGCGTGGAGCGCCCCAGCACGTGCGCGGGCGTGTGCAGCTCAATCATGGGAAGTCGCGCTGCCGCCCGTGCGAGCGAGCGCGCGCCCAGGTCGACCCCGGGCGCGATGATACCGCCGCAGAAGGCCCCAGCCGCATCGATAGCCTCGAAGTTGGTTGTGGTGCCCAAGTCCACAACAATGGCGGGCGCGCCGTAACGGGCGCGTGCGGCAACGGCGTCGGCTATGCGGTCGGGCCCCACCTCGGCCGGGTCCTTGAATTTCAGCTTGATGCCCGATCGCAGGCCGGGGCCCACTACGAGCGGTCGAGCGGTCGAGGCGGTTGCGAGGGCGTGTTGCCAGACGCTGGTGAGCGAGGGCACCACGCAGGAGAGGATCGTGCCCTCGACGGGAAAGCTCGGGAGCATGTTTTGCACCTGTTCCAGCTGGATGCACGCTTCGTCCACCGTGATGGGCTGACGAGTGGTGATCTCGCACGAGCCAATGAGCTGCGGCTCCAGCTCTCCAGCGCGCACATCAAGCAGGCCAAACCGCGCCGTGGTGTTCCCAATATCAACGGCGAGCACAATGCTCATATTTCTCCTCCCTCTGACTTTGGCTGGATTATACTGTACGGACCAAGCCGTAACCCGACTTCCCGCTGAGGGGAAGCGGATATACGAAGGAGCGGAACATGAACCAAGCACGCACGCGCGGTCTGCGCGGGCAGCTGAGCCTTGCCGGTATTCTGATCGGCTGCATCGGCTGCGTTATCATCACGGCATCGTCGGTCTACACGGCCCTTAAGATGGGCGCGCTGCCGTGGCCAACCATCTTTACATCTATTACGGCCCTTGTGCTGTTGCGCGCGCTCGGCCACACCAGTTTGAACGAAGCGAATATCACGCAGGTAATTATGTCTGCCGGTTCCATGGTGGCGGGCGGTTTGGCGTTCACGATTCCCGGCATCTGGATTCTGGGTTTGGCAGACGAAGTAACCTGGCAGGAAATGCTTGCCGTGGCGCTGGCGGGCACGCTGTTGGGCCTCGTGTGCACGGCACTCATTCGCAAGCGGTTTGTTGAGGATTCCAATCTTGAGTACCCCATCGGCACCGCTGCTGCCGAGACGCTGCTGGCAAGCACCGCGGGCGGCTCGACGGGCGCGAAGCTCTTTGGTTCCATGGCGTTTGCGGGTCTGTGGGCGGTGCTGCGCGATGTGCTCGGCATCATTCCCTCACTGGTGGCCACGCTACCCATTCCGGGCGTCACCTTTGGCATCCAGGCATCGCCCATGCGGCTCTCCGTGGGCTTTTTGGTGGGCGGACGCTCCATCGCATGGTGGATGGTCGGTGCCGTGCTCGGCAGCTTTGGCATCATCGTAGGCGGTACGGCCGTGGGCTTGTGGGACCTGAGCACGGCGCAGGGCATCGTGAGCAGCTTGGGCATGGGGCTCATGATGGGCTCCGGCTTTGGCGTTGTGCTGCGCGACATCGTGCTCCCGTTGCTTCGTCGAGCGCGGGCGCGCCGCACTGTCCTTTCTGTTGCTATGAGCGACGAAGGCAAAGCGGCTGGGGGAAGCGCCGATGCGCCCTCCCCGCTCGGGCAGTCCTGCTCGCACGGAGGCACCACTGGCGCCTCCGGCTCGTGCGGAACTCGCGGGGAGGGCACGTCGACGCTTCCCCAGGGAGCGGCCGATTCTTCCGCGCCCCGTTCGTCGCTCGAAGGCCTGACCGACTACTTCTCGCGCTTCGATGCCGGCATGCTCGCTCTGTTTGTGGCTGTGGCGGCGCTCGTGTGCTGCATCGTGCTGGGATTGGGCCCGGTGGTCTCGGTAGTCATGGTGCTGCTCTCGTTTGTGACGGCCATCATGAGCGCACAGTCGGTTGGCCAGTCGGGCATTGATCCCATGGAAATCTTTGGTCTTATCGTATTGCTTTTTGTGGCGGCGTTCTCGCAGGTAACGCAGGTGCAGCTCTTTTTTGTTGCAGGCGTGATCGCGGTGGCATGCGGCCTTGCGGGCGACGTGATGAGCGACTTTAAGACGGGCCAGATTATTGGCACCAACCCGCGCGACCTCTGGATCGGCCAGGTTATTGGCGCGCTGCTGGGCACCGTGGTCGCGGTGGCCGTGTTGGTGGCGCTCGTGGCGGCGTACGGCACCGGCGCCTTTGGCGGTGACAACGTGTTTGTGGCCGCGCAGGCGCAGGTCGTGGCAACTATGGTTTCGGGCATTCCGAGCGTGCCGGCATTTATGGTGGGCGTTGTGGCCGGTACGGTGCTCTACTGCGTGGGCATTCCCGCCATGATGCTCGGCCTGGGCGTGTACCTGCCGTTTTATATGTCGCTGACCACAGCGGTGGGTGCGGTGATTCGCATCGTATTCGATCGCGTGGTTGCGGCGCGCAGCATTGACAAGGGTGCAGCCGAAGAAATGGGGGCCGTGGTGGCCTCGGGCGTGCTCGGCGGCGAGTCGATCGTGGGCGTCATCGTCGCGTTTGCAAGCGTTGCCGCGGGCCTTGCGGGGTAGCATGCGGTGCGTCTCGGCCGCTTTGGGCTTGTAGAGTCCCGATTGCGGCCCGGGCGGCGGGCTTTTGCGCTTACCGCCGCGGCAGCACCACGCGCATCTCGAGGTCTACGCCAAGCTTGCGCGCGTGGATGCTGCCCTTGTGGCGCGTCACAATGCCCTGGGCAATCGAAAGGCCAATGCCGTTGCCGCCGGTAGAGCGCGAGCGCGACGCATCGGCGCGGTAAAACCGGTCAAAAAGCCGCCGCGTATCTGCCACGGTGAGCGCGGCACATGGATTGGTTACCACGAGCTCCACCTCGCGTCGCCGCACCTCAAGGCGCACGTCAATGGTGCCGTTGTCGTCGCAGTATCGCACGGCGTTATCAAGGAGCACGTTGACCAGCCGGGTGAGCTCCTCGGGGCTGCCGCTCACAAGGGGCCTCCACTCGCCTGCGCCTTCGTCGCGCAAACCTGCTCCCTCGGCCGTTTGTACGTGATAGACGAGCGTTTTATCCCCAGCCTCTGCAAGCGGCGCAAACTCGTTGACGGCACCTTCAACCAGGGCTGCCATATCCACGTCACGGCAGAGCTCCCGCGCGATGGGCTGGTCGGAGCGCGCCAGCTCAATGAGCTCGCTTGTTAACTTGGTGAGCCGCTCCGTTTGCGCACGCGTGCTCTTGGTCCAGGCGCTCTGGCCTTCGGTGGCCTCAATCAGATCGGTATTGGCCGCAATAATAGCGATGGGCGTTTTGAGCTCGTGCGAGGCGTCGGTCACAAAGCGTCTCTGCCGCTCAAGGTTGCGCACGTACGGGTCAACCACCCGGCGTGAAAGCGGCGTAATAAACAGCAGCGTGCCCAGCATCGTAGCGCCAATCAGCGCGACAGAAATAATGAGGAGCGTTCGCGAGCTCTGCAGCTGCTGAAAGCAATCAACCACAATAATCATGCCGCTGCCATCGTCCTCGGTATACACGTGGTAGCGATATCGCTGGTAGTAGCTCGATTCCAGGTCCTGTGCAAGCACGCCCGTAACAGCAGAGCGCGCCTCGGTTTGGCCAAGCGGTGCTATGTGCGAGGTATCGAGCTCCGTAATGCTGCGGTCTCGGTCAAACTCCGCCACCAGGTAGCGCGTTTCGTACGGCATCTCAGACCTGGTTTGGAGCGCGCCCTTTTTATAGCGCGGGCCGTGCTCCTTCCAGTCTTTGGGAAAGGTGCCGTTGTGATCGTACAGCACGGTGATGACCGAGTCTATGCGCTGGGTTGCAAGCGCGTTGTTCAAAATGTTGAGCGCCGCAAAAATGATGAGCAACGCCGAGGCAAGCGCGACTAAAGCCACGGCCATAAACTTGTGGCGTAGGGCGGTGACGGTATCGGTTGCCATGGGTTAGGCGCCCATCGTGTGGTTGCGCGCAGCGGCGTCTGCCGTGGTGTGCGCGGTGGCGTTTGCCGTTGTGTGCACAGCGACATTCGCCGCCGTGTGCGCGGGGGCATCCGCCGTTGCGTGCGCAGCGGCATTCGCCGCCGCGTGCTCGCTGGCAGCCGTCGGCTCGTCCACCTCAAGCGCGTACCCGCGCCCGCGGCTCGCCACGATCTTGCAGCGCGACCCCACGCTTTCAAGCTTGCGCCGCAGGTACGAGACGTACGTCCACAGCACATTGTTTTCGATGGTGCCGTCAAAGCCCCACACGTGCTCACGCAGTCGGTCGGCGGCCACATAGCGCCCCGGTTGCCGCATGAGCAGCTCGAGCATCTGAAATTCTTTGTTGGTGAGTCGCGTTGAGGTTCCACGGCACGAGACCGTAAAGGCCGAGCGATCGAGCTCCAAGTCTCCCACGGTCAGCGTATCCGGCACATAGGTGTTGCTCCGGCGGCACAGCGCCCGCACGCGCGCCAGAAGCTCGGCCATGGCAAATGGCTTGGTCAGGTAGTCGTCAGCACCGCTATTAAGGCCGCTGACCAGGTCTTCTTGTTCGCTCTTTGCGGTAAGGATCAGGATGGGCATGCGCATGCCGCGCCGGCGCAGGGTGCGCACCACGTCAAGGCCGTCGCGCTTGGGCATCATGAGATCAAGCACGAGGCAGTCGTAGGTGCCGGTGCCGCCAAAATCGAGTGCCGCTTGGCCGTCGTAGACCATGTCGACCTCGTATCCGTCGCGCTTGAGCATGGCTTCGAGCGCGCTGGCCATGTCGTGTTCGTCATCGGCTACCAAAACGCGCATCGTCGTCCCTTCTCGTGTCTGCAACGTGTTTGCCCGCCGGCGCATGAGGCCCAGCCCTGGCGGTGCAATACAAAAATCCCGTGCGCAGTAAATCGGGGGCCTGCGCACGGGTTGCTGGACCCGGCCGCTGCTGCATAAGGGAGGTTGACGACGGCACGGGATATACGTTCTGCGTAGAGAACTAGGTGGGGCCATACGACGCAGAACGTAACCTCAGCATAGTTGCAAAACCTTAAACGAGACTCAACGTTTTTAAACTGTGGTGGAATCGTGAAGCGCTACGTTGAGCCCTCCGCGCAAGGTGGGGCGTAAGCGGCGGGCGAGGGTCCTGGCCTGCGCGTTTGATGGTTTGAGGCAGAGGCTTTAACGAGGCGGGTTCCGCCGCGCTCGTGATAGGCGTGCCGGGTGGATGATGGGGCCCGCCGCCCCTGCGCGTCCTCCTCGCGCACCTCCGCCCGTCGGGATATGCCGTTGTAGTACTATGTTCGCATCTGCGAGCGCAGCGCTCGCGTTTGGTGGAAAGGAGCCCCCGTGGCAGTGAACGAAGAGCTTCTCAAGCAGGTGCTTGAGCAGATTCGCCCGAACCTCCAGGGCGATGGCGGCGATATGCAGTATGTAGGCGTTGACGAGGACGGCGTGGTTTCGCTGGAGCTGCAGGGCGCCTGCGCCGGTTGCCCCATGAGCCAGCTGACGCTTTCGATGGGCATCGAGCGCGTGCTCAAGGAACACGTGCCGGGTGTGACGCGCGTGGTTGCCGTCAACGACAACGGCGAGGGCGGCCTTTCGAGCCTCTACGACGAGTACGCACCGTTCTAATGTCTTAGTACCGGGCATATGCCAATTGCATAGGGTCGGAGTGCTGGTCGGGCGTAGGCCTGGCCGCGCGCTCCGACCCTACGGCTACCAAGCCCACGGTGTTACGCAAACAAGCTGGCAGGGAATTATGCTCACAGAACTGTATCAAAGCCTTGACCCGGTGGCTCTTTCGGTGGGGCCCATCACCATTTATTGGTACGGCATTGCCTACGTGGTGGGTGCGCTCATCACGGGCATCGTGATGTACCGCACGCAGCGCCGTTGGGGGCTCCATCTGACCGTGGACGACCTCATGATGGTCGTGTTTGGTGTGGTCATTGGCCTTATTATTGGCGCGCGCCTGTTTTACGTGGTGTTTTACGGCGATGGCTTTTACTGGACGCACCCGCTCGAGATCCTTATGACCAGCCATGGCGGCATGAGTTTCCATGGCGGTTTGGTTGGCGGCATCGTGGGCGGCTTTATTGTGTGCCGTCGGTATCGCATCTCGGCATGGACCATTGCCGATCTTGCTGTTATTGGCGTACCGCTGGCGCTCTGCTTGGGTCGCTGCGCCAATTTTGTAAATGGCGAGCTGTGGGGCAAGCCGACGGATTTGCCCTGGGGCGTGGTCTTTGGCGGCGCGGCGGGCAACATGCCGCGACACCCCTCGCAGCTCTACGAGGCCTTTCTTGAGGGCGTCGTGCTGTTTGTGGTGCTCTACGTCATGAGTCGCCGCAAGCCGCCGCTGCCGCAGGGCACGTTTATGGGCACGTTTATCTTGGGCTACGGCATCGTGCGCTTTCTGATTGAGTTTGTGCGCGTGCCCGACGCGCAGCTTGGCTATATCTTGGGCGGCGTGATTACCATGGGCCAGCTGCTGAGTCTGCCGCTCATCATCATTGGCATCGTGCTTATTGCCTACGCGCTCCACGCCAAGCGTCCCCAGCGCGATTACCTTGAGTAATGCTGCAGAACGGCTAGAATAGCAGCATGCATTGACCTGACGGATGGCGCGCAAGCGCGGGCGTTCACGCCCAGGGGAATCGGGGTGCAAGTCCCCGGCTATACCAGTAACCGTAACTCGTGCTGCGGCAACGCCGCTGGCAGACAAGTCGGATCGCCTCTCCGTCGCAAGGCCGCATCGGGCGGCCGAGGTCCTGGATAGGAAGGTTCGACCATGAACAATCAAATTCCGGAGCGCGCGCGGCGTTCTTGGTGCCGCATAGTGCGCGGTGCCGGTGCGTGTGCGCTTGCGGTGCTGCTGGCATGGGGCCAGGTGCCCGCGGCAGCATGGGCCGAGGTTGCCGGGACAGCCACGGCATCGGAGCAAAGTGTGGCAGCGCCTGCAGACACGGCGGCTGCCGTTGCCGGTGAGAGTGCGGGTGGTGAGTCGGCGGAGGCTGATGCTCCCGCTGCCGGTGACAGCGCTGACGGTACTGACAGCTCGTCACCGGGCACTGCTGCCACAGATGCGGCAGATGAGGGATCCGGCAGCTCGGGTACCGGCGCAGCGAGCGATGCCAGCGCGGCCACGGGTGCCACGCCGGATGCGAACGACGTGCAGGAGAGCACCTCGGCCGCTGCTGATGACGCGGGAGCAGATGCAAGCTCCCAACAGGATGCTGCGGAGGATGCCGCGACCGAGAACGCGCAGGACCACGCCAGCGCGGCAACCACCGGTGAAGCTGCCGATCATGCGGTGACCACCGAGGACAAAGAAGCAGGCGCCACGACGCGGGCCGACGAAGAGATAAGCGTATCGGCGCAGGTCATAGGACGCAACGCGTCTGGTGACGTGGAGTCTTGGACGGGCAGCGACACCATGGAGCTCCCCGCGGACGCCACGGCGGCCGATGCCTCTGAGCAGCTCTTTAAAGCCAACAACCTTACCGCTGATTACGGTACGGGCTCCTACGGCTGGTACCTCAACAGCATCACCGATCCGGCAGACGCCACGCGCGTGCTGGGTTGGGACGAGGCGACGGGCCGCTATTGGCAGCTCTTTGTTAACGGCGCGCCGTCTGATTACGGCGCGGGCTCGGTCAACCTCAAACCGGGCGATCAGGTGGTGTGGTTCTATTCCGCGTATGGCGAGAGCCTGCCCGGCAGCGGAGGCGCCGACGACGATACCGACGACGTGGCTACCGTTACCGCAACGCTCGAGGTGGTGGGCCAGAACGCAGCGGGAGCGCAGCAAACGTGGCTGCCCCGCGCGCAGCTGAGCTTGCCCGAGGGCTCCACGGCGGCCGATTTGACCGAGCAGCTGTTTGCCCAGTATGGGCTCACGGCGGACATCTACACGCCCGAGACGCACGGCTATTGGATGCTCAACACGCTTACCTCGCCAACCGATTCGTCGCTTACCTTGGGCTATGACCCAACATCGGGCTCGTATTGGACGTTGTTTATTAATGGCACCTATGCCATGGTGGGCGCAGACGGGTACACGCTTCAGACGGGCGACTCCATTACGTGGTGCTACACCGCCGGGTCGGAGCTCCCCAAAGGCGACGTTGCCACCAACCCCGATGCAGATCATCCCAACTTGAATGCCGCGTGGTCCGGCTATGCCAACGGTGGTGCCGGTGCGGTGGTTGAGGGTGTGAACACACCAACGGGCGCGGGCACCACGGCGTGGAAGCATTCGCTTTTGTCGGATGAAGAGCGTGCTGCCGCTGCCTCGGCGGCGGCCTCGGATCCGCTCATCATTAACGGCAAGCTATATGTGGTGAGTGGCTCGTCTACCTACGATGCCAGCAACAATTGGACCGAGACCAAGGCGCTCGGCCGCCTGACCGTCGTTAACCTGGCTACGGGCGCTGCCGAGCGCACCGTGCCGTTGGCGCGCGGCCTCGATTCGGTGTGCCGCATGGCGTACGCCGACGGTATCATCGTGATCCCGCTTGCGGGTGGGTACCTGCAGGCAGTCTCGGCATCCACGCTCGAAACGCTGTGGGTGGTCGACGCCATCGACGGCGCGCAGTCGATCTCGACGCTTTCCATTTCTGACGGCTATGTGTATGTGGCGACCGCCGATTCGCTGGGTTCGAGCGGCGGCATGTACGGTGCAGAGTCGGGCACGCTGCGCCGCGTGAGCCTGTACACGGGTGCGCTGACGGGCGTTACCACGAGCGATACGGCCGGGTATTACTGGGCGGGCGGTATTGCCGCGGGCGACTACTTTGTGATCGGTAACGACGCGGGCGAGGTCGTGGTCTATACGGCCGACCTGTCGCAGCAGCTCTCGTCCACCAAGCTTTCGGCCTATGTGCACGCGTCGCTGGTGCAGGCAGACGGCAAGATCTATGCGGTGACTGCCGACGGCACGCTTTACCAGCTGGAGCTGAGCGACGATGGTGAGATTCGCGAGGTGGCCTCGTGCCGCTTTGCCGCTACGAGCACGTCGACGCCTACGATCGTGGGTGGCCGCGCCTACGTGGGTGGTGCCACGGCAGATCACACTGGCGTGCTGGCCATCATTGATCTGGCAACCATGATGGTCAGCCAATCGGTAACCACGTATACGGGAACGACGGGCGCGGCGGCTGCGGAAAGCTTGCCGGCAGACGTTAAGTCGACACCGCTGGTGTCGGTGCAAAGCGGCGGAACCTACGTGTACTTTACCTGCAACAGCGAGCCGGGCGGCATCTTTGCGTACCGTCTGGGCGACCGCGCGGCGTACCAGCTGTACGAGCCTGCGGACGGCGACCAGAACTATTCGATGTCGTCGGTTTTGTGCGGGCCCGATGGCACGCTGTACTACACCAACGACTCCGGCAACCTGTTTGCCGTGAAGGCGGGGAAGACCGCGGGTGATGGTTTGGGAGGCAACGGCGGAGCCGGCTCCCATGGCGGCGGCAACGGCGGGGCCGGTACCAGCACGGGCGCGGGCGGCGGCTCGGGTGCTGGCTCGGGGCAGCACGGTGCCGGCGGTAGCCAGCTGAACAACGACGGTGCGGGCCAGCTGACAGCCGGCGGCTCAGGCGGGCACGGCACGACGCTCGGTGCGGCGCTCCACCCGCTGGGTACGGTGAGCCCGGCGTTCTTGCCGCTTGCTGCAAATGCGCAGGATAACGCCACCGCAGATGGTGACGCGCAAGACGAGACCGCAACCGATGAAACCCTGTCTGATGCGGCCGCCGCAACGGGCGCGTCTGTGGGTGCGGCCGGTGCGGCAGATGCCGAGGCCGCGGCGCGTGCGGTGACGGGCGCTGTTACCGAGGCCGCTCAGGCAGGCGTGCCGCGCTGGCTGCCCGTTGCGGGCATTGCCGTGGGCGTGTGCGGGCTCGCGGCCATTGGCGTGTACCTCGTCAGCACACGGCGACGCGCCTAAGACGCACATAATGTGGCGTCACTTAAAGGAGATTCATTGCTATGACCGATAATCAGGAAAACTGTACGCCTGAAGGGGACGAGCGCGCTCCTCGTGAGGATTCCTCGGCAGCATCACGGGCGAGCGCTCGTCAGCGCGTGGTCCTTGGCATTCTTGCAATATGTTGCGTGGTGCTCATCGCCGTTTGCGGCGTGGCGCTTGCTACGAGCGGTACCGCGGCGAGCGCGCCGGCTGGTATAGTGGCTGCGCAGGGAAGTGCTCCGGCCGCGGGTGCGGCTGACGACGATGCCGCTGTTGCCGCGGATGCAGGCGATGACGCGGCGGCTACGGGCAAAGCTGCAGCCTCAGACAACAAGGGCGCGCGTGCGTCGTCGGCGGATTCTTCAGCCGCCGCATCTAACGGCCGTGCTGATGGCGACGGTGCACAAACAAAGGCGACATCCCAGCAGGGGACCAGCGCCTCGTCCAAGAGCTCAAACAGCAAGAGTTCAGGCTCGGGCCGAAAGAGCTCAGGTTCGAGCTCGCATACCAGCTCCTCTTCAAGCTCTTCCTCGCACGGTTCGTCCTCAAACCACAGCTCAGGCGGCAATTCCAGCTCAAGCAGCAGCTCGGGTGGCGCCTCGTCCGCAGGTCAGGCGGGCAGCACGCAGCAGAAGACGGTAACCATTTCCGTCTCGATCGACTCGAGCGCGGCCGACGGTTCGGTGAGCGGCTCGGGTACCTTTACGTTTTCGGCGGGTGCTACGCCCTACGACGCGCTCTGCGCCGTGCGCTCTGACGTGGCGGCGAGCAACACGGGCTTTGGCGTGTACGTTGAAGGCATTGGCGGGCTGTACGAACAGGACGAGCGCTATCCAGGCGTTTCGGGCTGGAAGTACATGGTCAACGGCTCGGTGATCATGAAGGCTGCCAACAAATACACCTTGCACGACGGCGACCATGTGACCTGGTATTACACCGTTACCGGCTAAGGCCACGCGGTATCCATACATGCCCCCGCGAATATGCGTGATTGGTGGATGTTTGCGCGCAAGCGGTAATCTGCCGGTACCATATGCGCGGGGGTATCTCTCGTAGCGCCTTTCCCACGTCAGAAAACCATCTAGAGGGAGCAACTATGAAGTACTTCGGTACCGATGGCTTCCGTGGGCGCGCCAACGAGGAGCTCACGGTTGACCATGCGTTTAAAATCGGCAAATTCGTGGGCTGGTACTATGGCCTTCGCCAGGGCCGCAAGACCAAGGCCGTGATTGGCAAGGATACCCGCCGTTCGAGCTACATGTACGAAAACGCGCTGGTTGCAGGCTTGGTTTCGAGCGGTGCCGACGCGTACGTGCTGCGCGTGACCACCACGCCGTCGGTCAGCTACGTGGTGCGCCACGGCGATTTTGACTGCGGCATCATGATCACGGCGAGCCACAATCCTTATCACGACAACGGCATCAAGCTCATTGATTCGGGCGGCTACAAGATGAGCCCGGACGTGCTGGAGCAGGTCGAAGCCTATATTGACGGCGAATTTGAGGTTCCGCTGGCCACGGGCGAGCAGATCGGCCGCGCCGTTGATTACGTTGAGGGCCGTTCGCGCTACATCAAGTCGCTTATCGAGTCGATGCCCTGCTCGCTTGAGGGTTTCCACGTGGCCATCGACTGCGCCAACGGTGCCTCGACGCCCATTGCGCCGCGCGTGTTCAGCGCGCTGGGTGCCGACGTGCACGTGATTTCCAACGAGCCCGACGGCTTTAACATCAACATGGGCTGCGGCTCCACGCACATCGAGCGCCTACAGGCGTACGTGCGCGAGGAAGGGCTGGACATTGGCTTTGCCTACGACGGCGACGCCGACCGCTGCATTGCGGTAGACGAGTACGGCAACGTGTGCGACGGCGACACCATCATGTACGTGTGCGGTGCGCATATGGCCGAGAAGGGCGAGCTCACGGGCAACACGGTGGTTGCCACGGTCATGAGCAACATCGGCCTCTTTAAGGCGTTCGACAAGCTGGGCATTGGCTACGAAAAGACCGACGTGGGCGACAAGTACGTGAGCGCCTGCATGCAGGAGCACGGCTATGCGCTCGGCGGCGAGCAGAGCGGCCACGTGATTTTCTCGCAGTACAGCGCCACGGGCGACGGCATCAACACGAGCCTGCGCATCATGCAGACCATGATCGAAACGGGCAAGAGCCTGGGCCAGCTGCATAAGCCGCTCAAGATCTACCCGCAGCTGCTCAAGAACGTGCAAGTTGAGGATAAGCACGCCGTTATGGAGCACGAGGCCGTCAAGGAGGCCGCGGCTGACGTTGAGGCGGCGCTCGAGGGCGAGGGCCGCGCGCTCATTCGCGCCAGCGGTACCGAGCCGCTCGTCCGCGTGATGGTCGAGGCACCCACGGTTGAGCTGTGCGAGCAATATGTCAACAAGGTTGTCGACGTTATCGAGCACCTGTAATGCATTGAATGTCCAGTTTGGGGAACCGTCTCCAAATTGGACATTCACCAAGTGCTGGCATATTGTTGGACGGGGGTCACCTATAATAGATGCTTGATGCGGCGCTTACACGCCGCACATAGGTGAGGGGAGACTCCGCGTTATGTCTGGTGCTCTTGACGATACGTCGTCCGCGCCGTATTACATCCAGATCGTAGGCAACATTCGCTACGACATCGATTCGGGCAAGCTCCACGAGGGCGACAAACTGCCGAGCGAGAAGCAGCTGTGCGACTTGTACCACGTGAGCCGCGTGACCGTGCGTCATGCGCTTGATGAGCTGGCCGAGGCGGGTTATCTGGAAAAGCGCCAAGGCAAGGGCACCTTTGTAAAGTCCACGCGGTGCCTTTCCATCACGCAGAACTACCATCAGGGCGACACGGCAAGCTTTACCGACATGTGCGAGGCAGCCGGCTATACGCCGGGCTCGCGCGAGGTGGGGCTGGAGCACCGCGCTCCCACCGGCGAAGAGGTCCGTGCGCTTGAGATTTCGCCCGACGACACCGTGATGGTATTGCGCCGTCTGCGCACGGCCAACGACGTGAGCATCATGTACGAGGAGAACGTGTTTCCGCTCGAGCCGTACCAGTTTATTGAGCAGGCCGATCTGTCCAACCAGTCCCTGTACCAGCTTATTGCCCAGAAAACCGGGCAGATTCCGAGCCTGGAAGGCGCATGCAACTTGCGCTCGATGCAAGCGACCGGCTGGTTGAGCGAGCTTTTGCAGGTTCCCACCGGCGAGCCGCTGTTTGTGCTGAAGGTGGGCTATTGCGATCAGGACGGCAGGCCCATGTACATTGGTACGCAATACATCATCGGGGCACGCTATTCGTTTGCTCTCTAGCTCAGCCATCGGTTGTACCGTTCGCGTTTTACATAGAGCTGTTACGAGCCGGTAATCCATTGCCGGCTCGTTTTTTATTCTGTATGCCTTGCGCTCACCCCGCATAATATACCGCTCGTCGGCAATGTGGTTGCGCTTTCTCCACGAAGGGTCCATATTATGGGTTGCAAGCAACATGTCATATAACGTCTTATTCAAATGGAAACCAATGAGCTACTGGTTTGCAACAGGCGTTCTGTAGACTGAGCTTGCACTAGTGGTACCTCGTAAAGGAGGAAGCATATGGCGGAACCTAATATTGTCCTTGCGCGCATTGATAATCGCCTGGTCCATGGCCAGGTGGGCAACTCGTGGGTTGCTGCTTCGCAGGCGAACATCATCATCGTGGCCGATGACGATGTTGAGCATGACGACGTGCAAAAGCAGCTCATGAAGATGACCATTTCGGTTAACCCCAACCTGCGCATCTTGTTCTGGTCGCTCGACCGCACCATCGAAAAGATCTCTACCGCTAAGCCCGACCAGCGCATCTTTATCGTGGCGCGCAATCCGCAGAACATGCGCAAGCTGGTGGATGGCGGCGTGCCCATCAAGGCGGTCAACATTGGCAACATGCATGTGGCCGAAGGCAAGCGCGTGTTCCACGAGCAGCATGTGTACGTGGACGACGCCGACGTGGCCGATTTTGAGGCCATGAAGGCAAAGGGCCTCGAGGTCTACGTGCAGATTGCTCCTGGCGATAAGAAGTACGAGGCCTAACAGCCTTACGGCGGGGCCTGCTGCTGGACATCGCGTCCCACAAGAGCAAGCTCTGCGTTAGCTAGGGCGCGCGCTGCGCTCGGTCGACTCCCACTCGTCAACTGGGCGCGGCACCGCTCCTACCTGCAGCTTTACGCGCATCTCAACATCAAACATCTCAATATCTAACGGAAAAGGGCTGATGGAAAGGGGGACGCCGCGAATAAGAGGGTTTTGTAGGAACGTATTGGAGGGAAAATGGAAATCACACTCATCCAAGGTCTTCTCCTGCTCGTCGTGGGCTTTATCTGCGGCGTAGACCAGTGCTGGGAGGCTTTCTACTGGTTCCGCCCCATGGTTGTCGCGTTCTTTGCGGGCATTGTGCTCGGCGACATCCAGCTTGGCATTGCTTGCGGTGCGGTTGCCGAACTTTCGTACCTGGGCCTGCTGACGGTTGGCGGCACGGTGCCGCCTGACCCGCTCATGGCCGGTATGATGACCGTGGTCATTGCCTACACCACCGGCCAGTCCGCCGATGCGGCCATTGGCCTGTCCCTTCCGTTCGCGCTTCTGGCGCAGTGGATCGGCATTATGTGGAACACCGTGTTTGTGGCGCTGGCTCACCGCGGCGACAAGTGCGCCGCCGAGGCCGACACCGCTGGCTTCCGCCGCACTGTGTTCTTTGGCCTCTTTGTTAAGGCTGCCACCACGGGTGTTGTGGTGTTCCTGTGCTCCTATGCGCTCCAGGGACCGATCCAGATGTTCGTGAACGCGTTCCCCACCTGGCTCATCCACGGCTTTGAGGTCGCGGGCGGCATCCTGCCCGCCGTGGGCCTGGGCCTGCTGCTCATGGTGATGCTCAAGACCCAGAACGTTGCGTACCTGTTCCTCGGCTTTGTGATGGCTACGTTCCTCCAGATGAGCAACGTGCTGCCCATCGCTATCGTCGGTGCCGCGCTTGCGTACATCAACTTTGCGCATGAGAAGAAGGCCGACGACGTTGCCGCGCTCGTTAAGTCGGGTGCCGCTGGTGTGATGGGAGATGACGACAATGAGCTCTAACGAGGAGAAGGTCGTGCTGGCCAAGAACGGCAAGCCCGTTCAGAAACTCACCAAGGGCGATATCGACAAGATGTCTCTCTACTCGGTCATCGAGCAGTCCGCGTTCAGCTTTGAGCGCATGCAGGCACTCGGCTTCACCGAGTCCATGCTCCCCGCGTTCAAAAAGATGTACGGCGACTCCAAGGAAGATATCTCGGAGTTCATGACGTACAACATGGAGTTCATGAACACCGAGCCCCATGCCGCGACGTTCATGATGGGCCTCATTCTTTCGATGGAAGAGAAAGGCGAGGACCGCAAGGTTATCGAAGGCGTGCGCAACGGCCTCTTTGGCCCGCTCGCCGGCGTGGGCGACACCATCTTCTGGTTCACCCTCCTGCCCATCTCGGCTGCCATCTGCTGCTCGCTGGCGCAGGAAGGCTCCATCTTGGGCCCGCTGCTCTACATCCTGATTTGGTTCCTCGCGGCGATCTCGCGCATCCTGTTTGGCCGTTTGGGCTTTACGCTCGGCACCAAGCTGGTGACCACCATGGCCGAGTACACCAAGTACCTCACCGAGGCTGCGGGCATCCTTGGCGTGATGGTCGTGGGCGGCCTGATTCCGTCCTACGTGAGCATCGCCTTTAGCGAGAACCTCACCTTTGGCATGGAGGGAACGACGGTTCAGAGCATTTTTGACAACGTCATTCCCAACTTGCTGCCGCTGTGCGTCGTCTTCTTGATCTACTGGCTCTTCAAGAAGAAGGCAAACGTTCTCGCCATCATCGTGGGCATCATCGCGGTGAGCATTGTGCTTTCGTTCCTTGGCTGGATGTAAGCGCTTGCGGCGCCCCCGGTGCCCTGCATAGCTTGAAAAAGGAGCCCTGGCTTGGTCCGGGGCTCTTTTTGTATCACACGAAGGGAGCTACCCACGTATGGACATGGTTACGTTTGACGAGGCCGCGCTGCTGGCGCAGGGCGAGCGCATCTACCGCCATCGGGCCGAGCTCGAGGCCATCGCCGATGCCGTATGCGAGCGCGGATTCTCTAACATCTTGCTTTCGTCGTCCGGCGGCTCGCAGGCCATGCTCGACCCGTTTGCCACGTTCATCGACCAGATGAGCCCGATCCCCGTGTTTTCGGTGCTTTCGGGCGTGCTGGTGCTCACGGGGCACAACCAGGTGGGCGCCCACACGCTGGTGTTTATGACCAGCAAGTCGGGCGATACCAAAGAGACCGTGGCTGCCGCGCAGTGGCTGCGCGACCGCGGGGCCCTTATTGTGTCGGTGGTGGGTAAGGAGCATTCGCCGCTCGAGGAGCTGAGTGATTACTGCTTTGTGTATGGCGAGGGCCGACCGCAGGAGCTGGTCATGTACCTCATCGTTGGCAAGATCCTTGCGAACCGCGGATGCTTTGACGCATACGAGCAGTTTGCAGACGAGCTGGCCGGGTTGGCGCCGGCGCTGGTTGCGGTGCGCAAGCAGTTTGATGAGCGCGCCATTGCCTACTGCGAGCGCACGCACGACGACCCGTACAACATTTGGATTGCGTCGGGCGAGCTGTGGCCGGTGTGCTACGCCTACGCCATGTGCGTGCTCGAAGAGAGCCAGTGGATCCGCACGAAGTCGGTCTCGAGTCCGGAATTTTTCCATGGCACGCTTGAGCTGGTGGAAGAGGACACGAGCGTCACGCTGCTCGTGAGCGAAGGCGCCACCAGGCCGCTTGACCTGCGGGTCAAGGCGTTCATTGAGCAGTACACGCGCAAGAGCACCGTTATTGACCTGGCGGATTTTGAGCTGCCGGGTATCTCGCCCGCATTCCGCGCGTTGCTGGGTCCTGTTGTGGCCAACGCGGCGCTGCAGCGCATTTCCAAGAACATGGAGCACCTAACCGGTCATTCGCTCGACATTCGGCGCTATTACCGCACGGTGGCGTATTAGCGACGTGGCAGCGAGCAGCAGTTTGAGCGCGGCTAAGAGGCAAAAAGGCAGATGAGGTGGCGCATGAAGATCGTAGGGCTGGGCGATAACGTTTTTGACGTGTACGAGAACCAAGGCGTGGCATACCCCGGTGGCAATGCCGTGAACGTGGCGGTTAACGCTGCGCGGCTGGGCGCACAGGCGGCGTATCTGGGTGGCATTGCAACCGATGCCGCGGGCGACCAGCTGGCAGCGGTGCTTGCCGCCGAGGGCGTAAGCACGGCGCTTTGTCCGCGTCCGGCGGGGACCACCACCAAATACTGCATCGAAGATGTCATAGACGGCGAGCGCCACTGGAAGCGGAACGACCTGGGTGCGTCGTGGGTCGGTCCGCTGGTGCTCACGGACAAGCAGGTGCTGTACCTAGCCACCGCCGATGCTGTGTTTACCAGCTGCAATGCCAAGATGCCGGGCGAGATGACCAAGCTTACGGGCATACCGGCGGCTGTGGTGTTTGACTTTGGCGAGAAGGAAAAATACCGCACGCCGACATATCTGGCACAGGTGCTGCCGGCTATTGATTTGGCGCAGTTCTCGATGAGCGGGGTGTCGCAGGAAGAGGCCGCGGCGGCGGTCGCGCAGATGGGGCTCGCGTGTCCCATCCTGGTAACGCGGGGGTCGGCGGCACCGCTCATGTGGTTGGAGGGTGCGGACGGACCCGTTGTTGCGGGCGCGCCATCGGTGGGCGGTCCTGCGGTGGACACGATGGGCGCGGGCGATGCGTTTGTGACGGCGCTCGTGCTCGACCTACTGGAACACGGTTGGCGAGCAGGCGCTCCGGTGGCCGAGGCAACTGCTCACCATGCTCTTGCCGTTGCCGCGCGCCATGCGCAGCAAGCGTGTCGCGAGCACGGTGGTTTTGGCCACCCCTTCGAGGTCAATGTGGGGGAGGGCCACCAACTGACCGTTGCGCACGAACGCCACGCCGCACAAGGGGATGCCTCCCCTGTGAGCTTGTGAGATTCCAGCGAGTGGTGCGCAAATAGTTCAACTTGTATTATAATGTATTAACATTGACACCGTTCCGAAGGCGCGGATTGACAGGAGGAATCATGGCAGATCAAACGCCCACGATGCTCACCTATATCGAACAAACCCCCGCGCAGCTCAGGCGCAACGTCGAGCGTGCTGAGGAGCTCACGGCAGAGCTCGTTGACCTCTACACGCAGGTGCCGCGCCACGCCATCTGGATCGTGGCGTGCGGTTCAAGCTCCAACGGCTCGCAGTGCGCGCGGTATTTTATGATGAAGTACCTGCAGTGCGAGGTAAAAATCGTGACGCCCGCCACCTTTATCTACGGCGAGCACAACGTGCGCGAGGACGACTTTGTGTTCGTGGTGTCGCAGAGCGGCTGCTCGACTAACTCCATCGAGGCGCTCGACGAACTCAAGAAGCTCGGCATCACGGCCATCGGCCTGACGGGCAACCCCGATTCCGATTTTAAAGACCACGCTGACCTGGTGGTCGACTACGGCGTGGGCGAAGAAACCGTGGGCTACGTTACCAAGGGCGTGGCAACGCTCGCGCAGTTCCTCATGCTCTTTGCCATTGAGGCGGGCGTGCGCACGGGTACGGTGACGCCGGAGCAGCGGAGCGCGCTCATGGCCGAAATGGCCGACGCGCCGCGTCGTCACGAGGTTATTCAGCAGGAGACATGGGATTTGTACCAGCGCCACAAGGCCGACTTTACGTCGATGACCGTGGTTAACCACTGCGGCTTTATGCAGGGCTATGGCATTGTGTGCGAGGGCGCGCTCAAGTTTGGCGAGACCATTCAGATTCCCAGCTTCGCTTACGAGGGCGAGGAATGGATCCATGGACCCAACCTGCAGCTCACACCCAACTACACCACGGTGTTCGTTGACCATCTAACCGAGGGCTCCGACCGCTTGGTTGATATTTACCTGGCGGCGCGCACGGTGACCGACCACGCGTTTATCGTGACCAATTCGGAGCGCGTGGACGATGACCACGCCATTCGCCTGCCGTTCGATATCACCGAGCCGCTCATGATGCCCCTCTATGTGCTGCCGTTCTACCAGATCATTGCGCATCAGGCAACGACCGACCTGCATCGCTGGGAAAAGCACCCGCTGTTTGAGGAGCGCTTCCGCAAGGCAATCAGCACCAAGACGGAGCGGATTGACCAGATCATGCCCAATTAGGGCACCCCGGGGATTCCGGTGCGGCGGAGCTTTGTTCCGCCGCTTCGCCGCGCCTGTTCCGCCGTCGGCCCGCGTGTGGTCATGCGGGCCGACGTTGCTCGAGCCCCTTGTGGCGGAGCCGTAGCCGTAGACGTTGTTCCCTAAGGAGGAAACGATGGCTCAGGTAACCATGCGCGATTGTATTGAAATGACGCCGGCGCTGTTGCGCGATCAAGCTCAGCGTGCGGACGAGCTTACGGCGCCGCTCGTAGCGGACCTTGGCGCGCACCCGTGGCGACGCGTGCTGCTGGTGGCCTCGGGCTCAAGCTTTACGGCGTGCACGTGCATGCAACCCTATCTTGAGGGCGTGCTTGGCGTGCCGGTTGCCGTGGTGCACCCCTTTACCTTTGCCCACTATACTGCCGCACGTCTTACCGCGGACGACCTAGCCGTGGTGGTGTCGCAAACGGGTGCGAGCACCAATTGCCTCGACGCGCTGGCGGCGGTGCGGGCGCAGGGCCTGCCGGCGCGCGTGCTCACGACCATCCCCTCGAGCGATTGCGCTCAAGCGGCTGACCGCGTGTACGACTGGGGCTGTGGTCCGGAGGCCGTGGATTATGTAACGTTTGGCCCCATGACGCTCATTGCGTACCTGCTGCGCGTGGGTGCCCAGCTGGCCGAGGCGCGGGGTCTTTCGGGCGCTACGGCCGCGTGCAACGAGCAGCTTGAACAGGCGGTCGCTGCGCATGCCGAGGTTCTGCGTTGCACCGATGCCTTTGTTGAGCGCGTCTATCAGCAGCTCATGCAGATGGGCCGCGTGTATGTGCTGGGATGCGGCTGCAATTACGGCACGGCGCTCGAGGGCGCGCTCAAGGTGGGCGAGACGGTTAAGGTGCTCGCCGTGGGCTACGAGCAGGATGAGTTTTTGCACGGCCCGGCGCTGCAGCTGGCGCCCACGTATTCGGCGTTTGTTGTTGACGGCGGTGACGCTACAACGGAGCATGCGCGCCACGCGCACGAGGGCTTAGCGCGCGTTACGCCTAACGCATACCTGATCAAGCCGGCAGCGCTTATGAACGATGCCGAGCGCGCCGATCCGCGGGTGCTCGGCCTGCCCATAGCTTGCCCCGAGCCGTATACATGTTTGTACACGCTGCCCGTGTTTCAGGTTATTGCGGCCACGCTGTCGGCGGACCTTAACTGCCTGCCTGCTCATCCACTGTACTATGAGATGAACAAGGTGATCGATTTTCGCACGGCGGCATACCGGACGGACCACCCCGCGCGCGACCAGGCATAGCGCGGCGGGGTAGGAACGCGGCGCTGCAGTGCACGGTGGAGTGGGTGCGGCGCTGCGGTGCACAGTGGTGCGGGCTGGTGCGGGCAGCGCTGCGGTGCGTGGCATGCCAAGGCAAGCGTGCAGCTGACGGTTTGAGGAGAGCGCATGTACGACGCAGCGCAGAAGCGTCAAAACATCATAGTGCTGGCGATCGTGGTGGTGCTGGCGGTGCTGCTCGTGGTGAGTTATCTGCTGCTCACGCGGTATACCACCTGGGATTTGATGGGCATCGTGGGCGTGTTTATGGCGCTTACGGGCATCGCCTACGTCATCATTCGCGCCGTTGCACGCCATACCGAGGCCGTCATGATCCATAGCATGGTCGCCGCGGGCAATATTGCTCTCGCGCGCATTGACCGGGTGGTGTCCCTGCGCGAGGTGCGCGATTTTTGTCTGCTTAAGCACCGTCTGTATACCTTTGACCTTACCGTCTATCCGCCGCACGCCCCAGCGTGCACGTGCACTATTGTTGAAGATGTGGTTGAGGGGTCTGAGCTGCCCACGCCCGGTATGTTCGTCTACGTAACGTATGATGGCCGGCCGGAGCGCATAGGCATTGTGCCAACGCTCAACATCTATGTATCGCCGCAACTCAAAGACGTGGTGCGTGCGCTTGAGGCGGAGCATCATCCGCGGTACCTTGAGGTGGTTCGTTCGCGCGGGCTTATTTTTCGTCCGTTTGGCAAGCAAGAAGGGTAAAGGCCCAGATAGGAGGATCATGACCGAGCTGAGCCAGGCTTCGGCCATTATCTTTGACATGGACGGCGTGCTGATCGACAGCGAGCGCGTGTACAAAGATTACATTCGCAGCTATTTTTGTGCGCACAACATTCCCGTTTCGGACGAGGAGTACAACATCATCGCAGGCGCGTCGGGCAAGGAGACACGGCGGCTGTTTGCTGAGTGGTGGCTGCGAGCAACCGGCGAGGAGCGCTCCGGTGACGATATTGATGCCGAGGTGTTTCGCCCGGTCACGGATGGCGAGCTTAACTACGCAACGATTATGAATCCCGGCGTGCCCCAGACCTTGGCGGCACTCAAGCAGCGCGGTTACCGCCTGGCGCTCGCCTCCTCGTCGCCTAAGCACAACATCCTTCAGGTGCTGGAGCAATGCGGCATTAGCGAGCCGTTCGAGCTGATTGTGAGCGGCGAAGATTTTCACGAGAGCAAACCCAATCCGGCAATCTATCTGCATACCATAGAGGCATTGGGCTTGGCAGCCGCAGATTGCGTTGCGGTGGAGGACTCCGATTACGGCATTACGGCCGCCAAGCGCGCAGGCCTTACGGTGGTTGCCAAGCGCGAGACCCGCTTTTCGTTCACGCAGGCGGGAGCCGATTGCTTTATTGAGGAGATTCCCGATTTATTGGAGCTCTTTTAGCGCGGTGTTTGCAGGGCGGTGCGGTTGGTTGATGTATCGCCTGAGCGAGACGCGTTAAGCGGCGGTGCGGTTGGATTGATTGACACCCTGGGCAAAGCGCGCTGAGCCTATGCAGGACACGCTGAGCCTATGTAGGGCGCGCCGAGCGGTGATGCGGGCACTTTTTGTTAGCGCATGGGGACTCTGTACCGGCGGGGGCGAACGGTATATCATATTGCCGTTTATGGTTAGACGGGCTGCGTTGCGTCTGCGGCACCATGCCGGCGACGCGCGGCCAGAAGCGTATAGAAGGAGTTTCGCATGTCCGGACACTCAAAATGGGCTACTACCAAGCATCGCAAGGGCGCGCAGGACGCTAAGCGTTCGGCCCTCTTCTCCAAGCTGAGCCGTAACATTACCGTTGCTGCTCGCCTGGGCAACGATCCCAACCCGGACAACAACGCCTCGCTTGCGGCCGCTGTGGCCAAGGCCCGCGCGCAGTCCATGCCCAAGGACAAGATCAAGAGCGCCATCGACAAGGCCTTTGGCACCGGCGCCGACGCCGCCGTGTACGAGAACATCGTCTACGAGGGCTATGGTCCGGCGGGCGTGGCAGTGTACGTTGAGTGCCTTACCGACAACCGCAACCGTACCGCAGCCGACGTGCGCTCTGCGTTTAGCCACGCGGGCGGCAACCTGGGCACGGCGGGCTCCGTTTCGTTCCAGTTTGAGCGCAAGGGCCAGGTTGTGGTGGCCAAGGAGATCGTTGACCCTAACGACAAGAAGGAAAACCTCATGGCCAACGGCGCTGCCGGCGATGAGGACGAGTTCATGATGGCCGTGGCCGAGGCTGGCGGCGAGGACTACGAGGACGCCGGCGACGAGTGGATCGTCTGGACTAACCCGGGCGATGTCATGGCGGTGTCCAAGGGTCTTGAGGAGCAGGGCGTCGAGGTCAAGGGCTCCGAGGTCACCATGGTTCCCACCACGCCGACCGCGGTTACCCCGGCCGATGCCAAGAAGGTTCAGCGTCTGATCGACCGCCTGGAGGAGCTCGACGACGTTCAGGACGTCTATAGCACCATGGACATGACCGACGAGGTCATTGCTGCCCTCGAGGAGGAGTAGCATCGCACGACACGTTGAGGCTGCGGGCCCGGGCGAGTGCCACGGCCCTGACGAGCCACGGGTCCGCCGCCACCTCATGTGATGAAGTGCTTAAGCCGGGTCTGCGCAGCGTGCGCGGGCCCGGCTTTCTCTATAATCAGACACAAGTCAAACGAGCGGGGCCACCGCGGCGGAACGTGCGCCGCAAACCCCTACGAGAGGAGACGCGCGTGCGGCTGCTCAAGAAATTCGGTGCGGTGCTGTATCTTGCGGCGGCCGTCGTGGTAGTGGGCGGGTTTGCCTGCACGCAGTTTGCTCCGCCGCTGCTCAGCCGGCGTGTTGAGCTGCTGCTGAGTTATCCGACCGCGCGCATTGCGCTCATGGTGAGCTTGGTGATCGTGGGCCTTGGCGTACTGATCACCGCGCTGGTGGTCCTGTTTGAGCAGCGTTCTCCATCGAGCGTGCACCCGGCGGGCAACCCCAACATCGAGGTGCGCTTGACGGCGCTCACCTCGGCGGCGCGTGTGGCGGCCCAGGCTGAGGATATTTTGGTTGAGGATGTGCAGGCGCGCGTGGTGGGGCATAACGAAGACCAAGTGCGCATTGCGCTCGAGGTTATTGCCTTGACCAACAGCGTGCTTGAGCCGCTGGGTCGGCGCATCGAGGAGCGCGTGCAGCGGGCTTGCGAGCAGCTGCTGGGTACCACGGGCGTAACCGCGCACGTGCGGTTTTTGCCGAGTAAGACCACAACGGTGACCAGGGAGGTTTCCGGTGAGTAACAAGGATGCGGGCAACGAAAAGGCGAGCACGCCCAAGTTGCTGGTTGAGCAGGGCGCGGCAACAGATACCGCAGATGCCGAGGCTTCGGGCAGCGCGGGTGACGCCAAAGGGCCTCGTCGCCAGCGTCGCCATGCGCACAAGAAGGCGCATAAGGAGCGCATCACGCGGGACGATCTTGCGGACGCCGTAGGGTTTGTTCAGGGGCTGGGCGCTTCGGCCTGGGCGTATGCCGAGGACCATCCCTTTACGGTGGGCTATGGCTTTGTGGGCCTCGTGCTCGCGGTGCTCATCTTGACCATCGGCCTGTGGAGCACCATTGTCATTGCGGTCTTTGTGCTGGTCGGCGCGTTGCTGGGTCAGATTCGCGACGGCGACAACGGCATCGTGAACTTCTTTAGCCGCCTGTTTGACCGACGCTCGTAGCGCGGCGGGCGGAAAAAGCAAACGTCAGGGAACCGAAAGGGGACACCATGGCAGCAAACGATACAACAACGGCGAAGCAGCAGGCCACGGGCACGGCGGCGGACGAGGCAGCCAGCACGGTAGCGAACGAAGCGAACGAAGCCGTCAGCACGGTGGCACCGGAGGCCGCCACGGCAGATGCCACTGGCACCCCTGATGCCTCGGCAGAACCTGTTGATGCGGCAGCTGAGGATGCGGAGGCTGCGGACGCGTCCGAGGATGACGAGGTCTACGACGAGGACCTTGAGACGGACGACTCTCTCACCTATTCCAACGGCGTGATAGAGAAGATCGTGGCCATGGCCACGCGCGAGGTGCCGCACGTGCTGGGCATGAAGGGCAACCTCATGCACTTTTTCCAGGAGCAGCTGGGTGCCGAGAACCTGACCAAGGGCGTGACGGTCGAGGTTACCGACGACAACCGCATGATCATCAACATCTCGGTCATTATTGAGTATGGCTGCTACGCGCCCGACATCTTTGAGGACGTGAAGAACCGCGTTACCCAGCGCCTGGCCGAGATGACCGGCCTTGAGGTGGCGGGCATCAACCTGCGCATCGAGGACGTGGTGACGCGTGAGGAGTACGAGGCGAGTCGCAAGAAATTTATCGACAGCCTCAAGCACGAGGACGACGACGCCGAGTAGCAGCGGCGGGTGCTGAGAAACAGCGCGGCCGGGATGGTTTGCAGAAGCCGGTTTTTGCGACCATCCCGGTCCGTTTTGCCTTCGTTTCCGTATGATTTCGCGCTTGCCACTGCTGCTTGGGGCTGATAGGCTAAACAGCATGATTACGACTGCCGCACATATCACGATGATGATGGTCATGGAGATGCCCTCGCCCGGGCACTTTGTCATGTCGCGCGGTCAGCGCGGGCATGCGGAGACCGGGCGCCTTCGTTAGGCTGTCTCCGGCGGGAGATAGCCCGCCTTCTTTTTGGTCCATACATCGAGCGGAGTTCCCGTGATCGAAATTCAACACCTTACTAAGGCCTATGACGGTGCCGCCGCGGCACCGCATGCGCTGGACGATGTGAACATCACCATCGCAGATGGCGACATCGTGGGCATCATTGGCATGAGCGGCGCCGGCAAGTCGACGCTCGTGCGCTGCATCAACCTGCTGGAGCGCCCGTCGGCGGGCAAGATCGTGGTCGACGGCCAGGATGTGACCGGGCTTGCGGGCAAGGAGCTGCGCAGCTATCGGCGGCGCGTGGCCATGATTTTCCAGAGCTTTGGCTTGCTTGCGCAAAAGACGGTGCTCGACAACGTGTGCTTTCCGTTTCGTGCTGCAACGGGCCACGTAACGGCCGAGAACCGCGCCCGCGCACTTGAGCTGCTCGACATGGTGGGACTCAAAGAGAAGGCATCATCGTATCCCGCTCAGCTTTCCGGTGGGCAGCAGCAGCGCGTGGCCATTGCCCGTGCGCTTGCGTGCGACCCGGAGTACATCCTGTGCGACGAGGCCACGAGCGCGCTCGATCCGGCGAGCACCAACACCATTCTCAAGCTGCTGCGCGACATAAACCGCACCACGGGTGTGACCATCATCGTGATTACGCACTCCATGGGCGTGGTCCAAAAGATCTGCCGCAACGTGGTGGTGCTCGACCATGGCTGCGTGGTGGAGCAGGGGAGCGTGGACGAGGTCTTTGCCAACCCCGTGTCCGACGCCGCAAAGGTGCTGCTCGAAAGGGTTGATTGGGATGCCTAGTATCGTGACCGATTTTATTGAGCAGTACGGCGAACTTTTGGGCCGGGGCGTGCTCGATACGCTCGCCATGCTCTTCATCTCGACGGCTATAGCCTATGTGATTGGCATCGTGCTGGGCGTGGTGCTGTACCTAACCGCGCCGGGGTCGCTGCGGCCCATGCGCGTGCTCAACGCGGTACTTGGCTGGGTGGTAAACATTGGCCGCTCGCTGCCGTTTATCATCCTGCTCGTTTCGCTCATGCCCGTGACCTCGGCGCTCGTGGGCACCTCGTCGGGCGTGCGCGGCGTCATTCCGCCGCTTGTGGTCTCGACGGCACCCTTTGTAGCGCGCATGATCGAGCAGTCGCTCGCCGAGGTGCCGCGCTCGAGCGTCGAGGCGGCCGAGGCCTGCGGGGCGAGCGTTCCGTGCATCGTGATGTCGGCGTTGCTGCCCGAGGCGCTGCCGTCCATCGTGCGCGGCGTGTCCATCACGCTCATCGCGGTGCTCGGCTACACGGCCATCGCGGGCGCCGTGGGCGCGGGCGGCATTGGCGACATTGCCATCCGCTACGGCTACTACCGCTACAACGACGAGATGATGATCGTGACCGTCGTCCTGCTCATCATCATCGTGCAAATAATCCAAAGCGCGTGCGACATTGTGGCGCGCAAAATTGACCATCGCAACGTTACATAGTTGGCCATGCGGGGTGGGGCCACAATGGTCCACCTGCGTTTATGTGAACATGTCCCACCATGGCCTAAGAAAAGGAGAAGACTATGAACTTCCAGAACGCATCTGTTTCCCGTCGTTCGTTTATCGCTGGTGCCGCCGGACTGCTGGCTGCGGGCTCGCTTGCGGCATGCAGCAGCGGCCAGTCCAGCTCCGGTACCGGTTCGGCCGCTGCGGAGAGCAAGACCCTGACGGTGGGCGCCTCGCCGAGCCCGCACGCGGTGATTCTCAACGACTATGCGGCTCCGATCCTTGCCGATAAGGGCATTGAGCTTAAGGTCAAGGAATACACCGATTACATCCAGCCCAACAAGGACACCTCGTCGGGCGCGATCGATGCCAACTACTTCCAGCACATCAACTATCTCAACAACTACAACGACGAGAACGGTACCGACCTGGTGAACGTGGGCAAGATCCACTTTGAGCCGATGGGCGTGTTTGCCGGCAAGTCGAGCGATATCGACAACGTGGCCGACGGTGCCACCTTTGGCGTGCCCAACGACCCCACCAACGAGGGCCGTGCGCTGCTGCTTTTGCAGGATCTGGGCCTCATTACCCTTTCCGATGACGCGGGCATTACCGCCACGCCCAACGACATCGTGAAAAACCCCAAGAACCTCCAGTTTTCCGAGCAGGAGGCGGCGGCGCTGCCGCGTACGGTGAACGACGTGGACTTTGCCGTGATCAACGGAAACTACGCTATTGATGCGGGCTTGAAGCTCGAGGACGCGGTGGCGCAGGAGGACGCGACCTCCGACGTCATCCAGAAGGAGTACGCCAACATTATCGTGACCACGCCCGCACTTAAGGACGATGAACGCATCACGGCGCTCGTGGCCGCGCTCCAGACGGACGACTTCAAGAAGTATCTGGCTGACACCTTTGGCGACGCGGTGCAGGCGGCCTTCTAAAGGCGGTGGAAAGTGGGGTAGCCATGGCTCAGCCACTACCAGCGCGTTCGATTGTCGACACGCATGCGCATACGAAGTTTTCGGACGGCGTGGGCACGTTCATGGAAAACGCCGCTGCGGCGGTTGCGGCGGGGTGTCGCGTGATGGTCTCGACGGACCATCTCACCTTGCCGCGCATTATGGACCCGGCGGAGGAGGTGCAGGTTCCCGAGGCTCGTCTGTCTGAGCATCGGGCAGCGTTTGATGCGGCGGCCGCTGCGCATCCGGAGCTCGAGTACATCTATGGCTTTGAGTGCGACTGGTACGAGGGCTGCGAGGAGAACATTGTGCGCTGGAGCGCGGGCGCGCAGGTGCGGCTGGGGTCGGTGCACTGGCTGGGGCCGCGTGACGGCGGCGCGTGGATTGACGACCCAACGGACCAGCACATTTGGGAGGAGCTTGGCCCGGATGAGGTGTGGCGTCGGTATGCCGAGACCTGGTGCCGCGCGTGCGAGTGCTCGCTCTTTGACACCATGGCGCATCCGGATTTGGCGATGCGGTTTGTAAACGAGGGGTTTGCGCCCTCGATTGATTTGACGCCGCTGTGGGACGAGATGGCGGCGTGCGCGCAGGACACGGGCAAGCGCGTGGAGCTCTCGACCGCGGGCTGGCGCAAGGGCGTGGGCGATTTTTACCCGGCGCAGGGGCTGCTCGAGCGGTTTTTCCATGCCGAGGTGCCCCTTACCGTGGGGTCCGACGGGCACACGCCGGGTGATATCTGCTGGGGGATCGAGCGCGCCTACGACCACGCCGCGTCGGTGGGCTACCGCAGCATCGAAGTCCCCCGCGCCGACGGCTCCTGGGAGTCCATGCCCCTCTGACGTGTGAGGTGAAATATCCTCTGTCCTCGTTTCACGTCAATGGGAACTTACGAAAGGCTTGCAAACGCGTTACCGGAGGACGCCTCTCCACTCTATATAAAAAGACATGCCGACTGCCCCTGTGGGAGCCGGCATGTTTTGGTTAGATAGAGAGGGGATTTATGAGCAGATGGAAACGCTGGCTTGGCGTGGTATGCATGCTCGCACTGATGCTGTGCAGCACGCTTGCCGTGACCGGGCCGGCTGCGTGGGCCTCTGATGCCACCGACGCGGTGGCAACGCAGGACGCAACGCAGCCCATATTGACGGACCAGGCAGCAGGCGAGCAGGCTGCCCAGGACCAGCAAGCGACTTCGGAGGCCGCTGCGGCGACCGAGGGACAGGCAGCAGACGAGCAGTCGACCAGCGCTCAGGCCAACGGCGCCGCGGACGCGGAGCAGGCTGCCGCCGCAGCCAGCACCGATGGCAAGACCGCGGATGCCACCAAGAACCAGCAGGCCGCACCGGCAGCCGACGACCAGAAGGCCGCCTCGACCGCGGACGAAAACGACCAGAAGGCCGTTCAGTTTGACCGCGTGTCGCTCGAAATCGGCGCGACCGAGGCTCAGCGCAACTTCAACTGGCAGGCCACGAGTAACGAGGCCGGCAAGGTTCAGGTTGCGGTGAAGCCGAGCGGCTGGAAGCAGGGCGACGCGTTCCCAACCAAGGACGCGCAGACCGTCGACGCTGCTGACCCGGTGACCAACACGGCCAACGACCAGCGCGAGGGCTGGTACACCTATCGCGCCACGGTCAAGGGCCTCAAGGCGCAGACCGCCTACGTGTACCGCGTGAGCGCGGGCGACGCATGGTCGGATGCCTACACGTTCACCACGGGCAAGATGGGCGCGGGCGAGAGCTTCAGCTTCATGTTTGCCGGCGATCCGCAGATCGGCGCCTCGGGCAACAACGAGAGCGATACCAAGGGTTGGACCAACACGCTCGACACCATGGAGGCGGCGTTCCCCGGAACCGATTTTCTCATTAGCGCCGGCGACCAGATCAACGCTTCTGCGGCAAATACGGTGGAGAGCGAGTACGAGGGCTACTTCGCGCCCCAGGCTCTCCACAGCACGACGCTTGCCACCAACGTGGGCAATCATGAGACCTATGCGGGCAACCAGCACTACAGCTACAACTTCAACATGCCCAACCGCACGCAGAACGGCGCGGTCGACAGCACAGGCGAGCAATCCGGCGATTACTGGTACACCTACAACGGCGTGCTCTTTATGTCGCTCAACTCCAACGACATGAATACCGCAGACCACAAGGCGTTCATGCAAGACGCGATCGCCCAGAACCCGGACGCAAACTGGAAGATCGTGACCTTCCACCACTCCGTGTACTCCGTGGCGAGCCACACCCAGGACACCGACATCCTGCAGCGCCGCAGTGAGCTGCCGCAGGTGTTTAGCGACCTTGATATCGACGCGGTGCTCATGGGCCACGACCACGTGTACACGCGCACCTACATGATGGAGGGCGGCACGCCGGTTATTCCCGCCGACGGAAAGGTTCCCACCGAGGTGACCGATCCAGCGGACGGCCAGGTGCTCTACATCACGGCCAACTCGGCCTCGGGCTCCAAGTACTACGCCATCAAGAACGGGGTCCAGAACGCGTGGGCCGCGGTGCAGGACCAGAGCCAGCGCGAGAACATGACGCGCGTTGAGGTGAGCAAGGACGCCCTGACCTTTACCACGTACTTTACGGACGATGGCCAGGTAACCGATGCCGATGTGCTCGACACCTTTACCATCAAGCGCACGCCGGAGCAGAAGGCTCCAAAGATTGACCGCGTGTCGCTCGAAATCGGCGCGACCGAGGCGCAGCGCAACTTTAACTGGCAGGCCACGTCTGACGCGGCCGAGCAGGTGCAGATTGTGGCCGAGCCGTCCGGCTGGAAGCAGGGCGACGCGTTCCCGACCAAGGGCGCGCAGACCGTTGACGCTGCCAAACCGGTGACCAACGCGGCCAACGACCAGCGCGAGGGCTGGTACACGTTCCGCGCCACGGTCAAGGGCCTCAAGCCGCAGACCACCTATCTCTACCGTGTGGGCGACGGTACGACCTGGTCGGACACCTATGCATTCACTACGGGCAAGATGGGCAAGGACGAGAGCTTCAGCTTCATGTTTGCCGGCGACCCGCAGATCGGCGCGTCCGGTAACGCCGCGTCGGACACCAAGGGCTGGGAGCACACGCTCGACCTCATGAACGCCGCCTTCCCCGGCACGGACTTCCTTATCTCTGCGGGCGATCAGATCAATGCGAGCGACCCGTCGGTGTTGGAGAACGAGTACGAGGGCTACTTCGCGCCCGACGCACTCCACGGCATGACGCTCGCTACCAACGTGGGCAACCACGAGACGGGCGCCAACAACCAGCACTACAGCTACAACTTCAACATGCCCAACGAGTCGAGCCTGGGTGTGGTCGACAGCACGGGCAAGCAGTCCGGCGATTACTGGTTTACCTACAACAACGTGCTCTTTATGTCGCTCAACTCCAACAACATGAGCACGAGCGAGCACAAGGCGTTCATGGAGGACGCGATCGCCAAGAACCCGGATGCGAACTGGAAGATCGTGACCTTCCACCACTCCGTGTACTCCGTTGCCAACCACACGCAGGATACCGACATCCTGCAGCGCCGCAGCGACCTGCCGCCTGTGTTTAGCAAGCTGGGCATTGATGCGGTGCTCATGGGCCACGACCACGTGTACACGCGCACGTATCTGATGGACGGTACCACGCCTCAGATTCCCGCCGACGGCACCGTGCCCAGCACGCTGACCGACCCCAAGAGCGGCGAGGTGCTCTACATCACCGCGAACTCGGCTTCGGGTTCAAAGTACTACGAGATCCAGAACCTGCCGCAGAACACGTGGGCAGCGGTGACCGATCAGAGCCATCGCCAAAACATGACGCGTGTTGAGGTGAGCGATGATGAGCTGGTGTTTACTACCTATTACACGGATGGTTCCAAGCCCGAGGTGCTTGACCAGGTGAGCATCAAGCGCACCAAGAAGCAGGACGAGCAGGGCGGTCAGAGCGGCCAGGGTGGCCAGCAGGGTGGCCAGCAGCCGGGTGGCCAGGGAACCCAGGGTGGCTCCGGCAACAACGGCTCCGGCAACACCGGAACCCAGACTGGCTCCGGCAACACCGGCACCCAGACCGGTGCGAACACCTCGACGGGCACCGATTCCTCGGCCACTAACGGCCAGAACACCACCGCCGCTACCAAGCCTCAGAGCGGCATGCCCCAAACGGGCGACACGTTCAACCCCGCGCTGGTGGCAGGCATTGCCGTGGCAGGCGTTGCCGCGCTGGCTGGCGGATCGGCCCTCTATCTGAAACGGAAGCACAGCTAAGTTATGAAGAAGCACCTGCCCGCGTTGACGGATGTGATTGTATGCGCGGCCATTGCGCTGGTCGTAGGCGTGGTCCTGATTTGGGGCCAAGCAAACCCGATTGATTATGCGTCGCTTGACGTGACGGGGATTACGTACCCCCGTGGCACCGTGGTGAGCGTGGCGTCTGAGGACCTTGACCCCACGCCGTACGACGCGAGCAGGTATTGGGGCACGCAAGTGCTCAATGTGCGCCTTGACGAAGGCGACCAGGCCGGCCACGTGGTCAAAATCCAAAACGACCTGAGTGACACGCACAATATTCGCTGTGAAGCGGGTACACGCGTGATCGTACGCATGGAAGCGCAGGCCGGCCTGGCCCCGTTTTACAGCATTTACAATTACGATCGCACGCTGGGAATCATGCTGCTCGCCGCCGTGTTTGGCGTGCTCATGGTGGTCATTGGGCGCTCAAAGGGAGCGCGCAGCCTGATTGGCCTGGCGTTTGCAATCTTTCTGATTGCCTGCTTTATGCTGCCCGCGTTTTACCACGGGTACCCGGTGCTGCCGGTGACGCTGGCGGTGGTGCTTGCCATTACGGTGAGCTCGATGACGCTGCTCAACGGCGTGAGCCGCAAGACGGCGGTGGCGATTGTGGCCACCATGTGCGGCGTGGTGGTAGCGGCCGTGTTTTACATGGTGTTTGCGGCGGTGCTGCATGTGAGCGGCTACAACATGGAGGCAGCCGAGGACCTGATCTTTATTCGCCAGCGTGCGGGGTTCCAGCTGGGAGATGTTTTGTTTACCTGCGTGTTGGTGGCATCGCTGGGCGCGGTGCTCGACATGACGATGTCGGTTACCACGGCGCTGTTTGAGATGAAGCAGGTGCAGCCCGAGGTAGGGCGGCGCGCGCTGTTCCATTCGGGCATGGCCATGGGCCGCGATATGATTGGAACCATGAGCCAGACGCTCATTTTGGCGTTTGCCGGCGGTGCAATTACCACGCTGCTTTCGCTCTTTACCTACGGTACGCAGGGCATGCAGCTGCTTAACTCTGACTACCTGACGCTCGAGATCTTCCAGAGCCTGATCGGTAGTCTGGCCGTGATTCTTTCCGTGCCGCTGGCCTCCCTTTTCTCAGCCCTCGCCCTCGAATCTCGTGTTTCCCATTAGGGAACGGGCTCGGCGGAGTCGACGGGCCCGGCTGGCCGCTGCGTCGCCGCGGCGCCGTGCCTGAGGTGAGGTGAAATTCCCTCTGTCCTCTTTTCACCTAGGGCAGGGGTGCATGGTAAAAATCACTCTGTCCTCATTTCACCTGACTGGGGTTGGAGCAGACGTCGACCCAGGTGCAGGGCTGGCAAAGGGTCTCAAGCTCGCTGGGGGTGAGCTCGATGGCGCTGTTGGAGCTGCCGCAGGCAGGGAAGACCGTGGCAAACCGGCGAAGCGACACGTCGAGGTATACGTCGCAGCCGTCGTTCACGGCAAAGGGGCACACGCCGCCGACGGCGTGGCCAATGAGCGGCTCGGCCTCCTCGGCTTTAAGCATCTTGGCCTTGGTGTGAAATTGCGCCTTGAACTTGGGATTGTTGATGCGTTCGTCGCCCGCGGCCACCACGAGCGCCACGCGGTCGCCCACATGAAACGAGAGCGTCTTGGCAATGCGCGCCGGCTCCACGCCCACCGCCTGCGCTGCGAGCTCAACTGTGGCGCTCGACACATCGAACTCCATGATGCGGTCCGCCATGCCGCGTTCCGCAAGAAATGCCTTAACTTTTTCGATAGCCATGGTGTCAGCCCCTTTGATAGCAGTGTTTTCTGTTGAGGTGTGGTGTTTGCACAGTATAGCGCGCTGCGGGCGCCGGCCGAGCGCGGGCAGCGTGCCGTGATGGGATGCAGGCAGCGTGCTGTTGGGAGGAGTGGGAGTTGCCCTTGCCGCCAGCCGCACTCCGCTGCACCTTTCGTGAGCCCTGCGCGTCCGTGTAACTCCCGTGGGCCCCGTGCACCTCCTGCGCTCCGCCGCACCTTACCAAACCGTAAGCCAGTCGTAAGCAAAAACGATGGCGCGCTGCGGGCCGGCCTGCCAGAATGGCAGCTATTATGAGGAGCATGCTGGCCGGCAACCATACGGAGGAGCACGGTGGGACTTATCAGGCAGTTTTTAAGCGGATATAGTGAGAACTTTCTGCTTGCGTTGGCCTTATGGCCCGTGGCCTCGATGGCGCTGACGCTGCCCATACTCGCCTACCTCTACCACCGCGACGGCCGACTCAAGGGCGTCTCGGTGGTCTCGACATACCTCGCGGTGCTCTATCTGCTTGGTTTGGGCTGCTTTACGCTGTACCCGCTGCCGTCGGGTACCGAAGGGCCCGGCATCAGCTATGGCATTCCGTGGCAGCTCAATCCGCTGGCGTTTGTGAGCGATTTTGCACGCGATGGCCTCTCCACCATCCCGCAAATCGTGTTCAACGTGATCTTTTTTGCCCCGCTGGGATTTATTGCGGGGCGCCTGCTGCGCTGGGGCTTTTGGCCGTCGGTGCTCGCGGGCCTTGCCGCGTCGCTGTGCATCGAGGTCGCGCAGGGCACGGGGCTCTTTGGCGTGTACCCGTACGCGTACCGCACGGCCGACGTAGATGACCTGATTTACAACACATCGGGTGCAGCGCTCGGCTGGTGGTGCTCCGCACTGCTTGGCCGCGTGCTGCCGCCGGGTGCGCTCGCCGACGCGCGCGATACCACGCATAGCCCCGGGTTTCTTCGCCGCTGCGTGGCATTTTGGCTTGATAGCCTGCTCATGTGGCTCATCACGCTGGTGATAGCCGCGGCTGCGGCGTTGGTGGTGCGCGCTCTACCGGGGAGCGACCAACTGGTTGATGGGCGGTGGGCGATCGCGCTTCCATTGGTGGTGTTTGTGCTGGTCGAAGGCGTGTTTCCCTGGACGCACGGCGGGTCAACACCGGGCGGTAGCTTTGTGCGCATGAGCTGCGAGACCAAGGAGCGCACAGGGTTGCGCCGCGCGCTGTTTTACGTTGCGCGCCTGGTGGTGCTGGGTCTGGGGTATCTGCGGTTCCTCATGGTCTGGCCGCTGCTTGCCCTCTACTATCTGGTGCGCCGTCGCATGCCGTACGACGAGCTCTAGGCGCGCCTGCTACAATCGGGGTCCAGTAAGGGCAAGCGGGGGAGCAGCATGAAAACGGATCAGGACCTGGAGCGACAGCTGACATCGATTGACCGGCGTGGATACCCCGCGTACAAGGGGCTGCGTGGCGCGTACGATTTTGGCGATTTTGAGCTTGATATTGAGCACGTGCAGGGAGATCCGTTTGCAGCGCCGTCGCAGCTTGCGGTGTATGTTCCGGGCGAGATAACCAGGTTGCCGGCATGTTGCTGTGATGCGGCGCACCGACGCGTGGCGGCCGAGGACCTGTTGGTGCGTCGGTTTGCGATGGAGGCGGCGCGTGCGAGCCGTCGCGTGGGCGGCTCGGGCAAGAGCGGCGTGCTTGCGACGAGCGCTCCGGGCCCTGAGGTGTTCCCGCGCTCGGCGTGCGAGGTTGACGCGGAGGGCGGTGTGATTCTGCGCTTTGAGGCAGGTCTGCCAGCGCATGGCCGCACGATCGATGGTCGCGCGGCGGCGCGCCTTTTGCTCGATTTGGTGCCAGAATGCGTGGAGCGTGCGTTGATGCTGGACGACGCGGGTCGTCAAGCGGCGCGCGATGCGGCAGATCTTGCTGACGATCAGCAGGCGGTGCGCGCAGCGTTGCAAGAGCAGGAGCTTGTTGCCTTTGTGGCCGATGGCGCCGTGCTGCCGCGCGCCAGTGGCGTGTCGGCAAAGCCGTTGGCGGGCGCGCGGCCGTTTATCTCGCCTGCCAGCATGCGCGTGACGCTCGATCTGCCGCATCGAGGCCGCGTGAGCGGTATGGGCATTCGCCGGGGCATCACGCTCATCGTGGGCGGCGGCTATCACGGCAAATCAACGCTGCTCAAGGCACTGCAGGAAGGGGTATACAACCACGTGGCGGGCGATGGCCGCGAGCTCGTTATCACCGATGCGACAGCGGTGAAGCTGCGCGCGGAGGATGGCCGCGCCGTGCACGCGGTTGACATTGCCCCCTTTATCTCGAACCTGCCCGACGGGCGTGATACCAGTGCGTTTAGCACACAGGATGCAAGCGGCAGCACCTCGCAGGCGGCGAGCACGGTCGAGGCGCTCGAAGCGGGCGCGCAGGTGCTGCTGATTGACGAGGACACTTCGGCCACGAATTTCATGGTGCGTGACCGCCTGATGGAGGCGGTGGTCGCGGCGGACCACGAGCCCATCACGCCGTTTGTCGAGCGTGTGCGCGGGCTGTGGGAGCAGCGCGGCGTGAGTTGCGTGCTCGTGGTAGGGAGCTCGGGCGCGTTCTTCCCCGTGGCCGACGCTGTGGTGCAGATGGATGCCTACGAAGCACACGACATCACCTCCCGCGTGCGCACCGTCCTCTCTGACCAGCACATTTCCCATGTGGAGACGGGTCCAGAATGGGAGATGTGCGAGAGCGTGGAGCGGCGCCCGCGGTTGGTGGAGAAACCGGGGCGAGGAGCAGCTGACCGCGAGCATGGTGGGTCGACGGCAGGCGGTGGCCGTGACCAAGGGAGGGGCGGCCGTGCTCACAGTGCCCGCGACGGTCGTGGCAATCGCGGCGCGCGCGGAGAACGGGATGAGCGCTTCAAAGTGCGCACCCGCGGCCGTGAGGGCTTTACGGTCGGTCGCGCTGATGATGACCTGCGGTTTGTTGAACAGTTGGTGGATGCGGATCAGGTTGCTGCGCTCGCCCAGATGGTTCGTCTGGTACTTGAGCGCGGTCTGCTTGACGGGTCGAGAACGCTTTCCGAGGTGGTTGACCTGGTGTACCGCGAGCTCGAGGAGCACGGGTGGCCGGCGCTTGCCCCCTATGGCGATGCCTCCTGCGGGATGGCCCTGCCGCGCAAGCAGGAGCTGTTCGCCTCCCTCAACCGTCTCCGCTAGGTGAAATGAGGACAGGGATAATTTCTCGTCCGCGAAGGTGGATGGAACGCTGCGCCACACCATTGACGTTGAGGCGTTAAGGGCGCATGTGGGCGATGCCGCTGAAGGGCAGCGCGAGCGCTACCAGCTCACCTGGCCGGGCAAGCAAGGGTTGGTTGGGGACGTGTTCATTCCAACCCATCGCGAAGGGTTAGAGAAGCGCCCAGCCGAGTACCAGCACCCCGATGCCCACGACAAGCCCCGCGAGTACCTGGAGCACCAGCTTCATGACGTTGGCAGAGGCGCTCTGCCGCGCCGCTTCCGCAGGGTCGCCCGACGCCGCGCCCAAGAGCTCCGCCGCGCTCTTGGCATCGCGTCCGCCCTCTTGGCGCCGCGCGATAAGGGCGACCGCGGCGGACGCCACCACCAGCACCGCGAGCAACAGGCGCAGCACTAGCTCAAGGTAATCATGCCCCACCACTGCCGTTATAGCGAGCACGGCAATGACGGCGATCTCCACCGCCCCCAGTGCCAACGCGAACGCCTTCGTCCGCCGCTCGTTCTTCTTGACCATCTCGCGCATCTCGTCCACGTCTCCTCTCACCAGCTCGTCGATCGTGGTGCCGAAGAGGTTCGCGAGCAGGAGCATGCTCTGGACGTCGGGTAGGGTCTTGTTCGTCTCCCAGTGACTCACCGTGACGCGGCCCACGTAGAGCTTTTGCGCCAGCTCCTCCTGAGAGAGCCCGAGCTTTTGCCTGCGTTCCCTAATCTGGTTGCCGATGTCCATGCGCTTCCGTTCCTTGCGGCCTTTCCGACACCCCAAACGTAGCCGAGAGGCGTCTACTGCGCAGTATAAAGTGCTTTACAGGGTCACTGACCTGCTTCTTTTTGAGAACGCGCCCACATGGGTTCCAAGACGATGCGCCGCCCACGCTCCCTTACGCCCGCTTGTACACGATGGGGTCGTCGTAGCCGAACGTCCGCTTGCCGTTCACTTCCATGGTCTCGGAGACCTCCAAGCAGGCGTCCGAGAACCGCTCCCACAGCTTGAACGTTACGACCGGGGAGAACTGGCTGGTGCTTCCGCCCTCCCAGACGCCGTCCTTCTCGCGGTAGAGCGCGGGCGTGAACTTCTCGGACTGCTTGAGGTCGCCGTAGTCCACGGGCTGCATCGACTCGTACGAAAAGGTCTTCTTGTCCTCCCCGGCGGGAATGTCGTAGGAGGAGAGCAGGATGCCGTCCGGCTGCTCTGTGATGAGGAACAGGTGCGGTGACGAGCTGCGCTTGCCGTCGGTCTCGTAGTAGCTCTCCTCTACAACGAAGACGCCGTCGAAGCCCTCGGGGAGGTTGCGGATCTTGTCGTTGCAGGGCGTGTTTACGTGCTCGGCGTACGGATACGCCTTGCCCGCCGCCCGCATCGCGTCGAACTGCTCCTTGTTGTTGAAATGCCCCGTCATGAGGCTTACGAACGTCTCGAGATTGGTCATGGTTGATCAGCTCTTCCCCTGTGCTGTAAATTGCTAGTTGCAAGTATCGATTTTAGCACGCCTGGTCGCGCGCCGCGCATATTGGGCGACGAAGCGGCTTTTCGGGGTTCCGCACGAAACGCTCGCGGTTCTCATCGGTGAAGGGAGCCGGTTGGTGCGGGACAATGGGTGAAAGACAAGGGGTATGCAGCTCATTGTTCGTACACCAAGGATTATTCTGAACAGAATTATTCTGATTAGAATAATTCTGTGGCACAAGGTCGCATTGCAGAGAGATGTGGGGGGTGCCCATGGAAGAAGATGGAGATCGAAATGAACTTGACAAAATTGGTCTTCCCCTGCCAAAGCGCTACGACGGGCCCCACTTCGATGTAAGAGACTGTGCCTCGGACAGATTTGCAGGAGCGAAGACGCTGGGCGAGACCATCGAGATGCGCGGTCAAGATGCGTTCGCCGAAGAGGTAGAGCCGGACGACTTCTCGGATGACACTTCATCATACGAGACCAAACTCGGCATCGCAGAGCTTTGGGCGGAATCGACCTGGCGCGATGGGGAGAGCGCGCGGAACATCGAACTCGAGCGCACCTTAGCGGCAATCAAAAGGGGCGATGTCCTCGAAATTCGCCAGTGTCCGCTGGAGCAAAGCGAATATGGATACTCCTTCATGCTGCAAGACGGATCCCCGCTGCCCTTCACGCCCTATCACGATTATGACGACCAGTTCCTCACCCGGGTGCTCGCGGAATGCCGCGTCTGGGACAGGTTGTTCTGCCGCGTACGCAGCGCCACGTGCTTCGGTGGAGACAACGACGTACCCGTTGACCCAACGTTTTGCTGGCGCGTGTATTCTTGCAAGGTGACCGTGATCAAGTGCAGCTGGAATCCCACGTTTAATTGATGGAGCCACGCCCCAGCCGTAATCATTCGGAAGTATTCGACTCGCCGACGGCTACGATGGCGTTAAAGAGTTTACAGATAAATGAGAAGAGCGGTTGAGTTAACTTGTTTCCAGCGTGAGCAGGACATGATGCGGTAACGCAACTTGCGCCGCATGTGCCGGAGGGGTGGACGCGCCGCCGGATACCACTGGGGATGAACCCGCCGTGCGGGCGGCGCGAGGGGCGGGACCTAGCCTTCTTCGGTCAAGTTTGACTGATAGCGACACTGACCTCCAAAGGCTATTTCTCATGCTGTGGTCAAAGGAACGTAGGGATTATCCAATCTATGTAAGTCCGCGCTGGTTCTACTTTTTCGCCTTTGTTCTATTTTGCAGAAAGCTATTCGGACCCCGCATCTCCCAAGATGACGACTTCGGTTTCCTCTGGAAGGGCTATCCCTGCAATATCGGCTTCCAACGCCTGCATCACGTACTCATACCTCTTATGAGGCTTATCGACGAGCATCCACTTCGCCTGTTGGAAGGACCTATAGGTGAACATCAACCATTGGAGGTAGTTTATCGCCATCGGATTCCTGGAGCGCGACATGGCGGTTGCGCAGCGCGACATCGAGAGCCTGAAGGAGGAGGGCAAGTGAACGCGTTTCTGACGAGCAACGAGTGGCATTGGAGCCTGGCGAGGACCGTCGCGCAGGGCGTGATCGGCGTGGTCGCGGCCAACGTTGACATGCTGGTTAACGTGCTTTAAAGGCTATCTGACCAGCAAAGGCTTCAGCCTCAGCATCTTGGGGACGATTGATATGGGACAAGCGGTCCAAGTGCGGGACAATAGGCCGCATCCCCAATGTCCGATATGAAGCGCGTGGAATGCATACGGGGTAATAGACTTTGCCCCTGTTGTCCCGCGCCCATCGCGACCCTTATCCGAGGTTCGGGCCGCCGACACCGCGGAGGTCGTTCCTCGCCTCTCCGTAGACGAAGTCCTCGAGCGCATTCCAAGCCGCGCGCGCCGGCTCCGAGAGCTCGAGGGTATGGTAGCCGATGAGCCTCGAAATCTTTGCGTGAGCGCGGGCGAGTGCATAGTCGGATGCCTTGTAGCTCGCTGAGTCATCGCCGAGCACCGCCGTTGCGGCGGCGATTGCCTCCTGGGCCTGAGAGGTGCCCCGTGAGCCCGCCCCGCTCGAAAGCGCATCGTCAAGATTCCCCATAAGCTCGATGGCCTTGCTCCTCATCGCCGCGTTCATCATCAGCCTCCCGACCTGGGCTCGTCATGCGGGCTCCCTCTGTTCACGGACCGTCTACCCATTCGGACGCCAGCCTTGCGAACGGCGACGCCTGAAGAACAATTGGCACAAACCCGCCAAGCAACAGGCGCGGGCGGCTCTCCCTCGGGCCGGTGCTCCTGGCAAGCGGCCGACTGCCGCGGCACCCGCCGCGCGCGGGACTGCTAGAGTATCCACAGAAGAAAGCGCGCGACAGGAGACGTCATGAGCGAGACCCCATCCACCCAGAAGCGGCCGTACTTCGGCTACGGCTCCAACCTCGACCGGACGGCGATGCTCGAGCGCTGTCCCGATGCGGAGTACCTGGGCGTGGCCCTCCTCCCCGGTTGGAGGCTTTACATGGACTCCAACGGCTACGCCACGATTGCCCGGACGGGCGGCGTCGTGGAGGGCGCGCTCTGGCTCGTGAGCGACTCCGACGTGGTCTCCCTCGACGACTACGAGGGCGTCGACCGCGGGCTCTACGAGAAGGTCGAGCTCGAGGTCGAGCAGGGCGAGGAGCGCGTCCGTGCGCTCGTGTACGTGTCGCTCAAGCTGCCGCTCACGATGGAGACGTTTCGCCCGGCCTATCTCGAGGACATCCGCCGCGCCGCCAGGGAGCTGGGGCTCTCCGCCGTCACGCAAGAGCTCCTCGCACGGGTGCGCATTATCGGGTGACAGCGGGGCGGAGGCTGCTGGCTCAAGCGCCGGCCTTTGGGCTGCGGAGCGATCCTCGACGGGCAGCGAACGGTAGCGGGGTGTGGGGACTCGCGTCAATGAAAACGAGGCGGAATCACATGCGCGGCCCCGCCTTGCAAAGTCAGAGGGCTTTCCATTGCAAAAAACCGGGGCAGAAGCGCTTGCGCACTCCCGCCCCGTAAAAACCTCATAGGAGGTTTTGCTGTATAAAAATCAATCTATCAGGCCGAGACCGCGTGTCAAGCGCTCGGCGAACGCCAGCGATGCGGCAGCAGGGTTCACGCTGGGGAGGCAGGAGCCCACTTTGTGGAGGTAGCCAAATACTAGCGCGACGTCTTGGGGCGGCTCGCCGCGCTTTTGACGGCGCTTATCATCGCGACAGCACACAGGTTACGTGTTGCATTTTGTATACGCTGTGCCTTGACCGCGTGCGCGTGCGGGGCTACCCTAGGCGGCAGAGTACGCAGCGCGTACGAAGGGGCGCACCACCTCGGGTGCGATCACTACCCTTCGTGCGCGCTTTTTTGTTACCGATGGGAGGGACCATGGCACAGATCAACGGTAAGCCCGCGCCCGATGCGGACGGCCTGAGCGTGGCCGAGCTCCTCGAACGCCTGGGGTACGACCGTGCCCGCGTGGCGTGCGAGCTCAACGGCGAGATTCTGCCGCGCGCCGAGTTTGACGCCTACCGGCTCGTTGCCAACGATGCGCTCGAGGTTGTGCGATTCGTAGGGGGCGGCTGATGGCGGGCGAGAAGAACGCCCCGGCGGGTGCGCAGGCTGCGGATGGGGGCCTGGAGCGCGTTTTTGGTGCGGATGCGGCGGGCGAGAAACGTTGCGTTGAGACGGCGGCTGCCGCACGGCTTCCGCGCGAGGATTCGGCTGCGTGCCCCGACGCTCTCGAGGCGCGCATTGGGCATGCGGCGCGGGAGCGTTTGCGCGCGGCGCGCATTGGCGTGGCCGGCGCGGGCGGGCTTGGATCCAACATTGCCGTGATGCTCGCGCGCAGCGGGGTGGGAGAGCTCGTGGTTGCCGACTTTGACGTGGTGGATCTGAGCAACTTGAACCGCCAGCACTACTTTCGGGGCGACTTGGGACGCCCCAAGGTGGAGGCGCTTGCCGATCAGATTCACGCCATCGACCCGTCTGTGCGCGTGCAGGCGCACCGCACCCGCGTTACGGCGGAAAACGCGCGCGAGCTCTTTGGTGGCTGCGACGTGGTGTGCGAGGCCTTCGATGACCCCGAGGGCAAGGCGCTTCTGGCCGAACAGCTGCTGAGCATGCCACACGGCCCGGTGCTCGTCTCCGGCAACGGTATGGCGGGGTCGGGCCCGGCAAGCGAGGTCGTTACCCGACGGGTGGGCAGGCGTTTCTACCTTTGCGGCGACGGCGTCTCTGACGTGGGGGCGGGGCAGGTGCTCTTTGCGCCGCGCGTGATGCTTTGCGCCGCACAACAGGCGCTTCTTGCCCTGCGCATCGTGTTGGGGCTTGAGGATACGGCGTAGCCGCGCGCTTGGAAGGGCGCGGCGGCGACGCACACGGGGTGCCTGCGCGCAGGGTGCCCCGATACGGCGTGAGCGTGCGGGTTTGCGCCGCTGTCAGCGCAGCGCGAAGCTGCGCTGGATTGATGAGAAGGGAACTGTTATGGCATACAGCAAGGTACAGGCAGGTGCCACGGAGGCGCTCGCCGCCGATACGTGGACGCTCGGGGGCAAGGAGTTCACCTCCCGCTTCATCCTGGGTTCGGGCAAGTTTAGGCTCGACGTGGTCAAGGCCGCGGTGGAGGACGCGGGCGCGCAGATCGTCACGCTCGCCGTGCGCCGCGCCAACACTAACCAGGAGGACAGCATCCTGGACTCCATCCCTCAGGGCGTGACGCTTCTGCCCAACACGTCGGGCGCGCGCACGGCCGAGGAGGCGGTGCGCATCGCGCGGCTGGCGCGCGAGCTCGGCTGCGGCAATTTCATCAAGGTGGAGGTTATCCGCGACGCCCGCTACCTCCTACCCGACAACGCCGAGACCATCCGCGCGACCGACATGCTGGCAAACGAGGGCTTCACGGTGCTGCCTTACATGTATCCCGACCTCAACGTGGCTCGCGACCTGGTGAGCGCGGGCGCCGCTGCCGTCATGCCGCTTGGCGCGCCCATTGGCTCCAACCGCGGCCTGGTGACGCGCGACTTCATTCGCATTCTTATCGAAGAAATCGACCTGCCCGTCATTGTGGACGCAGGCATTGGCCGCCCGTCGCAGGCGTGCGAGGCCATGGAGATGGGTGCGGCGGCCGTCATGGCCAACACCGCGGTGGCCACCGCCGGCAACATCCCGCTCATGGCGCGGGCCTTTGGCGACGCGGTGCGCGCGGGCCGCGCCGCGTTCCTCGCGGGTCCCGGTCGCGTGCTCGACGGCATGGGCGAGGCCTCGAGCCCGCTCACCGGCTTTTTGGAGGAGGAGGTACGATGAGCGAGACGGACGAGAAGTGCGCCGCCGCGGGCGTGCAGCCGGTGGAGCCTGAGACCGTACCCGTGGGCAAGCGCTGCCGGCATATCCTTTCCATGGACAAAGAGGCTATGAACCGGGCCGTCAATACCGACTTTGGCTTGGACCCCATGACCTATTTGCCCGACATGGACGTCCTTGATAACGGCATGTTCGACCGCGTGCTGGACGCCGTGGACGCTTACGACCCCGATGCCGTGACCGCCGCTGACGTGCGCCGCGTGCTGGATGCCGAGGTGGTGGAGCCTGCCGACTTTGGCGTGCTCGTTGCCCCCGCGGCGGCGCCCTTTCTGGAGAAGATGGCCGAGCGCGCCCGCGCCGAGCGTGTGCGGTGGTTCGGCACCAATATCCAGTTCTTCACGCCGCTCTACCTGGCCAACTACTGCGAGAACCGCTGTGTGTACTGCGGCTTCAACTGCGCGAGCGGCATTCACCGCGCCCGCCTGAACGAGGAGCAGACCATAGCCGAGCTCGACGCCATCGCCGCCACGGGTCAGGAGGAGATCCTGCTGCTCACCGGCGAGGACCCGGCGACGTCTGACGTGGACTACATCGCGCGCGCCTGCGAGCTTGCGGCCGAGCGCTTCAAAAACGTCGGCATCGAGGTGTACCCGGCCAACGTGGCCGACTACGCGCGCCTGCGCGAGGCCGGCGCCGACTACGTGACCGTGTTCCAGGAAACGTACGACCCGGTGCGCTATGCCAAGCTGCACGTGCGCGGGCGCAAGCGCATCATGCCGTACCGCTTTGAGGCGCAGGAGCGCGCGCTCAAGGGCGGCATGCGCGGCGTGGCCTTTGCTCCGCTGCTGGGTCTCTCGGAGTTCCGTCACGACGCGCTTGCCTGCGCGCTGCACGCGTACTATGTGAGCCGCGCTTATCCGCATGCCGAGATCTCGTTCTCCTGCCCGCGCTTGCGCCCGGCGGTCGGCGCTGTGACGCCCAACGGTCCGCATGTGACCGAGGCGCAGCTGCTGCAGGTCATTTGCGCGTACCGCATCTTTATGCCGTTCGCCGGTGTCACGGTGTCCTCGCGTGAGTCCGCCCGCTTCCGCGACCACGTGGCCACGATCACGGCCACCAAGGTCTCGGCTGGCGTGTCCACGGGCATTGGCGAGCACACGCACCAGGCCGAGGAGGGCGACGACCAGTTTGAGATCGCCGACAATCGCAGCCTCGCCCAGATGTGCAAGGCCATGCGCGCCATGGGCCTCGAGCCGGTCATGAACGACCACGTGCTGGTGTAATAGGTTTTCAAGTTGGCGCCGCCCGCCTGCAAACGCATGGTGGGGCGGGCGGTGCCGTTGCGGCTTAGAGGAGGGGCGGCTGTGCACCCATTGTTTGAGAAGGGTTTTCTGCGCGTTGCCATGAGCGACCGGCGCAATTGCGCGCGCCCGCTTCCCGAGCAGGTGGCGCGGCTTGCTGGCAGCGTGGACGCGCTTATCATGCGCGAGAAGGACCTGGACAACGCGCGGTACGCTGCTCTTGCCCGCGACGTTATGGCAGCGTGCGACCGCGCTGGCATAGTTTTTATCGCCCACGGCCATGTGGAAGCAGCCCGCGCGGTCGATGCGCCGTATTTGCACTTGCCGCTGCCCGAGCTTGTGCGCGCCGGCCGTCCCGAGGGCTTTGCGCTCGTGGGCACCAATGTGCACGAGGTGGGGGAGGTCGCCCAAGCAGAGGCCTTGGGGGCGGACTACCTTGTTGCCAGCCCCATCTTTGCCCCGTCGTGCAAGCCGCTCCCCGGGCGCGGAACGGCGTTCCTTGCGCAAGTTGTCCAGGCGGCTCACGTGCCCGTACTCGCCCTGGGCGGCATTACCGAGGTCACCGAGTCCGCCGTGCGCGCAACAGGAGCCGCCGGCGCCATCCGCATGTCCGGGTATATGAGGCTGTAGGGTTGCTGCGGGGTTAGGCAGGGAGATTATTTGCCCGCCTGAGACGCCTCAGCAGTTGCTGGAAAGAAAGGGGAGCGGCAAGACGTTTTTGTGCTCTTCAGTGCGAGCGGATTCACCGATGGCCTGCGTGAGCTGGCAACGCAGCGGGATGATGTGTTGTTGGTAGATGACTGATAATTCGGCGACTGGCATAAAACCATGATTGCCTTCAGTTCCGTCATCTAGGCATCAGCCAAGACGGGTTGAGCAACCTAAAACAAGGAATGCTATACGCTGCTCGTGTAGTGATGGCTCTTGCGAAGGGTGGCAGGGATTATGTGCACAAAGACGAGGTGGGAGCTTGTAGACGGTAGGCTGAGCATCTTTGGAGATATCTCGGCAGATACGCTGCTTGATGGCGATGGCATGCGCCCGCCCTGGGAGGCATATGCTGAGGATATCGTTGCGGTTGTCATCATGCCCGGTGCTCATGTGCTAAGTTTGCAGGGGCTGTTTTCGTACTGTAGGAACATAGAGCGCATTGATGGCTTGGGCAATCTGTCATATGGCGGGGCTGGCGCTCCCAATGGACAAAGCGCCGCGTCGCTCTTCTTAGAATGCACATCGCTCCAAAGCGTCGATCTTCACGGATTCGATCTGTCGCATATCGATGATACGAGCTACATGTTTTGCGGCTGCGAGAGCATACGGCACATCGACCTGCGTGGATGCGATCTCTCAAGCGTGCGCCGTGCATGGAGCATGTTTCAAAGCTGCGCGGCGCTTGAATGCGTTTACCTGCCTGAGTCTGGTATGCCCCAGCTGCGCGAGGCGGGCAGTCTGTTTCAGGGTTGCAAATCGTTGAAAGCGTTCGCGCTAGCCGATTTACATGCGCCGAATATAGAAGATATGTCGCGTATGTTTAGGATGTGCAGCCGTTTAGCTTCGGTATCGTTTTCGGGTGCGCAAACAGCGCGACTGGTGACCATGGAGAATCTCTTTTTTGGATGTCGTAGCTTGCGCCATGTAGATATCGATTCCATTCAAACCAGCCGTGTTGAAAACGTATCTGGTATGTTTCGCGGCTGCGTCATGCTGGAGCGCTGCGACTGCGGCTCGTGGGATACATCTTGCGTGAAGGATGCATCGTTCATGTTTTGCGATTGCCGTATCCTGTCGAGCGTGCCGGTTGCCTCGTGGAGCATGGACCGCTTGCGAATCGCGCGCGGCATGTTTGCCCGCACGGCAATCAAAACGGTCGATCTTTCTACATGGTGCACGTCAAGCTTGGAAGATATCAGCAACTTGTTTTTAGGGTGCTCCCGTCTTCATTCCGTATGTTTGGGGAAGCTTGATCTGTCGCATGTGCTGCGCGCCCAAGGCATGTTCTGCGGATGCGAAGCGTTGAGCGGTATTGTGTTTTCTGGTGCATCCATGTCACATGTGCGAAACGTATCGGAGATGTTCCGCTGGTGCAAATCTTTGCGACGGCTTCCGCGCGAACTTGTTTGTCTGCAAAGCGCCGAAGATGCGTATGCCGCAACTGATGGATGTCCGGCAGGCGATTGCCCGTTAGCCCGCTGACGTCGGTTGTGCAACTTCTCTCAGACGACCAATAGCATCATACATGCTGCAAACGCGTTGAAAGGAGCTGCAATGTTTCGTGTGACTCAGATGGAAACAGGAGCAACGGGCAAACACTCCGAGCACCGTTGGCGTAATTGGCTTACATGCGCCGGTTGTCAAAGCCATGCGGTGGTCTTTGTCGCAGCGATGGTTGTCCTTGCATTGGAAGGCGTGGGTCTAAGGTATGTAGAGAATGGAGTCACAGGGGCGGCGCTTTGCCTCATGCGTATGGCGGCGGCTGTGGCGGCGGGTATGGGGGCCTGGTGGCTTATCCGACGCTGTCGAAGCAGCGCACTGTGCACGGCGAGCCTTTGCGGATCGATCCTGTCGCTCGTGTTGAGTATTGTCCTTGCTTCTTTCGGAGGCTTTTCGATACGTATTTCTGGGTATGTAGGCATGGCGGTTTCAGCGGCTGCCGTACTTGCCGTCATGGCTGCGGCTACCTACGGCGCGGCGATGCGTGAAATCGCGTTCACGAAGGAGTCTACTAGCGCGGCGAATAGCGTGGTGGTAAAGACGGAGGAGCCGCTTCTGGGCAGAATCTGGGCGCCGTTCATGGCGGGTGCTCTTACGATACTCTGCGCTGTCTCGGCGTGCTACGCTTTCAATGGACGCGCGGCCATGGTGATCTTGGCCTTTGTGGTGGCGTGCATTATCCTGTGGAAGCGTCTGACTCACGGTGTACACCTGCTGCTTGTTGCGGTAGGCGTGAGTGGAGTCGCCGTGCTTGCGTGCATCAATATCCGTGGCCTTGAGATGTGGTTCAACGCCTTCAGCGATCCGTATGCGTATGGGTATGTGTGGTTTACCTTTTTGCGCGTGCTGAGCCAGGGGCTTTTTCCCCGCGGTGTCGTGCCCGGCGCGTATTGGCCGCTGGTGCCCATGGGCACAACTGAGTTTGTGCTGGCCGAAGTGGCCGATACGCTCGGTGTGCTGGGCCTCGTATCATCTCTGCTGCTTGCTGCCATGGGGCTTTACTCTGGCGTGATGGCTGCCGTGGGAGAGCACGGGCAGCGGCACGACATCGCCCTTGGGTTCACTAGCTTGATGGCGGCTTCGGCGCTGCTTAATACGCTGAAGGTCTTTCATATCGTGCCGTTTTTCGCACTGTCGTTTCCTATGCTTTCAGATTCGGTGTATGCGCAATTCCTTGTGCCATTTATGGCGACCGTTGTAGCAATGATCCTCTTCGCGCGCACGGATTCGAAGTTGAGCGCCAGCAACGAGTCCAAATGCGACAACAGCGAAGCTGAGCGCCCAGCACCCTAAATGTTGCGTTTGGGAAAACGATTAATCTTGGCCGGGCTGGGTCTTTTACGATAGCAATCAGAAGCTTTCAGTGCGAGGCGCGGCGATGAAGAATGAATGGGGGCAACGTCGGACCCTGCGTTCGCCAGAGACGCGCAGAGCAAGGTCGGAATCGCCGCCTTAAAGAATATGAAAGTTGCCGCATGGGGCGAGGGCGATCTATTGCAACTCGGTTTGCGGGATCAGCGCGTGCGGTATATGCACGGGGTGCTGCTGGGGGCACTGAACGAGCACTGCTATTCGCAGCGACCAAACGCTCAACGTGCCAACGGACGCGTTCAAGAGAAAGTCCCATCGCGCCCGTGATTAGTCTTTTAGGATGGAATGTAGGGCGTCACTTCTGTAGGGGGCATGGCTATGAAAAATCTAACAGGCAATCTTATCGAGTTTTGCGCGATCACCAAGGCCGCCAAGAGTGCGATCAGCTCTGCGACTGGTAAAAACGATGCCGAGACGTGCCTACGGCAAGGCTGGCAAAAGGCCTTTGAGGGCAAGAAGTTCCAGCGCTTGGGCGGCGGGGATATTCGATTCTCGTTTTCTGCGCGGAACATGGCGAGCAAGGAGCTGTGGTTCGAGGTCAAGCTGCGGCAGAACGACCCCAAAAAAGGCAGCGGGAAAAACGCCCTGCCGTACTTTACCTATGCGGTCGATGCCATGGATACCGAGGCACGCGAGTACGCCAGCTTGCACGATTTCGCCTACATAGCGCCCGATGTCTACCAGCAGCTCAAGGCTCTCGCACTGCCCGAGCCGTGGTCATTTGTCGACAAGGACAACGGCTACGAGATTTTGAGCTGGTACCTTAATGGCACCTTCCTGCATCTACTGGACGAGGGCAAGATTCTGTACGGGGCAGATGGCGAAGGCAAGATTGCAGCCTTTTGCACGGGCTTGGTGAACAGGAGCTTTGAGGATATCTACTGTGTGTGCGTGCCCAACACGAACGGTAAGGCCGAGTGGCGTGTTGATGCCTTTTGCCCCAAAGGTTCCAGGCATGCGGGCAAGCGCCTGGTGCGTACGTTTGGTAACGAAATGCCCAAACGTGCTACGTACTATCATAACGTGACGGATGTGGTGTACGACGGCACGCTCGAGCTGGTGCCCGATTACGACCATCTTATGCATCGTCTTTATCGTATAGAGCTGTCTTCGCTTCGCCAGCTGTGCTTTGGTTCTTCCGAGGCTACCGAGGTAATACACAGGGCAGAGCGCGAGAAGGATCCCGCAAAGCGCGAGCAGGTCCTTAAGGATCTGACGGATACCGTTATGAACGACGAGAACCTGCATCGAACAATTTGGCGTGCCTTAAGCGATGCATGTAGCCTGGCGCAGACGCGCGCCCGGTATATGTTCTCTAGCGCTATTCCCGCTTGGAACCCGCAGCGCGGCGTGGGCGGCAAGGTGTTTTTCTGCCTGCCGTTGAGCTTGGTTGACGTTAACCGTGTCGATGCGGTGTTGGTTGCGGCTCGCGTTGAGGTTCAACGGGAGGGGCAGGTCTACGCCTACTACGAGGGCGCGACGCTCAACTCCTTGCAGATGGCCTACAAGAGCGCGCGTACGCTGCAGCGCGTCGATGGAATGATGGGGTGGATTGAGTCCGCCTTCCCAACCCTGCATCGTGCGGACGAGGCGGGTCGAGCTCAGGAGCGCTCGGCGTTCTCGAGCTCCATAGCCCAAGAGATGACGCCCGCGCCAGTGCGGCCGGTTGTGGAGGAAGGTGCTGCCACGCGTATAGCGCAGCTAATCCCCTCCGACCCCGTGATGGGAAAGTACGCCGTGCGGCCGGGCGATACCATTGGCATCCATCGCCGCAGCGAGTCTCCTCAGCCCAAGATCGAGTTGCCGTCGATCGAGACGTTCCACTACGTGTCGCAAAAGCACGGCACGTTCAACTGGTCCGGCGGCGCCTGGAGCTTTACGCAGCACGGTACCAACGGCACCGAGATCTTCCGTGCCGATGGCAGCGTGCAAAAGCTGGGCCCAGGGAGCACGGCTACGCTGTTCTCGGGCGACGAGCTTTCGTTTGCGGGATCGGCGCACATGCAGTTTTTGGCATAAGGGTACTGGCGACATGCTGTGTGGCGGCGCAGCTGGATACGTGCAAGGTTTTGACTGGGGGATCCCATGCGATTTATCAACTTGGGCACCAATGAGGCTCTGCTTGATGGCGGGTTTAAGGAAATCAGCCCCATTTCTGCTACGGATGGGCCTTCTGGCTCCTATGGCACAATCTACCATATACAACGCAACGGAATCCTCCCGGGCCTCTGCGTGGTCAAAGCACTGAATGATCACGGCGTTACGCTTGCAACGCAGGATATTCGGCAATATGCGCTCTCTATTTACGAGCGAGAGAAATCGTGGAAAGAACTTCATAACGAGTTTCGGTGTCTTGTGGGGCTTAACGGCCTTATGGAGCAGGGTAAGTGGCATGTTCCGCGTGCATATGCTTACGGTGTGGTGGCAGAGGACTACGAGAGTGGGGAGTCGTTCATTCGTCCGGCTTTTGTGATGGACGAAATCGTGGGGGCATGTTCCCTTGCGACCATTACCGTCTCGCGATCCGAGCCGTTTCCCACGCGTGAGGTTGCACGTTTTGGGAAAATTCTGCTCAACATTATTGCTAGGCAATATGATGCTACACGCGTGGCGCATGCCGACCTGTCCCTTAACAACGTGTTCGTCCGACTGACGAATGAGGAGGAGTTCGAATGGGTGTATGTTATCGATTACGGGCAATCGCGCCACGAGTACGATAACGTTACGCCTACATGCGTAGGGCCGAGGTTGGGCACCCCTTCGTATGCCGCTCCTGAGGTCTTTCCCAGCGGATTTGTTGATGATCCTGGGTTAAGCAAAGAGCATGCATTTTTTTATAAAAGAAGAAACGAAAAAGAGGTAGACATATGGTCTACGGGTGCGCTTCTGTATACGTTGCGCACGTGGAGCCGTCCGCCCCTTAGGGCGACGCTGACCAACCTGGGGCCAATGTGCGGCAATAGGGTCATTAGCGATTCGGAATACTATGGATTCCTCATGCTGGACAAGCGGCATGGCCTTGCTTTGCCGGATAGCCTGCGGCAGGCAAGCGAGGGAGACCGTTGCCTGAGCGAGGCGATTCAAATCTGCACGCGGTGGAATCCCGAAGAGCGCAAGGTTGAGGATATACAGCGTTGGCTCGATAGGGCAATTGAACTGAGTCGTGTGGGCAGGAGACAGAGATATGAAGCTGCGCCCGAAAAGACACCGCCCAGGCCGAAGAAAACCGGTGTCTTTGCGGCGATGTATAAGGTGTATCGTCAAGATGGATCGTCCTATTCCGACAAGAAGATGGATCTGCTCGTTTTCGGGTCAGACGAAAGCGGCTGCACACTGTCTCGCTGCAGCCTGCATGGGGAGAAGTTCCAGCTCAAGATGGTTGGAAACCCTATTGATATGTCTAACAAAGACTTGTCGGAAGATGGTAGAGTCGCTGGCGGCCCTTGGAAAGAAATCGAGGTCGTTTATTTCCGGCAGAAGATTGCACCCAAAACCATGGGCGCTTGGTTTTATAAATGCACACGGCTCAAAAAACTGTACGGAATAGAGAATCTCGACACGTCTCAAGTTACCGATATGCAGTTTCTTTTCACCCAATGCAGCTCTTTAGAGTACGTGGACGTAACGCACTTTGATACATCGCACGTTCAGCTTATGAATTCGATGTTTCGCCTCTGTACTTCGCTAAAAAGCATTGATGTATCGGGCTTTGACACCTCGAATGTTTGCTACATGGACTACATGTTCTGTGGCTGCTTCACGCTTGAGACATTGAACGTATCTTTCTTTGATACGTCTTGTGTGATGAGTTTCAGAGCGATGTTTCAAATGTGTAACGCCCTTAAAGCAATCGATGTCTCCCGATTTGTTACATCATCTGCAACAGACTTCAGCGTAATGTTTGACGGTTGTTGTGAGCTATCTGACCTCGATGTATACAGATTCGATACCTCTAAAGCCGTAGATATGCACGCTATGTTTAGAAATTGCCAGAAGATAGACATCATTGATGTTTCTCGATTCGATGTCAGTAAGGTACAAGATTATTCTGAGATGTTTGCTTATTGCATCGCAATGCAGGGAGTGAATACCTCACATTTCGTTACAACTTCAGGTTTAAATTTTAAAGGCATGTTTTCAGGCTGCGCAAACATTGAATTCATCGATATTAGCCGAATGGATTTCTCACGTGCCTTAAGCGTTGAAAGTATGTTCGCGGATTGTAGCTCATTAAAAGTTCTGAATGGGGCTCCGCTTTCGGTTGGTCCCAATACTGAGACAAAGAATGTTTTTCTTGGTACGCAGGTTTTTGGAATCGACGGGTGGGACCACTTCGGAATCGAATCAAAACGAGGAAACAAGCCAAGTTATGCGAACGTTGCTCCAAACGATCCATGCCCATGCGGAAGCGGAAAGAAGTACAAGAACTGTCACGGTCGGCGAAGCTGACGCTGACTCAACGACTTGGATTTTCGAGATGAAGGGCGTGCATCATGGCTAGGCATTTTCGCTTTGAGATAAATAATCTGAACATTGCCCTTATAGCCAAGGGCGGCGATATTCGCACCCTCGTTGACCCGTTCTTGGCCGACGAGGTCGGCGAGGGCGGGTACGGAGAGGCCTACCGCGTCTTGCCCCAGCCCGGTTTTCCCGCTGCGGGTATCATGAAGGTATTCAACCATTGGCCGCTCGAGTGCGAGCCGGGAGACACGCGTCGCTACAACACTGGCTGGGACCTTGTCGATCGCGAGTACGAGATGCTCCGGCAGCTTGACGGCCTAGGTGGCCATGTGCCCAAGGTCTTTGCGAGTGGCTATTACATCGAGGTGCAAAACAGCGGCAAGCTCCGCGTGCGCCCGGCTTTTGTTATGGAGGAAATTGGGGATCCTGCCAAGCCTCTATCGAACGTAGTTTCAAGCCACATGTCCGAGAAGCACAGCGGGTTTGATGCGAGCCGGACCGCAACGTTTGGGCTTAAGCTGCTGGATATCATCGATATGCTCCAAGACAGTTCTTCCCATCGTGCCGTTGCCCATGCCGACTTGAGCCCCAGCAACGTGTTCGTCCGTTTGTCCGAGGACGGACAGTCGTTTGAGTGGTTGTACCTGATCGACTTTGGGCAGGGCAAGTACTCTGCACAGGGTGTCACCCCGTCCAATTCGAAAGAAGGGGTCCGCTTTGGACAGCTTCCCTATACGGCTCCAGAGCTTGTGCCAAAGGTATTTCCCAAGGAGGGGGAACCGGAGTATCTGTTTGAACATGAGCGGTACTACGATAGCGAGCGAAACCATGCTGGGGCAGACGTATGGTCGCTGGGTGCCTTGATGTACTACGTTGCCACAGGCGATGAACCCCGGCTGTCGGTGCACTACAAAAGTGGCGGGTATTGGCGCGGCGACGAGCAGATTGAGGACAGCCAAGAGGCGTATCGGATTCTTTTGAAAGAAAAGCGACCGGGAATCTGCCTGCCCGATTACATGAGCGAGGAAGGTGAGCTTAAACTCAGCAAGGCAATTCGGTGCTGCACGGAGTGGAACCCCTCCAAGCGTGACCGGGGTTACATCCGCCGTCTGCTGGAGCAGGCAGTTCAGGGTGGCCGCACCGAATCGCAGTTTGAGAGCATGTCGCAGGTGACACCGGTCACTCCTCCGCAGCGTGAGGAAAAGGGCAAAGCCGGTACCGTGTTAGCCGGTGCCTACAAGATGTACCGTTCGGATGGCACTCCGTTTTCTGAGAACGATATCGATCTGCTGCTCTTTGGTGATGCCAAAGACAAGATTGACGTCAAGGAGTATACATACCAAGGCATTCAATATGATGTGGTGCATACAGAGAAGCTCTACGACTTGTCTAAAGCTGGCTGGGGGGTTACGCACTGGGCGTGCGATTCACCGTGGCAGACGGTGCAAATTGTAGACTTTGTAACTAAGGTTAAACCGCAGGCCATGACCGCATGGTTTGCGGGCTGCTCGCAGCTTGTTGACATCTTACATATCGACCGACTCGATACGTCGGCGACAACCGACATGCAGTTTTTGTTCCATGGGTGCTCTTCGCTTGAATACGTCGACGTGTTTGGCTTTGACACCTCAAACGTTGAGCGCATGAATGCCATGTTCCACGATTGCTCGGCACTGGAGGGGGTCAACGTAAGCTCGTTTGACACAGCGAATGTTGTGTCAATGGCTGCTATGTTCCAAAACTGCTCTGCGCTTTCCGTGCTGGATGTTTCACGTTTTAGCACACGCAAGGTGAAGAACTTTTCCTATATGTTCAGTGGTTGCTCTAGGCTGTCACGCCTCGATGTTTCTAGATTCGATACATCATGCGCTACAAACCTCGGGTTCATGTTTAACGACTGCAGCGCGCTGCGTCGCTTGGATGTTTCCAGATTTGTGACCGGTGCCGCTACGTACATGGCCGCTATGTTCCAAAACTGCCGCATGCTCGACGTGATTGACGTATCGCATTTCGACACGTCGTCGGCAGAGAGCTTGGCGGGCCTTTTTATGGGCTGCGAGTCAGTTCGACATCTGGATGTATCGCGCTTCCAAACAGGGCGGGCCAAGGACATGCGGAGTATGTTTAGCAGGTGCAAGCTGCTACGATCTATCGATACGATTCATTTCGACACCTCGTGCGCAGTCAACTGCAACCACATGTTCAACGGCTGCTCGGCGCTGGAGCATGTGGATGTCTCGCGTTTCCGCACCGGCAATGCGAAGTACTTGAACTCGATGTTCGCCGGCTGCTCTTCGCTAGAAGCCGTTGATGTATCTGGGTTCGATACATTAAAGGCAGTCGATCTGAGTTACATGTTCTATAACTGCTCGTCGCTTAAAAGCATTGGGGATGGGTTTGATCCCAAGCGTACGGGAGTGAACACAACGGGTATGTTCGATGGGTGCGACAACCTTCCTTGCCCAGAAAACGTTTATGCCGCAATGTACAAAATGTACCATCAGGATGGATCGCCCTACTCGGACAAGAAGATGGACCTCTTGGTTTTTGGTCAAGGCGAGGAAGGCTGCCGTCTTGCGCGGTGCAGCTATTCCGGCGAGACATTTGATTTGAGGCAGATTGACCAAACCCTCTCCATGCGCGACACGGTTTTTCATATGAAGGACGGTGTCTGCGATTCTCCGTGGCAGGACGTAGAAGCGGTGTTCTTTGCCAGCAAAGTGGCGCCAGAGAGCATGCGCGACTGGTTCGCGGGATGCGAGAGACTCAAATACTTGAGCCATATCGGCAACCTGGACGCCTCCCGTGCGACCGACATGCAGTTCCTGTTCTATGAATGCAAATCGCTTACGAGCCTCGATCTGTCCACGTTCGACACGTCGAGCGTTAGGTTCATGAATTCCATGTTCTCCGGCTGCTCCGCTCTTCGGTCTCTCGATGTGTCTGGCTTTGACACATCCGCTGCCTCAAATATGGGGTGGATGTTCTATGGTTGCTCCAACTTGGAATCCCTCGATGTTTCTGGCTTCCGCACCGGTGGGGTGAAGGACCTGCAGTCGATGTTCGACGGCTGCTCCTCCCTACAGTCCCTCGATGTCTCCCGCTTCGACACCTCGGGTGCCAAGAGGCTGAACCACATGTTCTATAACTGCTCTAGCCTCGAGTTCATCGATGTCTCTGGCTTCGAGACCAGTGCTGCTGAAGACCTTTGTGCGATGTTCTCCGGCTGCAAATCTCTCGAACGGTTGGATGTTTCCAGGTTCGACGCATCATCCGCTTCAAGGCTGTGCAGTATGTTCAACGACTGTTGGGAACTTCGCGAGCTCGATCTTTCGCACTTCGATACTTCTAAGGCGACTTCTCTCGATTGCATGTTTGCCGACTGCTCGAAATTGAGGAAGCTCGACGTGTCGGGTTTTAATACTTCTCGCATCACGGACATGAGGCATGTATTTCTCAATTGCTCGTCGCTGACTGAGCTTGACGTAAGCCATTTTGATACAAGAAGCGCGGAAGATATGACCTGCATGTTTGCTGGTTGTTCCGGTTTGCTCTCACTTGACGTTTCTAGCTTTGATACCTCATCGGCGACAGATATGGGATGCATGTTCAGTGGTTGCTCCGGTCTTACTCAGTTGGATATTTCCAACTTCAATACGAGCAAGGTTAAGAACTTCAAGTGTATGTTCTACCAGTGTTCGTCGCTCAAGCGGCTTAACGCAGAGAATCTCAATCTTTTGAATGCGGCGGATGTGAGCTGGATGTTTGCCGATTGCGGTGCACTTGAAAAACTCCTGGGCTATCCATTTGCCGTCGGCAAGGATGCAAATACCGAGAATATGTACAATGGATGCAGCAAACTGCTCGATAAGCAGCAGATATATGTCATGCCGCTCAACAGTAATTGAGGCACAAAAGCTATCCCCTTGTTCGATCAGCATCTTTTCCATCGTATAGAGAACGATGCGTTCACGTGGAGGGAGTCAACGCCATGGCCGAGGCATTGAAGGTTTTCATCAAAGCGTTCTGCAAGGAGTTCACAACGGTGCCCGAGTGGCAGGCGCTGAGTTCGTACGATCGCAGTGTGAAATCAAAGTACGAGCCGAGTCGCATCTACCGGCTCGAGCCGGATGTCGTGCTTGCCCGGGCAATTCGGAGCTTTTCCGCAACATCGGACTACGGGTCGTTTGCCGAGCTGGTCCGCGACCGTACATCGAACGGCTCGCCTGTTGCCCGTGCCTTGCGAGGGGACGCTCAGCAGGTGTCTCAAGAGCTTATGAGAAGCGGCCGCGGCTATTTGAACATTAATTTGCAAGATGAGCTCAAAGCGGGGTTTGTTTGCAAGGCGGAGTTTCGCCATGCGTTCGACGAAGCGCTGCGACACGACGGGCTGGCTTACGACCTCGATGGATTTTGGAGGGCGGTGGACAGCGAGCTCGCCGAGCTTTACCGCGTGTCCGCAGACGACTATGAGTCGATAATCGATGCACAGGCCGCTGCGATTTCTGCATGCGTATACGCCTGCCTGACCGGCGCGCGTGACAACAGGCAGCCTATGGGGTTCGCGCTTGAGACAACGCCCGTCGCCATCGGTAGGGTGGATTCGGCGTTCACGCCGGTCCCAAGCGGCGAGGCTCAGCTAGTTCCCGTTGTAATGGCAGGGCCGGACCCGGTGGACTATTGCGTTCAGGTTGCTGGAGACGCTAACGACGGCTGCGGTACCGTGTCTGTGTATCGGTTTTCTGCCGAGCAGGGCGCGCGGATTGGACGGCAGGACGAAGCGTGGTGCGCCGCCGACGGGCATTGCCCCGTGATTACCAAGGCGGCATACGCCTCGCGGCATCACTGTGAGATCGAGTTCAAGGGTGGTCGCTGGATTGTTACCGATGTGGGAACCGATGGCAAGGGCAGCACAAGCGGCACGTTGATAACGCCCGCCGATCTGGATGCTCTTCCCGTGCTGATGCATAAAGAGTCGGATAACCCTATAAGGTCGTGCGAGCTCCACCATGGCGACATGATTTGCGTACACCCTCAGCCCGTTACAGAGGGTGGCTACGATGCTGCCTATTATTCATGGACCTCGCATGTTCCCGACGAAAACTATCGGTTCGAGGTGCTCGCATAGGGCCCTGCCGATGCCGGTTGCGCAACTGTTGCAAGACATCAAAGAAAATGGGGTGGAAATACATCCGAATCACGAAGGGACACGATATGTTATTCCCGAAGCGTACTCGATCTCATGAACACATGAAGCATGCAAAAAGCTTGCCTTCATCCAAGCCCATCCGTATTCCTGTGGAAGGCGAAGCGCCTCACGCCCCGGAGGTACAGCGTAACGGGGCCGTGTTTAACGACGACGCACCCGATTCCAATAAGTCCAGTGCCGTCACGCCCCTAGAGCAATCCCCGATTATCCTGGCAGGAGGAGCAACGCGGCCTTTGGTAGACAAAGATCCTGCTGTGCAGGGTCCCTCTAGCGGGGCGGGTGCGCTGGATGCCGACGCGCAACTGGACGATATGGTGCCTCGGCCATGCCCGACTGGCGAGATGGACGATGGGTCCGCAACGGATGTTGCGCCGCAAGAGACAGAGGAAGATGCGCAGGATTCCGATAGCTACGATGCTTGTGATTCTGCTTGCGATACCCCGGTGTCTTCGAAATTTGCAAGCACGATCGTATACCCTGTGGGGCTCATCGCGTCCGGTTCGAGTGAGCGGGGCTCCCGGGCGCGCAACGAAGATAGTTTTGACATAGGCAAATCGACGGGAGCATGCGAAGACTGTCTGTGCGTAAGCGACGGCATCGGAGGGGCTCCTTACGGTGATATCATGTCCAAGCTCTGCTGCTCGGAGTTTCTGCAGGTTTGGAAAGATTCTGGCGGGGATCGGGACGTCTATAGGCGCTGGCGTGTGGGCGAATGGTGCATGTGGCGGGCCTTTTCTGCAACCGATGCGTTTGTGAGCAGGGTGAGCAAGCACTTGGGTAAGGGCTCAGGGGCGACGTTGGTGGCGGCGGCGCGCTGTGACGACGAGCTCGTGTTTGCCCGCGTTGGCGATTCGACGGCATATGTGCTGATGCCGGAAGGCGGGCTCGTCCATGTGTTTGGCGACAGCGGGCGTGTGTCTACAGAGAGCAACGCGCTGAAGGCCGCCATGGGATATCACATGCTTGAGCAGGGGAGTGGAGTCGTCCGCGTGCAGACGGCCACGGTTCCCCTTCGAGAAGGCATGAGGGTGCTGCTGTGTACTGACGGCGTGTGGACGCAGCTTGGACTCGATCGCATCGCAGAGCTGCTAGCAATGTACGACGACCCTTATTCGTCGGCATACCGCATCGTGCGCGAGGCGGTCGAGGCGGCTGAGGCGCAGAGCGATAACGCAACGGCTGTAGTTGCCCGGGTCGCCAGATTGCGTGATTCGTCCAAGGAGCCAACCCCGTTTGCATCGATCTCGTACGCGCTGTAGGGAAGTTGCGCAACGTTGGCAGGCGGTGCATGCATACTGCTCCACGACAGTTAAAGCAGTTTGTACGAGAAGGGATACTGCCATGAACAACAACGCATACCGCAACAATCGTTCCTTTACCCGCATGGCCAAGAGCGGGGCCGACTCCATCGAGCGCGGGGCAACGCGCGCCTTCGATTCTCTCGTGGGCTCGCACCCCATCATTCGTTTGCGTCTGCTGCTTGCTACCAAGTTGGGCGGGGCGAGCATGATCTCTCCCACGCCTGCAGAGATTATCCAGTCCATCGTGGCAAAGGCTCGCGAGGGCTTGGTCACCTGGGGCTGCAATGGTGCGGGCACCCAGTGCCCCGACTGCTACGAGGTGGCGGTTTCCGTGGCCGCGTGGCGGGCGTATTACGGCAGCAACACCGATGGCATCTGCCGCCGCATCGAGCGTGAGGTTCGCGAGCGCCTGCAGCGCAAATACGGTTGCAGCGTGGAGCCCCGTGTGTCGATTCAGCCCACGAACTCACTGCTTGACGGGGAGTGCACGGTCGAAGCGTCGTACTACGATGCTCGGTACGACCAAAATGCCGAAGTCGACGAAGCGGCCACTGATTGGCCTGGTTCCCAGGATGGTTCCGAGCGCACTGTGCGCATCGATCCGGCTGGACACGCCTGCGCCTATGCCGGTGTAGGCCGTGATGCCAGCGAGGATGCCGAGGCAGCTACTGGAGACGTGGAGCGCAACGAGGGGAGCGAAGTGTCTGAGGTGCCTGAGGCACCAGAGGCACCAGAGGCGGCCACCGCTGCTGCCCCGGAGTTTACCCCGGCGCCCGTGCTCGATTCTTCGATCGTTGTCGCCTATGGGCGCAAGCGCTATCCCGTGACGCGTGAGATGACGATCGGCGTCGTGCGCGGCGACACGCCCGATCAGGCGGATATCAGGCTACCGTACTCGCAGGACTTCTACCTGGTCTCGCGCAAGCACGGACGGTTCACGTACGACGAGCCCGCGCAGGCGTGGCGTTTCGAGCAGCTTGGTTCGAACGGAAGCACGCTCGTGCGCGACGGGGAGGTTTCTGCCGTTCTTAAGAAAGGCGATTCCGTTCTGCTGAAAGACGGCGACGGTCTTCTGCTCGCCGGTGCTCGCCAGCAGGTTTCCATCTTGGAGCCTACCGAAGACCGCACCGTGTGCCAGTACCAGAGCTAACAGGGGCCGATGCGGCATCTTGTTTGCTTTAGATTGGTTGAGCTGGAAGGGGCCTAAATGGACGGTCAGCAGGAGTAAACGCTCAGTTTCTTTGAGAGGATGCTTCTTGTTGAGCTTGCAGGTAAAGGTACACGGCGGAATGTCTGCAGGGCGCAGGGCGCGCCCTGCGGCGAGAAGGGGGGGGTCTTTATGGGTCGTTATACGAAATCGTCATTCACTCCGGTTTACGTTGCTGTTTACGAGATGTCGGCTGTTGGCGGCGAAACGTTTTCGGATGTGTCCGATAACTTACTCGTGATGGCATCGACTCCTTGGGATTGCCTGCGAAAAACCTACGCCGTTGATCGTGTGGTCTATCGTCTTACTCCCGTATACGAGCCGATTAAGATGCCCGTAGGTGGGATTCAAGCGATAGTGGGTTCAAGACTGGGCGTGTGCGCGATATGCTGCTCATGTTTGCTGGGTGCAGCGCTCTGAGGGCGCTGGATCTTTCTTCGTTTGACTTGTCGGCCGTGGAGTGTACTGCATCGATGTTTAACGGGTGCACGGCGCTTGAGCATCTGAATCTGCCGGCGCTTCCTGCCGAACAAGCGCAAACCGTCAATGTTCACCGGATGTTTGAGGGATGTGGGTCCCTTGGGGTCGATGAGGCGGAGCTTGTCAAGCGGTTTACGCAAGGAGAGGGGGTCAGCATCTAACGCGCGGCGCGTGCGTGTTTGCGGGTGACCAATCGGCTAGTTTGCGGCTGCTCTTCCCGCTTTGCATTACCGTGCTATACCGCTATACTATACTTTTGAGGTGATGTAAAATGGCAGAGATGACCGCCGTGTCGGGTGCGCGGCAAACGCAGATGAACACGCGCATTGATGCCTCGCTCAAGGAGGCCGGGGACGCCGTTCTCGCGCGTATGGGCTACTCGCCGTCGGTGGCGGTGCGCGGTCTCTGGCGGTTTGTGGTTGACCGGCAAGACGATGCGGCCGCGGTGCGTGAGGTCATTGAACCCGATGCCGTCTCTGCGCTCTCTGACGACTCGGCACGCAAAATGCGCGCAACCGCCGGGCTCAGGACCCTCTACGAACAGACGGCCGCCGAGCTGGGAATTTCCAGCGAGCCACCCGCCGACCTCCCATCTTGGGACGAGCTGCGCGAAGCCTGGTATGACGAGCGCTTGAACGAGGAGGCTTAAGATGTCGCTGCCCTCGCTCGTCCTTCTCGACACGAACGTTTGGTTGGATGCGTTTGACGGCGTCCGTCCGCGTTCGCGTGATGCCAACAGGCTCATCGATGTCTGCGAGCGCAAGGGGATCGGGCTGCTCTATGCGGCTGGCTCCGCCAAAGACGTGTACTACCTTGTGGGGGCGTCGCTTAAGCGGCAAGCCTGGACGGTGGGAAAGACGCTCACGGAGGGCCAAGCGCGCACGATTTCAATCTATGCCACCGCGTGCGTGTCCAACATGGCTGAGGTTGCCACTGCGGTGGGGATGGACGTCTCGGACATCTGGCTCGCGCAGAAGTACCAGCGCATACACGAGGACTTTGAGGACTGCCTGGTACTTGCGGCAGCGCAGCGTGCCAAGGCCGATTGTCTTGTTACCAGCGACGAAACGCTCTTGCGCCACGCTCCCGTGGCAGCGCTCTCGGTGGGGGACTTCCTCACGCTGGTGGGGGAGTAGGCGGATTCGGCAGGCTGCCAGGCTCTAAGCATTTGCCGAGCGACCTTGCGTCCTGCGTAATGATGGTATGTGCCGACGTTTCGCGGTTGCCATCCAACATGGGGAAGCGCTGGTAGGGCTCATGTGGTAGGCGCCTTCTCGCTTGTATACTGAAAATAAGTGTCGCGAGGATGGGAGGGCGTTATGCGCGTTCGCTATCAGTACGAAGAGATCATCGAGTCGACGGTGCGGGAGTTCTGCGATACGGCGCTCGCCGGCGAGCGCTTGCCCGAAGAGGCGGAGTATCAAATACACGAGCAGCCAATGCTCGACGCGTCCTGCTACGCGATTTGGTGCTGTATCGAGATGGGGCGCGGGGACGTGTGTCTCTCCTTTGATATTCACAAGAATTCGCGGTTTGCTCCCGACACGCTTGAGCTGCCTGCACCCTCTGTGGAGGACCTTGAGGGAAGGTGGACGCGCGTGGACGACCAGGGTGAGGAGACCACGTTCGTCTGGACGCCCGAAACAGGGCGCTGGATTCTCCAGACCGAGTGATGTGACTCTTATAGCGAATTCTTCGCAGCCGGCGTGTCTGCTTTGTGAGAGGCGGGTTTAGTCGCCGGCAACGGTTGACTCGGCAACGAAGGTCTGGCTATGGCGAATACGTTGACCTCGCGTACGAGGCGCGTGACCTCGGCATACCCTACGAGTCCTTAGCGGTCTCGAGCGCCTTTGTCACCGAGGCGGCGCCGTCGATTGTCGCGGGGCAGGCAGGTCTCTCACTCGTTGTCCTGCCCGCCCTCTTCGTCGTAGGCGTACAGGTCCGGCTCGCCGGTGAACTCCTGCGCATGGTGCGCCATATATGTGCAAAGGGCGGCAAGGTACTCGAGCCTCACCGCGTACATGACGCCGGGGCTGGGGCAAAAGATGATATCTGGATCTGGCGGCCCCGCCTGGAAGGCGGCTTCCTGCTCACGCAGGTCGGCGAGCAGCGACTCACGGGCGGCGATGAGCTCCTCGTACGGCTTACCCTCGAGCACGCTGACGTAGCTCTCCGGTGACATCATCATGGCGGCACCTCCTGTCCTGCGGGCTGCGGCGCCCGCTCTCCCTGCATTGTCCCACGGTTGAGGGGTGGGGGGCGTCGTCACTTGACGCGAGATCCCCTCGAGTGACGGAGCGCCGGCTGTAGGAATCAACATTCGAAAGTCGAACGACTCCGGAGGCGTTAAACAGCAGATAATCCATTTTGTCGCAAGGGAGGACTAAACATGGGGGACAAACTTGATACCAGGCTTTCTGAAAACGAAGAGCGGTTGCTTGTCACGATGATCGGCAAACGTTTTGAAGAATACCGATGCGACGAATTCTTCGCAGTGAAGGATACGTATGGGACGCTCGGTTTTATCGTTGGAGGGCAGGTGTATGAACTGACCAACTCCTTGAACTGGAGGAACATTACTTTGGAGACCGCGAGGAGGTGTCTAGGTTCAAGCTCTTTCCTACCCGTGAAGAAAATCTAAAGTCCGGCCTGAAACACCGGGTTCAAGTACGTCACAGTATCGGTGACAAAATCCAAGACGTCTTGCTCGTCCGGGAAACAGAAACCATGGTTAAGCGATCTAGGGTGCTTCACACGCACGAGTATACGCGTGCCATCATTTTCTGTTTCCACGGATACCAGCTCGGATTTGAGAGGAGCATCTATTTCTCCGAGGACATGTACATCATCCAGAGCGCTCACGCCCTCGATGAGCTTGGCCCAGCCGACCAAGATCTCGACGATGAAGAGACTTCAGAATACGACGAAACCGCAACGCGCGAGGTGATTTCTCTCAAGGAGAAGTACGGCGTTGCGTAATACGTGCGGGTGACGGCCTAGCATCGGCGCTGAGCCGTCATCCTTTGGTCTTCTCCGCGTAGAGCTTGAATAGGTGGGCGACGATGCGCTCCTCGTCGCCGTTGAAGTCCACGCCGTAGGCGGCCTCAACGGCAGCATCGAGTGCCTTGTGGGCCGAGAAGAGCGCGCCGTACAGGAACTCGTCACCGGGCTTGTAGAGCTGCGCGAGGCTGGTACCCTCGTAGCTCGCCCTCGCTTCGAGGACGGCGGCACCCGCCTCAATAATCGTGCCTCGCTGCTCGTCGGTGAGGTCGGGAAGCGGGAAGTTGTTCCAGACGATGGTGTTGGAGAAACGGCAGTCGCTCTTGAGCTCGCCGCCCACCGCCTTCTGCCACGCCATGAACGCCTGCGAGGATATGACAGCGAAGAGGAGGCCGTCGGGGTCGTTGGCGAAGAAGCAGGCGTCGGTCGCTATCTCTCCCTGCTCGCAGCGCTGCGCCGTGAAGTACCTCCTGCCGCCCGAGAAGTGGCGCGGGATGCAGAGAAACGGGCCAGACGCCTCGCGCACCTCGCCGTAGAGCCAGGGGGTGTCGGCCATCTTTCGCGTGGCTGCCTTGCGCGACGCGAGCCGGAACTCGCGGACCCCCTCGACTCGCTCGCGGAGCACGGGCGACGAGGCGATGTCCTGCACGGGAGCGTCCTTGAGCCAGAGGCACCAGCGCTCCTTGCCGTTGATGAGCTCCTGCGCCCCGAGCGACCTGCGGACGTACTTTGTTGCGATGGGGTCGGCGAGGACGGGCTTCAGCTCTTCCTTGGTCTTGATCTGGAAGAAGCCGCCGTCAGCGGGCTTGCCCCCGATTACCATCGACGACAGCTCTCGGCACAATGGCCTCATGCGTTTCTCGACGAACACGTCGGGCGCATCGATGAGGTAGCCGTTGATGTTCGCCGGGTGCTCGACGGCGGCTTCGCCGCCCTTGGGGTGGGTGAAGAGAGCCCGTTCGGCAGGGCTCTTCGAGAACCCTACAATCACCACGTGAACGTGGGCCTCGTCCTCCGCCTGAGAGTCCCAGACGAACGTACGGTGAGCGAAGGAGACGTGCCAGCCCAGCCTAAGTAGCGGTTTGAAGAGGGCGGGAACGGGCTGCCCCTGCGTGATTGAGTTGGTCGAGACGAAGGCGAAAGAAGCCCCCGACCTGGTGAGGAACCCTGCGGCCTTCCGGTACCAGCAGGTCGCGTAGTCGAGGTACCCGTCGTAGTCCTTCCCCCATACGAGCTTGGCGTCCTCGGTCTGTTCGGCGGTCTTTGTGTACTGCCCGATGAACGGCGGGTTGCCCATGATGTAGTCGCACTCTTCGGCGGGGACCACATCGTTCCAGTCAATGCGCAGGGCGTTGCCCTTTCGAACGGTGTCGTACTCCTTGAGCGGAAGCTCGTCGTAGACGCGCTGGACGACCTTCGCGGTGTTGATGTCGGCCTGCTTCTCGGCAATCCAGAGGGCGGTTCTGGCCACGCAACAGGCGAAGTCGTTGATCTCGATGCCGTGGAAGTTGGAGAGCGTGACCTTCACGGGGCTCTCCGCAACGTTCTCGAAGGCGAGCGATGTCTGGCCATCACTCTGGAGCTCCATGAGTACGCGGTTCTCCAGGCGGCGGAGGCACATGTAGGTCTCGGTGAGGAAGTTGCCCGAGCCGCACGCCGGGTCGAGGAAGGTGAGAGAGCCGATCTTCTCGTGGTATGCCCTGAGCGCGCGGGTCCGGGACGACGGGTTCTGCTTGGAGAGGATTCCGTCGAGCTCCGCCTTGAGGTTGTCCAGGAAGAGCGGGTCGATGACCCGGTGGATGTTCTCGGGGCTCGTGTAGTGCATGCCGCCCGCGCGGCGGGTGTCGTGGGAGAGCGCCCCTTCGAAGATGGAGCCGAAGACCGTGGGGTCAACGCCCGACCAGTCGAACTCCTGGCATCCGGAGACCAAGATCTCGTGGCGTACCGTCTCGTCGAGCTGGGGGACGGGCACGCGCTCGCGGAAGAGGCCGCCGTCCATGTACGGGAAGCGCGCCATGAGCTCGTCGGGGTACTCGTCGGCGCGCGCCTCGTCATCGGTGTCGAGCCAGGCGAAGAGGTCGATAAGGGCGCGCCTCAGGTGGGCGGCATCGCTGGCGGCCACGTAGCGCTGGAAGAGCCCCGGCTCGATGAGGCCGGCGTCCTCGCAGAACATGAGGAACATGAGGCGCGTGCAGAGCACTGAGAGCGCGTGATGGCTCTCCTCGCTGTCGGGGTCGTGGTAGAGCAGGGCGATCCTGTCGTGGATGCGTCCCATGATGCGGCCCGCCTCCACGGAGACCGCCCGCGCCACGCTGGCCGGTGCCTCGCCGGCGCCCTTGAGAAACTGCAGGGCTGCGACGTTCTTGGGGAGGTCCGCGAGCTCAATCTCGAGCTGGGGGTCGTGGGTACAGAGCGGGTCGGAGTTGCGGTCGTAGACTCGGATGGTGGAGAAGTTGCAGGTGATGACGTAGCGCGGCTGGCGGCTGAGGGGCAGCCCCACGGCGTAGCCGCGCCCCTGCTCGGCGGGGGTAACCATGCGGCCCTGGCGTTCCTCGGGGCGGTCGAGATCGACGCCGAGCGACTTCTGCTCTACGAGGGCTGACGCCGAAGGGATGAGCACGTCGATGTAGCCGGCGTGCCTGGAGCCGGAGTCGGTGACCGCGGGCACCTCGAACTTGAGCCGGTCGAGGGCGTCCTCCACGCCCAGCACGTTCTGGAGGAGGTCGATCCAGAAGAGCTGGGTCTCCTGGTTCTCGTCGCCGCGCCCGGCCCACCTCTCTGCGAACGCCTCGGCGTCGCGTTTCATCCCCGCCATGGCGCCTCCCATCTTCAAGTTGTTGCATCTGAGAGCAGGATACCGGATGCGTTGGCGCAAGGGCAACGGGTACGGAGCTCGTTGTCCCCCCCATCGGGCGTGAGCTAGCGCGGAGTACTCCCACCAGAGCGCGAGCTACTCCACGCGCCTGCACAGCGCTGCCACGTGTTTGCCGCCAAAGGCGATGCCCCAGCGCAGGCGCCCGGCGGCAACCGGGGGCAGCGGATCCGCGTCGTAACCCTTCGTTTCGATTTGCGCGAGCGCCTCGTTGGCGAGCACGCCAAGACGCTCGTCAAGGGCATCGCCCGCACGTTCCGCTTCTGCCGCCGCCATGAACTTCACCTCAACGGTCACGCGCGGGCGCTCTGGCAGCGCACCGAAGGCGGCAAGCGAACCGGGGCGCACCTCGATAGGCTCGAGCCGGATATCGTAGCGTCCGTAGCCCGCCTCGCGGTTCGACCGCGGGTCGGCGTACCCAGCGATGCCAAAGCATAGGCCCAGCAGGAAGAGGTGGCACGAATTCTCGGATACAAGGTCGAACATGCTCGCAGAATCGCGGACCATGCGGGTAAGGTTGTCCTGCAAAGCCGGCGCATCGCCCCGACAGAGCGCGCTCCAGAACAGGTCCATCCGACGGTCGCTGCCGGCAATCTGGGTGAAGCGCCCGATGATTTCGTTGCGGAAAAGCCGTGCGATCTCGCGGTTGGGAATGCGCAGCGGACGGCGGGCGAGGTTGTCGTCGGGGTCCTCGGTCAGGTCGGTGGTGAGGTACCCGGCCAGGTAGAGCATGCTCCACAGGGCGTCCTTGCACACGCCGATATCGGGGAACACCACCCCCAGGTCAAGTGCCGAAACCACGTAGCCGCCGGGCTCGAGCAGGGTGTAGAGCTGCGCCAGCGTGTCCTCGTCCGCCGTGCGTACCGTCTCGGCCACCACGTCGTTCGATGAGGTGTTGACCCAGTACACGCCCGGCCGGCAGTCGGAGCTCAGATAGTTGATGACGCTCCACGGGTTGTATACGTCCACCCGGCCAAAGCGGTACCCGTTGTACCAGGAGCGGACCTCGGCAAGATGTCCCGCCTTTCCCAGATAGGCCGAGAGCGCCGCCACCTCGGCATCGGTGAAACCGTAGCGCTCGTCAAATGAAGATGAGAGCGCCGTTGAAACCATCAGGTTGTTCAGGTCGGAGAAAATAGACTCTTTGGAGATGCGCTGCACACCGGTGAGGCAAGCGAATGCGAGCGCCGCGCCGCCGTCCTTGAGGGCGCCGGTGAGCCAAGCCTTGAGGAAACTCACGACCTCGTGGTAATAGCCGTTGGTGTAGCCCGCCATAACGGGAGCGTCGTACTCATCAATCAGCAGCACCACGGGCCGATCGTGATGGGCACGCAGGAAGCGGACCAGGCGCATGAGGGAGTCGCCAAACTCGGCATCATCTGCCTCGCCGACGGCAACGCGCTGGAAATAGCCCCGCTCCCTCGGCATTGAGCGCCGGGCTCGTCTTAAGGTAGTCGTGCCGCGCATACTCCATTTCGACTAGCGTGTGAATCGCACCATACGAACCCGGCCAATCGGGGCGCTTCACCGTGTTGAAGCTGATGCGGACCACGGGATAGGCGCCCTGGTGCGCGCGGTACCTGCCGCCGTCCGCGTCCCAGATCTCCGTCCCCTCGAAGAGGTCAGTCATCTGCTCATGCGCAAAGCGTCCCGCCGGCAGTTCGAAGAACGCTTTAAGCATGGTCATGTTGAGCGTTTTGCCAAAACGGCGAGGGCGGCAAAAGAGGATGCACTTGCCTCCCGAATCGAGCACGTCGGCAATGAGCATCGTCTTGTCCACGAGCGTACCGCGACCCATCGCCGAAGCGAAGCCGTCATCACCGATCGGCAGACGCTTCGTGCCCGTGCGGTCGATGATGCGCGCGCCCGGCGCTTGCCAAATACCCTTGCCCACGCGGGTAAGCTGCACCGCATCCTCGGTTGCCATGTGGCATCACAGCCTTCAGCGCTGTTAACTGCTTTGATTGTGGCAAACACCCTGCGGGGCAAACTTCCCGCTACGTTGCCGTCTAGAGTCGGTGCGTGCATTCAATGAGCAGCCCTAGTGGGAGGGTGCACACGTGGAGGAATCCTCCGGGTTCGACGACGTTCGAAGCGCGCATGACAGGATTCGGCAGCGCAACAGCCGCTTGCCTCACGAAATTATGCCCAATGGTTTGCGGAAGGGGCTTGATATGGGGGGACTACGGCGCAAAGAAGGAAGACGTCAAGCGCATTGCGGAGCTTGCGGGCATGGAGTTCGTGGAGCATGAGAGCGAGGAGAGCTTCAACGAGGAGTTCGCTGACGGCGACCTGGTGTTCGGCGGGGAATACGTGAAGCAGCTGCTAAACGAGATGGCGAATGCGGCGTTTACGGCGCAAGGGGACGAATTCTGCGACTACGTGGCCGAGAACCGGCGCCGTATCTGGAAGGCTGCACAGCATGCTCCCGAGGTCGCTCAGATGCTCGTGCTGTGCTACAAGGTGGGCATCGCCAACGGGAGCGCGGGTTGCATGAACGACCTTGGCGTGCTCTACTACATGGGCGACTTGGTGGAGCAGGATTACCACAAGGCAGCAGAGCTCTACGAGATGGCGGCGGACGGGGGTTGCTACCAGAGCGTCATCAACCTAGGCTACATCTATGAATACGGTCGCACGGGCGCGCCCGACTATGCCAAGGCGTACCAGTGGTACTCCCTGGCGGCGGCACTTGCCCCGTCCAGCGAGGCGTTGTACAAGCTCGGCGATATGTACAGCCGGGGTAGGGCGGTTTCGCGCGACATGAAAAAGGCGTACCGGCTCTACGAGCGAAGCCTAAGGCTTGCGGCGGGGGATGCCGAATTCGCCCAGCCGGCCGTGCGCATCGCCAAGATGCTCATCGACCCTCAGGCGGCATCCTGGGGCGTGGAGCCCGACCCGTTGCGCGCGCTCGCGCTGTTTCAGCGCGCTGAGATTGGGCTTCGCAAAGACATCGCCAACGGCTAGACATACTACGTTAAGCGCCTGACAGAGGCCATCGAGGGTCAAGAGAAGGCGCGTGCGCTGATAGACGGGGAGAGCGTGCTCGAATAGCTGGCGACGTCGTAGCGCTAGTGCTGCATCACGCGCGCCGTGTCCTCCTCGCTCAGGACCCACAGGCGAGATGCCCTGTTGTTCGCGTCGAAGCGGACGCACTATCGGAGGGTTGGTTGCGCATCGGTGGTGCTCGCGCCGCGCGTCAGCTCGCTGCGGTCCCCTGTCGCACCTGGTCGTAGGCGTTCACCCACCAGACGAGCCGCTCGGGTTCGCCGAGGGCGGGCACGGGCTCGCGGCGCTCGAGGAAGAGGTCGGTCTCGTGGCGCCCCATGCGGACGCGGTAGCGAGCGATTTGCCGGCCCCGCGCCATCGCGCCGAAGACACCGGCCTCGACGACCTCATCCACAGGAAAGCTGCGCCCGTCGCGCCAGAGCACGCGCACGGGCAGGATGGTGCCGTCGCGGCCCATGCGGCAGTACACGTCCACGTACTCGCGGTGGACGCGCCGCCTCTCGCCTGATGTCGTCGTCACGTATTCCATGTGTCCCATTATCGAACAGGCGTTCCTCTTTTGGTAGCGAACATGGAATGAATTCGGCGTGGAGTGTTTCGGTTCGTGTCCGGTCGGCGTGGTAGCCTCTCATAGAAGCATATGTTTGATGCTAAGGGGGCGTGACGGCCGGCTCATGGCCGACATCGTGCTCAAGCTGTTCAGCTACGTGGCCGAGAAAGAGCGCGACTTCATCCGGCAGCGTCAGGCCGAGGGCATCGCTCGCGCCCAGCGGCGGAGTCAGCGCTGGCGCCTGATCGGCTCGCCAGCGCGCTTGCTTGTGACCCGTTCGGTGGCGTGGGGCACATGGAGGGCGCATGGATCATGCCATAATGGCTACGGCACTGCGCGCCGTGCTGGGCGGGGTGCCAAGCGGCGGGGCATGTTGCGTTGGGTGGGTGAAGTACCGTGAAGAAAACCGGATTCGCACAGGTCAAAGAGCATATCAACGCACATGTGAACCATGCGGAGCTTCTTGCGCAGTTTGCCGAGGGCGACGCGCTGGTGAGCATGACAGCCTTTGACGATCTTGAGCTTGCCGAGGTGTCCGCGGGCGGCGCGACCTTTGACCAGGTGGTATTTCGCACATGCACGTTTGAGGACGTCGATTTTTCGCGCTGCGCGTTCACCGATGTCAAATTCATAGGTTGCCGGTTCGTTTCGTGCTCGATGGAGCGCTGCTGGCTCAACCGATGCGATTTTGTGTCGTGCTCGGCGCCGGGGCTCAGCTTCCAAAAGGGTCGGCTCACGAGCGTGTCGTTTGCAGATAGTCAGCTGCGGTATGTTGAGTTTTCTGGGGCGACGGTGAGCGGTTTGTGCGCGCGTAAGACATCGCTTGCCGAGAGCCTGTGGCACGATGTTTCGCTCAAACGCGTGGCGCTCGATGCATGCGACCTTACGCGGGCAGATGTGTTCCGCGCGTCGCTCGCGGGCATCGACCTCTCGACCTGCGACATCGCGGGCATCGTCGTGTCGAACACGTTCCGGGAGCTGCGCGGTTGCATCGTGAGCCCCGAGCAGGCCACGCAGCTGGCCGGATTGCTCGGCATCACCATCAAAAACGACTAGTGGGTTATTTGGGGATGTGTTCGTTTTAGCCCCTTTGGGCCGGAGGTGAAATGAGGACAGAGGTAATGTCACCTCAATGGGAAAAGGGGCGCAGACGTGTGGGGTCGACGGTGGTGTGGGCGTGCGCGGGCACGTCGTACCACTTGATGGTATGCCCGGCGCCATGGCTGCAAAAGATGGAGTCCGGCGTGTTGGGCAGGTCAGCCTCGGGGTCGTAGGTCGAGGCCTCGATCACCTCGTCAGCGTTGTGACAAGGCTCGTACCCAGCGAGCTCGAGCGAGATGCGCCCGCGTCCGCCCGTGTAGCGGGCCACATCGAGCCCATAGGCGCTTGCTTGGGACGCAGGCACGGTGCCCTCGATGGTTGCCATGTCGCCCCGGGTCGCCGGCGCCTCAAACGCGGCCGCCATGCGCGTGAGGTCGGTGAGCGCGCGGCCCACCTTGTCGGCCGGCACGACGAGCCGGAACCGGTACCAGGGCTCCAGGAGCAAGCAAAAGCCCTGCTCGCGCGCTGTCATGAGCGCCTGCCGCACAGCGCGGAACGTAGCCTGACGAAAGTCGCCGCCCTCGGTGTGCTTGGCATGCGCGCGCCCCGCGAGCAATGTCACGCGTACGTCGGTCAGCGGCGCGCCCATAAGCACGCCCACGTGGTCGCGCTCCTGGGCGTTGCTCAAGATGAGCCGCTGCCAGTTGCGGTCGAGGTCGTCCTCCATGCACCGCGTGCCAAACACCATGCCCGTGCCGCGCGGCAGCGGCTCCAGCAGCACGCGCACCTCGGCATAATGCCGGAGTGGCTCAAAATGCCCCACGCCCTCAACCGGCGCGGTGATGGTCTCCTTGTACAGGATGCCGCCGGGCCCAAAGCTTACGCTCATGCCGTAGCGCTCCTGCAGCAGCTCGCGCACCACATCCTGCTGTACCTCGCCCATAAGCTGGACGTGCGCCTCCTGCAGTTGTTCGTGCCAGGTAACACCCAGGAGCGGGTCCTCGCTGGCGAGTTCGCGAAGCGCGCGCACGAGCGCGGTAACGTCGGTGCCGGGCGCGGGAACGACTTGGTAGGAGAGAACGGGGGCGAGGGTAGGGCGCTCGCCCGCCGGCTCGGCGCCCAGTGCGCTGCCGGGCACCACGTGGCTCAAGCCCGTGACCGCGCAGATGCGACCGGCGGGCACGGAAGCCACGGTCTCGTAGCGTGCGCCCTGGTACACACGTACCTCGTTGATCTTCTCGGTCCAGGGCTCGCCGCGATCGGTGCCCTCGACCAGCATCTTTGCGCTGAGCGTACCGCCCGTGACCTTGAGCCATGCCAGGTGTTCTCCCCGGTCGGAGCGGCTCACGCGGTACACGCGCGCGGCGAAGGCGCTCGGCCACGCGCGCTTGGGGGCGAGGGCCGCGAGGGCATCGAGCAGCTCGTCGATGCCCTCGTTGCGGAGCGCTGCGCCAAAGAACACGGGAAACACGGCGCGCGTGGCAACGAGCTCGGCGATGGTGGCGGGGGAGAGGGCGCCGGCTGCCAGGTATTCGTCGAGCGCGGCCTCGGTGGTTGCCGCGGCGTCTTCGGCGGCCGTCGGGTCACCGGCACGCAGGGCAGCGCCGTCAAGGCAGGCGGGCGAGAGCCGCGTCCGCAGCTCGTCCATGAGCGCGTCGCGGCCGGGGTTCTCCAAATCACACTTATTCACGAAGATGAGCGTGGGGACATCGTGGCGCTTGAGCAGGTCCCAGAGGGTTTCGGTGTGCCCCTGGATGCCGTCGTTGGCGCCAACAACCAAGATGGCGAGGTCAAGTGCCGCGATGGTGCGCTCGGCTTCGGCAGAAAAATCCACGTGGCCCGGGGCGTCTACAAGCATGAGGTGCGTGCCCGCCCAGTCGAGCGCGGCCTGCGCGGCAAAGATGGTGATGCCGCGCTCGCGCTCCATGGGGTCGGTGTCCAGGTGCGACTCGCCGCGGTCCACGCGCCCGGCCGCGCGAATCGCTCCCGCGCGCACAAGCATGGCCTCGGCAAGGGTGGTCTTACCCGCGTCGACGTGCGCCAAAAGTCCAACGACCGCTTGCCTCACCAGCATCCTCCCTTGCGTGCTTCGCGCTCTTCCGTGCCCATGATTGTAGCAAGCACCGCAGCAGCCCGTTGCTTGGCCCGCGCCTTGCCGTTTTCTCGGAGACGGTAGGTTTGACCTCCTTGGAGATTTCACGTGCGCCAAAGAGGTGTTGCATCTGTGCCACGAGCACGCATGTCCCGGTGCGCATCCATGAAGATCCGCTCGAGGTCCTGGCCAGGGTACAAACTGCCTTCATAGGCAAGATATCCCAGGTAGATGATGCCGTAACATGCGCAAACTGCTGCACTTTAGAGGTGATGCGTGACGATATGCGCACGCCGCTTGGCGCAGGTCTGCAGCTGTTTTTTGATAGCGCGCCGGGTTAGCAGAATGCTTGTTCATCGCAATAAGTAGCTGTAAGCGAGCGGTTGGGGGTGTTTTGAGGCGATAACCGTGGGCGAATGTAAGGCATTAAGTCGAGAATCGTTTGTTTGAGAGGCGGTCTGCTTCGCTGTTTAAAAAACTTGGTCAAAATAGATAGGTTTTTGGCGACCTTGCCGAGTATTCCGATTTTACGTACCTTGCTGACCTGCGGTTTTATTCGCGTCACAAGCCGGTGTACTTGGTCGACCCGCGGAAAACCTATCTTTTTCGACTAAGTTTTTATATCCGAATCTTCAGCCCGGAAAACACTACGTCGCAATCCTCGATATTGCCGTTTTTGAACCTCAAAAGAGCAAAAACGAGGACCTCGCTGAGAAGAAGAGGCGTGGCTGCACGGCGGCGTGGCTTGCAGCAGGTCGCTAGTCCCATGCATCCGATTGCGCATGAAGGCGTCAATGCCTTCAAAAGACGGCAGAGGCCCCAATTCTGAAGCACGTCCCCGCAGCCGCCTTAGCCACAGCGCCGCAGCGGACGCCCACCTAGCAGCCACAGCGCCGCAGCGGACGCTCTCTCCGCATGTCCCTCATTGCAGAGACGCCCCGCAGCCGCCTTAGCCACAGCGCCGATACGGACGTGCTCTCTCCACATGCCCTTTATTGCAGAGACGCCGCCGCATCCACAGCAGCCACGCGCCCGCCAAGCTACGCCGTAAGCGCAGCCTCCTTCTCCTTCTTCACATCGCGGCCCAAGCGGTCGAACTTTTTGACCTCGACATCGTCCATGCCCTGGTAGGGGTCGTGGCGCTTCTCGAAGTCCTCGTCGTTGGGGTCACGCCACAGGCGCTCGGCCACTGGCTTCCACTCCTTGGCGCTCTCGATGGTCTTGGCGCGCAGCTCGTCGGTGCTCTCCGGCTCCACCAGGTCGGTGTTGTGCGCACCGGTCTTATTGACCATCTCGCCCAAAATGCCCGGGTTCTCCAGCATGGGGCAGGGGCGCAGGTGGTTCTCGTTGAACGGTTGCCCTTCGTAGTAAGCGTTGAAGATGGGGCTTTTGAGCGCGTCGAGCAGGCTGACCTCGTGGATGTTGGCGTTGGAGTAGTGGATGAACACGCACGGCTCCACGTCGCCCGCGGCGTTGATGTGCAGGTAACGGCGCCCGCCGGCAATGCAGCCGCCCACGTACTCGCCGTCGTTTTGGAAGTCGAGCGTAAAGAGCGGCTTCTTGTGGCGCATCGCGCGGATAAACCGGTACATGTGCTCGCGCTGCTCGGCGGTGGGCATGAGGCTCGCGGGCGAATCCTTGCCCACGGGCATGTAGTGGAAGTACCAGCAGAAGAGCGCGCCTTGGTCAATCATCCAGTCCATGTTCTCCTCGGTGGCGATGGTGTCGGCATTTTGCCTGGTCCAGCAGGCAGAGATGCCAAACGGTAGGCCGTTTTCGCGCAGAAGCTCCATGGCGTGCATAATCTTGGCGTACGTGCCCTTGCCGCGGCGCTCGTCGGTGGTTTTCTCAGTGCCCTCGGCGCTAATGGCCGGAATAAAGTTGGCCACGCGCAGCATGTCCTCGCAAAACGCCTCGTCGATGAGCGTGGCGTTGGTAAAGCAGATGAACGCGCAGTCGGGGTATTTCTCGCAAATCTTGATAAGGTCGGCCTTGCGCACCATGGGCTCGCCGCCGGTATAGATGTAGACGTGCGTGCCCAGCTCGCGGCCCTGGTCGATGATGGAGCAAATGTCGTCATAGCTCAAGTTGAGCTTATGGCCGTATTCCGCCGCCCAGCAGCCGGTGCAATGCAGGTTGCACGCGCTGGTGGGGTCGAGCAGGATGGCCCATGGAATGTTGCATTGCTCGCGTTCGCGCGACTTTTGCTGGACCGGCCAGGCCAGGATGTTGGCGTCCACGATAAGCGTTTTGAGCAGGCGTGGGCGAATCTGTGGATTCAGACTGAAGATGCGCATGATGAGCTCGTACCAGTTGCTGTGCTCGTCGATGGCCTTGCTGATGGCGGCGCGCTGCGTGGGGAACACCGAGTCGGGCACGACCTTGTTGATGAGGTGCATGATCTGCGGAATGTGCTCCTGGGGGTCGTTGTTCAGGTAGTCGATGAGCTTGTTGAGCGCGGCCCGTTCGGCTGCTTGCGTGATGGCTGCCATGGTGGTCCTTTCGTATTGCCGGCACAGAAGGGAAACATGGTGGCTGGTAACGGGTGACCGCCATGCTTCCTGGAAACGTTAATACCCATTTGTAGATAAATCATCAAATAGGGAATTTTGTTTGTGTCTATTCCGCGAACTGATAGGATTTGTGGAGCTATTGGAGAGGGGGCGTTATGACACCGGAGAACACGTTGAAGCAGGCCGCAGATCCGGCGGGCGAGCAGCGCCGGGGCGCGTCGTGCGCGCCGCAAAAAGTCGACCGCCGGATCATCCGCACGCGCCGCGCGCTCATGGACGCGTTCGAGCGCCTGCTGGCCGTCAAGCCCATGGGCGCCATCACGGTGAGCGCGCTCGCGCAGGCGGCGGGCGTCGACCGCAAGACGTTCTACCAGCACTTTGGTACGTTCGATGGCCTGCTCGACGCGATTGCTCGGCAGTACGTTGACCAGGTGCTTGCCGATGCCGACGCGGCGATGGCCAAGACCCACGCCCTGACGCAGAGCGATGAGACTGCCGCCTTTTTTGCCGCGGTGAACCATCACGTGCTGCACGATGTGGTGCTGGAGCGCCGATACGTTGAGAATATGTCGACCGAGAAGCTCCTATCGCATCTGCAGGGCCCGCTGACGCGGGGAATCATGGAGCGGAGCAACGTCGTGCGCGACTTGACGCCGCTGCAGGTGCAGACGAGCGTCACGTTCTTGCTGGGCGGCATGCTGGCCGTTTATCGCTCGTGGTTGCTGTCCGAGCAGAACACGCCGCTCGAAGAGATTGGCACGCTGGTAAACGACCTTGTGCAAAACGGCCTTCGCCGCTCCTGATTCATTCCGGTTGCCCATGTTGGGCAGGACAATTATTACTTGGTGCGGGATCGAATCTGAACCTGCGCCGGCTTGTCGGAACTGTTTGACAGGGTCCTCGATTTTGCCGTTTTGGAAGATGTGGACGGTGCCGGCGCTGTCGCGGAGGGTGATGGTGCGCAGTTCGATTTTCTCGACGAGTCCCTCGGTGCCGTTGATGATGGCCCAGTCGCCTGTGCGAAGCTGGTTCTCGAGGAGAATGAAGAATCCGGAAATGAAGTCGCGCACCAGTTCCTGCGCCCCGAAGCCGACGGCCAGTCCGACGATTCCGGCGCTGGCGAGGATGGGGGCGATGTTAATGTTGAATTTGGAGAGGAGGATGAGCAGGAAGACGACCCAAAGGAATATGCGGGCGATGCCGTATGTGATGCCGGAGAGGGTGTTGATGCGCTTGCTGGCCTCATCGGTATCCACGCTGTCCGATTTTTGGGCCTTGTTGAGGGCCATTTTTTTCATTTTGCCCACGGAGAAGCGGGCGAACCGCAGCAGTCCGACAAAGAGAGCGATGAGGATGGCGATGGACGGCAGTTCGACGACGCACCAGTTCACGAATTTGGCGAGGATGTCCTGCCAGAATTGTGCGGTGAAGAGGGCTGCCGCTCCTTGCGGCG
>CASEER010000007.1 GCA_949287085.1 uncultured Coriobacteriaceae bacterium
CGGTAGAACGTCGACTCGTGGATGCCCAGCGCGCAGATGATGTCGCCGTTGGAGAGGCCGTCCGCCTTGAGACGGATCGCCTCGTCCACCATCTCCTGCGTCAGCTTCGGACGCCTCGCCATGCTTGTCACCCCCGTGAAAGTCGATAGAACCTCTCACGGTGGATTCTCCGGGCGCGTCACAAAGGCAACGAAAAGGGCGCCCGCAGGCGCCCTCGTCTCCGGATCCCCTACAGCCTCACGTCCGCCGGCGCGGGGTGCTTCTCGCAGAACAGCTCGACAGGCGTCCTCCCGCCGTCGCCATACAGCCGCGCAGCTGCCTCGGGGCACAGGTCGCGCAGGAGGCAGACGGCCTCTCCGTCGGCCAGGAGCGGCGAGCGGTTCGCCCCATTCGGGTCGAACAGGCGCTCCGCGTGTGCCACCCGGTTGCGGACGCGCAGAATCCCCGTCAGTCGCCCCTGAAGTTCCCGGCGGTTCGTGCCCCTCGGCCACGCGCGGTAGAGCGCCGTCCTCCAGATCTCGGCCTCGCGCGAGCGGTCGGAGAGGTGCACCCAGAAGCCCAGCGTGAGGTTTGCGATGATGGAGCCGGGCACGGAGCCCTCGGGGAGCTGGCGAACCACCGCGTCGATCGTCCTGCGGTTGATGCGGTTGACGTCGAGCTCGCCGCGCCCCGCTCTCCTCATGACCGGCTTGCGGACGGGCGAGGCGTCGTCTAGGAGCCAGTGCACGCCGCCGTCCCAGTATTCGCGCAGCGCGCGGTCGTAGGAGTTTCGAAGCGCCACCTCGAAGTGGGATATGTCGCGCATGAGCACCTGGCCGAGCGATATGTTCCACTCGTAGAGCTCGAGCGCCCGCTCGATGTCGCCGCCGCACGCGGCGAGGTAGGGTGCGAGGCGTTCGGACGAGAGCCAGCGCTCGGCCCACTCCCTCGCGAAGCCGCTTCGTTCGTTGTTGACGCTTTGGGGAAGAGACTGCTCGGGCGCTGTTGCCATCGAGCACCTCCTATAGACATGATTGAGGCCCGGTGACTTGAATCAGAGGTCATTCCCGGGCCCATCGGTACGTATCATACCCGCTTTCGCGAATTCCAACAAGAGGGCTCAGGGGCGAACATCATACCATCAACCTTTCCGCTCCCGCTTCCCTTGAACCCGTACTTCCGACACAGCCGCGAGTTGCGCTGCCTCATCTTGTCGCGCTCGCGCCGCACGTCGTCGATACCCGCCGCGTCCTCAGCGGCAACGCGCTCGCGCTCGAGCTGCTCGTTGAACGCCCGCTCCTGCTCCAGGTGGTACTCCTCGGTGCAGCGCCGGCACATGCCGGACTGCCGGTTGATCTTCACGCCCACCGCGCCGCACTGCGGGCACACCGTCTGGATCGCCAGCGAGCAGTGGATTCGCGACGCGCGCATCTCCACCGCCCGCACGGAGTGGGCGACGCCGCACCTCCGCTCGATCTCGGCGGCCGCGTAGGTCGCGCCCCGGAAGCTCACCTCGCGCAGGACGTCGTCCTGCTCCTCGGTCCACCAGCTCATCCGCGCCCCCTCCCGCCGCGTCTCATGCCCGCAGCCCGCGCGCCATCGCGCCCGCGCCGCCCCCTTGAGACGGAAAGCAGCCCGCCTGCCAGCGCGAACGCCAGCCGTCTCAACGTCTCAAGCGTCCCGCCGCAAAAGCCCCTCGCGCCCGTGCGCGCGCGACGGCGGCCTCCCCCTCGTTCCCGTAAAGACGTTGAGACGGGAGCCGAGGACCCTCGTCCTCACCAGCCGGTACGGCCGTCTCAAGCCCCGTCTCAACATGGCTCGCCGCCTTGAGACGCGATGACGGCCGCGCCGTCGCCCGCGGCTGCCCGCTCCAGGAACGCCTCCAGCGCCTCGTTGTCGATGCAGACGCAGTAGACGCGCCCCGCGTTGCGGAACCGCTTCTGCTTGGTGTATAGCGGTGCCCCGAGTCGCAGACGAGCAGCCCCTCCTCCTCCATGCGGCGAAGGGTCTTCGCCCGGTCGTAGTTCGCGCCCGCGAGCGCCCGGTCGAGCACGCTCGAAAACACATACCAGAGGTAGCCCGTCGCGCAGGTCTTGTCCTCGATCGCGCCCCAGCGCTCCAGCCGGTCGTTCTCGCAGTAGTCGTCGAAGTGGATGCGGTTGCCCACAAGCCACTCGGCCACGAACTGGATGGCCTTGAGGTCGGTGTCGCCGCCCTCGGCACCCGTCGCGTTGCCGAGCGCCCACACCGCCATCGCGAGCGAGGCGTCCAGGCAGCCCTGCCAGTCGCTTCCCGGCGAGAACACGTAGAACTCCGCGAGCGCGTCCGCGAAGGCGAGCAGCGCGATGTTGTCCGCCTGCGGGTGTCCGCACGCGATCGAGGCGACCGAGTCGCGCACCTGCGCGAACTGCCGGGCGTAGAACTCGGCGGGGTTGCGCCGCAGCGCCTCGACAAAGGCGCGCCCCGCCGTGCCGTGCTGCGCGGAGACCAGATGGTGCATTCCCTGCGCGGCCCTCACGTCGGAGAAGGGCTCGGCGTTGAGCTCGAGCGTTCGGTTGGCGGCTCCCTGCTGGGTGGACTCGCCCACGATGGGGATCTCGCCCGTGGCTATCGTGAGGCTGCGCCAAGAGCCCGCCCGCATCATGGAGCGGTCGGAGTTCAGCGCCCCGCGCTCGTGCCCGAGCGAGAGCGAGTAGAGCAGGTCCTCCACGATCTGGCGCTTGGAGGCCTGCCCGCCCGGCGCCCCCTTGCTCTGGGAAGAGCGCCGCCGCGCGCACGATGCTCTTGGGCGTGTCCGCGAAGGTGCGGAAGTAGGAGTCCGAGCCCTCGGTCGGGTCGCCCCAGACGCTGCCCGCCGCCTTGAGCGTCGGCGTCTTGCCGCTGCGGCTCCTGCCCCACAGGTACACGATGAAGGTCTGCACGCCGAGCAGCGCCACCAGCACGGAGGCAAAGCTCGCCGCCATCACGCACCGGAACGCGGGCGACGCCGCCCGCGCGGGCGCCATGCCCGCCACCCAGTCCGGGAGCGTCCCCGCGGGCTCCATGAACGGCCGCGCCTTCACCGCCTCGTCGGGCGAGGGATCGAAGCGCACCTCGCCGCCCGCGTCGTAGGGCATGAACGAGGAGAGCGCGCCCTCCGCTCAGCACAAGTGCGTGACGCTCCCCGTCACCGTGAAGTACCGGTCGTGGTCGTACATCTCCACCACGCGCCCGCCGGGCTGGCCCTTCCTCGAGCGCTGGGCCCAGTCGGGCTTCGCGCCCCGGAAGATCAGGTGCAGCCCGTCGCCGGAGGGCGAGACCTCCGTGTAGGTGCCGGCCTCCTCGACCACGTGAAGGCGCGGTCGGGCCCGAACACGAACCCCACGCCGTCGCAGCGCCACCGCCCGACGGCCGCCACGGCCTCATCGAAGGTCGCCCACGTCGCCGGGTCGGTACTCTTGGCCATCCGCCCGCTCTTCGCGCACACCGTGCGATGAGAAGAACTTAAGACAGACCTAGCCAGTCACCGGATTGTAGCCATACAGCCACGTCCCGCGAGCAAACATGGTCCCCGGCTTGGAGTTTCCGGCGAACACGGCCTCATCATTGGGAGCATACGTGCCGCTCTCAGGATGAATCGCCCATCCAACGATCTTCCTGAACTTGTCAACGTGATCCTCGGAGATGTTACCGACACTCCACTTCTGCTTGCCGCCCGTGAGAGCGGAGCTCATAAAGACACACGTCAGCTCGCGCGTCTCGCCGACCTCGAGGTCATCGCCCTTGTCGTACATCGTCGTTCCGTAGCTCACGTGCGTCGCGCAGGCGGAGAAGTCCATGCGCGAGACCTCGCCATAGTCAGGGTTGATACCCGTCACGGCGTTGTCGAAGGGGTTGAGGTAACGAGTCTCGTAGGCATGGTCCTCGATCTCATCCATCGTCGGAGCGGCGTCGAACGTCACCGGTTGCGACAACGGTCCGAACGTCGCGACCTCATACTTCAGGCTGCCCCCGTCATCTAGGATGATGAAGTCGGAGAAGTCGTCCACGCTGTAGAGCGGATTGAGCGTGAGCGCCATTCCCGGAGCCTTCTTGCCCGGGGTCGTGTTGGTGAGCGTTACGGAGCACCCCGAGAAGTCGAAATAGAGACCCACCTGCCCCGGCTTGCCTTCCGTCGTGTCGACCGTTATCTCAGGGTTGAGATTGTAGTCGATACGATAGGTGTACCCGTCCCAGTCGGTATAAGTGAACGACCCCTCGCCTGGCTTGCGCAGCTCGACCATACCCTGGGCGTCGGAGAGCTTCTGGGCGGCCGCGTCGTAGGTGGCAGCGGCGGCCTTCAACTTCTTGGTCGCCTTGGCAAGCTTCTCGGACGTCTTAGGCTCGTCCGCATAGTCGCTATGGGCATCCTCAACAGCGGAAGCGTCGGCAAGTGCTGCCTCGAACGCCGTTAGGTCGTCGGGATTCTTAACGACGCCCGCCCGAAACTCCTTGTCCGCCTCCTGCGCCGACGCGATGGAGTCCTGCAGCGCCGACCATGACTCCTCAGCCTTGTCGCGAGCAGAGGCGAAGTCCTTCCGCGCATCGCCATTCCCTTCCGCAGCCGCAAGGAATCCGGACGAATTCACGACAGCGTTTCCGCAGCCCGCAACACCCGACGTAAGGCCGAGAAGCCCCAGCGCAACGGCGGCGCGCCGGGAGATTCCGCTGCATGTGGAAGGCTCAGAACCTCCCCACCTTGAAACGTTAGTCATCGAATGTCTCCTCTCTCCCCTCGCACGAACCGCGCGCCACCCCGCCGCCAACCTCCCGAGCAGCGTCAGGTGCGCCATCTTTGGCCACTGCGTCGGCGACAGCATCCACCGCGCGATCACCGAGACCACCCACAATGTTCCCGATGACATCGCCCAGGAAATAGATGACGGCGACCGCCACAATCAGCAGAATGAACTCGACCATAACGGCTACCCTAGCGCTTGAATCGGTCGCTCAAATTCTCTTCCTCAGAGGACTCGTACTTGCCGGCACTTTTGTCGATGCGCTTGCGCGCGGCGTCGACACCGGCTCCCACGCCCTTGCGAATGAGCCCCTTCACTACGGCAACGCCCACCACAAAGAGCACGAGCAACAGAATTGGAGGAATGCGTTCCATGTCCATATCAATCACCTCTCATAAGACATTCGCTTGCACGGCAACGAATGATTCCTAAATGATGTGGCGCTTCGTCGTGATGTCTTCCTTTTTACTAGAAACCTGCGTGTTGGGGTCAATCGAGACAAAGATCTTTTCCACTGCCGTTAGAAGGAGGTTCATGTCCTCCCCTCTGACGGGGAATCCGTACCGAGATTTCCAGTTGGTGAAATAGAAGACGTACACGGACTTCTCGTCAGTATTCTCAATCCGGGAGAGCTTCGCTCTAAAGGGACCCTCGAACACCACCTGCTGGGCGTTTCCGCTCATCTCGACCCCAGCTCTGGCTCCGGGCTGCGCTTTCGAGAACGCAGAGGTGAACTCATCGTCGGAGACGTGCCTGAGCGTGAACGTTTCCGAGTACTCAGCAAAGTCACGCGGCCTGCTGATGGTGCTCCCCTCCTTGCGGTGCTGAATCTTTTGATAGAAGACGAACGCCAGTATCGCAAGCGCGATGACGACCGCAATCCCATTGCTGTCCATCGAATCCTCCTTCGATGTTTTTTTAGAGGGTACCCCCCCCCTGAGCCTCACCGTCAATGGAAAATTGTTAATTGATTGTTACATTTTTGTATCCGACCCGCGCGTGGACGAACATCGGAGCAATAGGCTCCGTCCCTGTTGTCGCTTTATGATCGGAAAGATTCAAGACGCGAGCGTGCTGGTGCTCGAGGACATGCAAGTGCACAGAAGCGCTCCGAGCAAGACCAATCAAGATCTGCCGGCGCATGCCGCACGAGCAGCCTACGCTGCCCTGACAGAGGTGAGCGCAGTGCCGGCGATTCCGCGCTAGGCAGCGTCCGCCGCAAGGTAGCGCGCGAGGTACTCGTCGAGCAAATCCATGTAGCGCACGTAGAGGGCGTCGTCGTTCTGCAACCCATGGCCGGAGTGTGGGAAGTCAACGATATCGTGCGGTACGCCGTGCTCCTCGAGCGCCGCCACGAGCGGGCGCGAGCAGGCATACGGGCACACCTTGTCGTGCATGCCGTAGGCGGCGAGCGTGGGCACCGAGTCCGCGACGGAGCAGGAAGCGCTCGCGGACATCTTCGCCCAGCTCACGCACGACAAGGCGTTTTACCAGCTGCTCTGGCGCCGCGGGCTGCTGCCGCTTTTGCGCGACGCGATGGTCTGCCTCGCTGAGCTTGTTACCGATCCCGCATGAAGCAAAGCCGCACTGCGGGCTCAGGTACAGGCGATCGAGCGGCACGTACTTCGCCGCGGCGTGGATACGTTCGATGAGCTTGTCCTTGTTCTCGAGTTCCGCGCGCTTTGTGGTCACGAGGCCGAGCACAACCTTCTTGTTGCCCGAAACCCTCGCGAGCGGCTCGAAGCCGCCGGAGCGCTCGTCGTCGAACTGCAGATAGAACGCATCCACGTTCTCGCGCGCAAACAGGAACTCCGAGATGCTGTCGTACGCGCCCTTGTTGGCGTAGCTCGAATGGTAGTTGCCGCGGCACACGTGCATCATGGCAGCCACTTTCCCTCGATATTGATTCGAAAACTATTGCGACGTCTTACCAGGGCACTGATTGATGCGCGTAAATCAATAGGAAGCTGCCCCAGATGGAGACAACGGGCATGCAACTGACGGGGATAACGGGGACGCAACTTTTGCCCCTATGCGCCTCCGCCGAAACGTCTCCGGCTACCGCCCGACGCGCCAGCGACCATCGCCGAGACCAGAACGGAACATGTGCACCGCCATCGCCGCGAACACGATAGCCCCCACGATGCCGACAACGATGCCCGCACCTTCGAGCACCATATTGATGCAGGTATAGACTGCACAGAACGCCAGGAAAACCGAGCTGATAAAGCAAATTGCACGGCGCAGCCATGTTGGCAGATGTGGCGGCTCTGCAGCAGGCTGCTCGAGCTTGTCGCGCTTTTCTTCACGAGAGCTCCGGTGCGTCATCAAGACCTCCCCGGCCAAGAGCCGGCTCCGCGCCGACAATCCGATGTGCGCACCTATGATACCGCGCTATGCTGGGTACTGCTCGTCCGTGACGGGCTCGAGCCATTCGTTGCTGCAGTTCTCGCCCGATGCCTCGAAGGCGATGTGACTGAACCAGCTATCGCGCGCGGCGCCGTGCCAGTGCTTCACGCCGGCAGGAATGACCACGACCGTGCCGGGCGTGAGCTCCTGAGCGGGCTTGCCCCACTCCTGGTACCAGCCGCGACCGTCTGTGCAAATGAGAATCTGCCCGCCGCCCTTGTCGGCATGGTGGATATGCCAGTTGTTGCGACATCCCGGTTCAAAGGTCACGTTGGAAAGCCCGATGCCGCACTCGGCAGGGCTCGTAAGCGGATTCAGATACGAATTGCCGATGAAGTACTGGGCGTATGCCGCGTTGGGCTGCCCCATGCCGAACATAGGCGTAAAGTCGTTCGTCTCTGCCATTGCCATTCTCCTTCCAAAAATGGGGTTGGTTGGGGACGTGTTCCTTTCAACCCCCTTTTATGAGACAAAAGGGTTGCGATGGGCTGAAAGGAACACGTCCCCAACCAACCCCCAACCTCTGTCATGCGTTATCGATGCAGGTGAGCGCGTTCAGGCTGCGCGGATAGCCGATGTAGGGCAGTATTTGCATGACCGCGCGGTACAGGAAGTCCTTCGTACGGCCGAGGTTCAAGTTCGCGCCCGCATGCGCCGTGGCCTGCGGCTCGCACCCACCCTGCGCCACGATGTAGCAGAACGTGATGAGCTCGCGGTCAAGATCGGAGAGACCACCGCGCGTGTAGTAGTCGCCAAAGCAGTTCTCCGCGAGCCAGCGATTGACGGTCGCCCGCTCTACAGGGCCGGTCTTCCAGCTCTCGCGCATATGCTCGCCAAAATACTCGACCTGCTTCTGGTTCCCGGCGGCGCGGCGCGTCTCGAGCGTCGTCGTTTGCTGGCCCTCAAGCGGCAGCTTAACGCCTCGCGCCGCGAGTATCTCGTTCGTCGCGTCGAAAAACGGCCGCACCCGCCCGATGCCGAGGTACGCCACCGCCTGGTAGACGACCTCCTTCACCTCGACGGGCGAAAGCGCCTCATCGAGCGCCTCCGGCAGCATAGCGCGGAACTCGTCCACGCCCTGGCAACCCAAGAGCGCCGCCAGAATCGCCAGGTAGCGCTCGCGTACGGGGAGCTCGGCCGCCGACTCCCCCGGCACCTCCTCACCCGCGAAGTACGCGAACCGCTCCGCGAACTCCGGGTCGGTCGCCCCGAGCGAGGCCATCCCGCAGGCCAACGCCTTATCATCCATCATGACTCCCTTCGTTGGTTATGCTGCACCGCGGGTTCCATGCGCTCGATGCGCACGTCGTGGCCGCCGGGCCGCGCCCGGAGCCGGCCGAACGGGCACGATGGCAGCCCGAACATGGGTTGAAAGGAACACGTCCCCAACCAACCCATCTGGCCTATGCCACCTCGACGAGCTTGTAGTCACGCGTTCCGAAGCCCAGCTCGGCGGCATGCGAGAGGATGCGCGTGCCGTTGCGGCCACCTTGCCGGGCAGCTCGACGCCCAGCCTCTGATAGAGCTCGACCACCTTCTCCGGCGTGACCTCGCGCGTGAAATATACCGTTGCTGCCATGACTTCCTCTCCTTCCAAAATGATTATTTCAGTATCAGATACGGAAATAATCAGTCCAAGACGCCCTTCGCCCAGGTAGCAGCGTCGACGCCGTTGAGCAGCTTGCCCGGCTTCCATGCGGCCGCAGGGCAGATCGTGCGCATGCGCTGCTCCGCACCGCCGATGCCGCTGCTGCCCGACGTCGCGAACGGGACCACCGTCTTGCCGGCGAAGTCATACGCCTCGAGAAACGTGTCCACGATGCGCGGCTCCACGTACCACCAGATGGGGAAGCCGAGGAACACGGTGTCGTAGGCATCCATGTCCGCGACGCTGCCCTTGATGGCGGGGCGGCACGCGTCGTCCCCCATCTCGCGCGAACTGCGGCTCTGTTTGTTCGTCCAATCGAGATCCGCCGCCGTGTAGGGCTCAGCGGGCTCGATCTCGAACAGATCACCGCCCGTCGCCGCAGCGATCGCGTGCGCAGCCCGCGCCGTCACCCCGCTCGCCGAGAAATACGCCACCAGCGTCTTGCCCATATCCCTCATCCTCCTTGTAAAAACACCCTAGAGATTATTTACAAAATGATGATGTTCATGCTTCTCCCTCCCCTACAGCTCTAAGCTCTCAGCCCAGGCGGCCGCCTCTTCGCCGGCACCAGCCGAGAAGCGCTCGCCCTTGCGCGCCTTGACGAAGCTCAGGCAGTCGGCGATCTTCTCACCCGTGGCGAGGTAGGTGTAGGTAGGCATCTCGAAGAGCACGGGGTAGAGCGCGGGTTTGGGTCCGATGTTCTTCTTCATGCAACTCCTCCCCTCAAATCCGCCACAAGGAGCTGCCCCCTTTAGCAGATTCGCACGTAACGCAGCGTCACATCACAAGACTTACTATAAGCTACGCTACGTTACTTGTAAATTGAATTGTTCTCGTTACGTTTTCTACATACACGCCATGCATCTGTGCGTCACATATGCTATGCTGCACAGCAGCAAGAAAGGACGAGGTCATGACAGAATTCATCCGCGCGCGCAGCGATGAGCAGAAGGCGCTCCGCATGGCGGAGATCAAAGGGGTGGCGAGCCGGCAGTTCGCCACCCGCCCCTACCACGAGATCACGCTCACCACCATCGCCGAGGAACTCGGCTGGTCACGCGCCAACCTCTATAAATATGTGACCACCAAGGAGGAGATCTTCCTTTTGCTCGCGGGTGACGGCTATACCGCCTACTTCCAGGACCTCCTCGCCGCGCTCCCCGAGGACTGCGGCTACAGCGTGGACGTGCTCGCGAAGGTGTGGGCCGGCATCGCCAACGCGCACCAGGAGTACTTCCGCCTGGGCGACATCCTCTCCACCATCATCGAGACGAACGTGACGGTCGAGCGGCTCGCCGCATTCAAACAGGGTTACTACGCCTATGTGGACCGCATGACGGAGCGGCTCCCCCGCATCATCGCCATCGAGCCAGCAAACGTCGACCTGCTCGTCCTCACCATCTACTACCACGCGGTGGGATACGCAAGCGGCTGCTGGCACAACCCGCTCATCGCCGAGGCGCTCGAGCGTATCGGCCGCCCGCGGCACGTGCCGCCCTTCCGCGACGAGATGCGCGACTTCATCCACATGTGCCTCACGCACTATACGAGCTGATGTCCCAAAAGCGCCTGCCCCTTTTGGCAGAAACAACAGGAGGCCCCGCGCGCAGCACATGCTTGCACGCGGGGCCTCTCGCATGGAGAAAGGGACAGCCTCAGGGGTTGGTTGGGGACGTGTTCCATCCAACCCATGCACCAAGAAGGAAACGCCTGGGGCAGGTATATTAAATGGGTTGGAAGGAACACGTCGCCAACCAATCCATCGCTACCGGCTACTCAAGGTTGCAGCCGGTCTCCTTGCTGAAGAAGTGCATCGCGTTTCCGTTGAACGAGAAGGACGCCGTATCGCCCGTCTTCAAGCTGACCGAAGCCTCGACGAGCTCGGCTGCCTGAGCCACGACCACGCTATCGTGGCCATACACGTTAACATGCAGGTTCACCGTGCTGCCCATGAGCTCGACCACATCGACCGTACCGGTGAGCACGTTCTCCCCGCGCGCCGGAATCTCGATATGCTCGGGACGCACGCCAAGCGTGACGGACTGCGAGCCCACGCCGTTGGCCGCGAGCGCTGCCTGCTTTTCTGCTGAGGGCACCAGCTGCGCATCGCCCACGCGCACGGTATAGGAGCCGCCGGCTTCGCGCACCAGCTCGGCATCGTAGAAGTTCATCTGCGGCATGCCGATGAATCCCGCGACGAAGGTGTTCGCGGGGTGGTCGAACACCTCCTGCGGCGTGCCGATCTGCTGCACGGTGCCATCCTTCATGACCACGATGCGGTCACCGAGCGTCATCGCCTCGGTCTGATCGTGCGTCACGTACATGAACGTCGTGTCGATGCGCTCACGCAGCTTGATGATCTCGGCACGCATCTGGTTACGGAGCTTCGCATCCAGGTTGGAAAGCGGCTCGTCCATGAGCAGCACCTTGGGCTCACGCACGATGGCGCGACCAATGGCCACACGCTGGCGCTGGCCACCGGAAAGCGCCTTGGGCTTGCGGTCGAGATACTGCGTGATACCCAGAATCTGCGCCACCTCTTCGACCTTGCGATCCATCTGGTCCTTTGGGACCTTGCGCAGCTTCAGCGGGAACTCCAGGTTCTGGCGAACCGTCTTGTGCGGATACAGCGCGTAGTTCTGGAAGACCATGGCGATGTCGCGGTCCTTAGGCGCTACATCGTTGACGCATTTGCCATCGATGCACACCTCGCCGTGGCTGATGGTCTCAAGACCCGCGACCATGCGCAGCGTCGTCGACTTGCCGCAGCCCGAAGGCCCGACCAGCACGATGAACTCACCGTCGGCGATATCGAGATTAAAGTCCTCGACGGCCACAACGCCCTCGTCGCGCACCTTGAGCGCGCTGTTCTTCTTATGCTTCTTGGATCCGGTGTTGGGGTAGATCTTTTCCACATGCTTCAAGCTGACTTCTGCCATGGTCTGTTCCTTCCTGCGTGCTTTCTCTTACAGCCCATGCGGGCGACGTGCCTTACGCCATTGCCCCTGCGACGGCAGGAGCATCGGGAATATCGGGATTAGCCGCGGCCGCGGTGACACCAAGATGCCACACGTCGCGGTCGTATTCGCGGATCGTGCGATCGGAGGAGAAGAACCCGGACTTCGCGATATTCGTGACCATCTTCTTCCCCCACAATGCACGGTCCTCGTAATCGGCGAGGCAGCGCTCCTTCGCCGCAATGTACGACTTCACATCCAAGAGCGCCATGAAATAATCCTTGGCAATGAAATCTCGATAGACGCGCGTGAGCGACGCGGCATCGCCGCACGCCAAGAGCTCCGGAGAGACGATGAAGTCCAGGAGCTCGGAGACCTCGCCATCCTGCCAGTAATCCCACGGGTGATAGCCGTTCGTTTCGTAGAGGTTGATGACCTCGTCCGACGAGCGGCCAAAAATGTAGATGTTCTCCTCGCCCACAAGATCCGCGATCTCGACGTTCGCACCGTCCATGGTACCGAGCGTTACCGCGCCGTTGGCCATGAACTTCATGTTGCTCGTGCCGCTCGCCTCTTTGGACGCCAGCGAAATCTGCTCCGACACGTCGGCTGCCGGAATCAGGTGCTCAGCGGCGGTCACATTGTAGTTCTCGACCATGACGAGGTTCAGCCACGGAGAAACATCCGGGTCTTCGCGAATGAGCCGGGAGAGCGCGAGCAGAAGCGCGATCGTATCCTTGGCAAGCGTGTAGGCAGGAGCCGCCTTAGCTCCAAAGATCATGGTGACGGGACGCGCCGGGATGTTGCCGCGCTTGATCTGCAGATACTTCCAAATCGCATAGAGCGCGTTCATCTGCTGACGCTTGTACTGATGCATGCGCTTGATCTGAATGTCAAAGATCGACTCGGGATCGATGTCCAAGCCCTGGGTCTCTTTGAGCCATGCGGCAAGCGCGCGCTTATTCTGGGCCTTGGCGCGCTGCACGCCCTCGACCACCTGGGCGTCCTCCACATAGGGAAGCAGCTTCTCGAGCTCCGCCGCATCGTGCTTCCAGCCATCGCCAATCGCCTCGGTAATGCAGGCGGCAAGCGGTTCGTCGCACCCCATGAGCCACCGGCGGAACGTGATGCCGTTCGTCTTGTTGGTGAATTTCTGGGGATACAAGCCTGCAAACGGCTTCATCTCGGAGGTGACAAGGATCTGCGTATGCAACTCGGCAACGCCATTCACCGCATGGCTGAAGTGAATGTCCATATGAGCCATGTGCACGCGATCGTTACGATCGATGATCGCAACGCGCTCGTCCTCGCTCCGCGTGCGAGCCCGCGCATCCAGCTGGCGGATGATCGGCGCAATACCGGGCGCAACGCGTTCGATATACGCCATCGGCCAGGTTTCGAGCGCCTCGGCAAGAATCGTGTGGTTCGTGTAGGAGCAGGTCCGCTCAACGATATCCGCCGCCTCATCGAACCCAATGCCCTCAGCCATGAGCAGACGAATCAGCTCAGGAATGACCATCGAGGGGTGCGTATCGTTGATATGAACGGCGCAGAAATCGGCGAGCTCAGCGGGCTGGTGTCCACGCTCACGCAGTTCATGCATAATAAGCTGCGCACCGGCGGAGACCATGAAGTACTGCTGGTAGACGCGAAGCAAGCGGCCGTCTTCGTCCGAGTCGTCCGGATAGAGAAACGAAGTCAACACGTGCGGCACGTCGCGCTTATCAAACGCGATGCCGTCTGCAGGTGCAGCTGCGGGTTCCGGCACATCGAAGAGGTGCAAGCGATTTACCACACCGTTCTTATAGCCCGGGACCTCGATATCGAACAAGCGCGCCTCGAGCTCGCCAAAGCCAAAGGGCACGGCAAAGGTCTCGCCCGTATCGATGAGCCATGACTCGGGCTCGATCCAAGGATTTGGCTCCTCAACCTGCTTGCCCTGCGCCAGGTCCTGCTTAAACAAGCCAAAGTGGTAGTTAAGACCCACGCCGTCTCCCAAAAGGCCGAGCGAGGCGATGGAGTCAAGGAAGCACGCCGCCAAGCGACCGAGGCCACCGTTTCCGAGCGACGGCTCGGGTTCCGCATCCTCCACACGCGCGAGCGTCGTGCCCACGCGCTCGAGCAGCTCCTCGACCTCGTCCGCCAGCCCCAGGTTGATGAGATTGGCACGGAGCAGGCGGCCAATCAAAAACTCAGCGGAGAAGTAGTACAGCTTGCGTTCGCCGAGGGCGGGGGCCAGCGAGGTCTCGTAGTCGCGCGTGGCTTTGAGCAGCGCCTGGAAGCGCTGGGCATCGGTCGCGGACTCGAGCGTCAGACCCTCCTCCCCAAGCACCGATCGTATTCGTTCCTCAAATGTCATGGCTAGGCTCCCTTGTTCTCTTGGGTAGTTTCCATGTCGGACCGCTCCTCCGGCTCGTCTTCGTCCGATGGACGCAAAGGCAAACGGTGGTACAGCTCCATCTGTCGATGGACGCGGGCCGCGAGCTCGGGCGTAGCAAAGCCGGGCAGGGCACGCCAGCACCAGTTGCTGCCCACCGTAGAGGGCGTATTGATGCGCGCTTCACTCCCCAGGCCGAGCAGATCCTGCATCTGAACGATGGCCAGGTCCGCCGGGCTTGCCCAGATACCACGCATCAGGCCCCAGTTCTCGCCCTCCTCCGCATCGAGGTGCAGGTACTCGCGTGCAAGTGCCGCATCGCCTGCCGGGGCGGTCTTGAGCCATCCCAGCGCGGTATCGTTGTCATGCGTCCCCACGTAGGCAACGCAGTGGTGCGGATACGCGTAGGGCAGGTACAGCGCTCCGCCGCCATCGCGGCTGTCGAAGGCGAATTCCAGCACGCGCATGCCGGGATAGCCGGAATCGGCAAGGAGTTGGTGAACGGACGGTGTCAGGAACCCAAGGTCTTCCGCAACGATGTTGCAGCGGCCGAGCTCGCGCTCCATAACCTGGAAGAACTCGATTCCCGGGCCCTTGCGCCACCTGCCCCCGGCAGCCGTATTGGCGCCGGCGGGAATGGCGAAGTACGAATCGAACCCGCGAAAATGGTCGATGCGCAAGATGTCATACAGGTCGAGCTGGAAGGCAAGGCGCTTGAGCCACCACGAATAGCCGTCGCATCTCATATACTCCCAGTCGAACAGCGGGTTACCCCACAGCTGGCCCGTTGCCGAGAAGCCGTCGGGTGGGCATCCCGCGGTCTCGATGGGGCGCAGGTCGTCATCGAGCTGGAACTGCTCCGGATGCGACCATACGTCGGCGCTGTCCTCGGCAACGTAAATCGGCACATCGCCCATGATGCGCACACCAGCCTCGTGCGCATAGGTATGCAAGCGCTCCCACTGCTCAAAGAAGAGAAACTGAACGCCACGCCAGAAATCGATCCGATCTGCCAGCATGGAGGCAGCATCCGCGAGCGCCGCAGGGTCGCGGTGACGCAGCGGCGTCTCCCACGTGCTCCACGGCTTTCCGCCATGCTCGTCTTTGAGCGCCATGAAGAGCGCATAATCGTCAAGCCAAGCAGCCTCGCGCTCGCAAAACGCGCGATACTCGTCGCCCCGCTGGTCGATAAGCCGACGAACGGCGCATCCAAGCACCTCGAACCGCTCACGATACAGCGCGCCGTAATCCACGCGAGACGGGTCTTCGCCCCATGCGCGCCCCTCGTACTCCGCGCGCTCCAGCAGCCCATCGGCCGCCAGGTCGTCGAGGTCAATCAGGTAGGGATTACCCGCGAACGTCGAGAACGACTGATACGGAGAATCGCCGAAGCTCGTGGGCACGATAGGCAGCACCTGCCAGACTGAAACGCCGGCCTCGGCCATAAAATCAATGAAGCCGCGCGCCTCGGACCCCAGGGTTCCCACGCCCCATGGGCTGGGAAGCGATGTGATGGGCATCAAGATACCCGACTCCCTCATGGCAGGCTCCTTCCCGGTAGTACTTGATAGAACAAGGATTTGCAGGCGCACACAACCCGCTGCACCAACAGCGCCCAAGCACGCACTGCGCCACGGCTACAGCTTGCACACGCTTTCGCGCTTGAGCAGCTGATACGGCACGAACTCGTGCACCACGCCGCCCTCCCCCGCCATGGCGGCAAGCAGAATCTCCACGCCGCGGCGGGCAATCGTGCGAACGTCCTGCCGAATCGTGGTGATTCGGGGGACCGCGAACTGCGAGAGCGACACGCCGTCAAACCCCGCAAGCGAAAGTTGATCGGGGATGCGAAGTCCCATGTCGTACACAGCGCGCACCGCGCCGAACGCGATCACGTCGCCGAGTGCAAACACCGCCGTCAGGTCGCGCGACCGCATGACCAGGTTAGCGATGGCGTCGTAGCCCTCGGCTTCGGTGAAGTGACAGGGCTCAAAATCCCGATCAAAATCAAAGCTGACGCCATGCTCTTGGAGCGCTCGGGTAGCCCCGCGCAGGCGCTTGCCCGAAACCTGCCCCTCGGAGCGATTGCCGCCCACGATGCCGATGCGCCGGTGCCCACAGGACAGCAGGTACTCGCACATCTGATAGGCGGCGGATTCGTCATCCGTCGTCACGCTCGACAGATTGGGGAACGCAAGACCCGTGGCATCGTTGGTAATAAGCACGCTCGGCACATCGATTTCGGCGAATTGAGCCTTAAAGTACGCAGGCTCGCCCCCCAGAAACAGAATGCCCTTGGGGTGCCTGATGCGCTGATACCGGACGGCGGCCGCCACCTCGTCGGCGTCCTCGTCGAGATAGGTGACGACCGCCTCCTCTCCCGCTTCGATCAGTTGGGTCTGGATAAGCTCGAGAATCTCACCGAACAGACGGTTTCCCGCGCCTTTTACGAACACGGCGACCGATTCCATGGACTGCGCCTTGAGAAAGCGCGCGTTGTAATTGGGCTCGTACCCGTACTCCTCGACAACCTCGAGAATCCGGGCGCGCGCACGGTCGCTCACGCTGGGGTGGCCGTTGAGCACGCGCGATACCGTGCCCACGCTATAGCCTGAAATCGACGCGATGTCCCGAATGTTCATGGTGCTCGAGCTCCAACCCTAGCCCTTGACCGCGCCAGCGGCTACACCCTTGATGATGTGCTTCTGGCACAGGAGGTAGAAAATCACGACCGGAATGACGGCCATGATGAGCGCTGCCATGATGGCGCCCATGTCAACGCGACCATACGAACCCTTCATGAACTGAATCACGATGGAGATGGTCTTGTACTCGTTGGTGTCGAGCACCAGGTAGGGCAGCAGGAAGTCGTTCCATACCCACATAATCTCGAGGATGCCCGTCGAAATGAAGGTGGGCTTCATGATGGGCAGCACCACCGAGAAGAACGTCCTCAGCGGGCTGCAGCCGTCGATGAGCGCAGCCTCCTCGATCTCGATGGGGATCGACTTTACGAAGCCGCAGAACATAAAGACCGCAAGCCCCGCGCCAAAGCCCAGGTAGATGATGATAATGCCCCAGGGCGTATCGAGTCCCAAGCGGTCTGCCACCAGCGAGAGCGTGAACATGACCATCTGGAACGGCACGACCATCGAGATGGCGCACAGCAGATACATGCCCTTCGAGAAGCGGCTCGTCACACGCGTGATGTACCACGCGCACATGGAGCAGCAAATGAGGATGACGGCAACCGAGCCCACGGTGATGAACACCGTCCAGCCCACCGCGTCGAGAAAGCCGTACCGATTGATTGCCTGGACATAGTTCTCAAGACCCACGAGCGTCTGATCATTGGGCAGGCTGAACGGCTCCAGGCTGATGAACGTGCGGCTCTTGAACGAATCCATGAGCACGATGATGATCGGCAGGATCCAGACAATGGCAACGATAGCGATTACCGCCGTCGCGATACCGCGCAGCACCTTTTTCTTCGTCATTACTGCTGCACCTCCTTCGAGCGCGTGGCCCTGAGCTGGATAATGCCAATAGCCACGACCACGATGCAGAAGAGCACAGCCTTAGCCTGGCCGACGCCTTCCCAACCGGTGCGACCATAGAATGTGTTGTAGATGTTGAGCGCAAGGAGCTCGGACATCTTGGACGGCTCGCCGGCGGTAAGCGAAAGGTTCTGGTCGAACAGCTTGAAGCCGTTGGTGATCGAAAGGAACATGCAAATGGTGATCGAGGACATCATCATGGGGATGGTGACACCGATCATCTTCTGCCAGCCGTTCGCACCGTCGATCTCGGCAGCCTCGAGCACGTCGTCAGGAATGGACTGAAACCCGGCGATGTAGATGATCATCATGTAGCCGATCTGCTGCCACGCGACCAAAATCACGAGACCCGCAAAGCCGTACCACTCGTTCAGGTTGATGGACGAATTCCACTGAGCAAGGATGCCGTTAAAGATAAGCTGCCAGATATAGCCGAGCACGATGCCGCCGATCAGGTTCGGCATGAAGAAGATCGTACGGAACACGTTGGTGCCGCGCAGCTTCTGGGTGAGCGCAAAAGCCAGAACGAATGCGATCACGTTGATGACGACCAGCGAGACCACCGCAAAGAGCGCCGTAAACCAGAACGAGTGCTGGAACACCGTGTCCTGGAGCGCCAGGATGTAGTTGGTAAGCCCCGTAAACTGAGCGTCGGTGACCGTCGTGAAATCGCATACCGAGAGCCAGAGCCCCATGACAAACGGAACAATGAAACCGATGATGAACGCAATGAGCGTCGGACCCACAAAGACAGGCCAATACTTCTTGATAGCTTGTTGCATGCAGCTAACCCCCTCTCAAAACAAATAAGCGGCGGGCAGGTACCCCGTCCGCCGCTTACGATGTAAACGCTTGGCATCGCGACCGTTACTTGGAAGCGGCAGCCTCTTTTGCCCAGCCGTCCACGAAGGCAGTCTTGACGGCGTCCCAGCCCTTGTCGGTCTGATCGGCCGCATAGGTGGTGAGGGCGGAGCCCACGCCGTTCTTCCACTCCTCGGAGGGCATCGTGGAGAAGCACCACTTGACCGGGGTCTTGTCGGCGTTGATCTCGTCCGCGAGGTTGTTCAACACGTTCTCGGACGGCTGGTTCTTCTTGAACGGGATCACGAAGCCCATGCCCGCCTCGCCCGAAGGCATGGCGCCGTCGGCGCCGCACATGGCCTTGGTGCCGGTGTCGGAGGTGACGCACCAGTTGATGAAGTCGAGGGTGGCCTTGATGTCGTCCTCGGAGGCGTTCTTGTTCACGCACCAGTAATTCTCGGAGCCGGTGCAGATGCCCTGGTCCTCCTCGCCGTCGACACCGATGTAGATCGGCAGCAGGCCGAGGTTGTCGTCACCGACCTCGGCAACGTTCGCATACTCCCAGGTGCCGTTCTGATAGAACACGCACTTGCCGGTCACGAACTCAGCCGTTGCGTCGTCAGCGGTCTTGGTCGAAAGCACGCCGGGGTCGCAGGTGGCGTTGTTGATGTAAAGGTCCCAGATCTGGCGATACTCAGGCAGATAGGTGCCCTTGATGGCGTCGGTGGAGTCGATGCCGTCCGCCTTGTACTCGTAGTAGATGGGGAGGTTCGCCAGGTGCGTCTTAAAGCGCCAGTCGGAGGAGCCATCCATACCGGCGGAACCAAAGGCCGAGAAGCCGAGCTCGTCCTTGCGCTTGGTGATGTCCTCGGCAACCGACTTCAGGCTATCGAAGTTGGTGATGTCCTCCGCCTTGTAGCCAGCCTTCTCCAGCAGCTCCTTGTTGTAGATGAGGCCATAGGACTCGATGACGTACGCGACGCCCTTCACCTTGCCGTCGTCACCCTTGAGCGCGTAGTCGTCCTTGGTGAGCTGGCCCATGATGTCGGTGTCATCGAGGTCGTAGCAGTAGTCCTTCCACGAGGCGAGGCCCACGGGGCCGTTGACCTGGAAGAGGGTCGGGGCCTCGGACTTGGACATCTCGGACTTGAGGGTGGTCTCGTACTGACCGGAAGCAGCGGTCTTGACCGTTACCGGCACGCCCGTCTCGTCGGTGTAGGCCTCGGCGAGCTCTTGCCACTGGGCGTCCTGCTCAGGCTTGAAGTTGAGGTAGTACACCTTGCCCGCAGCCTTGCCAGAGCTGGAGCCCTTAGAGTCGTTGCCGCTCGAGCAGCCAGCGAGGGCCGCCATGCCCGCAACGCCAAGGCCCGCGGAAATAAATTGACGCCTGTTCAACATGTCTTCCTCCTTTTACGTGGAGCTCTGATTGGAAACGTTTCCAATCTCATCTGGGCCCATTATCGCATGTCGTCAAGCGCGCACTTGTAAACGTTTCCAAATTTTCCGTTCACAGCCTGATTTCGACCGCTTAGGGCGCGTGTTTTCGGTGAACGGTTGATTAAGAGGCGCTTTTCGCTTGCGCTTCTTAATGGCGGGACGCGTGCCGCTGCACGCGCGGCGTCCCGCTTGCGCTACCAACCCGCCGGCGCCTTCAAGTTGGTACCATGGGTTCCCGCTCGCGCCGCCAACCCGCCGGCGCCTTCAAGTTGGTACCATGAATAGGCGTTCTGCAGGTCTGGTTGGCACAACACGCCTGGTTGGCACAACGCCGCGTTTAAGGAGGGCACCGTGCTCAGCGTCATCATCTCTCCCGCTAAACAGATGCTGGTAGCCCAGGACACCTTTGCGCAGCACGGCATTCCGCCCTTCCCTGCCGAAACCGACCGTCTGCGCCGCGCGCTCCTGCATCTTGAGCGCACCGAGGGCGCCACGGGCCTCAAGGCGTTGTGGCACGTGAACGACAAGCTGCTCGCCCAGAACATCGAGCGCCTGCATAACTATGTGCCCGTACGCGACGAAGCGCAGCTCAGCGACCCCGCCGTTGCTCGCGCCGTCGCGCCCGCGATTTTTTCTTATGTGGGCATCCAATATCAGAGCCTTGCGCCCGAGGTGCTCGATCTCGACGCGCTCACGTGGCTGCAAAACCACCTGTGGATACTCTCGGGCTTTTATGGTTGCGCGCGCCCCTTTGACGCCGTGCAGCCCTATCGGCTCGAAATGGGCGCGAAGCTCGCCGTCGACGACGCACGCGACCTCTATGCTTTCTGGGGCGGCCGCATCGCGCGCACCATCGAAAACGCGGCAGCACCCGGCGCCGCCGCGACGCCCGAGGGCGCGACGGCAGCCGAGGGCACGTCGCCCGAGCCGGCCGTTATCGTGAATCTTGCAAGCGTCGAGTACGCCAGGGCGGTGCTGCCGTATACGGCGGCTTCAACACAGGTTATTACCTGCATTTTTAGTGAGGGCGTCCGCAACGGCAAACCCGTTCAGCGCGCCACCGCAAGCAAGATTGCGCGCGGCTCCTTTGTCCGCTGGATGGCCGAGCACCGCGTTGAACGCGCCGAGGACCTTACCCGCTTTACTGTAGGCTACCGCTACGCGCCCGCGCTCAGCCACGGGCAACAGCTCAAAACTGACGCCACTGAGCGCACGCTCGTCTTTCTGCGCACCGACGTGGATGCACCGCTTACAGCAGATACCGTTCGCGCAGCTGCTCAACCTCGGCCGGGGTCACCTCGAGCGCCTCATTGATATAGCCCATCAGGCTGCCATAGCGCTCCGCCGCCGCGTCGCGAGCGGCACGCAGCGCGCGGATGGCAGCCGGGAAGCTGAACGACTGCTCGTTTGTTGCAAAGATATTCGTAGCAAGGTAGTCGGACTCAATGTCATCCCAGCTCACGCCAAGCACCGTTTCAACCAGCGCCGAGGCCAAGCCGCAGCGGTCGCGGCCCACCGAGCAGTGCCACAGCGCCGCGCCCTCGGGCAGCTCGATGATGCTCCGCAAAAATGAACGATATCCCAGCATGCCCGACGCGCTCATGAGCAGGTAGCGGTACATGACCTCCATGTTGTCGTCGGACTCGCTGCTCATGGAGCGCTCGAACTCGCGGCGCTCGCGCGCGATCTTCTCGCGGGTCGCCCGCTCCTGCGTGATGCCCTCGGCACTGCGCGCGAGAATATCGGCATGCACGTAGCGCGCGCCGGGGAAGGCGTCCATGGGGTCAGGGATCTCAATGAGCTCCTCGTCGTTACGCAGGTCAACAACCAACATAAGGTGGTACTCGTCGCGTAAGCGGTTAAGATCAGCATCGCTGCCAAAACCGAGCGCGCCCGAGCGCAGCAGCAGCCCCGGCTTCACGCACGCGTTCTCTGCCGCGGCAAGGCCGCCCAGGTCACGCGTGTTGGGCAGATGGCCAAAGTCGATCCAGCCGTATGTCTCGTGTCCCTTGGGACCCACCGCCGGAGGCACCTCCACCTTGATGGGCGCATGCTCCTCAAAGAAGGCAATGCGGTGCGCGATGCGCTCCTCGACTTCCGCCATGCCACCCGGTGCGGCGCCGGCAATGCTTCCATCCTGCGGATACAGCTCTGCTGCTTTAACCATTGTGCATGCTCCCTGCTCGTGCGCGGCGCCCGTTGCCGCGGGGCCATTATCGTCTCGAGGCATCATTGTGACAGCTCGCCGCCTGCTCTGCACCAGCTTTATGTAAGGAGCAGATTCCCCACACGCGCGCTGAGCACTAACTGCTCCAAGTGTGCGGCCGCGCCTCGCCGATGCAACAGCCTGCCCCGCCGGCACAACACATCACAAGTGCGCAAATGGTCCTAGCAGCAGAAAGCGCGAACCTCTACGTAGCCCCATGCAGAAACATGCGCGTTCTGGCAAGCCCCATTAGGGGTCCCAAACCCCCGAGCTGCATAGCAACCAAGGCATACTTTGCCCCTCAGCCATAAAGCTATCTTTTTCGACGATATTTTCTTGTGAGCAACGAGCCTTCAACCTGCGGCAACGAAGCGTTTCCGCAGGTCATTTCTATTTGCAAAACTTGCCATAAAAGAGCGTTTCAAAGCTCCCCGTCGAAGTATCCCCTGCAGTACCTGCATATTATTATCTAGAAACCGTATATTTTGCCGTCTATCTCCTTTTGCACCGGTTCTATTCGCGTCTCGTCAGCAAACGTCAGGTTGCAGCACGTTCACCGGGGCGGCTCGACAGTCCCGCTATTGCTATGATGACACGGGCGCGGCGGGTGTCCGGGCGTTGGGATTTGCTGGCCCTGGGCGCCCGCTCTCCGAGCGCGGGCGCGCTCGAGACGCTATAATCGAGCGTGACATAACGGGGAGCTTGCAGGACCCGCCGGCAGACCCGGCGCGGCAGGCTGAGAGGGGGCGCGCCCGTCCCGACCCGTAGAACCTGACATGGGTAATGCCAACGAAGGGAGTATGCACATGGATGCATCGCGCACCGCAACACCCACCGCTCAATCAACCACAACGTCCGCAGCCGCAAACACGCCGGCCGACCACCAGCTCGTCACGCAGATCGACTTCGCACGCGCCGGCATCATCACCGACGCCATGCGCACGGTCGCCGAGGCCGAACACCGCAATCCGGAATACATCCGCGAGCGCGTGGCGCGCGGCACCATCGCCATCCCGGCTAACGTGCGCCACCTGGCCGCCGGCCTCAAGCCCGCGGGCGTGGGCGAGGGCCTCTCCACCAAGGTCAATGTGAACCTGGGCATCTCGGGCGACGTAGCCAACGCCGACGTGGAATGGGAGAAGGTGCACACCGCGGAGCGCCTGGGCGCCGACGCCATCATGGACCTCTCCAACTCCGGCAAGACGCGCTTCTTCCGCCAGCAGCTCGTGGCGGAGACGCCGCTCATGGTGGGCACCGTCCCCATGTACGACGCCATCGGCTACATGGAAAAGCCGCTCGTCAAGCTCACTAAGGACGACCTGCTCGAGACCGTGCGCGCCCACGCAGAAGACGGCGTGGACTTCCTCACCATCCACTGCGGCATCAACCGCTCGGTCATCAAGACCTTCAAGGAAACCGGCCGCGTCATGAACATCGTGAGCCGCGGTGGCAGCCTGCTCTTTGGCTGGATGGAGGTCACCGGCAACGAGAACCCCTTCTATGAGTACTACGACGAGGTGCTCGAAATCTGCCATGAGTACGACGTGACCATCTCGCTCGGCGACTCGTGCCGTTCGGGTTGCCTCTACGACGCCAACGACGCGGCGGAGACGGCCGAGATGATCGAGCTCGGCAAGCTTGCCAAGCGCGCATGGGACGCCGGCGTGCAGGTTATGATCGAAGGCCCCGGCCACATGGCCATCAACGAAATCGCCGCGAACGTGACCATGGAGAAGCGCCTCTGCCACGGCGCCCCCTACTATGTGCTCGGCCCGCTCGTGACCGACATCGGCGTGGGCTATGACCACATTACCGCGGCTATCGGCGGCGCCATCAGCGCAAGCGCCGGCGCGGACTTCTTGTGCTACGTAACGCCCGCCGAGCACCTGTGCCTGCCCGATGCCGACGACGTGCGCGAGGGCCTCATCGCCACCAAGATCGCCGCACACGCCGCCGACATCGCCAAGGGCATACCCCATGCGCGCGACCTGGACGACCGCATGGGCGATGCGCGCCGCCGCCTCGATTGGAACGAGATGTGGAACTATGCGCTCGATCCCGACACGGCGCGTGCCCGCTACGAGGCCTCGCCCGCATCGACCGAGGGCACATGCACCATGTGCGGCAAGATGTGCGCCGTCCGCACGGTCAACAAGGTGTTCGAGGGCACAACGATCGACCTCGGCGCCGAATAGCCTGGCGAGGGCGCGGGGTGTGCAACTCCCTCGCTCGCAACGATATGCGAATACGAGAAGGAGCAAACCAAGGGTTGCACGGGCAAAGATGGGGGAACAATAGGCCTAGCTGAAACCTATGAGAGCGAGGTCCCATGCAGACGAAGACCATTCCCGCCGTCCTGTCTATCGCCGGCTCAGATTCGAGCGGTGGCGCCGGCATCCAGGCCGACATCAAAACCATCGCAGCGCACCACCTGTTTGCCGAGACCGCCATCACGGCGCTCACCGCGCAAAACACCACCGGCGTGCGCGCCGTCCAAGAGGCAACGCCCCCATTTGTCGCGCAGCAAATCGATGCCGTGTTCGAGGACATCCCGCCCGCAGCCGTAAAGATCGGCATGGTGTCCTCGGCCGCCATCATTGAGACCATTGCCGAGCGCCTGCGCCACTGGAACGCTCAGAATGTCGTGGTTGACCCCGTGATGGTTGCCACCTCGGGCGCTCGGCTCATTGACGACGGCGCGGTCGAGGCGCTCACCACGCAGCTCCTCCCCCTTGCCACCGTCATTACTCCCAACATCATGGAAGCCGAGGCCCTGAGCGGCATTTCCATCGAGTTTGCAGGCGACCAAGCCGCCGTGGCGCAGAAGCTTGTTGAGCAGTTTGGCTGCGCCGCGCTTGTCAAGGGCGGGCACAACGTCAACGATGCCAACGACGTGCTCGCCGAGCCCGGCCAGAGCGAGCACGCGGCACCGCTGATCACATGGTTCCGCCATGAGCGCGTGGATACCACGAATACCCATGGCACGGGTTGCACGCTTTCTTCGGCCATTGCCTGCGGTCTTGCCGAGGGCCGACCGCTCGCCGACGCCATCAACCACGCCAAGGAATACCTCACGGGTGCCCTCGCTGCCGGGCTTGACCTGGGCCATGGCTCCGGCCCCGTCGACCACATGTGGCAGTATTAGGCCAAGCAGCGGCAGGCCAGCGCCCCAGGCGATTTGCATGCCAACAAGCGCGCCCGCGCACAATGCTGACAAAACGTTTCCGTTTGTCAAAGGTGAAGGGATTGCGCAGTTCCTCACCGCCAAGTGGCTTTCGTGCCGCGCCGGCCTATTACACGCCCCGTCGGGTAGAAGCAGAGTAACAACGTGCCTCCCTATCGATTCACGATGGGGAGGCGTCTTTTTTAGGAGGAACTATGCAGTGGTTTGACCCGCAACACGATTACGTGAACGACTACATCGACACCTGGAACAACAAGATCCGGAGCGCCAAGGCATGGATGATCGCACTCGGCGTGGTGCTCATCGTCGCCGGCATCGCAACCGCGGTGGCACCGCTCAGCATGTACGCCATCATCCAGGGCATCATCGCCGGCGTCCTCATTGTGCGCGGCGCCTCGAACATCGTGGGCTACGTGCAGACGCCCGAATTCTTCCGCAACGGAGCCACGCTCGCCTCGGGCATCTTGAACGCCCTCCTCGGCGTGCTCTTCTTGGCCCTGCCGGCAACGTTTACCGCCAGCACGCTCGGCTTCTTGCTTGCGTTCCTGCTCATCATGACCGGCATCGAGCGCCTCTCGTTTGCCCGCAGCATGCGCTATTACCATCTTGAGAACTCGTCGGCCGGTACCGCCATGGGCATCGTAAACATCGTCCTGGGCGTGGTGCTCGCCTTCACCCCGCTCTTCACGAGCGTCGTGCTGAGCTACCTCATGGCTGCCTACCTTGTTGTCGCTGGCATCACGCTCGCGGTCGAGGGCGTCACCATCAAGCGCATCGAGCGCTGAGCGATAGAGCTTACCCCATAGGTTGCATCACCGGGCGAGATCCCCCGCCGTCGGGCCAGCCTCCGCCAGGTGAAGCTCCCCGCCGCCGGGCCGGCCCTACGCCGGCGGGCCCCCGCCGTCAGGACAGCCCCTGCCCCGGGCGACACTCCCCCGCCGCCGGGCCGGCCCCCGCGCCGGGCACTAAAGGTACTTGTGCCAGTCTTCCTCGTCCTCATCGTCATCGCCGGCGGTTACAGCGGCCTCCTGTGCACGCCTGGCCTCCGCAGCAGCAGCGGCGGCCTGGGCGTACGTGGTCGCCGGAGCCTCGGGGAACGCGCTGAACGCATGCTCAAACTGTGCAAAGTGCTTGTCATAGCGCGTCTGCGGCACGGCAAAGATAACCTGCTTCACACCATGCGTGCCCTGAGTCAGCTCCTCGCGGAAGAGCTCGGCCACCTGCTCGGCATCCCAGCCAAACGCCCCGCAGCCGTATGCACCGAGCACCGCCTTCTCGCGCCCGAGCGCGTCCACGATGCCGAGCACAAAGCGAATGCGGTCGCGCATGGCGTCGGTTAACACGTCGCCGCCCACGTGATAATCGGCCTGCGCGCGCTTGGCGTTGGGCGCTGCCGCCACGATCACATCGGCGTAGGCGTGCATCTTGGCGCGCTCGAACCGCACCGCCGGCACGACGAGCGCGCGGTCGCGATACAGCTCGCAATTGATGTTGCGACGGCGGTTCTCGCCATACCAGTCGCGCTCGCCCTCGAGCACGTTGTAGAGGTACGAATCCGCACAGAGCGCCTGCTCCTGGGCCCACGAACCCTTGATGTAGCCGCCGCCCGGGCTCACAAACGAGGCAAAGTCGAGCACTGCAAGGTCGCAGAACTGCGCATAGCCGCGGCCGTGTTCCAGGATAGCGTCGGTCGCGCTCGACGCCACCACCACAACCTCGGGCACATCGGGCTCGGCAACCTCTGCCTTCGGCGCGCCGTCATAGCGCATCACACCCGCGCGCGACCGCTCGATGTCCTTTGCCAGGCGCTGCGCCACCTCGGCCGTATGCTGCTCCGCCGCCCGAGCGCGCGCCTCGCGCCGCGGATTGCTCCGACGCCCGCCGTTTCGATCATTCCGCTCTGCCATAGCATCACCCTTACCTCAGCCGGCAGTATGCCGGCACCTGTGCATCGCTCTCCCTAGCATACCTGCCCGCGAGACACGAGTCGCCAAAAAATACCGCGTTGTCAAAGATGTTTTGCACGCTGGCCCTAGCGCATGGGCATGCCCAAGGCAGCATGCCGCGAGGAGGGATTGTGAGCTGAACCGAGGGCGCCCGCAGCGCCTCCCCTATGCTAGCCGGCCACGCGCGTCAACGCGTCTTAGTAGTCTGCCGCAGCCGGCGAATCCATCCAGTCGCGCACGAACTCGCCATATGTGCCGTCAATGATCGCCTGGCGCGCGCGGCGCATAAGGTCGAGCAGGTAGTAGATGTTGTGCATGGAGAGCAAAATGCCGCCGAGCATCTCCTTGACCGTGACCATGTGGCGAATGTGCGCACGGCTGTAGCCGCCCGTGCACACCGGGCAGGTGCAATGCTCGTCAATGGGCCGCGGGTCGCGCGCAAACTTGGCGTTGCGAAAGTTCAGACGCCCCTCGCTCGAGAATGCCGTGCCCATGCGGCCCGTGCGGGTGGGCAGCACGCAGTCGAACATGTCGATGCCGCAGGCCACGCCGCGCACCAGCGTGGTGGGGTTGCCGACGCCCATGAGGTAGCGCGGCTTTTGCTTGGGCATGTACTCGGCCGCCAGCGGCTCCAGGGTCTCGAACATGATTTCATGGCTCTCGCCCACCGAGTAGCCGCCGATGCCGTAGCCTGGGAAGTCGCCCATGTCCTCGAGGCGCTGCAGGCTCTTAAGGCGCAGGTCCATGTGCATACCGCCCTGGACGATGCCAAAAAGCGCCTGGTCGGGCCGGGTGTGCGCCTTATAGCAGCGCTCGGCCCAGCGGCTCGAGAGCTCGGTGGACTTCTCCACGTCGCGGCGCTCCACGGGGTATCCAATGCACTGATCGAGCTGCATGCAGATGTCGGAGCCGAGTTTCTGGGCGATGGCCATGTTGTCCTCGGGGCTCCAGAACACATGGCTGCCGTCGTAGTCGGTCGCGATGAACCGCACGCCGTCGTTGGTGAGCTTTACTGCGTCGGAATGGCTGAACACCTGGAAACCGCCCGAATCCGTGAGAATGGGGCCGTGCCAGTTCATGAACTGATGCAGCCCGCCCATCTCGGCAATGAGATCAGCGCCGGGACGCATGGCCAGGTGATACGTATTGGAGAGCACGATCTGCGCGCCCAGGTCCTTAACCGTCTCCCACGGGATGCCCTTTACCGTTGCGCGCGTGCCAACGGGCATGAAGATAGGCGTCTCGATGTCGCCGTGCGGTGTGTGCAGAACGCCGGCGCGGGCATGCGTCGTGGGGTCCTCGGCAACAATGTCGTAGGTAAACAGGCTTTGGTCCATGAAAGCTCCTTCTTAGGCGGGGCGACGCAGGCGAGCACCATCACCGGCATCACGTGGCCTACCAGTATAACGGTAGACATAACGGTAGACGCGCGGCTCCAAAAAGCCCCCACGGCGCTTGGCCATGAGCGGCGATTAACCCCCACGGCGCGGCGATTCGAGCGGCACTTCCAGAAGCCCCCACGTTCCCACGCTCCCGAGCACGCTTTGGTTTTGGCAAACCTTGCACGGCGCGGTGCGTAGGCAAACCTGGCTCTCCGCTGTATCATGCATCTATCACAGAGAGGAGCAAACCATGAATGCAACATTGGAAAACGTGCTGGCAGCGCACCGCGCCACTGCACAGACCATCATCAAGAATCTCAAAAAGCGCGGCATGGATGGTGCCTACTGCGCCACCAGTGCTGAGGCAGTTGAACTCGTACGCTCGTGGATGCATGAGGGGGATTCGGTTACCTGGGGCGGCAGCGAGACCTTCAAGGAGACGGGCATGAAGGCTGCGCTCGAGGATGCCGGCTGCTACGCCATGCTCGACCGCGCGACTGCAACCACGCCTGACGAGCAGCGCGCCATGTGGCGCGATCGCACCTGCGCCGACTGGTTCTTCATGAGCGCCAACGCCCTCACCGTAGACGGCGAGCTCGTGAACATCGACGGCAACAGTGACCGCCTCTCGCTTTTGCTCCACGGCCCCGCGCACGTCGTGGTGCTCGTGGGCATGAACAAAATCGTCGCCGACGTCGAGGCGGGCTTCAAACGCATCCGCACCATCAGCTGCCCGCCCAATGCGGCGCGCTTGCACGCCAACACGCCGTGCGAGCTCACAGGCGTATGCTCCGAATGCCATGCGAAAAACTGCATGTGCTGTCAGATGGTCGTTACGCGCCACAGCCGTCACGAGGGCCGTATCCGTGTGGTGCTTATTGGCGAGGACTTGGGGTACTAACTTCGGCCGGACGTAAGAAAAAGCGGGTCCGGTTTTACCCTCCCGCTTCGTGTCCTTTTGGTTTTATGCCTTTGCACTGCCGCACACAAAAGAGGGGCGACGCTTCCTCTGATGCGCCGCCCCTCTAACCTATGTACTTTGGACTCACCCCAATGCATCTATTCGTTTTCGCGTTCCTTCAGTTCCTCTGAACCAAATGAACGCCCACAAGCTATAGATGCTTTCGGTCGGTCTGCTTATCTCTCAACGGCTTGTTTCCATGCTCTGACGGAATCCAATGGGTTGCCTCTGCATACCTGCAACGGTTAAGCCTCAAGACCGCAGGCAACGAGCCCGAACGCTTGTGGTATATCTTCAATGCCCATGGGACTCGCCTCCTTTGGTCGTCGCTTGCCTTTCTGGAGCGACTTGGATGTTCATTACGAATTATCCCACGCACCCCGCGCTTTATTCCTGCACCCTCACAAGGTGCGTGAGCGGTAGAAATACGCCCGCGAACGGCGCTGTATTCGCTCGCGGGCATCAAATGGCAGTCTCCTTGAGCGCTGCCGGATGTCCAAGCCGTTACAGCACAAACACTGCAACAAGAATGACGATGACCACCACGACGGCTGCAATGCCCACAATGGCTCCCATAAAGCGCGTGCGCGAATCGCGCGTGCGCTCGCGCACGGCACGCTCAGCCGAGGCCAGCTGCTCGACTTCGGCCACCTGCTCCTCGCGCTCGACACGGTCCGCTTCAAGCCGCGCCGCGATGGTCTCGGTTACCTCAGGATGAGCGTTGATGTCGTTCGCCTCGTCAATAAGCGCCTGCGCCGCTTCAGCGTCGGCCTGGGCATCCTCTGCGGCCTGCTCCTGAGCCCGACGCTCCTTCTCGTGCGCCGCGATGGCCTCCTTGAGCTTGCGCTGCCGCTCCGTGGCATCGTCCTTGGCCGCGCGGTATGCATCACGCGCGTCATCGGCTGCCGAGCTCACCTTGGCAAACGAAGCCTTTGCCTCGTCCATGGGCTTCTCAGCCTCGGCTACGGCCTTTTGTGCGTGGGCGAGCGCGTCATCGAGCTCCTTCGTCACGCGCGGCAAATCGGCCTTTGCCGTCTGGAGCTCGTGCGCCGCATCCGAGATCTCGCCCTGCAGCTCGTTGGCACGCACGCTGTAAGCCGCGGAATTGGCTGACGGGTTGCGCTGGACCTCGGCAAACTCGGCGCGCAGCACGCTGAGGTGCTCCTCGGCGCTCTGGATTGCCGCCTCCGCCGCTTTGACGCCGCTCGCTCGGTCTTCCTGGGCCTTTTCGAGATTCTTCTTGGCATCGTCCAGTCGGCGCTGCAGGCGCGCGCCGTTTTCGCGCGACGACGTCTCGCGTGCCTCTGCCGCATCAAGCGCAGCCTTCAAGCGCTTCTCCGTCTGCGCATCGGCGTCTTTCATCTGCTGGAGCTGCTCTTTGCGCGCGTCAATCTCACCCTGAATGCGCGCCTGCTCAGCTTGGGCAGTCGCACGCGCGGCAAGCGCCTGGTTTTTCTGCTCGGTCTGCTGCGCTACGATCTCGGGGTAGCGAGCCGCTACATCGTGCCGGTGTTCAAGCTCGGTTTCGGCCTCGGCAATGGTGCGGTCGAGCTGCTCGAGTTGCGCGCGGGCCTCGGCATGCGCTTTGCGCGCCGCACTCACCTCGCGCACGGCGGCAGCGCCCTGCGAAAAGAACGAGCCCACCGCCTCGACGGGGGACGAATTGGCTGCATGCTCGACCGCCGCATGCACCGGCTCCGGGCTCGTCGCAGTGCGGGGCGCGTCTTCGTGGGCAGGCTCGGCCGACGCGCTCGTAGCGGAACGGGGCTGCAGGAAATCGGGGACGCGTTGCGCGCCTGCGGTGGGTGCCGCATCAGGTGTCGTGTCAGGTGCCGCAGCGGGCACCGCGTCGGATACCGCGTCGCAGCCCTCGGCCAGGCCAGGCTCAGCCACAGATACCTGAGCGGCAGTCGCCGCGGAGACAGCGGCGTCGGTGCCATTTACTGCATCCTGCGCCACGGGCTCGTCGAGCACATCTGCTGGTCCGGGTACTGTATCTACCGGAACCGGCACCTCGGCAGCAGGCGGCTCGGCCACCGCCGTTGCCGGCCCATCACCGGCAGGCATGGCAGCGCCGGCTGTTTCAGCATCTTGGTCCACCTCGGCCGCCTTAGCGTCGCGGTTGGACACCTCAGTAGGAACATCAGCATCAAGGGGCTCACCATCATAAGAGGTGGCCTGCGTCATATGAGAATCGTCGACCATCGTAAACTCCACATCGATCGCAGACGAATGTATGTCTCTATCATGATATACGCCCGAGCGGACAGAGCGCGCATGTCAAATGGGAGTAGCCCCCCCATTTTGCCGTGCGGGCTACTCGATGAACATGGCGTCGCCAAAACTGAAGAAGCGATACCGCTCGGCCACCGCCTGCTCGTAGGCATCCATGATCTGCTCGCGCGTGGCAAGGGCCGACACGAGCATCATGAGCGTGGAGCGCGGCACATGGAAGTTGGTGATGAGCGCGTCGACCACGTGGTAGGTGGAGCCGGGCATGAGGTAGAGGTTCGTGGTCGCGTCCGCGCGCGCCACGATGTCGCCTGCGCCCGTTACCGCCGCAGCGTCGGGCGCCGCCTCAAAGCGGCGGGCGACCACGGGCGGCTCCGATACCGGGGCCCCGGCCTCCCACGCGCTCTCGAGCGAGCGCACAGCAGTCGTTCCCACGGCGATCACGCGATGGCCGGCAGCCTTGGTAGCGTGCACGGCATCCACCACGGCCTGCGGTACGTGGTAGCGCTCGGTGTGCATGACGTGCTGCGTCGGGTCGTCCTCCTCGACCAGGCGGAACGTGTCGATGCCCACTTCGAGCTCGACCGTTTCCCAACCCACGCCCTTCTGCTTGATGCGCTCGATGAGCTCCGGAGTAAAGTGCAGGCCCGCGGTGGGCGCGGCGGCCGAGTGCTCCTCGTGCATGGCATAGACGGTCTGGTACTTCTCGGGGTCGCCCTCGTAGTCGGTGATGTAGGGCGGCAGCGGCACATGGCCGGCGGCATGGATGGCCTCGTCGAGCGTGCGGGGCGCACCGGATGCGTTCTCGCCCTGCGGCGTAAAGCGCACGAGACGGCCACCGCGACTGTCGGGCACAAAGTCGAGCACCTCGCCCACGAGCACCACGGGCGCGGTCTCCGGCGCATGCGGACCGCCCGCGCGGTATTCGATGACCGCACCGGGCTTGAGGCGCTTGCCCGGGTTCACGAGGCACTCCCAGACATGGCCGAGCGGGTCCTGGTCCTCGCGACGGTTGAGCAAGAGCGTCTCGGCCAGGCCACCCGTCTTCGCCTTGCGCCCGATGAGGCGCGCCGGCATGACGCGCGTCTCGTTGGCCACAAGCAGGTCGCCAGGCTCTAGATAGTCGATGATGTCGTAGAAATGCCGGTGCTCCACGCAGCCGCCATGAGCAAGCGGCACGGTCTCGCCCGTGGTCGCAAGCGGTTCGCCGCGGTGCAGCACCAGCAGGCGGCACGAATCGCGCGGCTCCGCCGGTGCCTGGGCTATGAGCTCCTCGGGCAGGTTGTAATCGAAATCATCGGTACGCATGGCTACCTCGCTTTCTTATCCGGCTGAATAGCTTAGCACGGATGCCGAAGCGAAACGACCCGTTCTGAAGCGAGGTAGCCGCACGCTGCCTTTATGAGAAGAGTCGGCGAATCTCGTCGCGGCCTTCCTCGCTCGTGAAGATGATCGCCTCATCGCCCGACTCCAAGACGGTATCACCGTTCGGCACGATGAGGTTGCCCCCATGCTCCACGGCGGTCACGATGGTCTCCGCCGGGAACGGGATGTCCTTGAGGGCGAGTCCCGCCACGCGGGCATGCGCACCCACCGCCACCTGTACGATGCTGTGCTCGTCTCGACCGAGCTTCATGAGCGTGTACATGTCATGCACGTCCATGCCCTCAATCACGAAGCGCGCCGTGATTTCAGCCTGGTTCACACCCACGTCCACACCGTTCACCGCCGTGAACATCCACGCGTTCGCCGGATTGTTCACACGCGCCACAACGCGCGGCACCGCATATTCCATCTTCGCGAGCATCGACGTCACGAGGTTCGTCTCGTCCATTCCCGTCACAGCCGCGACAGCATCCGCGATGCGCACGCCTGCGCGCTCCAAGACCTCGGGATCCGAACCACTCCCCTCGATAACGGAAGCGTTCGGGCATATCTGACGCACGCGCTCGACGACCTCAGTGCGCTGCTCGATGACCGTGACCGCGATGCCGTCGTCCGTGAGGCGGGAGGCGAGATGGGCGCCGGTCTTGCCACCGCCGACAATGATGACCTGCATGATTCCTCCTAATCGGTGATGCCGAGCATCTGCTTGAACTTCCTGCTGGCAGAGGTCGCCACGGCAGCGTAGATGATGTCGCCGGCGGCGAGCACGGTGCCCTGCGTGGGGATGAATGTTTCGTTATCGTGCGAGACGCTCACAATCTGCACCTCGCCGAGCGCGGAGATCTCGCGCACCGTGGCGCCGTCGAGCAGCGCCGGCACGTCCGCGCGAACCAGGCGCACATCGCCCGATCCCACTTCGAACACGTTATCGAGATGGTTATAGGTAAGGAGCTCCCCGATGCGCGCGATGCCCCAGGCATTGGGCGAGACCGTCTGGATGTTCAGGCGACGGTACGTATCGGCCTTCGTAAGATCGTGCAGACGCGCGATGACGCGGGGCACGCGAAACGTCGAGCGGGCGACGTGCGCCACCACGATGTTCGCCTCGTCGGAGCGCATGCAGGAAACGACGGCATCCGTGCGGTCGATTCCCGCGCGCAGAAGCACGTCGCGATCGAGACCGATGCCGCACACGCGTTTGCCGGGGAACGAATCGCCCAGCGCATCGAGTGCTTTCTGGTCTTGGTCGACCGCCGTGACCGAAAATCCCTGCCGCGCGAGTTTCCACGCGAGCCCCGATCCGATGAAGCCCATGCCTACGATAATGACGTTCATAATCTCCACCTTTCAGATGGTGTATACCCTCAACTCTAGCGCTTCGCGGCGGCACGCGCCCGCTCGCGGCGGCGCAGCCATGCCTTGCGAATCTCCTCGATGGCGATGACCACAGGCGGGATGCAGCAGAGGAACGCATAATCCTGCCAAGCCAACGGCGCGGTGTGGAACACACCCTGCAGCGGCGGGAACGTGGTGAGGATCACGAGCAGAACCACTTCGAACACGATGCCTATGAGGATGCGGCGGTTCGAGAAGAGACCGATCTTGAATACCGAGGTGGTCTCGGTGCGGCAGTTCATGACCTGGCCGATTTGCGCGAAGATGATGCCTGCAAGCGTCATGGTCGTTGCCTGGATGTACACGGGGTCGCCGTCGTTGCCCAAGCCGGCGAGCGGGATCCCCGGCCAACCGGCGAGCAGGTTCACCAGGAAATAGCCAGCCATGGCGGCGATGGAGCCCATGAGGCCATACCACAGGAAGGCCTTCACGAGTACGCGGCGGTTGAGGAGGCGCTCGTTGGGATCGCGCGGGGGTTGATCCATGACGGTCTCCTCGGGCGGCTCGGTTCCAAGGCCGAGCGCGGGGAGCATATCGGTGCCCAGGTCGATGGTGAGGATCTGCATCGTGGTGAGCGGCAGGGGCACGGCGCCGCCCGATAGCAGGTATACGGCATTGGGCACCGCTTCGGGCGCATTGGAGTTTAAGATGTAGAGAAGGAACTTGCGGATGTTGCTGTAGACCGCTCGGCCCTCCTCGATGGCGGCGACGATCGAGGCGAAGTTATCGTCCGTCAGGATCATGTCCGCAGCTTCCTTGGCCACGTCCGTTCCCGTGATGCCCATGGCGACGCCGATATCGGCTTTCTTGAGGGCGGGGGCATCGTTCACGCCGTCGCCCGTCACTGCGACAATCTCGCCCATCTCTTGGAGCGCCGTGACCACACTGAGCTTCTGCTCGGGCGCCATGCGGGCGAAGACAACTTGGCCGGCGAGCTTCTCCTTGAGCTCCTCATCGCCCATCTTCGAAAGCTCGAAACCCGAGATGACGGATAGCCCCTCGCCCTCCACAATCTTCAGGCGCCGCGCGATGCTCGCTGCGGTGAGGCCGTAGTCGCCGGTGATCATGACGATGCGGATACCCGCGCGGCGGCACTCGGCCACAGCTGCGGCGACCTCGGGCCGAGGCGGATCCATCATGACCTCGAGCCCCACGAAGGTGAGGTTGCACTCGATATTCTCGGGCGTGTAATCGCTCATGGCATCGGGGACACCCGCCTCCGCGTTCGCACCGTCGAGCGGGCGGTACGCCACCGCGAGCACGCGCAGGCCGTCGGCGGCATACGTGTCGTTCGCCTCCATGATGCGTTGGCGGAGCTCCTCGGTCATGGGCTCGACCACGCCGTTCACACGAACATGGGTCGAAAGCCGCACGACCTCGTTCGGCGCGCCCTTCGTGAACGCGATGCGGCGCGCCCCGTCCAGCGGGTACTCAAGAGCATGCACGGTCGTCATGCGCTTGCGACGGCTCTCGAACGGCAGCTCCTTCACACGGGGCATGCGCGCCTCGAGCTCGGCGCGATCGATGCCGCCCTTCTGCGCGGACACGATGAGGCACGCCTCCGTGGGGTCACCGTAAACCTCGTAGCGCTTGCCCTCCTCTTCCGGCTCGGCGAGACGCGCGTTGCCGCAGAGCAGCCCGCCTTCGAGCAAGAGCTCGAGGTCGGCATCGTCCGCGGCGCGCCAACTGCGTCCCTCGGCTTCTATCTGACCCTCGGGCGCGTACCCCACGCCGGTGATCTCGTATTCGCGCGCCGCCGTCCACAGATGGTTCACGGTCATCTCGTTCTGCGTGAGCGTACCGGTCTTATCCGTGCAGATCACGCTCGTGGAGCCAAGCGCCTCCACGGAATCGAGCTTCTTCACCAGGGCGTTCCGGCGACTCATGCGCTGCACCGCCATAGCGAGCGAAAGCGTCACCGTGGGCAGCAAGCCTTCAGGAATGAATGCCACGACCATGCCGAGCGCGAAGATGAACGAAGACGCGAACGGCTCGTGCACCACGAACAGGGACAGGCAGAAGAACGCGATGCCCATGCACATGGCAAAGATCGTGACCTGCTTCGTGAGGCGGTTGAGCTGACGCGTGAGCGGGCTCTCCGCCGCCTGCATGTTCTGCGTGAGGCTCGCGATCTTGCCGAACTCCGTGTCCATGCCAATGCGGAACACCACGGCGCGGCCGTTGCCCTCAGACACGCTCGTGCCAGCGAAGACGAGGTTGGGGATCTCCGCGGCGGAAAGCCCCTCTTCGAGCACCGCGTCCGCGGTCTTGCGGGACGGGGTGGATTCGCCGTTCAACGTGGATTGGTTCACCTGCAAGTCTGAACTCGCGATGACGCGCGCGTCTGCAGAGATCTTGTCGCCCTCGGCAAGGAGCATGACGTCGCCCGGCACGAGGTCTTCTGCCAGGATCTTCTGCTCCTGACCGTCGCGAATCACCGTGGCATAGGCCGGCAGCATCTTCTTAAGCGCCTCGGTCGCCTGGCTCGCACGCGCCTCCTGCCAGAAGCTGAACACGCCGTTGATGATGTTCACGAGCCACACTGCGACGCCAAGCTCCGGGAGCCCCGCGATGAACGCGATGGTGCCCGCGACCCACAAAAGCACCGCCATGAGGTGTGTGAAGTTCGCGAGGAACGCAATGACGGGCGACTTCTTCTTTTCGCTTTGGATGACGTTTTTTCCGAGGCGTCCCTGGCGTACGGCCGCCTCGTCCGAGGCGAGTCCCACGCGCGCCGTCTCAAGTTCGCCGAACACGCCGTCGATGGGTGCCTTGCGGATGGCATCGAGCGCATCCAGATCCGTTGCGACGACGGATGCCGGGGCACCTGAGCCCAAACTGCTTCCCATGAAACCTCTCCTTCCCTGATCGCGGAGTACCGGCAGCACATCCGCGATTGCGAAAGCATCTTAGTCACGGGAAAAAGCAGCTTCAAGGGGTTTGGCCATATCTTTGTGGCATCTTAATGCCCGGCTGCGCAGGGTGCCCGATCTTGCCGTTCAAGCCTTCGGGCGCCGCACGAAGGCGTGCGCGCTCGGCTTTCGCGGCAACCTCGGGCACCCTGCGCAGCCGGTCGGGGGTGCCTGGTGCGACTGCAGCTTTACAGCCGCTGCATGCGGTAACCAACGCCCACATGCGTTTGGATGAGCTTCGGTTGCGAGGGGTCGCGCTCGATCTTCTTCCGAAGTGTCGCCATGAAGACGCGCAGGCTCGCGATGTCGGAGTCCCACGACGTGCCCCAAATCTCGTGCGTAAGGTACGTGTGGGTGAGCACCTTTCCCACGTTTTTGCACATGAGGACGAGCAGTTTGTACTCGATGGGCGTGAGATGCAGCTCTTCAGCGTTTAGATACGCGCATCCCGCCGCATAGTCCACGCGCAAAGGACCGTTCTCGAACACGCTCTCGCCCGGGTCGTCACCGAGCGACATGCGAGCACGTCGCTGCCAGGCACGCACGCGAGCGAGAAGCTCTTCCACGGAAAACGGCTTCGTGAGATAGTCGTCCGCTCCCGTATCGAGCGCTTCGATCTTGTCCGCTTCCTCGATGCGCGCCGAAATCACGATAATCGGCACGTTCGACCATGAGCGCAGCTTCTTGATGACGGCGATGCCGTCCACATCCGGAAGACCCAAATCGAGTAGAACAAGATCAGGCCCATGCGAGGCGGCCTCGAGAATCGCCGCCTCACCTGTAGCGGCGACCTCCACATGGTAGCCATGCATGGCAAGAGCTGTCGCGATAAGACGACGCACCGCCGCATCGTCTTCTACCACAAGGACGGAGAGCACCGCGCCATCCGCACCGGCCGATGCCGCCCATTTCGATTCCTTATCCATGAATCGCAACCTCCTCTGCGGGAAGCGTGAACGAAAAGACGGCGCCATGGGGCACGTTGTCGTGCACCTCGATAGCGCCGCCATGCGCCTCGACGATGGAACGGCAGAGCGCGAGCCCCAAGCCAAAGCTCCGCTGCGCGTCTGCCGGTCGCTCTGCCTTCGCACCGGAATAGAAGCGATCGAACACGTGTGGTTTGTCGTCGTCCGCCACGCCCGGCCCGTCGTCTGCAACCGTCACGCGCACGAACGCCCCCTCGCGCCGAGCGCTCAGCTGGATGGTCGAACCTGCCGGGGTGTACTTGATGGCGTTGCCCACGAGATTCGTGAGCACTTGGATGATGAGGCTCGCATCGATGCGCACGAGGAGAATCTCTTCCGCGGGCTCGATGACGATACGGTGCCCACCCGCTTGGTTCGCAAGGTGCGACACGGCGGCTTCGAAGATGTCGTCGATGAGCTCGGAGTTCAGGGTGAGCTTGATGGTGCCCTCATCGAAATGCGTGATGGTGAGCAGGTTCTCAACCATATCGATGAGCCAAAGCGAGTCGTGGTACACGTCGTCCAGAAGCGCACGACGCTGCTCGGGTGCAAGACGGTCGGAATCATCGCGTAGAATCGCCGCGGCACCCGAGATCGCCGTGAGCGGCGTGCGCAGGTCATGTCCAAGCGAGCGCAACAGGTTCGCTCGGAGCTGCTCGTTGCGCGCGAGCACAGCGGCCTCTTCACGCTCGCGCGCCTCCCGTTCTCGAGCGAGCTCGAACGCGCACTCACCGATGATCGAACGAGCGATGGAGAGCTCGAACGAGTCGATGTCGCGCTCGGCAGCACGAATGCCCACCACGCCGAACACCTCGTCGTGCGTGCGCACGGGCAAAAATAAGCCATCTCCCATGGGGATGGCGACGATTTCCAAAGCATCGGCAGTCGCGGGCGGCGCGGAAGCGGGCGCGGCGCCCGCCGAAGCGGCATCTCTCGCAAGCTTGGAAGACCGGAGCGCGCGCAATGCGTTCACGCGAGCGTTCTCGGCAATCGATTCCGGCATCACCTCATTGACCCCGTCGCCCACCAGCGGCGAGCCAAGACCGTCCCCCTCGACAGGATAGAACGCCACCGGGCCGTTAAGAAGCTTCAAGAGCTGGCCCAAAGCTATTCGCGCGATGCTTTCGGGACCATCCGCCTGCTGAAGCAGCTGGTTCGTCTCAAGGAGCACGCTCGTGCGATAGGCCGTCCGCCGCGCCTCGCGGGCGTTTCGCGCAATGTGGTTCGTGAGTTCCGAGGCAACGATGGCAGCGACGAACATGATGGCGAACGTGACGAGATAGCTCGTGTCGAGCGACTCGAACGAAAAGCGCGGCACGACGAAGTAGAAATTGTAGAGCACCACCGAGAGCGCAGACGAAAGCAGCGTGTACATGCGTCCCGATGTGACCGTAGCGGTGAGCAGGGTCGACAGGATGTAAAGCGAGATGATGCTCGAATCGGTAAAGCCCAGCTCATGAAAACCGAGCCCGATCGCGGTCGATGACGCCAGGAGCACGCACATGGCGCCAAGACGTGCCGCCATTCTTCCTTCGCGTCGCGGTGCCCGTACGTTCACCTTGCCCATCCGCCGCCTCCCTTCGCGTCGCTCCCCAGTATAGCGCGGCAACGCGGGGTGCAACGCGTTTGCCCTTCATGGGTAATGCGTTGACTACCTGCATCTTTATGACATTTTAATATCCAGGCGCCCGAGCTTAATGCCGCCTTTACCGCTCACATGCTGTACTGAATTCGACAGCAGGGCATGCCCGTGGAGCCCCCGCAACACTTGTATGTCGCTGCCGAGGAATCTTGGATTCGTCCGCATTTCGCATGTTTCAGATGAAACATGCGGGGAAGAATTCGGGCTTCCGACCATGAATCCTGCGGGTGTCGAACACCTTGAGCCCGCCACGGGAAGGAGACCATGTCATGCACGAGATAACCCCGATCGCTCTCGCCGGAGTGCTCCTCGGTGCCGGATGCGCCGCGCTCTTCGGCTACTGTGTGTGCGTGTTCGCGAGTGCCTGCTGCCGACCGGCATGCAACAAGCGTCGCAAGAACTAACGAAGCGCGACCTCCGCACCGACCTTATGTGCCGCGAGACTTGCGCTCCAAACGCTGACGAGCAGCGGCCCACCCGAAAACCCTGCCCGAATCCAAGGACAGACAGCGCTTAACCAGACCTGCCGAATAGTTCATCCAATGTGTCGTCGATCAGGGCATCGACGGTGCGCTCCAGCGCCTCGGCACGCAGAAGGCTACGGTTGAGCAGCGTGAGCGCGAGCGCGAACTGCAGGTTCTGCACGGCGGCGACATCCACCCCAGGCCGCGCGTCGGCAACCTCATTCACGATCCAGCGCACGAGCGCGCCGTCGGACGCGGGATCGAGCGTCCGTTCGTCGGCCAGACTTCGCACGAGATAACGGTACTCCTCAGCCGTTGCGATGCGGAAGATGTTTCGCTCCGACCGCCAAAGAAGCTCGAGCCACGAGCGCATGCGCGCGCGATCGAGCGGAGCGCCCGCCTCCTCGCGCGTGCGCTCGAGCACGTCCACCGCGTGCTGGCGATTCTCCATGAGCATGGCGTAGATGAAGTCGTCCTTGGAGTCAAAGAAGTGGTAGAACGTGCCCTTGGCTATGCCCACGGCCGCCGCGACCTGCTCCACGCGCAGGGAGCGGACCCCGTTTCGCACCAGTTGGTCCCAGCCCGCATCGATCATGCGGCGATACAGCTCGTCTCGGTTCTGCTGCGTAAAAATAGCTGGCATTCGACCATCACTCCGTTAGCGCGCCGAGGCGTCGGTCGCAACCGCTTTGGCGCGGCGCTCCCGATAGCTCAGCCACTCGCGAACGAGCGCGAACGCCACGCTAACGAGCACGATGACCGCAACCACGTGGAACGCAAGATGCATGCCATCCATGAACACATCCGAGCGCCCTTCGATATAGCTTGTGACCGGATAGCCGATCGACTGCGACATGCCGCCGTAGAGCAGCGCCGAACCCACCGTGATGCCCACGGACTGCCCCAGGTACCTCATGAGGTTGCCGAGCGACCCCACGAAGCCGAGCGACCCCTCGGGCGCGTGCCCCATCACCATGGAGTTGTTGGGGGCTTGGAAGATGGCGCTACCAAGTGAGGTAAACATGATGCAGGGAATGAGCACGAAGAGCGGCGTATCGAGCGCCACGAAGCCCATGATGGCGAGCCCGAAGGTGTAGATGATCTGCCCCACGAGCGTGGGCTTCTCGCACCCCACCTTGTCCGACACGGCGCCCGAGATGGGGCCTACGATGGAGTTGACGAGCGGATAGCACGCCATGATAAGGCCAGCTACACCCGCGCCGATGCCGCGCGCCTCCTGCAGGTAATACGGGAAGATGAACGTATAGGCCGCCATGGCGAGGAAAACGAGCGCCATGTTGATGAGGTCGATGACGAAGCGAACGTCGCGAAAGACGCCAAGTGTTACGAGCGGAGACTTCGCATGGTTCTCCACCACGACGAAGGCGACGAGCAGCCCGATCCCGCACGCAAGCATGCCGATGGTAAAGGGCGTGACCCCGCGTTCCGTGAGCGTAATGGCGAAGAAGATTAACAGGATGGAGGGGATGAGCAGCACCGTGCCGAGCGCATCGAACGACGGGCGGTGCGCAGGGCGACGGTTGCTGAGCACCTTGAGCCCGACGACAAACGAGATGAGGCCAATGGGCAGGTTGATGATGAAGATGAACTCCCACGGAAGCGTCGCCACGATGAGACCGCCGAGCGTGGGGCCGCACATGGCGCCGAGCGCGGTGAACGTCGCCACGAGCCCGAGCGCGCGGCCGCGGCTATCTGGGAAGGTCTCGGTGATGATGCCCTGGTTGTTGGCGAGCGAAGCCGCGCCGCCAAGCGACTGGACGGCGCGAGCAACGACAAGCATCTCGAACGTTCTCGAAAGCGCGCAGAGCGCCGATCCCGCGGTGAAGAGCGCCACGCCGACCTGGAAGATGCGCACCTTGCCGAACATATCGCCGAGGCGCCCGAACACGAGGAGCGCCCCGCAGGTCACGATGCTGTAGATGCTTGCGACCCACTGGATGGACGCCATATCCACCCCGAGTTCCTGCTGCATGGAGGGAAGTGCGACGTTTACGATGGTGCCGTCGAGAATCTCCATGAATGTCATCGCGAGAATGACGACCAGCGCCACCCCTGCGTGGCCACCGTCCGCTTTGGCGCCCGCCCTGGCGGCCTCCGCCCTGCTGTCTGGCGCGCTCTCTGCCATGCGTTCCATTCCTCAGCCTCCAAAAAAATGACTATTGCGTTCTGATAGTCATTTTAATCCTAGTGACGGGGAGTGAAAGGGGCGCCTTTGCCTTATACTGAAGGCCGTCTCGGGGCACCGGACAAGGCGAAGACGGCTCAGCGCTCAAGACAGTACCTTTTTACCGGTGCGCACGGCTATCGGTGCGCACGGAGATCAAGCTGCAAGACCGCAGGTCACCGCGAAGCGCACGGGCGACCCACCCAACCAAGCGCCAAAAGGTACTGTTTCGAGGCTCGAGCCGGAAAACGTCAATGCTTCTTCGCGGCACGGCGCTCATCGCGCAGGCGAGCGCGGTCAAGCGCGGCCTCGGCAGCGGAAAAACGGCACCCGCAATAGTTTTGACGATACATGCCCAGCTCACGCGACCGACGCGTAGCCTCGGGATACCACGGGCGAAAATCCCGGATAATCGGTATCAGCCCGTGCGCGGCGGCAAGGCGCTCGAGCACGTCGTTGCAGGCATCAAACAGCTGGTAAGGCGAGACAGCGAGCGTTGTTGCAATATGGGTAAACCCCTCCCGCTCGGCAACGCGGCAGGCCTCAGCGAGGCGCAGCGCATAGCAAGCGCGGCACCGGCGCTCGCGCGCCTCAGCGCCAATGGGTGCCACCGAGCGCTCCCATCGAACAGCGTCTTCCTCCGCCTCGATGAGCGGGATGCCCTCCACCGCACACCAACGCCGAAGCTCGGTAAGACGGCGATCGTGCTCCTCAACGGGCTGTATGTTCGGGTTCGTCCAGCAAATCGTTGGTTCGAAGCCCTCCTCGCAGAGCAGGCGCACAGGCTCGAGCGAACAAGGGGCGCAGCAGGCATGGAGCAGCAGGCGCGTCATGAGCGCACCTCCCCGGCAGGCGCTGCGGCAGCGTCATCGAGGCCGGCATCATCTCCGGCAGCAGAACCTCCGCCGCGAGCCTCGCCACCGGGAACACCGCCGGCGCCATCGCCGCCGAGAACTTTGCCGCGCCCATCTTCGCCTTCGCCATAAAAGCACACGCCGTACGAGGTGTCCTCGCAATGCGTGATGAGAGGATCGGCGCGAAGCTCATGGACGTACCCCCAGTCGCCCGCGCACCCGGTAAGATGGAGCACCGCCGCGAAGGCGCCCGCTACGGGGCAACCGCACGCAAGCCCCGCTGCAACCACCAGAGGCGTCACGATGAACGTGGGCGCGAGCGCGATGATGAGGTACTGCGAGCGGGTGTATACGATGCCCTCGGCGCATGCGTAGAGCATGCCGCGCTTCCAGTTGGCACCGAACGACACGCGGGTACCCGCCGGAGCGAATGCTTTGAAGAAGATGGCGTGCACGAGCTCATGCGCCGCAAGCGAGACCACGAGCGCCACCGCGACCCAAGCGATCCAGAACAGGTAGTCGACGATGCCGCGCCCGTCTTCCGCAAAAATCCCCACCAGCAGGCCGTCGAAACTCTCGGGAACGGCCACGGCAAGCGCGGCCGCGAACACGAGCGTCGCCGCCAACCCGATGATGAACGTCACGGCAGAGCACTGGGTCATGCGCTTGAGGAAATCCTCGTCCTCGAACGTGTGTATGTTGCTTCGGCATCTCATGTGTCCAAGCATACACGGAATCTGGCGTGCTGTGCCATAATGGTTGCCTATCTGGATGTTTCGACCAAAGCAGGGAGGCTGCATGGCATCCAAGCTGAGCAAAGATTCGCGCCCCACCTGGCCGCGCCGCGCCATCGTAACGGCCGGCATGCCGTATGGCAACAAGAACCTGCACTTCGGCCATGTGGGCGGCGTCTTCATTCCCGCCGACTTCTACGCGCGCTTCCTGCGCGACCGCATCGGCCGCGAGAACGTGTTGTTCGTCTCGGGCACCGACTGCTACGGCAGCCCTATCATGGAAAGCTATCGCAAGCTGCATGACGAACAGGGCTACGAAAAGCACATCTCCGATTATGTGGAGGCGAACCACGAGAGCCAAGCCGCAACGCTCGCCGGCTACGATGTTGAGCCCGACTTCTTCGGTGGCAGCGCCCTCGAACCCGCCGTGCACGTTCACGAGCAGATGACCGACGAGATCATCTTGCGCCTCAAGGAGCAGGGCGCGCTCGAGAAGCGCGCAACCAAGCAGTTCTTCGACCCGGTGGCGCAGCAGTTCCTGAACGGGCGCCAGGTCACGGGCAGGTGCCCCATCCAGGGCTGCAAGTCCGAGAAAGCCTATGCGGACGAGTGCGACCTGGGACATCAGTTCGAACCGGAGGAGCTCATCGCGCCCAAAAGCGCGCTCACCGGCGAGACCCCGGAACTTCGCCCCGTGGACAACATCTACTTCGACCTCCCGTCCTACCTCGACTTCCTGAAAGGCTTCACCAAGAAGCTCGAGGGCGACGAGACGGTGCGCTCCGTGGTGGTAAAGACCCTCGAAGAGTGGCTTAACCCGCCGCAGCTCTACATTCAGAACAAGTTCCGCGAGGCATTCGACGCCATCGAGGGCGAGCTGCCGCCGCACACCGTGACAGAGCCCGAAGGCAACAAGAGCTCGTTCACCGTGACCTTCCCGAGCTGGCGCGAACGCGACGACGCGCACGAGGTGCTCGGAGCAGGCGGCGTGCGCTTCCGCTCCGGAAAGGCGCTCGTGCCGTTCCGCCTTACGGGCAACATCGCCTGGGGCGTCCCCGTAACCGATGAATGCGGCTGCTCCGGCCTCACCTGCTGGGTCTGGCCCGAGAGCCTCTGGGCACCCGTCAGCTTCACGCGCACGGCGCTTGCGGCAGACGAGCAGGCCGGTGGCACGCGTTACGCTGCGCACAACTGGCGCGACTGGTGGTGCGATCCCGAGGCGCACGTGTACCAGTTCATCGGTCAGGACAACATCTACTTCTACGGCGTCGCGCAGACGGCCATGTGGGAGGCGCTCGGCTGGAACATGCAGCAGAGTACGCTTGTGGCCAACTATCACGTGCTCTACATGGGTAAAAAGGCGAGCTCGAGCTCCCAGACGCCGCCCCCGCCCGCAAGCGAGCTCCTCGACCACTACAGCGCCGAGCAGCTGCGCGCCCACTTCCTCTCATTGGGCCTCGGAGAGAAGCCGGTGAGTTTCAGCCCTAAGGCATACGATCTGCGCGAGACGGGCAAGAACCCCGATGGAACGCCGCTCCTTGCCCGCGACGACAAGCGCGTGATCGACCCGGTGCTCAAGGAGGGAACGCTCCTGACCGGCGTGTTCAACCGCTTGGCACGCTCGTGCTTCTACGGCGTGGCCAAAAAGGAGGACGACCCGAGCTCTGTGCGTACCGGATGCATTCCGGCCGGCGCCGCATCACCCGAGGTTGCCGAGGCATCCGAGCAGGCCGTCCTCGCCTTCGAGCAGGCTATGCACCGCACCGAGCTTCACCGCGCGCTCAGCGTGTGCGACGCATATCTGCGCGCCGCCAATAAGCGCTGGAGCGACGCGAGCAAGGCTGCCAAGGCCGCGCAGAAGGAAGACCAGGCCGCGGGCGACGCCCTCATGCACCAGGCGCTCGTCGACGCGTTTTTGGAGCTCCGCACGGCAACCGTCCTCATGCACGGCATTGTGCCGCGCGGGTGCGAGCTCATCTGCGAGTACTTTGACATCGATGCCGAGCGGTTCTTCTCGTGGGATCACCTGCTCGATTCGATGGATGCCTTTGTGGAGAGCCTCGGCGAGCAGCCGGGCACCCACCGCGTGAAGGTTCTGCCGCCGCGCTTCGACTTCTTCTCGTTCTAAGGAGTCGTTGCCGGCAACCCTGCGGCCGGGCGGCGTGCTTTCCTCGTGCGCTTGCCCGGCGTGTTTTTCCGGCGCGCTTTCCCTCATGTAACCAAACCTCGAAAAATAGGTCCGTGGGGCCTATTTTTCTGCAAAGCGACGGTCGTTGTTGGGAAGGCTACACGGCCTGGCGCCGCCCGGAAGGCGACCTCCTCCAAGACGGCTTCTCTTCACCCGTAGCCGTGCTGGTACGTGTCGCCTCATAACGAGATCCTCGATTGTGCGTTTTAGCCACCAAAAACGTCAAAATCGGGGACCTCGACACTCAGAAAATAATCGTTACAGGACAAGCGCGGGGAAGATCATCGGACGTCACGTGCCCGGCGCGGAGCCTCACCGGTCGTCACGCACCTGGCGCGGAACCTCATCAGGCTGCTCATGCCAGGCGCGCTGCAGCGCACAAGCCGGATTCACCGTCCCAGCAATGCGCACGGAGCCGCCAAGCGCTAGGCGCAACTTTTGGACTGGACGGCACCGGTCGGGCATACGTGGTAGCAGTTGCCGCATTCGTCGCAGCGCTCGCCCACGATACGCATGGTTCGCCCGCTTGGGTTGGCGGCAATCGCCCGGTACGTGCACGCGCGAGCACATTCACCGCACCCAATGCAGCGATTCGCGTCAATGGAAAGGCCCGGTTCCTCAAACTCGTCGTCACCAAAGGAAAAGCGCTCGCGGTAGATCTTGTAGTCGCGATGGACCATGTTGAAGTCGTAATCGTAGCACTCGCCATGAAAACGATCGAGCACAAACACCGCGGTCTCGGGATACGCATCGATGTCATGCACCGCCACGTTAAAGAGCGGGTTTGCCGCGACTTTCTCGTCCACCTCTTCTTGCGTGAGCTCGCGCACGGTGCCTGTTACCCGCACCATATACCCCGGCTGAACATGCGGCATGTTATCGACATCCCACACACACGGCACGGCCGTCTTGTTGCCCGAAACGGTCAGGTGACCCAGCTTAAGCTGACGATAGAACGGCTTCACCCGCCTGGTGCGCAGGTACAACCCCTCGTTGTCAAATGCAAAAAAGTGCGCAATGCGCGAATCGACACCGCCCGCGCCGTCGAGCGTGGCAAAGCTGCAGCACCCAGCGTCTTCAAACAGCTCATATACTTGCTGCATCGTTTTCATAAGCCCTCCTTTTACTTGGCGGATCGCAAGCACCCTCACCTGCCACGCGGTCGCAACGTGCTCTGCAGTATATCGCCGTGCGTCCGGCTGCATCGTACACGCCCTGCGGGCAAAATGTGCCGCTTTCTTGAGTCGGCGAGCGGGTCTTGCGCCGGCGCGCAAAACGCCTATGGTAATGCAGCTAGCCTTGGAGACGCGCCCACAGGCGCCCGATCGCGAGGAGAACCACGATGACGGAAACATTGACCATGCGTCGCGCCATGCCCGCGGAGGCCGCGCGCGTGATGGCAATTCTTGAAGACGGCAAGCGTTCGATTGCGCGCTTTGGCATTGAGCAGTGGCAGCACGGCTATCCTGACCTGGCTAGCGTCGAGCGCGACCTGGCCTGCGACGCCTGCTGGGTGGCCGAAGACGCCACCGGCGCGCTCGTGGGCACCCTTGCCTTGCGCCTTGACGCCGATCCGGAGTACATCGCGCCCGGCCTTGCCTGGCTCACACCCAACACCGCGCCCGATGGCACGCCCACCTATGCCGCCATCCATCGCTGCGCCACGGCCGCCGAGGCCCTCAAGCGCGGCGTCATGGGCTTTATGTTTGCCGCTGCCGAGGACCTCACGCGCCAAGCGGGCCGCGCAAGCCTGCGCATCGACACGCACCCCGGCAACGTTGCCATGCGCTCGTTTTTGACGCGCCATGGTTTTACCGAGCTTGCGCCCTTTGAGCTCAAAACCAAGGGCAACGACGAAACCGATCTGACCCGCATTGCCTACGAGAAACTGGTGTAGCCATGCAGAAGCTCTACCTCATGCGCCATGGACAAACGGTCTTCAACACGCGCCATATTCTGCAGGGACGCTGCGACTCGCCCCTCACCCAAGAGGGCGTGTCGCAGGCACGGCGCACGGCCGCGTGGCTGTGCAAGCAACATGCGTCGTTTTGTCATGTTGCCGCCTCGCCCCTAGGGCGCGCGCAGCAAACGCTCGATGTTGTGGTGGCCGAGATTCCCGAGCTGGCCGCGCTGCCCCGCACGGCAGAGCCCGGCCTTATGGAACGCGATTACGGCATCTATGAAGGTCAGCCGGTGGAACGTCTGGGCGTGAGCCCCTGGAACCCCGGCGAGGTTGCCGTTACCCGCGGCGGCGAAACTACCGCAGGTGCACGCTACCGCGTGGTCAACGCCCTACGTGACCTCATGGATAGCTGCACGGGCGACGTGCTGGCCATTGCCCACGGCTCCATCAGCCGCACGTTTAAGACCGCCTGGGCCGCCTACGCCCAGTGCGACCAAGACGTGTACCTGGGCAACTGCTGCGTCCTTGTTTTTGAATATGACCGCGACGCCCGCACTTTCAGCAATATCGAAATCGCAAACCCCGCCGGGGGCGAAAGCCAATCTTAGCGTTTCGCGCGAGAACCCCACCGGGAGGCAAAGGCCGCCCCTGGCAATTCCTGCGAAAAACCAGCCGGGGGGCGCAGGCCAGTCCTAACGTTTCCCGCGAGAGTTCCGCCAGATCTCGCGCCCCAGCATGAGCGCCAAAATGAGCGCCGACAAATAGCCCAAGAAACCGATGATGGGGATGCCAAAAATAACGGGTTGAATGCGCGCGTAGTAGACCACCGACGAGCCAATAAACAGGCCAGCAACGACGATGGCCATCGACGCGCGGTCCACAATGCCGCCCACGCGGCGCAGCACCTCGTCCGAACCCATGAGCTCGGTGTTCACCTTAAGCTGCCCGCGCGTGAGCATGCGGCTCGCCAGCCCCAGATACTCCGCCGTTTGCAGCGACCCCTTAGCTGCCCGGACCGACCCCGTGGCAAGCTCTTCCACCAGCTCGCGCACCCGCTCGTACGAGCTCTTCTCGTGCGCGATGTGCTGCTGGATGATCTCGATCATATTGACGTCGGGCATGTACTCCGAAAGCAGCCCCTCGAGCGTCACCATGCCGCGCGCAAACATGGTCACCACGGGCGGCAGTTCGATGTTGTTCTTACGCGCCAGGTTAATGAGCGCGGTCAAAAAGCGCCCGATGTCGAGGTCCCTCAGATTGCTCCCGCCAAAGTCCTGCACGATATAGTCAAGATCCGTCAAGAACGCCGTATGGTCGATGGCCGCCGTATCGCCGCGCGAAATGGCAAAGCGCATAAACGAATCCTTGAGCTTGGGCACATCGTTTTCGGCCACCGCGAAGATGATGTCCTTCACCACGCCGCGATCGTGCGACGACATGCGGCCAACAATGCCCAGGTCAATGAAGTAGATAACCCCGCCCGACAGGATGATGTTGCCCGCATGGGGGTCAGCGTGAAAAAAGCCGTCGTCGAGCACCTGCGTGGCGTAGTCGTCCACGATTTGCTCGCCGATGTCTTTGAGCTTATAGCCTGCGCGCACGAGCTCCGCCGGCTCTGAGATCGAGATGCCCTCGATGTAGTCCATGACCACCACATGCTCCGTGCAGAGGTCCATGTACGAGCGCGGGCACGAGATTCCGGGCGTGTGCTTGTGGAACGCATAGAACTCATCGAGGTTGCGCGCCTCGGCCAAAAAGTTGGTCTCTTCGCGGAAGGAACGCCAGAGCTCCTCCACCACCTCGCCCAAGTCGATGATCTGCTCGGTTTTGATAAGGCGCGTGGCCAGGCGCGCGAGCGAGCGCATGATATCGATGTCCTGCGCCATGACCTGCTGCGCACCGGGGCGCTGCACCTTGACGGCAACGTCCTCGCCGGTAACCAGGCGCGCGCGGTGCACCTGCGCAAGCGAGGCACTGCCAAGCGGGTTGGGATCGATGGCGTCAAATAGCTCGCCGAGCTTCTTGCCGTACTCGGCCTCCAGGCACTCAAGCACCACCGGGTAGGGCACCGGGTCGGCCTCGGTGCGCAGATAGCGCAGCTCGTCGCAGTAGCGCTGCGGCAAAATCTCGGAACGGTTGGATAGGATCTGCCCCATTTTGACAAACATGGGGCCCAGCTCTTCGAGCATGTGGCGCAGCCGCACCGGCGTGATGTTCTTCCACACCTCGTACTTGCGCGCAATATGGAAGATCTGCGCGATGCGGCGGCGCTTGCCCGTCAGCGTGAGCTGGTACTTATCGGCATCCGCCATCGCCTCGGGCTCTTCGGGCACCTCGTCAACCGCGCGTTCGCGCTTGAAGCTCGTTCGCGATGGGCCGTAGGCGAGCTCTTCATCGCGCAACGACTCGTCGGGAACGAGCGGTTCGGTCGGTGGGGTGTTGGTGTTCGTGCCGAAGTTCATGACGGATAGTCGCCTTCGTTACTGTTCGTCGTCCGCGGTGGCCGCATCGGCCGGCGCGGCATCTGCCGCCGCGTCTTCATCCGGCTCGACGGTCTCAACGGGAACGTTAACGGCTGCCGTGGGCACCGCATCCACGAGCTCGGTCACATGGGCCACAAACGCAGCGCGCTCGGGCGTGGTCAGCGGGCGGACGCGCGCCACGATCAGCTCGTCCAGCACGCGCTCGGCTACGGTGGCCCCCTGCGAGGCCAAGCGCTCGGCCGCATCGTTGGCCATGCCGCCCGCCTGCTTAAACGCATCGGTCACCGAACGGCCCAGGTCGCTTTGCGCCGCCTCGTCGCGTGCCTGCGCCCCCCGGGCGCTCAGCTCGTCAACAAACTCCTTGCCCTTGTCTGCCGCCATGGCAGCAGCGCCCAGGCTTACGTTCACCATGTTGGTAACAAGCTCTTCAAATGATGTCGTGGCCATAATGCCTCCCTGGTTGGGCGGGCACGCAGCCGCCTGCGCGCCGCGTTTTCGTTGCTCCCCTTGTACCCCAAGCCACCCGTCGGTAGCCCCATGGTGCGGGTGGCACGCTTTAGATGCCCAAAGCTTACCGCCCGCGCCGGCACGCGCTACACCGCGCACGCATTGCCGCAAAGCTCAAGGGTGCGCGTTGGTGGTGCGCTTGCTACTCACGCACGTTGTCGGACATGGCAAAGCTGTTTTTCATCGCGCAGCTCGTGGTGTAAAGCACCTTGCCCAGCAGCTCCTCCGTTGCGCGCTTGAGGTCTGCCGCAAGCGCCTCGTTTGCTGCAGCGAGCTTCTCCGACACCTCCGCGGGGGCGAGCCCGGCCACCGCGGCATCGGTATCGTGCAGCATCTTGTGGCCGAGCGCCGCCATCTTTTCCTGGTATGCCTCGACCGCCGCCGCGTTCTCGTGAAAGCGTGCATCGGCGAGCGCTGCAATGAGGCGGTTTGCCCAGTAGAAGCTCTCGCTTGTCACGCGCGCCGTCGTGTTGCCAAGGTAGGCGGGCAGCTCGTCCACATTGGCATAGAACGGCACCAGCGCGTTAAAGGGGTTGGAGCCAAAAGCCATCCACTGCACAGCGCGGTACGCCTCGGGCACGTAGGGGCGCAGCTGGAGCACGGCGAGCTGACCGTTGCGGTTGATGCCAATGGGACGGTAGCGCCCGCGTGTAGCCGCGGACCCCTTGCTGCCGTAGGGGTCGAACGGCGTGCCCTCATAATGGGCCGAGAGCACCCACTTGACGTCTTCGATGGTGAGCTTGCGCTCCGGCACGCGGTCCCAAGGGATGTCGTCGTCCTCAGGGCCATAGGCGGCATGCGGGCCGTCCCACCCGTCGTGCGGGTTCAGGCAGCGCTGCATGTACCACGCGCGCGGCGTGTTGTACACATGGTCGCTCTCGCTGTGGCTTCCAAAGGCAGCCCGTGGGTTGAAAATGTCGCCGGCGAGCATACCGGCGCGCACGTCCTCAATGAGCGCGCGGAGATCGTCCGCATCCTCATCGGCAGCATCGACATCCTCCACCTCATCGGCTGCCATGTCCTCGAAATCGTCCACAAAGTCATCGTAGATGCTGTCGAATGCCTCGGGGCGCATGAGGGTAAGGTCCAGATGGTGCTCGGCCATCCACGAGCGCAGGTCGGCGCTCGCCATGTGCTCGACCTGATCGCCCTCGGCGTCGGCAAGGTCAAAGTAATCAATGCCCAGCTGGTTGGGCATGGTCACATAGGCATCGTCGGGCACGCGCTTGGCAATCCAATGGTGGCCGCCAATGGTCTCAAGCCACCAGATCTCGTCAACGTCGCTAAACGCGACGCCGTTCATCTCGTAGGTACCGTACTGCTCCAGCAGGGCCCCCAAGCGCTTCACGCCATCACGCGCGCTCGTGATATAGGGAAGCACGAGCGTAACCATGTCCTCCTCGCCAATGCCGCCGGGGCGCGGCGGCACGTAGCCTTCCTCGCCCTCGGTGCCCTGCGCGGGTTGATATTCGACGAGCGGGTCGGCACCCAGCACGCGTGGATTCGAGGTGATGGTCTCGGTGGCGCTCATGCCCACGTTGAGCTCGTTGAAGCCCGCTTCCGCCCACGGACCGTGGCCGGGAATGGCATCGGGCACGGCCGTGTAGCGCAGGGGGTTGTCGGGCAGCTCGATAGTGAGATGGGAGGCCGTTGAGGTGTACGTGCGCGGCTGCTCGCTCGGCTGAACGACCGTCAGCCGCTTAGGTTCAAACTGACCATTGGGCGAATCTTCGTTACGGGCAACGATGGTCGAGCCGTCGTAGCTCGCCTTTTTACCAATCAGGATGGTCGTGCAGGCCATAGGTCCTCCTCGCATGAAAACTGTTGGGCCATGCGCGCCCATGCGGGGCTGCGCACCATCAGTGTAGCGCGGAAGCGCGCCCGCAGCGCTGACGGAAATCTCGGGCTGGAGAGGAGTTCTTAGGGGTATGATTGCACCTCGGTGCCCGCGCCCGCAGGCACGCTACCCGCTCCCGCGTGAGCGTAGAAAGAAAGGTACAGCATGACCGGAACGATCAAGAAATCCTTCTTCCGTGAGAAGGGCTACGGTTTCATCGCGCCCGACGAAGCACCCGCCGATGGCACCAAGTCCGACGTCTTCGTGCACTTCAGCGCTATCCAGATGGACGGCTTCAAGACCCTCGACGAGGGCGATCGCGTTGAGTTTGAGGTCGGTCCGGGCAAGAAGCCGGGCGAGACCCAGGCGCTCAACGTGAGGAAGATCGCGTAGGAATCGCGCAGGCGCTTGCCTCCGGGCGCGCCGCTCTATCTATACGTCCATACTCAACCATTCCAGAAAGCCCCGGCAAAGCTGGGGCTTTCTGCAAAGCTGGGACATTCTTCAATGCTGGGGCTTTCTGCAAAGCCGCACGAAAACAAAACGGCGCCAAAAGCGCGGATGGAAAGGCCTGCGCACAAGCTCTGCGACGAACGGGTTGTGTCCAGCAGAGGCCTAAGACCGCGGGCTATGCAGCGGGCGGAGTCATGCCCAGGTGGTCGAAGGCGGCAGGGGTTGCCATGCGGCCCTGAGGCGTGCGGACGATGAGCCCCCGCTGCAGCAGGTACGGTTCGTACACGTCCTCGAGCGTCGAGGGGTCCTCGCCCACCGCGCTTGCCAGCGTGCTCAGGCCCACGGCCCTGCCATGGAAGGTTTGGGCGAGCGTCTCCAAGATGCGAATGTCCATCCAATCGAGGCCGAGCTCGTCGATCTCAAAGAACTCGAGCGCCTCGCGCGCGATGGGCAAATCGATCGCCCCGCTCCCCCGTACCTGTGCATAGTCGCGCACCCGCTTGAGCAGGCGGTTGGCCAGGCGCGGCGTGCCGCGCGAGCGCGAGCCAATCTCAACTGCGGAATCATCGTCGATCGTCACGCCCAAAATGGACGCAGAGCGCTTCACGATCTGGGCGAGGTCTTCGACCGCGTAGTAATCCAAGCGGAACGAGATGCCAAAACGGTCGCGCAACGGACCGGTGAGCATGCCGGAACGGGTCGTGGCGCCCACGAGCGTGAAATGCGGAATCTCAAGCCTGATCGAGCGCGCAGCCGGCCCTTTGCCGATCACGATGTCGAGGGCAAAATCCTCCATCGCAGGATAGAGGATCTCCTCCACCGAACGATTGAGGCGATGGATCTCATCGATGAACAGCACATCGCCTGGCTGCAAGTTGGTGAGGATGGCCGCCAGATCGCCCGTGCGCTCGATAGCCGGACCAGAGGTGGTCTTGATCTGCGCGCCTAGCTCGTTGGCGAGCACCGTGGCGAGCGTCGTCTTGCCCAGACCCGGCGGGCCCGAAAAGATCACATGGTCGAGCGTCTCGCCGCGGCTCTGTGCCGCCTCAATCAGAATGCGCAGGCTCTGTTTAATGTGCTCCTGGCCGCAGTAATCGTCCAAGAGCTGCGGGCGCAGGCTCCGCTCCACATCAAGGTCGTCCGAGGTGAGGTTGCCCGTCACAAACCGGTCGCCGTGGACACCCGCCGTGGGCGCAGAGGCAGGCGCATGCTGCGGAACGTCCTGCCACACATCCTGTTCATCGGCTTCCCACATTATGCATCCATCCCCAGTCGCTTAAGCGCTGCCGCCAGCAGGTCCTCAACCCGCATGTTCTCCCCATCATACCCATCGAGCGCCAAGTCGGTTTCCTGCGGGCTAAAGCCCATGGAGAGGAGCGCCGCCCGCGCATCATCGAGCGGCGAGGACGCAGCGTGCGCGAGCGGCAGCTGGCCGCGTGCGGGCACATCGGCCGCAGCAAGTCCGTGGTCCTTGGCGAGCGTGCCCTTGAGCTCCAAGATCAGACGCTGGGCAGTCTTTTTGCCCACGCCCGGCACCGCGGACATGCCGGCGGTGTCCTCGGCCATAACGATGGAGTAGATCTGCGAGACTGAATACTTGGAAAGCACGGCGAGCGCCAGACGCGGCCCCACGCTCGACACGGACACGAGCCGGTCGAACATCGTGCGCTCCTCCACGGTGGCAAACCCAAAGAGCGCCACGGCATCGTTGCCCACGCGCATGCGGGTATACAGGCGCGCTTCCTCGCCGAGCGCCGGCAACGCGGCCGCCGTCATGCCCGAAATGCCCACCTCAAAGCCGATGCCCGACACATCGAGCACCGCAGTCGAAAGCGTCGCCTCCAGCAAGGTTCCATGCAGCTGAGCAATCATGCGTAGGGGTTTCCCTTCTCTTTGATGTAGGCGCCGTTGGTGGCAGCGGCCGTGCGCCACAGGTTGGCATGGCAAATGGCGCAGGCCAACGCGTCCGCCGCGTGGTCGGGCTTGGGGTCGTGGTCCAGGTGCAGGAGGTTCCGCACCATATAGGTCACCTGCCGCTTGTCCGCGGCGCCGGTGCCCACGACCGCCTGCTTGATCTGCATGGGGGTGTACTCCCCCACTTCAACGCCTGCAAGCGAGCACGCCACGAGCGCCGCCCCGCGCGCATGGGCCGTAGGGATGGCCGAGCGCACGTTAACGCCAAAGTAAATGCCCTCAACCGCAGCGGCATGCGGCTGGTACCGATCCACAACCGCCACCAGCTCGTCAACAATGCGGCGTAGGCGGGTTGCCAGGTCCGTATCGGTCGTTGTATGGATGCACCCGTATGCCCGGCATCGGCATGCGCCCCGTCGCTCCTCAACAACGCCCCAGCCGGTATTTGCCAGCCCGGGGTCAATGCCCAGAACGACCATAGCGCCTCCTCCCGCTGCCGCAGCACGCGACCCCGCGCCGCACCATAAACGAACATCTGTTCTTAGAGCATACCATAGAACGCACGTTTGCGCGTTTGCATTTTTGCGCCTAGTTTTGCGCGAAGAACGAGAACCCGTGGGACCCCGGCGTACCCGGGCCTCCGCCCGCGGAACCGCCAGCGCCACTGCCTTCGAACATGCCGCGTAGCGCCTGCTGAACCTGGTCTTCAAGCTGTGGCAACTTGCTTCCCAACTGCTCGCGGCCCTCGTCGGTGCTCATAGCCTCAAGCTGCTCGGGCGTTATGCCCAAAAGGCTGCTTACAAAGCTCATGACCTCGTTGCGCATGCGCGCGCCGGCCTCTTCGCCGCGCTGCTCGGCCCGCTCTATGGTTGCCCGCGCCACGTCCTCCAGGTCAACGGGTTCCATCCCATGACGGCCCATATCCGACCATGCCAGATCGGCCGGCCATGCGCGCTCCTCAAACGATCGTGCTGAGACCGCAGGCACCCGCGGCAACGTGCGCCGCGCCGCCTCGCCGCGCCGAACGAGCATGAGCAGCAGCGCCACGACATTGGGCCGCGTGCTTGCGAGCGGAATGTCCTCAAACGGCACGCCGCGGTCAACATGCGCTTCAAGCACACCGTCGATTTGGCTCGGCTCAAGCGACGCCAGCAGCTCGCACATCTGCTGCGCATAGGCCGGTCGCGCCGCCTCGAGCGACGCCGCACGCTCCTCGAGCTGTGCGAGGTACGCCTGCACGCCGCGCAAGCTCACCAGCCCCGCCGGCACCGCTGCGCCCGCCCGGTTGCGCATGCGCGCCACAAACTCAAGCGCCGTTAGATACACATCGCCAAAGGGCGCGACCTCACCGGCCACACTGCCCGCGAGCCCATGCGGCGCCAAGGCATAATCCGTTTTGGTAAGCGAGCTCACCGGCAGCGCGTGCTCGGCATGAGCCACCTCGTCCAGGTACAGCTGGGCCAGGTGCGCCGAGGTGCGCGCGGCCTCCGCTGCCGCAGCAGGTGTTGGCGCCTGCCACGTATCGCGGTCAAACAGGAGCGCGGCATCGGGCTCGGTACGCTCGACCAGCCTTATATGCAGCGCATCGGCAAGCTTGCGCACGCGGGCCGTACGCTCGCGCTCGGCCGCATCCTGCGCCGGTGTGAGCGCATGCGCGCGCGCAATAAGCAGGCCCACCACGTTGCGTGGGCCAAATGCATCGACGCAAAGCGCCGCCGTCAGCGAGCTCGGCAGATCGCCCTCGAGCACCAAGGCCGCCCGCGCGGTGCCCTGCGCAGCCGCCTCGTCAACCAGCCCCAGCCTCAGCGCGTTCCACAGCCATTCGGTTCGCTCGAACCGCGGCAGCTCGTGGTCTTCAAGGCACGGCAGCGTCATGCCGCGCTGCACATCTTGCACCAGCAGGGCTTCCTCAAAGCACGGGGCCGCCGCCACCACGCGCCCGCAATCGTCCATCACAAACGAACCGCCCGCAAAGAGCGCGCGGTCGTACGAGCCCACCGGGGCCACGCACGCAAGCCACACGCTCCGCTTGGTGACCGCGGGCCTAAAGTAATCGTCGGCAATGGCCGCCACCGCGCTGGTTTCGGCCTGCGTTATGTCGAGCGGACTCGTCTGGAAATAGATAACCAGGTCGCAGCCGGGCGGCAGCTGGTCGCCGATGCGCTCGGCGTCGAGTGCCACCGCGCAGCGCACCCCATCGACGTCAAAGACGGGCGTGAGCCATGCGTCATCCTCGCCCGTCTGCGCACGCCGAAACGCCAGCAAGGTGCGGAGCGGCACCACGTTGCCCTCTTTGAGCAAGAAGAGCTCAAACACCGGCGCGCCCTGAAACGACGCAAAGGCCGGCACGAGCGCCATCATGCCCAGCCGCTCAAGCCGATGCGCCATGCCCTCCAAGCTGGTGATCAGGTCGTGCACGTAATTGGTTTCTTCAACGAGCGGCGTTGGCGTAGCGCCGGCAAAGAGCGGCATCGACGTGCAGAGCAATCGCGCGCCCTGCTCGTGCGCAAGCACCGCCTGGCTTTCAATCCGGGCGCAAATGGCCTCGATGTCGCCCAGGCGCATATCAATCTGCGCAATCGCTATGTTCATGGGCCGCGCCCCCTTTTCTGTTCCGCATCATGCTCGCCGCCCTGCTGGCAACCGGTTGGCCGCCTGCGCAACCGCGCGTCAGCGTCATCGCGCGGCGCGATCACGACTGCGCCGCTCGCCACCGCTCCGCTGCCTGCGCTCGGCCGCAGCCACCAGCACTGCCCTTAAGTATCTCATGGTATGCCAAACAGGGTCGCCCGCAGACGACCCTGTTCATGTCTGTGCCATCGGGCGCAGCTATAAGGTGCAGAGCTAACCGCTTAGAACTCCGCCTTCCACAAGCCGTGCAGGTTGCAATAGGCATACACCGTACCCGACTTTACGCCACCCGGGAAGAACGTCACCGGGCTCTGACCGGGCTTGAGGTGGTGCACCTCTAGGCGGTCGCCCGCCTCAAGCGCGATCCACTGAATGTAGTGCGCGGTCTCCATGGGGTGCTCGGTCTCGCCCACGGTCACCTGAATCAGGCGGCCGTCGTGCTGAATGTCGACCACCGGGACGTGCTTTTCGGTCGCGGCATCGGTGGTGTTGGCCTCCAGCGCGGTGTAGCCCGCGGGCGCCGGCGTCTCTACCTGCAGGGCAGCCAAAAACTTGTCGTTTTCATCTTTAAAAAACGTAGCCATACGTGCCTCCATACGTTACTCGGTTTCTGCGTACGCTGTTGAATCTTGGTCATTATGCCCGCCCGGCAGGCGCAGTAGTCACCCCGTCCAGAGGGGTAGCGGGCTGCTGCGGAACCTCCACACAGCCCCCTCCTGCCGTTCAGGGATTGCTTCCGTCACAACGGCACGCGAGCCTATACAATATCTTCATATGTACACGCGCCGAGCGCTTCACCTTCCTCAAGGCGCGTGAGAAAGGACGGCCACATGGGTTTTCGTTCTTGGCTGCGCGAGCGATTTTCGCGCTCGGCGCGGCAACGCAACCAACGCGGAACGGCGTCAACGCGCGCGCCGGAGCGCCCTGTCGAGCTGGCACCGGGCATTCCTGCGAGCGAATGGGAGCCGGTCCCCGCATATCTGCCCGTTGATCCGGCCGAGCACCTCCCCGCGTGCATTATTGCCGCCGCCCTGGCAGCAGGCGCCCAAGAAACCAGCAAACTCGCGGTCAAGCGCATCTCCATCGCCAACCCCGAATATCAACGCGTCGCGGTCATAGCCACGGCACTCGGCGCGGGAGCCCTCAATAAGAGCTCGTTTGCGGTAAAGCACATCTATAAGAAAAAGAACACGGAAGGGACCCAGAGCAATGCTGCGTAAATTTAAGATCTCAATCGATGGCACCCAGTACCTTGTGGAGATGGAGGAGATCGGCGCGCCCGCCGGCCCCTCACCGGTGGTGGATGCCCCCGCGG
>CASEER010000008.1 GCA_949287085.1 uncultured Coriobacteriaceae bacterium
GCCAAAGGAGATGTCACCCGCGAGCCCCGTCTGATTCATGATCTCGACGGTGAGGTGCTCGAGCAGGTGTGCGAGCTCGGTATCGCCCATGCAGTCATGGAACTTCTCGCCCTCGTCTCCATAGCAGGCGTGCTGGGCAATGGCCGGAGCCAGATCGTAGACGCGCGCCGTCGCCTCAATATCCTCGGAGGTGCGCACCGGCATGCCGGGGTTCACCAGGACGCGGGCACGAAGCTTGTCCTCGCCCACATGGATCTTCATGATGTTGAACAGGTCTGCCATGGCTGTCCGACCTTTCTGCCCTGCGCGCCTCGCGGCGGGCACATCTCGCGGCTCTATGCTCGATATTCTAGCGCAGTCGACCTATCGGGCATCGCCCGCGGCCTCATCGGAGCGCGCCTCGTGCGCAGCGCCCGCCGACGCCGCGTCGCCGCTCGCCTCCCGGGCATGCGCGCCCACAAACGCGCCCTCTGCCCATGTCCACGTATGCATGGATGCATCACCTCTTGATAGCTACCATAGCACCCATCCCCGCCGCGCGCTGCAGCCACGCTCCCGCCTCGCTCCGTCGCGTAAGCAAATCAAACGGGAACGCAGATTCACGATTACGCCCGCCGCGAACGCGGTACAATAAAGTCGCATGTGGATTTTCGCTTGCGGCGGGCTTCCCCTCATCGCCGAGGCCCAACGCGGTGGCCGCGCCATTTGCGCAGACACGGCCATTATCCAGCGAATTGCCAAGAAATGCGGAAAAGCCCCGGTGCACACGGGCGCCGGGAACCTGTATACCTAATGAGAGGAGAAGGTATATGGCGCGCAAGTTCAAGTCCATGGACGGCAACGAGGCCGCCGCATACGTATCGTATGCGTTCACCGAAGTTGCGGGGATTTACCCCATCACGCCGTCCAGCCCCATGGCCGACCATGTCGACCAGTGGGCAGCCCAGGGGATGAAGAACATCTTCGGAACCCCGGTGAAGGTCATCGAGATGGAGTCCGAGGGTGGCGCCGCGGGCACCGTTCACGGCTCGCTCTGCGCCGGTGCGCTGACCACCACCTACACGGCTTCCCAGGGCCTGCTGCTCATGATCCCGAACATGTACAAGATTGCTGGCGAGCACCTGCCGGGCGTGTTCCACGTCTCCGCGCGTACGGTTGCCTCCCACGCGCTCAACATCTTCGGCGATCACTCCGACGTGATGGCTTGCCGCCAGACCGGCTTCGCCATGCTCGCCGAGACCAACGTCCAGGAGGTCATGGACCTCGCCGCCGTGGCGCACCTTTCCGCCATCAAGGGCCGCGTGCCGTTCCTGAACTTCTTCGACGGCTTCCGCACCTCGCATGAGATCCAGAAGGTCGCCGTGTGGGACTTCGACGATCTGGCCGAGATGTGCGACATGGACGCCGTCCAGGCGTTCCGCGACCACGCCCTCAACCCGGAGCACCCGCACAACCGCGGCACCCACGAGGACGGCGACGTCTTCTTCCAGCATCGTGAGGCCTGCAACACGACCTACGACGAGCTGCCTGCGGTGGTCGAGGACTACATGAACCAGGTGAACGAGAAGCTCGGCACCAACTATCACCTCTTCGACTACTATGGCGCGCCGGATGCGGACCGCGTCGTGGTCTGCATGGGCTCCTTCTGCGATACCCTCGAGGAGGTCATCGACTACCTCAACGCCCATGACGAGAAGGTCGGCCTGGTCAAGGTCCGCCTGTATCGTCCGTGGTCCATCGAGCACTTCATCGCTGCGCTGCCCGAGACGGTCAAGAAGATCGCCGTGCTCGACCGCACCAAGGAAGCCGGTTCCATTGGCGAGCCGCTCTACGAGGACGTCGTCTCTGCGCTCTATGAGTCCGGCAAGACCGGCATCAAGGTTGTCGGCGGCCGTTACGGCCTCGGTTCCAAGGACGAGCCGCCCGCGGCTGCGTTCTCGGTCTACGAGGAGCTCAAGGCCGACGAGCCCAAGCGCGAGTTCACCATCGGCATCGTGGACGATGTCACCAACCTCTCCCTCCCCATGGATGCCGACGCGCCCAACACGGCGGCCGAGGGCACCATCGAGTGCAAGTTCTGGGGCCTTGGCGGTGACGGTACCGTGGGCGCCAATAAGAACTCGATCAAGATCATCGGCGACCACACCGACAAGTACGTTCAGGCCTACTTCCAGTACGACTCCAAGAAGACGGGCGGCGTGACCATCAGCCACCTGCGCTTCGGCGATCAGCCCATCAAGAGCCCGTACTACATCACCAAGGCCGACTTCGTGGCGTGCCACAACCCCAGCTACATCACGAAGCACTTCAAGATTGCCCAGGGTGTGAAGCCCGGCGGTACGCTCATGATCAACTGCCAGTGGGACTTCGACGAGCTCTCGAAGCACCTCTCTGCGGCTGAGAAGCGCTACATTGCCAAGAACAACGTGCAGCTCTACACCATCAACGCCATCGACCTGGCGGTTCAGGTGGGCATGGGCAAGCGCACCAACACCATCCTCCAGTCCGCGTTCTTCACGCTCGCCGGCGTGCTCCCGCAGGAGGATGCCATCAAGTACATGAAGGATGCTGCCGAGAAGTCCTACGCCAAGAAGGGCCAGGACGTCGTCGAGGCTAACTGGAAGGCCATCGATGCCGGCGCCACCGCCTTCGTGAAGCATGAGGTTCCCGCCGAGTGGGCCAACGCCGCCGACGAGGCTCCCGCCGCCGAGCTCAAGGGCCGTCCCGAGCTCGTCAAGCAGGTCAAGAACATCATGGAGCCCATCAACCGCATGGAGGGCGACGAGCTCCCCGTCTCCGCGTTCGTCGATCACGCCGACGGCCAGTTCGAGCAGGGCGCCTCTGCGTACGAGAAGCGCGGCGTTGCCGTCATGGTGCCGCATTGGGACGCCGACAAGTGCATCCAGTGCAACCAGTGCTCGTATGTATGCCCGCACGCCACGATCCGCCCGTTCGGCCTGACCGAGGAGGAGATCGCGAACGCGCCCGAGGGCATGCGCACGCTCGACATCAAGATGCCGAAGGACACCGGCCTCAAGTTCACCATGGCCATCAGTCCGCTCGACTGCATGGGCTGCACCAACTGCGCCAAGGTCTGCCCGAAGGGCGCCCTCACCATGGTGCCGCAGGAGCAGGAGCTCGAGGAGCAGAAGACCTTCGATTACTGCGTGGCCGAGGTCTCGCCGAAGCCCGTGCTCGAGGCTGCAAACGTCAAGGGCAGCCAGTTCAAGCAGCCGCTGCTTGAGTTCTCTGGTTCCTGCGCCGGCTGCGCCGAGACCGCCTATGCGCGCCTCGTCACCCAGGTCTGCGGCGACCGCATGTTCATCTCCAACGCTACCGGCTGCTCCTCCATTTGGGGCAACCCGGCTGGCCGTTCGCCGTACACGGTCAACAAGGACGGTCATGGTCCCGCGTGGAACAACAGCCTCTTCGAGGATAACGCCGAGCACGGCCTGGGCATGGCACTCGGTTACGAGGCCGTTCAGAACAAGCTCGTGGTGCTGACCGAGGAGCTCATCGCTGCCGAGGGTACGCCCGAGGACGTGAAGGCTGCCGGTAAGGCCTGGATCGACGCTCGCAAGGACGCCGAGGCATCCAAGACCACCGCTGCTGCCTACATCGCGGCCCTCGAGGCTTGCGGCTGCGACAAGGCCAAGGCGATTCTCGCCGACAAGTCCTTCCTCACCAAGAAGAGCTTCTGGATCTTCGGTGGCGACGGCTGGGCGTATGACATCGGCTTCGGCGGCCTCGATCACGTGCTCGCCAGCAACAACGACGTCAACGTCTTCGTGTTCGACACCGAGGTTTACTCCAACACCGGTGGCCAGGCTTCCAAGGCTTCGAACCTCGGCCAGGTGGCCCAGTTCGACGCGGCCGGCAAGGAGACCAAGAAGAAGAGCCTTGCCGAGATCGCGATGAGCTATGGCTATGTGTACGTGGCCCAGGTTGCCATGGGCGCCAACCCGGCTCAGACGCTTAAGGCCATCCAGGAGGCCGAGGCGTACGACGGTCCGTCCCTTATCATCGGCTACAGCCCCTGCGAGATGCACTCCATCAAGAAGGGCGGCATGCAGAACTGCCAGGCCGAGATGAAGAAGGCCGTGGAGTGCGGCTACTGGCACCCTCGACTCCAAGGAGCCGAAGGGCGGTTATCAGGAGTTCCTGATGAACGAGGCCCGCTATGCTTCGCTCACCCGTTCGTTCCCTGAGCGCGCCGAGGTGCTCTTCAAGGAGAACGAGGAGGCCGCAATGGCCCGCTATCAGCACCTGCTGAAGCTCAAGGATGTCTACGCTGAGGTCTAAGGCGTAGGTTCACTCCTAACCGGAAAGCCCCCGAGGGTTTCCACGCTCACGTCGCGCTGCTGAGAGGCTGCGGCATGTGGGCTACGGAAGTCCCTCGGGGGCTTTCCTATGTTTACGACGCCGCTTGGAATATCCAATATGGGGAGTGACTCAAAGTCGACATCCGCAATGCTGCGTGTCTTGCCACATCCTCAATGGCGCGCGCCTTGCCTAAGCGTCTAAATTGGGGGTAGCCCCCATTTGGATAACTGGGCAATTGGGTACAAAGAGCGGTGTATGGCGGCAACGACGAGGGGAACGCATATGGCGCAGGACGACGTGCGTGACGAGTGCGCGGGCAACGACGACCCGTTTGATGCGGAAGGCGCGCAGACGTTTGAAGACCTTACCAGCAATGAATCGGGCGGATCGGTGCACGCCGACGACGGAAGTCATCTGGTGCCGGGCGACGAAGGCGAGCATGATGCCGAGTTGCACGAGCAGATTCTCACCCAAGAAACGGTGTGGAGCGGCAAGATCTTTGACGTGGAGCGCATGGAGGTCAAGCTGCCCAACGGCCATTGCTCGCTGCGCGACGTCGTGCGCCATTGTGGTGCGGTTGCCGTGGTGGCGCTCACCGAAAAGGGCAAGATCGCGCTGGTGCGCCAGTATCGCACGGCGCTCGATCGTGTAACGGTTGAGATTCCCGCAGGCAAGATGGACCCGGGTGAGGAGCCGCTTGAGGCGGCAAAGCGCGAGCTCAAGGAAGAGACAGGCTTTGTGGCTGGTCGCATTGCGTATCTTACGACCATTGCCACCTCGGGGGGGTTTACCGACGAGCTCATCCACATCTACCTGGCCACGCAGCTTTCGTTCGAAGGCGCGCAGCCCGATGAGGACGAGTTCCTTAATGTCGAGCTCGTTGACGTGCAGGAACTGGTTGATGCCGTGCTGGACGGCAAGATTGAGGATGCCAAGACCGTGGTAGGCGCGCTTGCTTGTGACGTAATGGCGCATCGCCTGGCGGCAGACGCGACCATGCCGGATGACGGGCAGGATGCCGAGTAACGGCCAGGCAGCCCGCTGTGCCGTGTGCGGCGCTGCGACTCCGTTGTACCGTATGTGGTTTCGCAGCCCCGTTGCGTATGCGCGGGGTTGCGGCCCCGTTGCGTATGCGCGGGGTTGCAGCGCTGCTATACGGTACGCGGCTCGCGGTCGCGCATGCGGCGGGCGATCTCGCAAATGCCCTTAAGCGTAAGCTGGCCATCAACGACATCAAAGACCTTGGTTGAGGTTGCCACAATCGGGGCAAGGCCGCCGGTGGCGATGACGCAGGCGTCGGGTGCTTCGAGCTCGGCGCGAATGCGGGCCACCAGCCCCTCGGCCATCGCAGCGGTGCCCAGTACGGCACCGCTTTGCACAGCCTCTTCGGTGGTGCACCCAATGGCATGGGGCGGCGTTTCCAGCGGAATGCTCGCAATGCGTGCGGCACGCGCCACGAGCGCATCCATCGAAATCCGCAGGCCCGGTGCAATGGCGCCGCCAATATAGCAACCATCGGCGGCCACCACGTCAATGTTAGTGGCTGTGCCAAAGTCCACCACAATCGAGGGTGCACCGTAGAACTTCTCGGCAGCAACGGCGTTGGCAATGCGATCGGCACCCACCTCTTCGGGGTGCGGCGCGCGAATATGAGTGACCGCGGCCGTGTCCGGTCCCACGGCAATGCACCGCGCGGCTATGCGCTCGGCCACCGCATGCCATTCGTGCGTAAGCTGCGGCACCACGCCGGCAAAGGCAATCTCGTCCACGCAACCCAGCGTGAGCCCGTACATGCGCAGGTATCCCAGCAGGCGCACGTGAATCTCGTCGGCTGTAAAGGTGCGGTCAGTTGGCATGCGCCATGAGCGAACGAGCTTATCGCCATCAAACAGGCCAAGAGCGGTTTGGGTGTTTCCCATATCAATCGCGAGGAGCATGCGGTCTCCTTACCAGGTTAGGGGCGTGCGGTTGCGTGTCCATTGTATACCACGCGGCGGCGTATCGTTAAAGCGCTTCAATTGCTTGGTATACTGATGCGCATACGATGGGCGGCGGCAAGCTTTCCATGCTGCAGCATATGGATACGGAGGCGAAATGGCGCGCACCAAAATTAGCGATGTTGCCCGCGAGGCAGGTGTTTCGCTGGGAACGGTGTCCAACGCGATCAACCATCCCGAGCGCGTGCGCCCCGACACGCTTGCGCTGGTAAACGAGGCCATCGACCGCTTGGGCTACCTGCCCAACCAGACGGCGCGCCTGCTGGCGGGCGGCGTCAATGCGGTCATAGGCCTGGTACTGCCGCGCCTGAACCACGGGTGCAGCTTGCAGATTGCCAACGGCGCGCGCAACGAAGCCATTCGCGCGGGCTATGATCTGATTATTATGAATACCGATGATGACCAAGAGGTCGAGCGTCGCTACCTGCAGTTTTGCGTGGGCATGCAGCTTGCCGGCGTGCTGGTGCAGCCGTCGACCTACCAGGTGCCGCGCCCGCTGCGCTCGTTGCCGGTGCCCGTGGTGTTTTTGAGTGCGCCTGATGTGCCCGACGGGGCGCTTTCGGTTTCGGCCGATTATGCGGCACAAGGGCGTTTGATTGCTGAGCACGTGCTGTCCCGCGGTGCCACGCATATTGCGGTGGTGGGGGAGACGTCGCGCCCGCCGCTCGCCCAGCGTTTGGAGGGTGTGCGTGCTGTGGCGGCTGAGCATCCAGAGGCGCATTTTGAGGTCATCAACCGGGGAAACCGGTACGGCTCGTCCGATGGTGCGCGGCTGGGGGCAAAGCTTGCCCGCCGTGATCCCTTGACGCGTCCTGACGCCATTATTGGCTTGGCAGATGCCATTGCAGTCGGCGCGGTTGCCGGCGCGCAGGCGGCGGGTTGCGCGGTGCCCGACGGCATAATGGTTGCCGGCTGCGACGGCAACCCGCTTGCATGGGGTGGCTCGGTGTCGCTTACCACGTGTTCGCCTGCGGGATACGAAATTGGGCGCAAGGGCGTGCAGATGCTCGTCGCGCAAATCAATGCCGAGCGGGAGGCTGAGGCGGCTGAGGCTGCAGGGGTGCCTTCGGCTGCAGCGGCCGAGGCCATGCGCCGCGAGTGGTATCCGAGCGCGCTCGACTACCCGGGCATGGCGCCTGCAGCCCAAAACGCGGCTGCCGAGGCAGAGATTAAAAATCGGCACGAGTTTGTGCGTCCGTTTTTGCTTGAGCGGGCGAGCACCATGGGTGCAGACGCGGCGCAAAAAGGAGCGATCGGGAGCATTGGTGCGATTCCGAGTATTCCCGAGCTTGATGTGGGCTCGTATTTATAGCGCGAGTAGCTATGCCGCGCTGCGCAAATGTCGCATACCCATGCGGATATTCCTCAGTCGCACCAGGAAAATGCGGTCAAATGGGCGCTCAGCTATACTGCGCGGAACCTACTCCTGATGGTCGTCGTTATAAAGGGCAATGGCACCGACGAGCTCGTCCAGCGAGCCGAGCACGTCGGCGCAGCAGCTGGCAATCTCGGGCGTTGGCGCAATGGTGTCCGGCACCAAAAAGACGGGCATGCCGGCCGCATGGCCGGAGCGCACGCCGTTGGGCGAGTCCTCCACCACGGCGCAGGTGGTGGGCTCCGTGCCCAGACGCTTGGCCGCGAGCAAATAGATCTCGGGGTCCGGCTTGCCGTTGGTGACCTCGTTACCGCAGGTAATGGTGTCAAAATACTTGAGCATATCGAACGGCTCAAGCTCGCGCTCGGCAACGGGACGGTACGACGAGGTGGCCAATCCCAGTTTAAAGCCGCGCTCCTTAAGGTTGGCAAGCGCCTTTTTGGCAAACGGCTTGGCGGTGAGCTCGGAGTCCATGAGTTCGCCCTTGAGGCGCTGGTGCAGGTCAAAGGTCTCCCGTGCGCGCTCGCGCGTGATGCCGTAGCGCTCGATGAGCAAATCGATGAGGGCGTCGGCGGTGCGGCCCACAAAGCTGCGAATGAGGTCGTCGTCGACCTCAAGCCCCATGGCCTCGCTGGTGCTGTGCCACGCATGCGCGCTGATGGTCTCGGTATCAACGAGCGTGCCGTCAAGATCAAAAAGCACCGCGTGTATCATGTGAATCTCCCGTGCTTGGTGGTGTGAGGGCGCCGCGCTGCGTTGGCGGCGGCGCACCAATTGCTCTATTGTGCCAGAGCTCGCGCTCGTTGGGTACAAGATGGACCGGAAATCGCGAAGAAGACGGAGGCGGCAGTGGCGGAGCGTTCGGCAGAAGAGAAGACTTGGGAAGCGGTAGCGGAGCGTCCGGTAGAGGCGAAAGCCCAGGCGGTGACCGAGCGTTCGGTGGAAGCAAAGGCTCAAGCAGTGGCGACGGAGCATTCGTTGGAAGCAAAGATGCGGGCTCTGGAGAAGTTGCTGGCTTCGTGGGGGTCGGTTGCCGTGGGGTATTCCGGCGGCGTGGACAGTACGTTTTTGGCGGCGGCCTGCGCACGCGTGCTGCCCCGGTCGACGGTGCTCATGCGGCTGGATACGCCGTTTGCCGGCACACCGGAGCGAGCGTCGGTGGCGCGGGCGGTGTCTGACGAGCGGGCGGTGGCCAACGAGTGTGCGACAAGCGATGCGCACGAACGCGCTTTTGGGCTGCCGCTGATCACGCTTTCGTTTGACCCGTTTGCCGATGCCAACGTGGTGCGCAACGACCGCGACCGCTGCTATTACTGCAAGCGCGCGGGGTTTGCAGCGCTGGTGCGTGCGGCGCAGATGCGGGGTTTGGCGGTGGTGGCCGACGGCAGCAACGCCGATGACGCGGATGATTATCGGCCCGGCATGCGAGCGCTCAAAGAGCTGGGCGTGCGTTCGCCGCTTATGGAAACGGGTTGGCATAAGGCCGAGGAGCGTGCGCTGCTGCGGGCGTGGGGGATTCCGGTGTGGAGCATGCCGGCAGGAGCGTGCCTGGCTACACGCGTGCCGTGTGGTGAGCCGTTGACGCCGCAGGCGCTTGCCGTGGCGCGTGCGTGCGAGGATTATCTGCATGGTTTGGGGCTGCAGCAAGTGCGCGCGCGCCTGGTGCAGGGATGCGTGCAGGTTGAAGCAGCTCCGGATGATCTGCGGGCGCTCGCGGCGCAGGGAGGATGTGCGCATGAGGCGGATGCCGCCGCCGGTGTGGCGCTGCCGGCTGCCGTGCAGACAGAGCTTGAGCGGCGCGCGGGCCGTCCTGTGGAGGCTTGGGCCCGGCCGTACGGCAAGGGCAATATGAACGGTTCATGAGCGGCGTTTGCTCCGCTCCATGTTCTATGGGCTCGAACATAAGAAAGCAGGCCAGACCGCATACCGCGTCTGACCTGCTATTTCTCATGGCTGGGGCAGAGGGATTCGAACCCCCGTAACCGGCACCAAAAACCGGGGTCCTGCCGCTGGACGATGCCCCAATGCAAAGCCGGCGCGCTGCGCCAGCGCAATCAGTGTACCTAATCGCTCAGCGCATCGCAAATGCCGTCGAGCAGCTGCACGGCCAGGCCCTGTGCGTCGCTCGAAGTAAACGAGCCGTAACGCGTGATGCCGGTGAGCTCAAAGCGAATAAGCGCAGGGTGCGCCGTGGTTGCCGCGAGCGCCGTGCGAATGCGCTGCGAAGCGTTGGGGCAATCGGCCAACACGATGGTTGCGCGCGGTGTGGCGTCGTCGGGGAGCTCGGAGCTCGCCAGCTCAAACACCATATCGACGTCGCTGGGTGCATCGCCATCGCACAGCTGCATGCCGCTCCGATCGGTCGTGGCAGTTGCAATGTTCCACATGCGTGACGCCACGTTGCGCGCAATGGGGTCCTCGCCCGTCACGGCAATGCGGTACCGCTCGAGCACGTTGGCCGCGCGCGCAAAGCCCGTGCGCTCCTCTGCGTCCACTACGGGCGGCTTGCCCTCCCACACGTGACGCAGGCGGTGAATATAGTTAAAGGTGTCCTGAAACGCCATGCCGTCGGCAAACAGCCCCACGTTTTCTTGGAACTGCTGCAACGCGGCCTCGGTGTGCGGGCCAAATGAGCCGTCCGCGCGTCCGCACGAAAAGCCCAGCGTGTTGAGCGCATGCTGCAGCTCCATCACGTCGGCTCCGTGGAAATTGGGAACGCGTAGGTACAGCGTGCGGTCGCCCATGGCGTACGACGCATCGACCAGCGTGCTCCAGCACGGCGTGTCTACGCTGTCGCCCGGCTCGAGCTGCATTTTGGCGCGAAACGCCTGTACCGCCAGCGCGGTCGAGGCGCCAAAGCGCTGCTCGTCAAGCTCGGTGGCATCGATGGTATAACCCAAACGGCTGAGGCGCGTCTGCACGTCCTCGACGGCGGGGCCTTGCATGCCCGAGGTAATTGCTTCCATGCTGCCTCTTTCTAGCGAGTTCGTCCGCTGCCAACGCATGCCGGCGCGGACGTGGTATCTGCGTATGTCTTTATAGTCTAGCAAGTTGCGCGCGCTCCTGCCCGGGGCGATGCGCCTGACAAAAACATCGGATTGGTAGACGGATTATCGACATTTACTTGGCATCATACTGCCAGGCAAACGTACGGCACCGCGGCGCAACCGAGCCAGACCATATGGGGTTGATGTATATGATGTCACAAAAACGGCTGCTCATTGTTGATGATGAGCCATCGATTGTGCATATGCTTGACGAGTTCTTCCAGATGGAAGGGTGTGCGACGGCGTGCGCTTGCAATGCAGCCGAGGCGCTCGAAGCCATCAGCCGGTTGTCGATCGACTTGGTGCTGCTTGATGTGAATATGCCGGGTATGGACGGTTTTGAGCTCTGCCGCCGTATTCGCGAGCACCTGTCTTGTCCCATCATCTTTTTAACGGCGCGTGTAGAGGACGTGGACCAGATTGACGGCTTTGCCGCGGGGGCGGACGATTACGTGCTCAAGCCGTTTTCGCTCGAGGTGCTGGGCGGCCGGGTGCGGGCGCATCTGGCGCGCGAGGCCCGGCGCGACGCGCGCGATGACGCACGGCCAAAGAGCGTGCGCATGTTCTCAAACATCACGATTGACTACGCGGAGCGCGCGGTAGAGGTTGCCGCGCGCGAAGACATTGCGCGCAAGGCCGATGCGCATGAAGGCAATGCACGCGAAGGCGATGTGTGCGAGGCCGATGCGCATGAAGGCAATGCGCGCAAGGGCAGTGGCCCGGACCACTCGGCCACCTCTGGTGCAACGGTGCGCCTGAATCTCACCCGTACGGAGTTTGACATCATTGCGCTGTTGAGCAAAAGCCCGGGGCGCGTGTACGACCGGGTGAACATGTATGAGCTCGTATGGGGCTGGGACGCAACGGGCGATCCGGCAATTGTGCGCGAGCACGTGCGGCGTATTCGCAAAAAGTTCGCCGAGGCGGGCGCGGGCGAAGACGTAATCGAAACGGTATGGGGCGTTGGATACAGGTGGGCGGCGCGATGAGTAAGCAACACAAACACAACCAGGGTGCAGCAAGTAGAGCAGGCGGTCACGGCAAGCGGCGCGGGGTGCGTGTCCGTATTGCACAGTGGTGGCATAACCCCTCGATCATGCGGGCGTTTTTTGGCTATGCGGCGGTGTGGCTGGTGGTGGCAACGCTGACCACCATGGTGGGCATTACGCTGGCCATGGAGGTTAACGAGCGGGTGGCCGAGCAAGCGCATAGCGACCGCCAGGATGTGGTCAGCGGTCCGTATATCTACGATGAAACGACTGACGAGCTGGTGGCGGCTTCGCAGGTGTACCTCAACGACGATGCCAATAGCGTCGTGTTTGTGGGATTTACCGAGGATCCGCTGGTCAACAGGCCGGTAGACGTAATCGTGGCGGGCGAATGGGATGCCGGTTCCCAGGTGGTAAACGCCACCATGGAGTTGCTGCGAAACGATGACGCCTACCAGCTGAGCGACTGGGGCGGCAATTACACCGACGAGATGTACTACGCGAGCGATGGCAACCCCTACGAAGAGCTGGGGACAATTGCGGTGGACGACTTGGCCGCGTATGACGCGCGGCAGCGAGCGGAGCGCGTGCGCACGGACCAGCTATTCGCACAGGGTGAGTTGGGTGACGGCGTGCTCGTGTCCAACGTGGGCTACTACGTCTCGTACAACGAGATGGCGCACCTGACGCCGCTTGAATTTGTGCTGCGCGGCACGGCGGGCCTCATGCCGTTTGTGTGCTATGGCGGGTTTGCGCTGCTGTTTTTCATGCGGTTTTACCGGCGCTACATCAAGGAGCCGCTGGGAGCGCTAGGTGCGGCGGCAGAGCGCATTGCGGGACAGGATTTGGACGGTTCGGTGGAGTCCGTGCGTGGCCGTGAGTTGGGGCAGCTGGCGCAGACCATGGAGAGCATGCGGGCGTCGTTGCTGGCGGCCCAGCGCGAGCTGTGGCGCACGGCGGAGGACCGGCGGCGGTTGAACGCGGCGTTTGCACACGATTTGCGCACGCCCGTGACGGTGCTTAAGGGGACGCTTGAGATGGCGCGCATGAAGTTTGCCCGCGCGGACGGCGGGGCCACGACACCGAATGCGGAGGAGACGCTCGACACGCTTGCCAACCAGGTAGAGCGCCTTGAAACGTATGCTCAGCTCATGAGTCGGGTGTCCAAGCTAGAGGACCGCGAAGTGGTTCGCCAGGAGCATGCGGCAGCCGAAGTGGTCGAGGCGCTGGAAAAGCAGGCGACCGGCTATGTGGCTTCGCGCGGCAACGGGTGCGAGTTGCACGTTACGTTGGGCGACCGTCTGCGCGCGGCGGTGCGCGAACCGGAGCGCGCGGAGCAGCTGCAGATAGATGTGCAGTTGGTCGAGGAGGCGCTGGGCAATGTGCTCAGCAACGCGTGCAGTCATGCGCGCAAGCGGGTGACCACGCGCGCCGAGCTGCGGGATGCGGGCGATGCTGCGCTTGCGGACGGGTCGGGGTCCAGCTCTGATGGTTTTGGCTCCCGTGCGGACGGCCCGAGGTTTGGCACGGAGGCCCAGGTTGGGCAAGGACCGTGGCTGGAGCTGGTGATTACCGATGATGGCCACGGATTTACTGCCGAGGCGCTCCATCGCGGGTGCGACCCGTTTTACAGCGAAGCCAAATCGGCAGAGCACTTTGGACTGGGGCTCAACATTGCGCAAACGCTTGCACGCCTGCATGGCGGCACGGTTGAGCTGGGAAATCTTGATGGCGGCGGAGCGCGCGTAACGGTGACGTTTGCCGTGGGACCAGAAGGGAAGGCGCATGATGAATCAGATTGACCGTTCTGAGGCGAGCATGGCTCCAGCGGCAAAAAGTGTTACCCGCAACGGAGACGCTGCCTGCTAACAAGCTGATGCGCGTTGGGGAACAGGCGGCACGCCGCCGCAAGCAGGTAGCTGTGGTTGTTGCGGCAGCGCTTGCGGGCGTGGTGCTCGGCATCATGTGCTGGCGCTATCTGCCAGGGGTTATTGCGTGGCTGCTGGATGCGCGGGCGGTGCGTACGTTTGTGAACGAATGGGGTCTGGCAAGCCGCGCAGCTATGGTGGGCATCAATATGCTGCAAATTGTGGTGGCCTTTTTGCCGGGCGAGCCCATTGAGCTAGCGAGCGGCTATGCCTTTGGTTTTTGGGAGGGCACGGGCCTGTGTTTGCTAGCAAGTGCGTTGGCAACGTCCCTGGTATACGGAGCAGTTCATCGCTGGGGTTGGCGCGTAGCGGGGCTCTTCTTTGACCGCTCGATGCTGGACCGGTATTTGTGGCTGCGCGACGAGCGCCGGCTTGAACTCGTTATGTTCGTGGTGTTTTTGATTCCCGGTACACCCAAGGATTTTCTTACCTACTTTGCTGGACTTACACGGGCGCGCTTTGTGCCGGTGCTGCTTATTGCGACGGTGGGGCGCATTCCTTCGATCGTGACCTCAACGGTTGCAGCGTCGTCGTTTGGCTCGGGCAATTACCTGGTTACCGTGGGGGCGGTTGTGGTGTCGCTGCTGCTTGCAAGGCTGGGACTCTTTATTGGGCGTCGCCTGCGTTAGCGCGCGGCGCATTAAGCGATTTCTTGCCCGTTTTGTTGGATGGGCACCAGTGAGGTTGGCCCAAAATAAAACTTGGCCAAAAAAGAGAGATTATTTGGAGAGGGGCAAAGTATATCGAATAGAGCGCAATGGCTCTACCTGCGGCTTCTTCGCATGAATGGTGCCGTATACATTGCTGGTCCGCAAATAACCTCTCTTTTTTGGCCAAGTTTTACTTTGAGGTGTGCGCGAAGGGCATTTTTGCGTCTGACGACGCGCCCCTTGGATGCGCGTAGGCGCTGCTCGCGTTTGGTGCTGGCCTGCTGAAGCGTGTGCTGGCGCCCCGTGGCGTTTAGCGGTACGCCTCGGTGTGCCCTGCAGCGTCCTACTTCAAGCGCTCAACAAAGAAATCGGCCATGGCAAGTAGTAGCTCGCGGCAGGCGGAATCGAGTGCAATGCGGTCGAGCGTGCTCTTGGCGCGCGCGGTCAGCTTGAGGGCATACTCATGCGCAAAGGACAGAGACCCGGACGCTTCAAAGAGCTGCACGGCGCGATCGAGCACGGCTGGATCCTTCGAATTGCTGCTCAGGATGTTGACCAACTCAGCGCGCGCGGCGGGCTCGGCGTGCTCAAGCGCGTGCACGGCTACCAGGGTGCGCTTGCCCTCGGTAATGTCGTTGCGAAAATCTTTGTCGCCCGCGTTTCCTACCAGGTTAAGCAGGTCATCTTGAATCTGGAACGCAAGGCCTGTGTCGAGGCCAAACGACCGCAGCGCCTCGATTTGCTCGTCGCTTCCGCCGCCAATGATGGCGCCTACGGCCAGCGGCACGGCCCCGCTGTAGTGTGCGGTTTTAAGCGTTGCCATAGCAAGGTAATCGTCAACGGTAAGGTCAAAGCGCTCGTTTTGCACCCAGCCCAAATCGAGCGCCTGTCCCTCAACGGTGCGCTGCATCATGGCCGTTAGCTCGCCCAGCACACGGATTTTCACGCTGTCGGTGAGCTCGGGGTCGCGCAGCACCGCGTCGGTTACGAGCGTCAGGTCATAATCGCCGCAGTTAATGGCGCGTCCTATGCCTTCGGTGAGGTACATGCAGGGCTTGCCGCGGCGCAGCTGGCCTTTGTCGGCAATGTCGTCGTGGATGAGCGCTGCGCTCTGAAAATGCTCGATTGCTGCTGCGGCGCTGTGAGCTTGCGCCGGGTCGCCGCCTACGGCACGTGCCGCGAGCAGGCAGATGAGCGGGCGATGACGCTTGCCGCCGTTTTGCGAGAATGCGCGAAGCGGTGCATACAAATAGCGCTCAAGGTCCGCACGCTCGGTTTTCTTGGTAAAAAAGGCATCAAGGTATGCGTCAAGGTCGCGATGGTGCTCGGCAAGATAAGCGGCAAAAGCGTTGGGCATGATTCAAGCTTTCAGTCACGGGTGACACAAAGGACAAAAAGGGGACGGGGTCGTTTTGGCTCCTGCGCATATGCCAAATGGTGTTGTTTCGGGTTGCCCCCCATTTGACAGCGCGGCGACCAAAAGGCCCCGTCCCACAATGGATTACTGCGCGGTGGCAAAGCCGTCCGGGTTCTTGGACTGCCAGTTCCAGGAGTCGCGGCACATGTCGTCGATGTTGTACTGCGCCTTCCAGCCCAGCTCCTTTTCGGCCTTGGTGGCGTCGCACCAGTTGGCGGCGATGTCGCCGGCGCGGCGCGGGCAGATCTTGTACGGCAGCTCCTTGCCGCAGGCTTTCTCAAACGCGTGAATCACATCAAGCACGCTCGAGCCGGTGCCGGTGCCCAGGTTGAAGATGCCCACCTCGGAGCGGCCGTTCATCCACTCGAGGGCCGCCACGTGGCCGGTTGCGAGATCAACCACGTGAATGTAGTCGCGCACACCGGTGCCGTCGGGCGTGGGGTAGTCGTTGCCAAAGACCTGCACAAACGGGCGCTTGCCCACGGCCACCTGCGCCACGTACGGCACGAGGTTGTTGGGGATGCCCTTGGGGTCCTCGCCAATGAGGCCCGAAGGATGCGCGCCAATGGGGTTGAAGTAGCGCAGCAGCACGACGTTCCACTCCGGGTCGGCCGTGTGCAGGTCCATAAGGATCTGCTCGATCATCCACTTGGTCCAGCCATACGGGTTGGTGGCCGGCTTCTTGGGGTCCTGCTCCGTGACGGGCGGGTTGTCCGGGTCGCCGTACACGGTCGAGGAGCTCGAGAAGATGATGTCCTTGCAACCGTGGCTGCGCATCACGTCCACCAGCGTGAGCGTGTTGCCGATGTTGTTGCTATAGTACTCAATGGGCTTATGCACGCTCTCGCCCACGGCCTTATAGCCGGCAAAGTGAATGACGCGCGCGGGGTGCTCGGCATCAAAAATCTTGTTGAGGGCGTCGCGGTCGTTGACGTCGGCCTCGTAGAAGGTGAGGTTGGCGGCGGCATCGGGACCCACGATTTCGCGCACGCGGTCGAGCGCGACGGGGCTCGCGTTGTAGAAGTTGTCGACCACAACCACCTTGTAGCCGCGTTCGAGCAGCTCAACAACGGTGTGCGAGCCAATAAAGCCGGCTCCGCCGGTTACAAGAACGCATGTGTCCTGGGGTGCAAGTGTTTCTGCCATGAAGACTCCTTACGCTGGGTCTGCTTCAACACGCTGCCGGAACGAGGCGTCGCGCGGCATGCTGCTCAAAGTATAGCGTTGCGGCTGGGGAGCGTGCGTCGGCAGCGGGAATGTTACGCGGTCGGGCGGGAATGTTACGCGGATAGAGTGAATGTTGCGCGGACTGATTGCTTTTTGGCACAAAGCAGGCCATGGATATTTAGCCAACATCGTCTGCGCGCGGGGCATTGCGTTATCCTTATACGAACGGGAGGCATATCACAGATTAAACGGAGCCAGTATGTCACACCACGATGTTCGCGTTTCGGGGCGCTGCGATTCCAAACGGCGTTCCGATGCTATTGCTGAAGAGCTCGACGAGCTGTCGTTGAGCGCGGTCACGGGCGTTTCGCGCCGTACGGCCCTCAAGGCCGTGTTTTCGGTCATGGGTGCCGCCGTGCTGTTTGCCAACCCGGTAACAGCGCTGGCAAAACCCCAGGCAACGCAAAAAACGCTGAATGCGCTGAGCGACGCGCAGGAGCGCTACGACGAGGTCGAGTCGCAACTTAACAAGATTTCTGACCAGTATCAGGAGCTCAGCAAGAAGCAGGACCAGACGCTCAGCAAGATCGAAGACGTCAACAATCAGATTGACGAGACCCAAAAGAAGATCGAAAAAAAGCAGGCCGAGCTCAAGGAGGATCAGGCCCTGCTTTCCGAGCGCGTCGCTTCGAGCTATAAAAACGGCGGCAATGAGGCGCTCTCGGTTATTTTGGCGGCCGATACGCTCGACGACTTGATCTCGAATGCGTATTACATCGAGAAGGTTAACGAGCAGGATCGCGCGGTCATTGAGCAGATCGAGAAGATTCAAAAGCAGCTCGAGAAGCAAAAGGCCAAGCTCGAGGAGCAAAAGTCTTCGCTCGAGGACCTCAAGGCCCAGCAGCAGGCGCAGCTCGAGCAGATGCAGGAAAAGCAGCAGGAAACGCAGAAGCTGCTCAACAGCCTTGATGACGAGGTCAAAAAGCTCGTTGCTAAGCGCGACGCCGAGATTCTGGCGGCTGCCAAGGCGGAGGCCGAGGCCGAGCGCCAGCGCAAGGAAGCGCTTAAGCGCCAGCAAGCACAGAAGCAAAACAGCTACACGTCGAGTGGCTCGGCACCAAAGCTTCCCGAGCGCGGCAGCGGCCAGGATTACAACGCGGCTAGTCCGGCGCAGAAGCGCGTCGTGAACTCGTGCTACTACACCCCCTCTCCGGGCCAAGGTTACTGTGCGGCGTGGGTGTCGTACGTTATGCGCAACGCCGGCTTTGGCAGGGTGGCGGGCAACGCGAACGACATGTATAACGCGTGGTGCGGAAGCTCGAGTAAGTCAAACCTGCAGGTGGGCATGATTATTGCCGTGTCAACGCACAGCCATACCTATGCGGGCCGTATCTATGGCCACGTGGGTATTTACATTGGCGACAACAAGGTGATGCAAAACATCGGCGCCATTAACACGCAGGGGCTCGACAGCTGGATTAGCTACTACGGCACCACGGTCACGCCGCGTTGGGGCTGGGCCAACGGCATCAACCTGGCGCAGCGCAGCTAGAATACCCCCAATGGTTCGCTATGCGGTTTGATCCGACGGTGCGGTTTAATCCGACGGCGCCGCCTGAGCCTTGTCCGACGGCGCCGCCTGAGCCTTGTCCGACGGCGCGGTTTAATCCGACGGCGCGGCCTGAGCCTTCTGCTGCTGAACAAATTGCTCAACCAGTGCGGTGAGCTCTGCAAGCTGGTGCTCCAGGTCGTTGATCTGCTGCTCAAGCTCGCCAATGCGCTGGTGGTTCTGGCGAATGCCCTCGCGGTTCAGGCGCGACTGCTCCTCAACGGGGTCGGGCATGCTCTCGCGGTGCTTGCCCTTGTCGTACGTTTCCTCCACAATGCGGCAGCCGTTGCGACGCACCACGCGCCCGGGAATGCCCACGACGGTGCAGTTCTTGGGCACGTCCTTTACCACAACCGAGTTGCCGCCCACCTTGACGTTGTCGCCAATGGTGATGTTGCCGAGCACCTTGGCCCCGGCGCCCACGGTAACGTTGTTGCCCAGCGTGGGATGGCGCTTGCCGCTCTCCTTGCCCGTTCCTCCCAAGGTAACGCCCTGGTAGAGCACGCAATCGTCGCCTACTACCGTGGTCTCGCCAATCACGACGCCCATGGCGTGGTCAATAAAAAAGCGCCGACCCAGCTGCGCGGCAGGGTGAATCTCGACGCCGGTAAAAAAGCGCGTCACCTGGCTGAGCACGCGGGCGGGGCCGTGCGCGCCGTGGTTCCAGAGCCAGTGTTCGGGCGTATGCATCCACTTGGCGTGGAGCCCGGGGTAGGAAAGAAAGATCACAAACCCGCTCTGAGCGGCGGGGTCGTGGGTTTTGACGGTGCCAATGTCTTCGCGAATGGTGTCGATAAAGCTCATAGATGCCCCTCTTGGCATAGGCGACTTGCGTGTGGGACCGCGGTGTGGAGCGCGCTTGGTGTCGCGAACGCGCGCTCCGTTGGTCCCGCAGCGCAGGGCGCCGCGGTGTTTCGGTTAAGTATAGCGAATTACTAGGATTTAAAAAGGGGCCGAGAAACGGGGATGTCAGGGGGCGCGGCTGAAGGGCGGGCTGGGCGCAAGCCGGCGGCTGAAGGGCGGCTCGACGGGCGCGGCCCGTGCCAGGGCGGATTTGCCTTGACCGGGCAGGCGGTTAAGAAGCAGGTGCACCGGACGCGGCCCGCACCGGACGCGGGCCCTCTGCGCACCACTCGTCCGCCGAGGGAATAAGGTTTGTGCAACAGGCGTTGGGCGGCGTATGCTGTGGCGCGGCAACCGGATGGCTCGGCAGCAATCGCTATGTGCAGCCGAGGATACAAAGGGGTTCAAAGGGGTTCTGCATGGAAAGCCAGCAACAGGCAGAGGCAAGCCGCGCGAAGACAGGGACAAGCCGCGCGGAGACAGGGACAAGCCGCGTGGGGGCGGGAACAACTCGCACAGGGACGAGGGAACGTCGCGTGAATGCAGGGACAACTCACGCAAATGCAGGAGCAAACCGCGCGTGAGCGGGCGGCGCATGCGGGCTGCGAGCAGCTGGAGCTTGCGTCCAATGCGCGGCGGGTTGACGCGCATCGCTTTCGAGCGCCGGGGCATGGACAAATCGCACGTCCATTTTACGATGCCGCTGTAGCGGCGCTGCGCACGGGCAAGCGCCACGAGTTGAAACAAACTGGCAACATACCGCGCATTTGATGCACCGCCGCCGCGCGCGAGTAGAATGAGACGAACGCGAACAATTCCGCTTGGCCCCGGCGCGGCGTACGCGCCCGGGTGACCAGCGGACGACGTCGTTTGGAGGATGATATGGAGAAGAAGGACATCGACTGGGGCAGCCTCGGGTTTGCGTACCAGCCCACCGATTACAGCTACGTCTGTAATTACAAGGACGGCGCGTGGGAGGAAGGCGGCCTGACGACCGACCACACCCTCACCCTTTCCGAGTGCGCCGGCATTTTCCATTACTGCCAGGAGGTCTTTGAGGGCCTCAAGGCGTATACCACCAAGAACGGCGACATCGTCTGCTTCCGCCCCGACCTCAACGCGAGCCGCATGGCCGATTCCGCGCGCCGCATCGTGATGCCGCCGTTCCCCGAGGACAAGTTCATCGAGGCCGTGAAGATGGTCGTCAAGGCCAACGAGGCCTGGGTGCCGCCGTTTGGCTCGGGCGCGACGCTGTACGTGCGTCCCTTCATGGTGGCAACCGGCGAGGTCATTGGCGTGGCCCCGGCCGACGAGTACCAGTTCCGCATCCTCGTCACCCCGGTGGGCCCGTACTACTCCGGCGGCGTGAAGCCCGTGGCCGTGAAGGTGCCCGAGTACGACCGCGCCGCACCGCATGGCACCGGCGCCATCAAGGCCGGCCTCAACTACGCCATGAGCCTGTACCCGAGCGTCCAGGCGCACGCCGAGGGCTTCGCTGACAACATGTATCTCGATCCGCAGACCCACACCTTTGTTGAGGAGTCCGGCGGCGCGAACTTCCTGTTCGTGGACAAGGAGGGCACGCTCGTGGTGCCCCAGAGCCACACCAACTCCATCCTGCCGTCCATTACCCGCCGCAGCCTGGTGTACGTGGCCGAGAACATGCTCGGCATGAAGGTCGTGGAGCGCCCCGTCGAGTTTGCCGAGGTCGAGAGCGGCGCGTTTGTTGAGTGCGGCATGTGCGGCACCGCGGCCGTCATTAGCCCGGTGGGCAAGGTCGTGAACGGCGACGAGGAGATCGTCTTTGGCGAGAACGGCATGGAGCACGTTGGTCCCGTCATGAAGAAGCTCCGCGAGACGCTGACCGGCATCCAGGATGGCGAGATTGAGGCTCCCGAGGGCTGGATCGTGAAAGTTGCGTAAAGTTACGCAGCTATTTGCTATTTGCTTTTGACGGAGGCCTCCCATTTAGCGGAGGCCTCCTTTTTTGGCGAAGGTTTCTGCCTCATGGGAGGGCGGTTTTCTAGGGAGCCGTGTACTAGGGGCTTGCATGTTGGAGGCCTGCCTGTTGAGGACCTGCATGTTGAAGGTCCACATGTTGGGTATCTGCCTGCTAGGGGCCAACATGTTAGAGGTCTGCCTGCTAGGGGCCCGCGTGTTGGAAGCCCGCGTGTTGGAAGCCCGCGTGTTGGAAGCCCGCGTGTTGGAAGCCCGCGTGTTGGTGGCCCGCCCTCGCACGCTCCGGCGCGTGCTCCTTACATGGGGGGGGCAGTAAAAGCTCAAGCTATAAAACATGTACACCAGCGTCACGAATCGCCGTATTTCGGCCGAATTTTGACGCTTGTGTACATGTTTTTCGTCCGGCGGGGCATGCGGGCCGCGTCTATGCGTTGCGCTCAACAAAGCACGCGAGCCACGTCACGCGCGTTGCATTCAACAAGGTGCGCTGCCGCTCATGTATGTCTTCGCCCGGCGGGACACATGCGCCGTTGCGCCCGGCGGAAGACACATGCCGTTGTGTCCGGTGGGCGCGTGCGGCCTTACTGTTCCGTTGCATCCTCTTGTGCGCACCAACGCCGGGTAACAAAGCGGCGCAGCTCATTTTGCGCGCGTTGGAACTCGGCCGATTCGTCTTGGGCGCAGCCGAAAAGCTTGGCGATTGCGTTAAGGGCTCGGTGGAGTTTGAGTTGATTGGCAAAGTGAATGTTAGTGAGCACGATGACGTGAATGCCCATGCGGCCAAGCATGCTCAGCCGGTCGGCGTCGTGCGCGCGGCGTGCATCTTTGCCGTGCTCGCTGCCGTCGTATTCGACGCCTGCTCGATGTCGTTCAGAAAAGATGTCAATCTCGACGTAGCTAATATTCGTCATGGTTTTGAGGCGGTCAGGCGTCGTGATGCGGTGGTTCATGCTGAACGAGCGAAACCCCAGTCCGCCGAGCCTTCGACTGCAAGAAATCATCATGGCCGTTGCCGATTCCATGGGCGAACGCGACCCATTGCGTATCATGCTTAGTGCCTGCCGCGCACGCTTTGCGCCCCGCATGCCCGGGTGGCGGTCGAGGTAGGCCATAAGCTCTTCGCGCGTGCAGAAGGGGTCGTGTTCTTCATATCCGCCGTGGGCCAGCGTGGCGTACGCCCCGCAAAGCTCAAAACCATACTCCACGAGCTCGAGTTCCGACATCCACGTTGCTGCTTGGACAAAGCAAGCCGCCTCGTTAACGGCAAGTATGCCCGGCGCGATAGCGATGATATCGTCGCTGGTGATGAGGGCTTTGCGCGCGTGGCAGATAAACGAGCGCGAGCGCACCCGATCGTGGGCGAACGCAACGAGCACGTCGGGCTTGGTGAAGTCGTTGGTGTTGACCCCGAGCGTTTTGAGAACGGCGTAGAGGTAGCGGCATATCTCGCGCGGCATGATTGCCGTTGCACGATCGGTGGAGGTCGCTGCGCGGCCGGTGGGGGCTATTGCCTGATTGGCGGGGGCTGCTGTCTGATTGACGGGGGCCGTTGCGCACGGCGGGAGGGCTATGTGGTTGGCTGCGAGATCGTCGGCACTGATGAGGGGTGCATCGGCGTCGTAGTTTTCGGGAACGGTGCGATTGGTATTCTGGGTAATCCGACGTTCAAGGTAGCCGGGTGCGTGCTGCAGGAGCCAACAAGTCTTGTGAGAGACAACGATAGGAAGATCCATGGTTTACGCGTTCCTTTGTGCCTGGGGTTGTTTTTGTTGCTTGATGTATTCCCGTTTCTGGAGGTCGAGAAGTGCGGGCATGGCGATTTCGCGGTGCAAAAGAGGGCGCGCGGTGGCGACGGCGTACCGCGGCGCTCGGGGCGACCTGCTGCTTGGCGTGACGCGGCGCTCGGCGTGGCGCGGGGTAATGCATGGGGCTTCGGCACAGAGGCGTTGCGCAAGAGGCTGCGTCGTAGAGGAAAACATGTACACTAGCGGCATGAATCGCCCGATTTGAGCAAAATTATGACGCTGGTGTACATGTTTTATTGGAAGGCGAGCAGGTTCTTAGGAACACGAGGTTGCGGAGCTAGCAAAAAGCCCGCAACCCTTAGGGGCACGGGCCCGGCGCATCAAATGGCGGAGGATGGCGGAGATAGCGCGAACCCCCGCCCGGACGCGCCGGATGGGGGTTCGTGTAAGTCGCGACTGGCGGAGAGAGGGGGATTCGAACCCCCGAGGCGCGTAAACGCCTAACGGTTTTCAAGACCGCCGCATTCAACCGCTCTGCCATCTCTCCGTGAGGTGTAATGATAGCATCGAATCGTGAAATACGGTGGCGCGAAGGGCGGCGACGGTGGGCAAGCAGATTATCAATACAGCTGACGAGCGTTTTATGCGCGCGGCGCTGGCTGAGGCCCAGGCGGCAGCGGCGGAGGGCGAGGTGCCCATCGGCGCGGTGGTGGTGTGCAACGGCAAGATTATCGCTCGCGCGCACAACCGGCGCGAGCTCGACGAAGACCCATCGGCGCACGCTGAGTTTTTGGCGATGGAGACAGCGGCGCGCGTGCTGGGGCGCTGGCGCCTCACGGGCTGCACGGTGTACGTGACGCTCGAGCCGTGCCTCATGTGCGCGGGACTCATGGTCAACGCACGCGTGGATCGCTGCGTGTACGGTGCGGCGGATCCCAAGGGCGGTGCGCTGGGGTCGCTGTATCGTCTGAACGATGACCCGCGTTTGAACCACGCGTTTTTGGTCGAGGCGGGTGTTTTGGCCCATGAATGCTCCGGCCTGTTGAAGGCATTTTTTTCTCAGCTGCGTGACGGCGATCGCGCGGGCAACGAGGCGCACGATGCCAAGCGTGACGAGGCGCACAAGAGCGCTGCGGGCATGGCAGCTCACGTGTGCATGCCTGGTGCGTCGCATGCCCTGCGCGTGGCGCTCGCCATCGATTCCTTCAAAGGCTCGGCCACGAGCGTGCAAGCAGAAACCTGGGTTGCCGAGGGAATTCGTCGCGCGGTGCCTGCAGCGCAGGTAACATGCGTGCCCATTGGCGATGGTGGCGAGGGCACTGCCGAGGCGTTGACGGCTGCGGGCCCGTCGGAAACGCGTACGGCCGCCGTGCACGATGCGTTTGGTCGTGCAGTGACGGCGTCGTACCTGCTGCTTGATAGCGGCGCCGGTAAAGGTTCGGGTGCGTTTATTGAGATGGCGTCGGTGGCAGGGCTCGCCTGCTCGGAGCGCACGGCTGCGGCGGCGCTTGCCGCTTCAACGCGGGGCGTGGGCGAGCTGGTGCTCGACGCCGTTGAGCGCGGGGTGCAGACCGTATACCTGGGCTTGGGCGGCAGCGCGACGACCGATGGCGGCGCGGGCTTCTTGCAGGCGCTGGGAGCGCGGCTGCTTGATGCGGAGGGGCAAGAGGTTCCTGCGGGCCTGGCCGGGCTCGAGCATGTTGCGTCCATCGACCTTGCTCCTGCGGTTGCTGCGCTGCGCGACGTGCAGCTCGTGGCGCTTTCGGACGTGACAAACCCGCTGGTAGGGGCGCATGGGGCGGTACGGGTCTTTGGCCCGCAGAAGGGGCTGCCGCTCGATGCGACGGCACTTGCCTCCCTTGACCGTTGGATGATTCGGTATGGCGCGTTGCTTGACGCAGCATGTCGTGCGGCAACGGAGCCGCTGTTTCGTTCGCTTCCGGGAGTGCCTGGGGCGGGTGCGGCAGGCGGGCTGGGTGCCGCCGCGCTCGCGCTGGGCGGCGCGCTAACGCCGGGTATTGACGCGGTGCTCGATCGTGCGGGCTTTGATGAGGTGGTGCGTACCTGCGATTTGGTGGTGACAGGCGAGGGCATGATGGATGGCCAGACGGCTGGTGGCAAGGCCCCGCTTGGCGTGGCACGTCGTGCGCGGACGGCGGGGGTGCCGGTGGTTGCTGTGGTTGGCGGGCGAGCCGACGACCTTGATGCCGTGTACGGTCAAGGCATCGATTTGGTGCTGCCGATTATTCGACGGCCGATGGATTTGGCTGAGGCACTCTCGCCCGAACAGGCACGCGCCAACTTGGTGAGTGCGGGGGAGGCCGTCGCGCGGGCGTATTTGCTGGGGCGCCGCTGGTAGGGTTTGGAGCTGTTGCTGATGGACCCCTGGTGGGGGTATTTGTCTTTGCGCCAAGACGCTGACGGCACGTACTCGTAATTGTCCCGGGTGCCATGAGTAGGGTGTATGTTGGCGCGTGTTGCCAACTGGACGGCAGGGGCAGAACCGGGTACCATAGGCAAAGCGCCCTGTGCGCTCGATGGGTTCGGGTGACGATATGTTCCGAACCTGGTCAGGTCCGGGAGGAAGCAGCCATAAGGAGCCTCTGCCGGGCACCCGGATCCATCGAGCCGAGCGCGCAGGGTTTTGTTGTGTCGCGCCGTTGCCCGTCATAGGACGGCATGCGCGGCAGCGGCCCCATGCAACAGGCCATCATCTGCCAAGTAATGACATGATTGTTACGCGGCGACGCGGCGGGATAGCCTATGATTTGGGAGTTGCTGTATCTCCAACGCGAGGGCGCTCCTATGTTTAAACTCCTTAAACGCTTCGGCCGCAGCTATCGGCTCAATCTTGTCTTAGGGCCGCTCTGCAAGCTTATCGAAGTCGTATTTGACCTGTTCACGCCCATCATCGTGGCCTACATGATTGACACGGGCGTGGGCACGCGCAACGTGCGGCCGGTCCTTGTGGGCGGCGGCGTCCTGCTCGCCATGGCAGTCGTCGCAATCCTCTTTGCACTCGTCTGCCAGAAGATGGCTTCACGCGCGTCGCAGGGCATGGGCACGAGCATTCGCCACAGCCTCTACGAGCACATCAACGAGCTGTCGCACGCCGACCTCGACCGCTTTGGAACACCATCGCTCATCACGCGCATCACGAACGACGTCAACCAGGTGCAGCTCGCGGTCGCCTTGGGCATCCGCCAACTCATGCGCTGGCCGTTTCTCGCGGTGGGCTCGCTCGTGGCGGCGCTCGCCATCGACGTGCAGCTTGGCCTCATCTTCGTGGTGTCCATGGTCATCGTGGGCGGCCTGTTCTGGTTTGTCATGAAAGCGTGCATCCCGTATTACCGCAGCATGCAGGCCAAGCTCGACCGCATCGCGCTCATTGTGCGCGAGGGGCTTTCGGGCGCGCGCGTCGTGCGGGCCTTTGTGCGCGAAGACCACGAGCGCCGGCGCCTGGCCGATGCCGCGCAGGATCAAGCTGACACGGCCATCGCGGTGGGCAGGCTCTCCTCGGTGCTCAACCCGGTGACCTTTCTTGTCATGTACCTCGCGGTGTGCGCGATCTTGTGGGCCGGCGGCATCCAGGTGAACATCGGCGGGCTCACGCAGGGCCAGGTCGTGGCGTTTGTGAACTATATGACGCAGGCGCTGCTCTCTATTGTGTACGTGGCAAATCTGGTGGTGGTGTTTACCAAGGCGAGTGCCTCGGCCGCGCGCGTGAACGAGGTCTTTGCGTGTGCGCCAAGCGTGACGGACGAGGGCGCCGAGCCGGTTGAGCTGCCGGCGCCGTCCGGCGCGCGAACGGTTGTGGGCGCAATGGCCGCCGCAGCCGAGCACCCCGCTTCAGTTGCCCCGGTTGATGACCGGGGCCAGCACTCCGCTTCGACCCCGACAGCAGCTTCGATCGAGCAGGTCGCTTCGACCCCGGCCGCCGCGCCCGAGCACCCCGCTCCAATCCCGGCGCTCGCCCTACGCAATGCGTGCTTTACGTACCCTGGCGCGGCTGCCGACGCCGTGCGCGAGGCAACCATCACGCATTTACCAGGGCAAACCCTTGGCATCATTGGCGGTACGGGCTCCGGCAAGTCCACGCTCGTCTCGCTCATCCCGCGCCTGTACGACGTTACGGCGGGTGCGGTCGAGGTGTTCGGCCGCGATGTACGTCGTTGGCCGCTCAAGCAGTTGCGCCAGGTGGTGGGCATGGTCCCGCAGCAGGCCTTGCTCGTTTCGGGCACGATTCGCTCCAACCTTATGTGGCGCAGCGCAAGCGCTTCGGACGAGGAGCTCTGGCGCGCGCTCGAGCTTGCCCAGGCGGCCGACTTCGTGCATAAGCTCTCTGACGGGCTTGACGCCCCGGTTGAGGCGGGCGGCAAGAACTTCTCGGGTGGCCAGCGCCAGCGCCTCACCATTGCGCGGGCACTTGTGGGCGACCCCAAGGTGCTCATTCTGGACGACTCGGCTTCGGCGCTCGACTACAAGACCGATGCGGCCTTGCGCCTGGCACTTGCCTCGCTGGACCGTGAGGCCACGGAAGCGGGCGAGCTTGCGCCGGCGGTCGTGGTGGTCTCGCAGCGCGTGGCGAGCGTGCGCGGCGCGGACCTCATCTGCGTGATGCGCCGCGGCCATGTGGTTGGCCTGGGCACGCATGAAGAGCTCGTGCACAGCTGCGATATCTACCAGGAGATCTGCGCCTCCCAAGGCGTCGAAGATGGTGCAGCGGCGGCAGATTCGTCTGCTTCGCCACGGCCGCGCGAGACAAACGGGACAAACGAGCCCCACGCCGCTGTTCCACATCCCCGCGATAGCAAGGAGGTGTGCCATGGCTAATCCGTACGGTGCGGTGGGCTCGGTGGCGACGGTCGCCTCGAGCATTTCGAGCGACGGCGGCACGGGTGACAGCGGCGGCCAGTCCGGCGAGCGCGATACCCTGGTTAGCACGCTCACCACGGGTCAGGTGCTCGGTCGGCTCTTTGGCTGCATCCGCCCGCATCTGGGGTCGTTTGTTCTTTCGTTTGCGTCTGCGGCCATCTCGGTCGTGCTACAGCTCTATGTGCCCATCCTGGTGGGACGCGGCATCGACTGCATCATCGCGGCGGGCCGCGTGGACTTTGGCGCGCTCATCCCGCTGCTTTGGCAGCTCATTGCGGTCATCGTGGGCGCGGCAGTGTTCCAGTGGGTGCAGGGCTACTGCGTGAATCGCCTTGCGTACGAGACGGTGCGCGACCTGCGCACCCAGGCAAACGACAAGCTCAGCCGCATGCCGCTCTCGTTTATCGACAGCCACGCGCATGGCGACCTCATCAGCCGCGTCGTCAACGATGCCGACCAGGTGGGCGACGGCCTTCTGCAGGGGCTCACCCAGTTTTTTAGCGGTATCGTGACCATCGTGGGCACCCTCGTGTTCATGCTGTCCATCTCGGTGCCCATGGCCGTGATCGTGGTGCTCGTGACACCGCTTTCGGTAATCGTGGCCTCGGCCATCGCACGCTTCTCCAACGCAAGCTTTACCGAGCAGCAGCTCATCCAGGGCAAGCTCGGCGGCTACGTGGAGGAGCTCGTGGGCGCGCAGAAGCTCGTGGACGTGTTTGCCCATGGCGACGAGGTGTTGGCGGGCTTTGACGCCCTCAACCGGCAGCTTTACGTTTCAGGCGAGCGCGCGCAGTTTTTAAGCTCGCTTTCCAATCCTGGCACGCGGGCGGTGAACAACGTGATCTACGCCATCGTGGCCGTGATGGGCTGCATCTGCGTCATCACGGGATGGCCCGCGGCGCTTACCGTGGGCGGCGTGCAGACGTTCCTCTCGTACGCCAACCAATACACCAAGCCGTTTAACGAGGTCACGGGCGTGATCACGCAGATCCAGACGGCCTTTGCCTCGGCGCGGCGCCTCTTTGCGCTCATGGATGCGGCGGAGGAGAAACCCGATGCCCCGGATGCCGTCGAGCTCGTAGAGCCCACGGGCGACGTGGAGCTCGCGCACGTTGACTTTTCGTATGTGCCCGAGCGTCCGTTGCTGTGCGATATCTGCGCGCACGCTCGCCCCGGCCAGCGCTTTGCCCTGGTGGGCCCCACCGGGTGCGGCAAGACGACGCTCATCAACCTGCTTCTGCGCTTCTACGATGTGGATGCGGGCGAGATTTGCGTGGACGGCATCGATACCGCGTGCATCGCGCGCGACAGCCTGCGCCGCGCGTTTGGCATGGTGCTGCAGGACACCTGGCTGTTCGAGGGCACCGTGCACGACAACATTGCCTACGGCAAGCCCGATGCCACGCGCGAGGAGGTCGTTGCAGCGGCGGAGCGTGCGCGGGCCGATTCGTTCATCCGCGCGCTGCCGCAGGGCTACGACACGGTGATTCCCGAGGATGGCGGCACGTTCAGCCAGGGACAGCGGCAGCTGCTCTGCATTGCGCGCGTGATGCTCACCGACCCGGCCATCCTGCTGCTGGACGAGGCGACCTCGAGCATCGACACGCGCACCGAGCTGCAGGTGCAGCGCGCGTTTGACGAGCTCATGCACGGGCGGACGAGCTTTGTTGTGGCGCATCGCCTGAGCACCATCCGCAACGCCGATTGCATTTTGGTCATGCGCGACGGCCAGATCATCGAACGCGGCACGCATGACGAGCTTCTGGCCGCTGGTGGCACCTATGCCGAGCTCTACACCTCCCAATGGCAAGCGTGAAATGAGGACAGAGAAAATTTCACCTCCCGGGCGGGCGGAAGCCTCAGCGCGACGGCACGGCTGTCCCGGCCCGGGGCCTGGCCCAACTCAGCGGCCTCAGCACGGCGGCTTCGAGGCGGGCCCCGGCCCCAGCCCGTCTCCCCAGCTCTGTGAGACGGCCACCGCGCCCGCCCGGGCAATCCGTTTCGGACATGTTTCGGTTCCCGCGGTTTGGCGCTTTCTCGTAGCACCCGCGCGCGCAGAGGGGTATGCTAAGCGATTGTGCGCGGAACTTTCTCGCATTAAGTTGCAAGGGGGAGGGAAATGGGTTCCCTCCGGTTGTGCGCACGGAAGGGGTTTTAAGCAAAAACAGGAAGGAACCAACCATGACCAGGATTTCCCCCGCCTTAACGCAGCAACCATCGTCGCAGCCCTCGCGCCGCGACTTCCTCAAGTTTTCGGGTCTCGCGGTGAGCGCGGGGAGCCTTTTGATGCTTTCGGGCTGCGGCCCAGCCGCGCAGGATAGCGGCAAGAGCGAGGGTTCCTCCTCTACGTCTGCGACGAGCTCCGCCAAGCTGGGCGACGGCAAGACGCTCCGCGTGGGCATGGAAGCCGCCTACGCCCCCTACAACTGGCAGGTCTCCAAGGCCTCGGACTACACCATTCCCATCGAGAACGTCGACGGCGCCTACGCCGACGGCTACGACGTGCAGGCCGCTAAGGTCATTGCCAAGGCTCTGGACATGGAGCCCGTCGCGGTGAAGTGCGACTTCTCGGCGCTGATCGACATGCTCAACAATGGCCAGATCGACATCATCTGCGCCGGTATGTCCGTAACGCCCGAGCGCGAGGACTCGGCCATCTTCTGCAATTCGTATATCGACGACGACATCTCGCTCGTTACGCGCAAGGATTCGCCGTACGCGAAAGCCACGACCTTTGACGACCTTAAGGGTGCCTCGATCATGGGCCAGGCCGCTACCATGTACGACGACGTCATCGATCAGATTGCCGACGTTACCGACGTGAACCACATGACCCCGGGCGAGACCGTGCCGGCCGTGGTGGAGAGCCTCTCGAGCGGCACGTCCGACGTGATTACCTACTCCATGCTTTCGGTGCCCAAGCTGCTCGAGACGTATCCCGACTTTGTTGAGCTTAAGATGACCGACAAGTTTAAGGGCTCCGAGATGCCCGACAACGCCGCCGTGGCGCTGGGCACCGACCAGTCGATTGTCGATGCCATCAACGATGCCATCGACAGCATCTCCGAGGAAGAGCGCCAGGAGATCTGGAACGAGTGCATGGACCGTCAGCCGGCGTAACGACGGGCCAGGTTATCTGAGTGATACAGGAGAATCCCATGGATTCGCATGAATCGTTGCCTACGGGCGGTCGCGCGACTCGCGGCCGCCTTGCGGCGTTTTTCTTGAACGATCACCGCTACGTGCTCTTGGGCACCAGCGCGGTGGCGTTGGTGGGCATGCTGCTTTCGAGCTCGCCCCGTCCGGCGCTGAGCTTTCTGTCTCAGGCGTATGTGGCCGAGCTCGTAATGTACTACCTGCTGGTGGCATGGCTTGTGGTGAGCGCCGTAGGGCTCGTGTTCAAGCTCACGCATTGGCGCACGTATGCGCAAACGGCTCCCTTTGCCAAGCCGGCGGTGCGCCGCGTGCTGCGCTATGCCTCGTACGTGGTATGGGCCATGGTGCTCGTGCTCGTGGTTGACCGCGTGGTCATGGGCATCGCGAGCGCCTGGGGCGTGGCGGTGGCGGCAGCCAATCTCAAGCCTAAGCCCAAGCGCCCCAACGGCATGCTCGAGAGCATGCTCTACATTCTCTACCAGGGGCGCCAGACGTTTATCACGGGCTTCATCACCACGGTTGAGCTTGCTGTGTTCGGCACCGTCATCGCGTTCTTCCTGGCGCTGCTGCTCGTATTTGCGCGCATCCAGTCGATCGATCGTTCCGACAACGACTTTGTGCGTTTCTGGAAGGTCGTGGGCACGGGCTTCGCCAAGGTCTACTCGACCGTCGTGCGCGGCACGCCCATGATGGTGCAGGCCATGGTGCTCTACTACGGCGTGTTTGGCCTGTTCCGCATGACGAGCCTCACGACCACCCAGATCAACGGCATCTGGACCACGTTCTTGGCCGGCTTGGTTACCATTACGCTCAACTCCACCGCCTACATGATGGAAGTGCTGCGCGGCGGCATCGAGTCGGTCGATGCGGGGCAGCTCGAGGCGGCGCGTTCGCTGGGTCTTTCGCAGTGGCAGGCCATGCGCAAGGTCGTGTTTCCGCAGGGTATCAAGTACGCCCTCCCGGGTCTTTCCAACGAGCTCGTCATCAACATCAAAGACTCGTCCGTGCTCTCGGTGATCGGTACGTTCGACCTCATGTTTGCGACCACGACCGTCGCCGGCATCTACTACCAGCAGTTCCAGACGGCGCTCATCACGACCGTGGTGTACCTCATGCTCACCATGTTCGCATCGTGGCTGCTGGGCAAGTTCGCGCACCATTTTGACGTGAAGCCCCAGCCGGTGGGCAGCTCGTCTGACGCGGGCGTGGCCGTGGGAACCGAGGAAGTCAGCGCGGTGCCCGTGCGCGATGGCTACACGCATCGCGGCGGTTTTGGCCAGGGGAGGTAGACCATGACAACCAAGAATGCTACCGAGCCCATGGTGCGCATCGAGGGCCTTCGCAAGAGCTTTGGTTCGCTCGAGGTGCTGCGCGACATCAACCTTGAGGTCATGCCCGGCCAGGTGGTTACCATCATTGGCGCGTCGGGCTCCGGTAAGTCAACGTTGCTGCGCTGCATCAACCTGTTGGAATCGCCGGATGCGGGCCATGTATGGTTCCACGGCCAGGACCTTGCCGCCGAGCATGTTGACGTGAACCGCCTGCGCGAGAACATTGGCATGGTGTTTCAGGGCTTCAACCTCTTTAACAACATGAACGTGCTCGACAACTGCACGCTGGCGCCCGTGACGCTCAAGAAGATGAACAAGGAAGAGGCCGAGAGCGTTGCGCTCAAGCACCTTGAGTCGGTGGGACTGGCCCAGTTTGCCCACGCCGACGTGCGCAACCTTTCCGGTGGCCAGAAGCAGCGCGTGGCCATTGCCCGCGCGCTCTGCATGAACCCCGAGATCATGCTCTTTGATGAGCCAACGAGCGCCCTTGACCCCGAGATCGTGGGCGAGGTGCTCGAGGTCATGCGTCAGCTCGCAGCCGACGGCATGACCATGGTCGTGGTGACGCACGAGATGTCGTTCGCGCGGAACGTGTCCGATGAGGTCGTGTTCATGGACAAGGGCGTCATCGCCGAGACGGGGACGCCGGAGAAAATGTTCACTGCACCCGAGCAGCCGCGTACGAGGGAGTTCTTGGCGCGCTACCTGGGATAGCGCGTCTTGCCGCCGAGGCCCTTGACGGTGGGGACGGTTCGCCGGATGCGGATGGGCCGCCGACCGCTAATTCCTACCGCGTTCGTCAAAAGATGCCACTCGTCGCTCTAAGAGGCCATTTTTTGCGCCTTAGAGCGTCGAGTGGCATCTTTTGCGTTGTAACCGCGGACAAACCGTTCGTGGTTACGCTCGAACCGCCAGCGGGCACGCGGCAATCTCCCACATTTCTTCTTGCATTGTGTATAGGTGTGTATATACTGTACTTATCGGGTATACACACTATGCCCGCGTAGGGTTGCTGAGACGTCCGGCGCCCTATGGCCCGGTGGGGGACGCCTTGCCGGGCGCGACGGAAAGGATTTCGGATTCGTGGAACTCATCATCTCCAACGCGAGCAGCAAGCCCATCTACGAGCAGATCACGAGTCAGATCAAGGCCATGATTCTCTCAGGTGAGCTTGCCGAGGGCGCGCAGCTCCCGAGCATCCGGGCGCTGGCCAACAGCCTGCGGGTGAGCGCCATCACCACCAAGCGCGCCTATGCCGACCTTGAAGCCGAGGGCTTCATCGAGACAGTTCAGGGCAAGGGTAGCTTTGTGGCCGGTGGCAACACCGAGCTCATCCGCGAGGAGCAGCTGCGCCACGTCGAGGAGCTCATGGGCCAGGCGATCGATGCCGGTCGCACCATGGGTCTCTCGGCCGAGGAGCTCGCCGAGATGTTCTCCCTGCAGCTCGACGGCGGGGAGTGAGTGGGACACCGGTGTCAGGTTTATCTGTCCCACGCGTGGGACACCGGAACCTGGTTTGTTTGTCCCGCGACACGGTTTATCAGGAGGAAGCAATGACGATTGTTGAGGGCCGGATGCAGGAGAGCAGCGTGTACGAGCCGGCTGCGGCGCCAGACGTTCCGCTCATCGAGGCGCGCGGCCTTACCAAGCATTACGACGGGTTTTCGCTCCAAGACGTGAACCTTGCGGTGAACGAGGGCGAGGTCGTGGGCTTTGTGGGCAAGAACGGTGCGGGCAAATCTACCACCATCAAGGCGCTCCTGGGGCTCATCGAGCTCGACGGCGGGCAGGCGCGCGTGCTCGGCGTCGATGCACACGCCCTCGGCCACGACCATGCTGCCGCGCGCATGAAGGAACAGATCGGCGTGGTCTTTGACAGCGTGGCCATGCCGGGGCACCTTAAGGTGGTCGATGTGGCCCGCATGTACGCTCGTGCTTATAGCGCCTGGGACCAGCATGCGTTCGACCAGTTCGTCCGGGAATTTGACCTTGAGCCGCGCAAGCTCGTCAAGGACCTGTCGCGCGGCATGGGCATGAAGCTCAGCTTGGCCTGCGCGCTCTGCCACGGCGCGCGCCTCTTGATTCTGGACGAGGCCACGGCCGGCCTGGACCCCATGGCGCGCGATGAGATCCTTGACCGCCTGCGCGTCTTCGTGGCAGAACCCGGGCGCGCCGTCCTCATGTCGAGCCACATTACGAGCGACCTCGAGCGCATCGCCGACCGCGTGGTGTGCATCGACAACGGTCGCATCGTTTTTGACCTCGTGAAGGACCAGATCACCGACGAGATGGGCATCGCGCGCTGCCGCGTGGCTGACTTTGAGCGCATCGCGGCAAGCGGCATCATCCCCGAGCACGAGCTGCGCTACCGCAAGAACGACTACGGCGTCGACGTGCTCGTGCCCGACCGTTTTGCCTTCGCCGAGAACTTCCCCGGCGTGCCGTGCGACCGCATGACCATCGACGACTACCTCTCCCTCACCTTGAAAGGCGGTGTGCGATAAATGATGCGCGCATACCTGATGGAAATGACCGTGTTCCGCGACTACGCCAAGCAGCTGCTGGGCATCGGCTTCTTCGTGGTCATCTTCGTCTCGGGCGGGATGGGCACCATCGTGGCCGCGCCTGCGATTCTTACCATGATGTTCTTCCTCATGGGTACGATGGCCGCCGCCGCGTATGACGAGCAGAACGGCTGGGGCCTCTTCCGCCTGACGATGCCCATAAGTCGCCGCGATGTGGTTCTCGGGCGCTACGGCGTGATCGTGACGCTGGGGCTCTTCGGCCTCGTTGCCGGTCTGGCGGCGGGTGCCGTACTGGTGGGGCTGGCCCAGGTGATGCCGCTGCCGTTTGGGCTTTCCGATGCGCTGACGCTGAGTGCCGAGGACGTGCTCGCGACGTTCTTTGCCGCGGCGTTTTGCCTGATGCTCGGTGCGGTGATCGCGAGCATCGAGACGCCGGTGTACTTCAGGCTGGGCCAGAACAAGACCACGCAGTGGCTGCCCATGATCACCGTGCTCATGTTTGTGGGGCCGATGCTCATCATCAACGGCACAGGAATCCTGGATGATGGAGCCATTCACCTGGCAACCATCGGCGAGCTACTCGGGTTTATCGAATCGCCCGTGGGCGTGGCGGTGTTCTTCGCGGTCGCCGTGGTGGTGGCCGCGGTGGCGCTCGGCATCTCGGCCGCGGTGTCGCTCAAGCTCTACGATCGCCGTGAACTGTAAGGCGATGGCCTTCCGCGAGCATGGCGGGAGAGAAGGCCGGGCTACCGCGCAGCGTGATAGAGAGAGGGGGTTGTAAAATATTGCTCTCTGTGGGATGCGGGCACCTACCGCAAGATTCGGGCCGCGAGTCGGCACCCCTGAACGGACGGTTCCTGCACACGGCTCATGCGGCAACATGCGACCTGCGGTTTTTGTTAGAAACTGGCGAGGCCCTTGTGAGCAATGTGGCAGAAAGGTACCAATTCGCGGCTCGAATGGCTCCGTGCGGCGTTGCGGGCCGGAAAGTGGGTACCCTACAGGCGGTAATGACGGCGCGCGGAAGCGCAGCAACGAAGGGAAGCCCATGGAATGCGCAGTTATAGTGAGCAGTAAAGGCGGGAATACCCGCATGGTGGCAGACGCGTTGACAGATGCGCTTGCCCAGGCAGGGGCGGAGGTGCTCGGTTGCGCGGATGTCGCGGATGATGCCGATGCCGCGGCAGACGCGGCATCGGCAGCCGACGTTGTGCTCGCCGGGTTCTGGACCGACAAGGGCGACTGCGCGCCCGAGATGGCGTCGTTCCTAGAGACGCTCGCCAACAAGCGCGTGTTCCTCTTTGGCACGGCGGGCTTTGGCGGCAGCACTGAGTACTTCGCTCGCATCCTGGGCAACGTTCAGCAGCATCTGCCTGCGTCTGCCGAGTTGGTTGGCTCGGCCATGTGCCAGGGCAAGATGGGCGCCGGGGTGCGCAAACGCTACGAGGGCATGCTCGCGCAGAACCCCGGCGACGAGCGCATTCAGGCGATGATCGACAACTTTGACGCTGCGCTCTCGCATCCTGATGCTGATGACCTGGCCAGCATTGTTTCCGCTGCCCAAAGCGCGCTCGGCCTCGCATAGATAGCGGCGATCCCGGCTAACACGAGGCTTCTGCCACCGCGTTAACCGGGATCACCCTAAGCTAGCACCACATGAGCGCACGGGCCGCGGCCTGCCGCCACATGAGCGCACGCGCCGCGGCCTATCGCCACGTTGACGCGCCGCGACCTACCACCACGCGAGCTGGGCGATGTTTCCGCGGATGTGGTCGCAGCTCGCGGCGAAGAGCTCCTGCTCGTGCTCGGTTAGATCAAGATGAATGACCTCTTCCACGCCCCGCGCGCCCACGCAGCAGGGGAGCGACGCCCAGATGCCCTCTTGGCCATACTCACCGGTCAGCTGCGTCGAGCAGGCAAAGATGGTGTGCTCGTTGGAGAGCACCGCGCGCGTGATGCGCGCCGCCGCGTTGGCCACGCCGTATTCGGTGCAGTTCTTGCCGTTGGCTACCACGTAGCCGTTCATGCGGCCCTGCTCCTCGATGTCTTCGTGGCTAAAGGAGAACCGTTCGGGCTGCTCGGCCTCCCATTCGGCGAGCGGCTTGCCGCCGATGTTCACCTGCGACCATGCGGCAAACTGGCTAAAGCCGTGCTCGCCCAGCATGTAAGCGCCAATCGACCCTTGCTCGTAGCCCGTGGCCTGCGAGAGCGCGCAGCGCAGGCGCGCCGAGTCGAGTGCCGTGCCCGTGCCGATGATGCGCTTGGGGTCGTAGCCGGTCAGATGCCAGATGGCCGTGGCCACCACGTCGCACGGGTTTGCCACGCTCACCCATACGCCGTCAAACCCCGCGTCAACGATGGCGTTGGCAAAGGTGCGCACCTCGGCCGCAGTTACTTGCAGCTCGCCGTCACGGTTAACGAGCGCCTCCTTTACGTGGCCCGCGGCGTTTACGATTACGTCGCACGAGGCGAGGGCTGCGTAATCGGCGCCGGCGTTCTCGATCTGTACCGTGTGCGGGGCAAACGAGAGTGAGTCGCGCAGGTCCTGCACCTCGGCGCGCAGCTTGTCCTCCTTGACGTCAACGAGCACGAGCTCGTCTGCGATTCCCTGCATAATCAGGCTGTACGCCACGTGCGCTCCCACGTGCCCCTGACCCAGAATGCCAACGCGCTTTACCATGCCCATAGTGTTGCTCCCTGTCTGTTGGCCGCGGTGCTTTGAGCGCGGCGATTACCGTCAATAGATGTAAGGGCATCATACCAACCTGAGCAAAGGCCATACTCCGTATAGATTGCCGAAACACGACGGTAGCAAACTTGCGTTGTACGCCCGCGATTGCATGGTGGGAGCCCTGTGCGCTATGCATGTGTGCTCTCTGCGCTTTGCATTTTGGATTCAGCGGAATTTTGGGGATAATGCCAACGTTAGGTTTGCAATCGTGAGAGGGGATACACGTGGCAGAAACCAGGAACGCCAAAGTCTATTTCACCAACCTGCGCACCTATGGGCGCGAAAGCCAGCTCGACAAGCTCAAGCGCCTGATCAAGCGCGCGGGCATCGAGCAGATTGATTTTGAGAACAAGTTCGTGGCCATCAAGATGCACTTTGGCGAGCTGGGCAACCTCAGCTTCCTGCGTCCCAACTACGCGCGCGCCGTGGCCGATGTGGTCAAGGAGCTCGGTGGCAAGGCGTTCCTCACCGACTGCAACACGCTCTACGTTGGCAGCCGCAAGAACGCGCTCGAGCACATTGACTGCGCGTACCAAAACGGCTTCACCCCGTATGCCACCGGCTGCCAGGTAATCATTGCCGACGGTCTCAAGGGCACCGACGAGACCCTCGTCCCCGTGAAGAACGGCGAGTACGTGAAGGAGGCCAAGATCGGCCACGCCCTCATGGATGCGGACATCGTTATTAGCCTCACGCACTTTAAGGGCCACGAGCAGGCGGGCTTTGGCGGCTGCATGAAGAACCTCGGCATGGGCGGCGGCAGCCGTGCCGGCAAGATGGAGCAGCACGCCGCCGGCAAGCCCAGCTGCGACGTGTCCAAGTGCATCGGGTGCCGCGCGTGCGAGCGCATCTGCGCCCATGGTGCCATTAGCTTCGATGGGACCCGCGAGCGCGAGCTTGCTAACGGCTCCACCCGTACCGTGCACGTGGCCTCGATTGACCACGACCGCTGCGTGGGCTGCGGCCGTTGCATTGGCGCCTGCAACCAGGACGCCATCGAGCCGGATTACGGCGCCGCGGTCGATGTGCTCAACTATAAGATTGCCGAGTACACGCAGGCTATCGTGCAAGATCGCCCGCAGTTCCACATCTCGATTGCCATGGACATCAGCCCCAACTGCGACTGCCACGCCGAGAACGACACGCCCATCGTGCCCGACCTGGGCATGTTTGCGAGCTTTGACCCCGTAGCCATCGACCAGGCCTGCATCGACATGGCGCTCAAGGCCCCGGCGCTGCCCAATACCGAGCTCACGGACATGAAGGCCAAGCTTGAGGCCGAGGGCGGCGTGCCGGAGCGCTGCGAGCACGACCACTTCAACATGACCCACCCGGACACCAACTGGCGCTCCATGATCGAGCACGCCGAAAAGATCGGCCTGGGCACGAGCCGCTACGAGCTGATCGAAGTTAAGTAGCCGAGTCGCGCTGTTTGGGGCGAGCACGCCAACTATTGCGGTTCCATGCGCGTCAACGGGTGTTATTGAGCTGGTCTTGCCTTCTGCTATAGTTATGAGCAGTCTATTTTTGGAGGATCGCGTACCTATGTCCGCATCAGGTGACAGTTCCCAACCCCGAAGTACCTCGGGTGCGCTTGACGTGTCCTGCGCTCAGGAGGAGACGGCCGACGCGCCCGCAGCTTCTGCCGACGTTTGCGCCACGTGCCGCAAGCGCAGGCGTTCTTGCCCCAAATACCCACGCCCTGCAAAGGAGGACGCGGCCAACGACCTGCCGCTCTACACGTTGGGCGAAGAAATTGCCAACGCCATTACCCATGGCATTGGCGTATTGCTTGCCATTGCGGGGTTGGTGCTCCTTATTGTTAAGGCGGCACTTGGCGGCGCAGCTCCCGCGCATCTTATCTCGGCCATCGTTTTTGGCGTAACGCTCATCCTTGAGTACCTTGCCTCGACGCTCTACCATGCCATCCAGGTGCCCGGTGCCAAGCGCATCTTTCGCATCATCGACCACAGCAGCATCTACCTGCTCATTGCGGGCAGCTATACGCCGTTTTGCCTGATTACGCTTGCGCCGTACGCGGGCATCGTGCTCTTTGTCGTGGTGTGGGCGCTCGCGTTTGCCGGTATTTCGTTCGAGATCATCGGTCGCCAGCGTCAGCCGCGCTGGGTGACCATCATCATTTACCTCGTCATGGGCTGGCTTGTGGTGTTCCGCTTGCCGCAGCTGCTTGAGGCGCTCGACCCCATGGCCCTGGCGCTGCTGGTGGTGGGCGGCCTGTGCTACACCTTTGGCACGGCGTTTTACCTTATGAAGCAAATCCGCTATATGCACAGCGTATGGCACCTGTGGGTGCTCGCTGGCAGCATCTTTATCTTTATGGCGGTGATCCTCTTCGTGATTTAGCGTTTTGGGCGGCCGCTCCGGCGGACCCGCCGTTTTCTTGCTATCTGCGCGCCGTATCCGCGCACGCGTTTGCCCCGCGCCTGGGCGCTGCGAACCGCCGGCGCCCGCGCCTTGGCGTTGCAGCTCTGGCACATCGCACTATTCATTGAACCGAGGAGGTTTGAACTCGTCCTTATGGGCATAGCAATTTCTATCGTCGCAACCCTGCTTCTGACGCTGCTTAACGGCTATTTCTCGATGTCCGAGATGGCGCTCACCACCGCCAAGCGCGCCACGCTCGAGCACGACGCCGAGGAGGGTGACAAACGCGCCGCCCGCGCGCTCGATCTGGCAACGGATTCCACGGACTTTTTGGCCACCATCCAGGTTGCCATTACGCTCGTGGGCTTCTTCTCGGCTACCGTGTCGTCCAACACACTGTCGGAGCCGCTCACCGCGTGGGTTGAGTCCTTTGGCATCGCGCCGCTTTCGGCCGCGGCTCCCATTGCTTCGCCCATCATCATCACGCTCATCGTGTCGTACCTCTCCATCGTGGTGGGCGAGCTCGTGCCCAAGCGCATTGGCCTCTCCGATGCCGAGGGCATGGCCAAATCGGTCGCGGGGCCCATCAGCACGTTCCGCAAGCTCGCCAAGCCGCTCGTGTGGCTCACGCAGGCGAGCGCCAACGGCCTCAGCGCCATTCTGGGCATTAAGAGCGCCGACGACCGCCAAAACGTTTCCGAAGAAGAGATCAAGTACATGGTCTCCGAGCAGGACACCCTGCTTGATGAGGAAAAGCGCATGATCCACGAGATCTTTGACCTGGGCGACGCCGTGGCGCGCGAGGTCATGGTGCCGCGCGTGGACGTGCAGATGGCCGAGGACACCAACACCGTGGACGAGGTCATGGAGCTCATGCGCCGCACCGGCTTTTCGCGCGTGCCCGTGTTCCGCGAGGACGCCGACAACGTGGTGGGCATCGCGCACATCAAGGACCTGGTGGGCATCGCGCTCAGCGGCAACGGCTCCGAGCCCGTGGGCGCGCACCTGCGCGACGTGACCTTTGTGCCCGACACCAAGGACATCCTGCCGCTTCTTTCTGAGATGCAGACCGCGCATGACCAGATTGTGGTCGTGGTGGACGAGTACGGCGGCACGGCCGGCATCATAACCATCGAGGACATTGTTGAAGAGATCGTGGGCGAGATCGAGGACGAGTTTGACCCCGACAACAAGTACCTCACGCGGCTCAGCCGGCGTGAGTGGCTCGTGGACGGCCGCTTTAGCTGCGACGATGCCGAGGAGCTCGGTTGGCCCATCGAGGAGAGCGACGAGTACGAGACCATTGCCGGCTGGATCTTGGACATCTGCGACGGCGTGCCGGATATTGGTGAGGTTTTTGAGGTGGACGGCTACCGCTTCAAGGTGCAGTCCATGCGCGGCCGCCGCATCTCGCTCATCCGCGTGATTGCACCCGAGGAGCCCGCGCCCGAGGCCAAAGCCTCAACCGAGGACTCTACCAGCGACGACGTCAAGGAACCGCAGGAGGCGGAGGAGAGCGCCAGCGCGTAGCATGAAAATCTCCTGGCTGATTTTATCGTTCGCCTGGGATATGCCCCGCGCGGTTGCGTTACGATGGCAGGGAGCATTTCCCTGCCGCGCGCAGCGCCTGCGACTGAAGATCGGAGAGCTATGGCGACCTTGTTTACCATTCTTAAGATTACCGTTGACGACACCAAGATGCGCGCCCGGGTGCTGGTAAACCCCGGTATGCCGCTTATGACCTCGGAAGATATTGAGGCCACGGCGCGCGTGTACTACCTGGCCCCGGCCATTGCCCAGCATGCGTGCTTTGGCGATGCGGGCGAGAAGTTCCAGGATTGCATGGGAAACACCGAGATTGCGCACCTGCTGGAGCACCTTACGGTCGAGATTATGAACGAGACGGGTCTGGCGGGCGCGATTTCGTGCGGACGCACGCGTGCAGTCGCGGATGATCCGCGTGTCTTTGAGATCGAGCTCTCGTGCCCGGACGACGCACTGACCATCGGCGCCTTGTCCTCGGCAACGTTCATGATGGACTGGGCGTTCTTGCATCCCGATGTGGCGGCGCCCGACTTTGCCGGTACCGTTGAGGGCATGCGCCAGCTGGTGCTGAGCTTGCGGGGCGAGGCCCCGGAGGACGCCGCGGCCGAGGCTTCATCTGATGCTGAGGATGCGCCGGAGGCTGCAGAGGCGCCGGCGGCAGACGAGCAGGCTGCCGAAGCGCCGGCACCTGAAGATGCGCCGTATGATGCCGCCGATGGCGCAGGCGAGGCCCCGGAGGCCGCAACACCCGAGGCGTAACGTTTGCGGATGCGGCGGAGCGCGGCTGCGTTCTGCGGGTATAATAGGCGAACATGAAGTCACCGTGTGAACGGATTCAATAGAAGGGAATCACGTTATGGGTAAGGCCTTCAGCTTCATTGCCGGTGCCACGATTGGTGCCGCTGCCGGCACCATCATCGGCATTCTCGTTGCTCCGCGTTCTGGTGCCGAAACCCGCGCCATGGCCGCCGATATGGCCAACGATGCCTGGGATAGCGCGCGCGACATGTACGAGCAGGGCACCGAGCAGGCCCGCGCCGCCATGAACGATTTTGGTCCCATGGTCGATGCCAAGACCGATGAGCTCCGCGCCAAGGTTGACCTGGCCCGCGAGCGCATGGACCAGCTGCGCGAGACCCTGAACGACGCCATTGCCGGCGGCACCGTAACGCCCGCCATGGACGTTGAGGTTGAGGTCGCCCCCGGCGTCGAGGCTGACGAGGCTCCTGCCGAGGCGTAATGCGCACCAAAGATTTTCAGGGCATCAAGATCTACCGGATTCCGCCCGAGGCCAAGCGCACCCGTAAAGACGGCACGCCGCGCAGTCCCAAGCGCTTGGGCAAGATTCACTTTCCGGTGTTTACCGCAAACGGCCAGCAGGTCGTTGGTTTTATGGTGTCGCCGCCCGATGTGGCCGGCATGATCAAGCAGCCCGACCGCTTTGTGGCGCGCGACGCCATCCGCGTGTACGAAGGCGTGGTGGCCGTAGATGACCGCAAGGATTCCTATGATGCCGCCGCAGCCAAGCGCCTGGGTATTGACTTAGACGCCTGCATCATCTGGACGGGCATGGATGCGGTAACCACCTCGGGCACCAAGCTGGGCTACTGTTCGGACGCAGCGTTCGACGGCAAGACGGGGGCCGTTACCAGCTTTACCCTCACGGGCGGGGCTACCGCAGCGGCGCTGCTGGGTACGGTCGAGATGCCCGCGTCGTATCTCAAGGCCTATCGCGACGGTGCCATGATCGTGGACGATGCCGCGGCGTCGCTCGAGCTTTCGGGCGGCGTGGCAGCTAAGGCGGGCGAGGTTACGGCCAAGGCGAGCGTCAAGGTCAAACAGGGCGCCAAGGTCCTGGATGAGAAGGGCTCCGTTGCGGTCGAAAAAGGCTCGCGCGCGCTAGGCCGCCAACTGGGCAAAACGCGCGGCATGTTTTCGGCCTTTAAGGACGAGTTTAAGAAAGCGTCGGCGCCAAGCAGCGCGCACGGCACGTCGAGCAAACGATCGGGGGGCTCGGCCGGCACGTCAAAGCGTTCTTCGTAGCGTCGGCGGCGGGTTTGATCTGCGCCATAGGGGAGGACACCATTGCTTAACCACACCACCTCCTACCCACCAAAGCGTCCGCACCCGCGGCGCAACCAAAAAACCACGGGTTACCAACTGCCCCGCGGCAGGGCGCGTGCGGCGCGACGGCCGGGGGCAACCTATCTCAATCATTCACAAGGATTTGGCAGCGCTGGCCGGCGCGGATACGGCGTTAACCGCGCGCCGCGCTTGACGCTGCGGCAGTCGGGCGGTCGGCGCAACAACGCGCGGCGCTCATATGCCATTGTTATTGTGGGCTGCGCGCTCCTGTTTTTTGTGGCGAGCGTGATTTGGTACCTAAACCGCGGCGTAACCATTACGCTCAACGGCGAAGAAGCGAGCATTCACATCAACGGCACCGTTGCGCAGCTGATTGAAAACGAGGGCCTCGACGAGCAGTATGACGCGGGCGACCTGCTGGCGGTTGACGACAGCGTGCTGGAGCGCGGCGGTGGCGACCGCTATAGCGTGCAGGTCAATGGCAAAAAAATTGCGATGGACGATTTATCCAACGTGCAGCTGAGCGGCGGCGAAAAGGTTAAAATCGCCGATGGCGCCGACAAATACGAGAAGCACGACGTCAAGGCAACCAAGATTGAGCCTACCATTACCGTCGACGGTACGGGTGCCATTGGCTATGTAAAAACCTGGGGCGTTCCGGGTCGTTCAGAAGTGTGGACGGGCAAGCAGTCGGGCATTGTGAAGGACCGCGGTGTGGTGCAAAAGGTGCAAAACTGCGAGGTCGTATACCGTTCGGTGACGCCCGACAAGGGCAACTACGTGGCGCTTACCTTTGACGAGGGCCCAAGTGAGTACACGCAGAAGATTCTTGACGTGCTAAACGAAAAGGGCGTCAAGGCGACGTTCTTCTTGCAGGGCAAGGCGGTGGAAGAAAACGTGGCGGCGGCCAAAGCCATTGCCGACGCTGGCCACGAGCTGGGGTCGAACGCCTACACCGATACCAACCTCACCAAGCTTTCGGACGACGACCTGCGCTCGCAGCTGACCAGTGGGTTTGACGCCATCAAAGATGCGACGGGCACCTCAACGTGTTTGCTGCGCGCGCCGTACGCGGCGTTTTCGGCCAAGAATTGGGCAGAGGGCATGGACCTGGTAAGCGCCGTGGTGTCGTGGAATCTTGACTCGGGTGACTGGCTGCTGCCGGGGGCGAGCAGCGTGGTGGACACCGTGGTGGGCTCGGTGCGCAACGGCAACATCGTGCTGCTGACCGACAACGATGCCACCGGTTCGCAAACGGCTGAGGCGCTGGGCGATTTGATTGATCAGTTGCAGGATAAGGGCTACAAACTCGTGACGTTGAGCGAGCTGGTGGCTACGGATAAGGATTTGGCCAAGGAGCTCGACCTGTCCCAGGTGTCGATGCCGGATGATGCGGTGCTGCCGTCGGTTGCGGCAAAAGATGCGGCTGGCGACGCCAACACCGCGGCGGAGTAGCTCGCGCGGCGGCAGCTGCCTGGGTGCGGCATTTGCCCGGCGCGAGCTTGCAGCTGGCTTGGCGCGGCGTTTGCTCGGCGCGAACGTGCGGTTAGCGGCGCATGATGGTGGGCTTGATGAGGAGCGCGAGGGAATGTTGCCTACGGGTTAATGATCGTGATTAACGCTTGCTGGTGCTTCCCTTAAACAATAGTTAAGGTTGGGATGAGTATCTTGCGCGCACTGTCCGCCACGATACACTGGTGGCGGCAAATCGAGCGCGCTAGGTACGCGCAGACAGACGCAGGATCGGCGTCGACGGAAGGGGCATTTGCAGCACGGCGCGGGGGCGCTGCGCTGCTTGAGGACTGGCGGCATCATGACCAACACGAAACACGACCAGACGGGGTCGACGGAACCAAACAACGGGGCAAACGCGTCGCAGGCGACCGACGCAGCTGCGCAGCAGGGTACTGGTAAAGCTGCGAGCTCGGCGCACGTGGCGGCAGATAGCGCACGCCAGCAGGCGGCGAGCGCTGCGTGGCAGCAGGCGCTGGCCCGGGCGGCAGGTGCCGTGCGCGCACAGGGGTCAGCGGCGGCGCAGGCATCGGAAGAGACAGCCGAGGCGAAGCAGGCGCAGGTGCCAGAGGAAGCCGAGGCGCACCGAGTGCGGGCGTCAGAAGAGGCAACCGACACGCAGCGGGCGCACCACACGACGGAACAACGAGCGGCACGTGCTGCGCAGCATCCGGAGGAGGGCGCCCAGCGGGCACAGGCTCCGCACATGCGCCAGCAGGCTCCACGTGGCACCCAGCGCCAGGTTCCCCACATGCGTCGGCAGAAGGCCGCACATGACGGGCCGCATCAGACCGCTCATCAACGTCAGCAGGCTCCCCATGCGGCGCATCCGCAGAGTGCAGGAGCAACGCATCCGCAGGGTGCCGGCGCACCACATACCCAGAACCGGCGCGGTGCACGTCCACACGGTTCGGGCGCCGCGCCGCATGCCACGGGCAACGCGGGTACTCCTCATGTCGCGGGTCACCCGGGCGCGCCGCACACGGGGTCGCCGCGACCCAATACGGTGCACCCTCAAACCAACCCGCATCGTGCACAACCCACGCGCCCTGCGACGCTCGGCTACGTTACGGCAACCGACGGCCATGGTCACCGTCCCGGTTACGGCGGAGCCCGTCCCCTCGCTGCAGCAGCGGCGGCTCTTGCGTGCATCGGGCTTGTGGTGCTTGCGGGCTGCTGGTTCTTTATGTGGCGCGACGTTACGATTACGGTCAACGGCGAGCCGGTGACGGCCAAGGTCAGCGCGCCGCTGAGCGAGGTGCTCGACGGCAACGACCAGTTTGGCGCAAAGCCGGGGCGGTTGCTGTCGGTAACGGGCGAGGTGCTTTCTAAGGACGGCGGCAACGCGTGCACGGTAAGCCGTGGCGAGCAGGAGCTCTCGGCCAACGAAATCAGCCAAGCGCGCGTGCAAGATGGCGACGAGTTCAGCGTGACGGACGGCACCGACAAGGAGGAGCCTTCGACCGAGGAAACGGTTGAGGTCGCGCCCAAGATCGACAAAAAAGAGGGCGGCGCTATTCAGTACGTGTCCCAGTGGGGCAAGTCGGGCAAGAAGCGCGTGAAGAAGGGCAAGACCTCGGGCAAAACCGTTGACATCAAGACGCTCAAAAAAGCGCAGGATATGGTGGTATCGTCGGCCAACATGAATCCGAGTGGCGGCAAGTACGTTGCGCTCACCTTTGACGACGGCCCCAGCTCGTACACGCCCAAGATCCTGAAGATCCTGAAGGAGAAGGGCGCCAAGGCAACGTTCTTTAACCTGGGCGAGCAGGCCAAGAGCAACCAAAGCGGCAGCAAGGCGATTGTTGATGCCGGCATGGAGCTTGCAAGCCACACCATGGCGCACCGCAATCTGCCAAAGTGCGATCGCGACACGCTGCGATCCGAGATTACCAAGGCGTTTGATGCGCTCAATCAGGCGGCGGACACCAAGGTGCAGATGATCCGTGCTCCGTATGGCGCGTTTACCTCGGCCGAGTGGGCGCGTGCGGGTGACTTGATTTCGTGCAACGTGCTGTGGAACATCGACACGCTCGACTGGGAGCGTCCGGGCGCGACGGCCATTACGTCGGCGGTGCTCAACCATGCCTATAACGGCGCGATCATTCTGATGCACGACGGTGGCGGCAACCGCGAGCAGGACGTTGAAGCGCTGCCGGACATCATCGATGGCCTGCACGAGAAAGGCTACGAGCTGGTGACCGTGAGCGAGCTCATGAAGCTCGACGGCAGCATTCCCGATGACGTGATCAACGGCACCGTGAGCATGCCCGACGATGCCGTGTTGCCCAAGGTAGACAACTAGCCGCGGCGCTTGCCCCCCTGCGGCCCGAGTTTGCGCCGCGGGGCTTGCACCGTTCTGCAGCGCGCTGCTTGCGCCGCGGGGCTTGCACCGTACCGCAGCGCGCTGCTTGTGCCGCGACGCACGCCAAAGTGGCAACCCCTCAAAAGCGCGTCCAACTTGGGCGCGAAGACGCGCGGTGCGCCTTGTCGTTTCGCACGGGGGCACAACCTGCTATAGTAGGAACGTTTGATATGGGTCACGAGAAAGGTATCAGGTGAAATCGAAACCTCGACCTCACAGTCGCTGACCCCTGCGGGTGCTCTAAGCGCGCGCATGGGGTAGCACCACGCGCACCGCTTTGCGGCTGTGCTGCGCACGCATAGCTTCGGCGCCGGGTCTGCTCGGCCGCCGGGAATGAAGGAGCACCATGAACTATCTCTCCGAGATGCTCAAGCTGCCCGTTTTGGATGTAAACGGAGCCAAGCTGGGCGTCGTGAACGACCTGGGTATCGCCACGGGCGAGGTCTTTCCCCACGTTACATCGCTTGCGTTCCAGGGACCGGGCAAAACGCCGTTTATGATTAGCTGGCGCAAGTACGTGGACCATGTTGACGAGACGGGCGTGCACCTGAAGGCGCGCGACACCGACGTGCGCTTCTCGTACCTGCAGCCCGACGAGGTGCTGCTCGCGCGCGATATTCTTAACAAGCAGATCGTGGACACGCAGGGCCTCAAGGTCGTGCGCGTAAACGATCTCAAGCTTTCGAGCACGGGCGATAACCAGCTGCGCCTGATCGGTGCCGAGGTGGGCATGCGCGGCCTGCTGCGCGCGGTGCATCCGGCGCTCGAGCACGTGGTGGCCCGCATTGCCCGCGCGGTGGGCAAGCCGCTCGAGGAGCACATTATCGCGTGGTCGTACATGGACCTGCTCGAGCGCAGCACGCAAACCATCAAGCTCTCCGTTTCGCACAAGACTCTTGACGAGCTGCACCCGGCCGACATCGCCGATATCATCGAGCAGCTCGATCCGCGCTTGCGCGGCCAGGTGTTCGCGCAGCTCGACACGGCGCAGGCGGCCGAGGCCATTAGCGAGTTCGACGATGACGAGCTGGTAACCGAGATGCTCGAGGGCATGAGCGACCGCGATGCCTCGTCAATGCTTGCCCTCATGGATCCGGACGACGCGGCCGATCTTATCGAGGAGCTTGACTACGAGAAGGCCGAAAAGCTCCTGCGCCTCATGGGCGTCAAGGAGGAGCGCGCGATTCGCAACCTGCTGGGCTACGAGGAGCACACCGCGGGCCGCATCATGACGAGCGAGTTCGTGGCGCTGCCGGCAACGGACACCGCAGCCGATGCCATCGAGGCCATCCGCAAACTCGATGAGGACTTTGAGAGCATCTACTACGTCTACACGCTCGACCCGGCGGGCGCGCTCACGGGCGTGCTCTCGCTCCGCACGCTTATCGTGGCCGACCACGACGCGCGGCTCTCGGACCTTGCCTACCGCGACGTGGTGTGGGTCACGCCCGACGTGGACCAGGAGGACGTGGCGGACGAGATGACCAAGTACGACCTGGTTGCCGTGCCCGTGTGCGACGAAAACCGCCACGTGCTGGGCATCGTGACCGTCGACGACGCACTAGACGTCATTGCCGAGGAGCACGAGGAGGACCTGCAGATTGCCGGTGTGGGCGCGGGCGAGGGCTCCTCGGGCGAGGCACCCCATGTGCTTTCGTGGTTCGCACGCCGCCAGTACTGGGTGCTTGTGTGGGCCATTGCCTCGGGCATCATCGCGGCGGCGCTCGACGCGGCGGGCGGTGCAAGCGCGTACTTTGTTTACCCCATGTGCGCGATGCCCGTGGTGCTGCTGGCGGCGGACCGCGTGGTGTCGTTTGTGCGCAACTACTTTTTGGAATACGACGCACCGGAGGATGAAGGCAAGCCCTACCTGGGGTTCTTCTTGCAGATGACAGGGCTGGGCGTCATCTTGGCGGCGCTCATCTACCTGTGCGGGCAGCTCGCGCTCGGCGCGGCGTATCCGGACGACATCATTGCCATGGCAAGCGATTCGACCCTGTTGCCGCTGGTGGACGGGGCGCGGCAGGTGCCTGCCGCGGTGCTGCAGGTGCAGGCGCTCTCGGCAAGCTTTTCGTGCGCCGCCGGCGTGGTGCTGCTGTGCTGCGTGGCGGCGGTTGGCTACCTTAAGCTGCTCTTTTGGCGTGACGAGCACGACCTTAACACCTCGGGCACGGCGCTCGGCGCTTCTGCGGTGCTTGGCGCGTGCGCGATCTATTCGGTGGCGGCCACCCTCTTTGTGCTGCTTGCGGTCTGCTGGTAGGCGCGCATGCAGGGGAGAGATGCAGGCAGCAAGCTCACGCTCGGCGCGGTACTGGGCGCCATGGGGCCGGGGCTCTTGGCGGCGCTTGCGGGCAACGATGCAGGCGGCATTGCCACCTACTCGAGCGCGGGCGCGTCGTTTGGCTACGGCACGTTATGGATTCTGCCCGTTATGGCCGTGCTGCTTATCGTGGTGCAGGAGACTGCGGCGCGCTGCGGATGCGTGACGGGCAAGGGCTTTGCGTCGCTCATTCGCGAGAAGTTCGGCGTGCGGCTCTCGGCGCTCGCCATGGCCGCGCTGCTCGTGGCCAACACGGCGGTGACCATCTCGGAGTTCGCAGGCATTGCAAGCGGTCTTGCGCTCTTTGGGGTACCCACCACCATTTCTGTGCCGCTGGTGGCGCTCGTTATCTGGCTCATTACCATGAGCGGGAGCTTTGCGCGCATCGAGAAGATTCTGCTGCTGGTGAGCTGCGTGTTTCTTACGTACGTGGTGGCGGCGTTTATGGTGGGGCCCGATTGGCTCGCGGTGGCGCGCGCCACGGTGACGCCACAGCTCGTGAGCGACCCGGATTACGTATCGCTGCTCGTGGCAACCATCGGCACCACGATTGCGCCGTGGATGATCTTTCTCGCCCAGAACAACGTGGTCGATAAGAACGTGCGCGAAGACGGCATTGCGCTGCAGCGCGTGGATACGGTTTCGGGCTCGGTGATTGCCTGCGCGATCGCATGGTTCATCATCGTGACGACGGCGACGGTGCTGCATCCCGCGGGCATTGAGGTGGGCGACGCGGCGGACGCGGCGCTGGCGCTCGAGCCCATCGCGGGGCAGTGGTCGACCATCCTCTTTGGCGCAGGGCTCGTGGCAGCGAGCTTTTTGGCCGCGTGCGTGCTGCCGGGCGTGACGTCGAGCGCAATCTGCGAGGCGTTTGGCTGGGAGCGCGGCGCCGACCGCACGTGGGACGAGGCGCCGGCGTACCGCGGCATTATTACGGGCATCATCATGCTCTCGGCGTTGCTGGTGATTTTGCCCGGCGTGGACCTGTTTGACATCATGATGAGCGCGCAGGTTATCAACGGCGTGCTGCTGCCTATTCTGCTCGTGTTTCTGGTGCTCATTGCGCGCGACGGCCGCATCATGGGCGCCTACCGGAACGGCCGCGTGTGGAACATCCTCACGGTGGCGACTATCGTGCTGATTACCGTGCTGACGGTGGTGATGCTCGTGCTCCAGGCGCTCGGATTTTAAGTGTTTGGGTTTTAGGTGCTTGGGTTCTAGTGGCCGGGGCATTGTACGTGGCCGCGGAGCCTCGTGCTCGTGCGAGACCGCGGTGCTTCGTGTTCGTGCATAGTTGCAGTGTTAGAAAAACAGCTTTGGTAACAGTTTTGAGCCATCGGTGAGAATTAGAGCAACTTTGGTAACGCTTTTACGGGCGTTGCTGAGTAGAGGTACGATTTTGTACGCTAAATTCGCAGGTCGCTGCCAATCACTTTTGGGCATAACCTTGGTTCACGCGAAAAAGCGTTACCAAAGTTGCAAAACTAATCCTTTGATGCGAAAAACTGTTACCAAACCTGCGTTTGTGTTGCTACGGTTTGCCGTTAACGTCTAAAAGGGCTTTCCATAGAGCGCTTCGTGAAGTTTTGAGCGCCGGCGCAGGAAGGCCGGCGTTCGCTTTGCCGGCTTTACGTCAAGTTTTTTCGCAAGTGCGCTAACAATCGTATCGTACAGATCAAGATTGCTGAGCTGTTCGTAAGTTAGTTCGATAACGGTAAATCCCATGCTTTCCAGCGCGGGCTTTCTTCCGGTTGCAATAAAGAAGTTCTGCTTATCCGCATGGAATGCCTGGCCGTGCACTTCAAGATCTACCAGGGCGTCGGCCCATAGCTGGTCCGCAATGCAATAGTCTTGATGAGCAAGGTCCGAAGCCTCAGGAGAGAAATCGATACGCCGGTTAAGAAACGGCGCGCTCCATCCCTCCCCACCCGATGTGACGGGAAGACAGAGCTGCATAGCGGCGCGCGTTTCGAGCGGTGAGCCCGATCCGTTTAGCACGTGCGGAGCCGCTGCGCGCATGGTTCTTCCTCCCGGGGCTTCGTGCAGCCCGTTTGCAAATCGGACAAGGTCTGCGCTCGTTAGAAGCGGTGGTCGCTTCCACAGCCCAGCGGGCCTGCCAAAACGGTCAAACGACAATTCCCAGGGAAGCGATTTGCCATGCGAATCGGTAAAGCGCACGGGTACTCCGCGAGTGTCATAATAGGCGCGCACATGGTCTTTCTGGGCTTGTTGTGATTCGGAAGTGATAACCCCCTGCGATACCAGCTCGTTAAGCGTCGCCGCCGAGCGCGCGGTCTCACTGAACTGGGAGTATAAACCAGCAAATTCAAACATAACGAGCATAAGCTCAAAGCGGTTGGCCCCTTTTGCCAGGGAGGCGATTGTTGCCTGGGGAGAGAGCACCGCAAGCCCACCGCCAAGGTCAACCATATCGTCGTCATGCAACCAAGCGGGCATCCGGTGCGGCGCGAGCAGGGGAGATGACCGGCGGCTCTGCGTATTGCCAACGAACACGTGAATCGGCGTTGCAACACCTTTGAGGTCGCTGGCTAAACGGTCACCGATAATGCCTTCTGCAGGACGGGCATTGCTGCGTAAAGAGCGAGCATGCATGATGGCTCGCGTCTCTTGACCGTTGCGCTCCGGCAGCCATGATGGTGGAAGCTGGGCATTCCGCACAATGGGAGCCGTCCGCCAATAATCGAGCGAGGATTGCCCGCAGATGATGGCCTCATAACATTTCATAGCAAAAAGCTTAGCAGGTTTTGCGTGGGCAGATCGTCCGTTTGGACAAGTAACCGATAGGTTTGTTGCGTCAGGCAGTCAGATCGGTTAACGGACCCCTGCATTCTTGCGCGATACGTGGCTCCATACGCTACAATGGCACGATACCGTCGGAGTAGTTGCGGAGGGTGTTATGGCCGCTGGCAAGGCGAAGGCTAAAGAAGCCCGCATCGACCGAATGTCTATCGAGCTCAGGCGTTCAGAGATCCTTAAGATAATCGATCAAGACGGCTCGGTGAGCGTGCAGAGGATTCGCTCGACGTTTGGTGTGTCCGAGGTGACCGCGCGCAACGATTTGGCCGCACTGGCAAAACAGGGGCATGTGAGGCGCGTACGGGGTGGCGCATGTGCTGTTGACAGTGTGGGGATCCCGTCCGACCCGGCTCTGCGTCTTAACGTAAACGCCGAGGCAAAGGTGGCTATTGCGCGCGCGGCTGCCGAGTTTGTTGAGGATGGAGACCGCATTGTGGTCGATGCGGGCACCACGACGCTCGAATTTGTAAAGGCGCTGGCGGGCAAGCAAGACCTTACCATCACGACATACGATTTGGATATTGCGCTCTATGCCGATGCGCATTTGCCCAATGTCGAGGTGACCATGCCAGGAGGAACGCTTCAAAAGAATCGGCGCTATTTGGCGGGGCCGCTCGTTACCGACAACTTGGCGCGCTTCTATTTTGACAAGGTGTTTCTTGGCGCCGATACCTTTTCTTCGCGACAGGGATTTGGCACCAAGTACATGGCGAGCGCGGCAATCAAAGAGAGCATGATCAAGCACGCGCGCTACAAGTACATGCTGCTTGATGCGTCAAAGGTTGGCCGCACGAGCCCGGTGCGGTTCTCGACAATCGAAGACTTGGACGTCATTGTTATCGATCACGACCCCGAAGATACCGTGCGGCTTTCTATTGACGCGCTTGCGCTCAACGCGATCGTTAAGTTGGTGCAGGCAGACGAGCAATAGCCCGTACGAGCGCCATCGCGACGAGCACCATCGCGGTGCGCGCGTTTTTTGCTTACCGTGCGTCTAAGTCTTGATTCGATGGTTTCCATCGGCTAATCTGCATAGTGCTGGACGGTGCCGACTCTCATCATGCCTAGTCCACGTTCAAACGTGCCCTGGAGAACGCAGGGCAGGTGCGTGGGCTCCTGTGGAGCTACTTGATGAGGAGAGGTACATGAGCATCTTTCATGAGGATGACGCTCGGCCATTCGATGTTGTGTTGCTTGGACGTATTGCCATCGATTTCAATCCAGCATATACCGATCAGGTACAAGAGGATTTCAAGCCCCTTAAAGACGTGCATGTCTTTGAAAAGTTCGTAGGGGGCTCGCCGGCAAACATTGCGGTCGGGCTTGCGCACCATGGTCTTAAGGCGGGCTTTTTTGCTAAGGTCTCGGACGACCAATTTGGCGACTACGTAACCGAGTATTTCGAGCGCGCCGGTATCGATGTGTCGCACATCACGCGAGCGACTGGCGGGGAAAAGCTCGGCCTCACCTTTACCGAGATGCTGAGCCCATCCGAAAGCAATATTCTTATGTACCGAAACGGCATCGCCGACCTGCAGCTTTCGGTCGACGATATTGATGAGGAATATATTGCGCAGGCCAAGGCCCTGCTTGTTTCGGGGACGGCGCTCGCCGCCAGCCCTTCGCGCGAGGCGGCGCTTAAGGCGGTAATGCTGGCGCGTCGCGTTGGCACGCCGGTCATTTTTGACATCGATTACCGCGCGTATAACTGGACGAGCCTTGATGAGATTTCGATTTACTACGCCGCCGTCGCGCGCGAGGCAACGGTGATCATGGGGTCGCGCGAAGAGTTCGACCTTACCGAGCGCCTGATCGCGCCCCATATGTCAGACGAGGAATCGGCTGCATACTGGCAGGGCCAGCACGCGCAGATCGTTGTGATCAAGCATGGAATGGAAGGGTCTACGGCATACACTGCCGATGGCGGGCGGTACGCCATCCGTCCCTTCCCGGTTACCGCGCGCAAGGGATTCGGCGGCGGTGACGGCTATGCTGCTGGATTCCTGTACGGTTTGTTCCAGGGCTGGGACGTTTTGCGGTGTCTTGAGTTTGGATCGGCAGAGGCGTCGATGATGGTCCGCGCCAACAACTGTTCGGATGCGCTGCCAACCCCTCAAGAAGTGCAGTCGTTTATTGACGAGGAGAAGCGCCAGTACGGCGAGATGGTTGCACAGGCATAAACGTGGCCCAAGGGTAAGGTGAGGAATAATCATGGCTTACGGATTTTCAATACCTGATCGCATCCTGTATGGTGCGAACGCGCTTGACGACGCAGCTTCGTGGTTTGCGACAAAGGGAACAAAAGCGCTGATCGTGACCGACGAAACGATGGTGAAGCTGGGGAACGTCTCGTTGATAACAACGCTTTTGGAGCAGGCGGGGCTGTCGAGCGTGGTGTTTAGCGACGTGAACGCGGAGCCAACCGACGAGGTTGTCCGTGCGGGCGCGGCGTGCTATCGTGCGCATGGCTGCGGCATGATCGTAGCGCTGGGCGGTGGCTCGCCAATCGACACCATGAAGGCCATCGCGCTGTGTGTCGCAACGGACCGCGACATCGATGAATTTATGGGAGAGGCGTATAGCGGGCCCGTTTGCCCCCTGGCGGCAATTCCCACAACAGCGGGAACAGGATCAGAGGCAACGCAGTTCACCATCATCACCGATACTGCTCGCGATATAAAAATGCTGCTCACCGGCTCGTCGTTGCTGCCGGAGCTCGCCGTGGTCGACCCGCGGTTCACGGTCACGGCGCCTCCCGGGGTAACCGCGGCAACCGGCATCGACGCGCTCTGCCATGCGGTCGAAGCGTTTACCTCGCGCAAGGCGCAGCCGCTGTCTGACACCTTTGCGCTTTCGGCTATCAAGCGCATCTGGAACAACCTGGTGACCTGTTACCGCGAGCCCTCGAATCTTGATGCGCGCACGCAGCTTTCGCTGGCGGCAACGGAGGCCGGCATCGCTTTTAACAACGCCAGCGTAACGATTATCCACGGTATGTCCCGGCCCATTGGCGCGCTGTTCCATGTACCTCACGGCCTTTCTAACGCCATGCTCATGGAGCCATGCCTTTCGTTTGCCCTCGATGGGGCCTACGAGCGCTTTGCCACGATTGCGCGCTCGTGCGGGCTGAGCGACGCCGCGGACGATCAGGTGGCGGCACACGATTTTATGGCGGAGCTTCGCCAGCTCTTGGAGGCTCTTGCTATTGCAACGCCCCAGGAATACGGCATCGATTGTGCAGAATACGAGGCGGCGATTCCCAAGATGGCAGCCGATGCGCTTGCGAGCGGAAGCCCCGGCAACACCATCAAGCAGGTGACGGTTGAGGATATGGAAGAGCTGTACCGTCGTGCTTATGCAAGGCAGTAGCTCGGGGATGTGACTTCCTATCGGGTGAGGCCGCCTGTCTGCTGAGGCCGCCTGTCTGCTGAGGCCGACCGCGTGCTGAGGCTGCCCGCCTGCTGAGGCCGCCCGCCTGCTGAGGCGGCCGGGCGAGGCGGCTCACATGCTGAGGCTGCCCGCATGCCCCTTTTGGATAGGCTCACTACACGACCTCTTTTGAACGAGGCTGCCTAGAAAACGAAATGAATGCCGCCGCGGGTAACCGGTGCCCGCGGCGGCATTTATTGATTGCAGGGGCTATCCGCCGGTTGCAAGGGCCACCCGTCGCATTCCCCTAGGCGCAGCCTGTTGGGCTTGGGGCGCCTATTCGCGCGTGGGGCGGTTTTAAAAGCGCTGCGCATGCGTGGCGTTAGAAACCGAAACCTTGCGGCGAGGATAAACTCGTGGCGCGGTTACAAGAATATGCCGCAGAAATATACGGTATTCATCCATAAACGGTCGATATTTTTCCGTGAACGGTTGCTCGTTGCCAAAAAGAGCGGAATTACACCCCCTCGTTGCTGCCCGCTTCATCGGTTTTTATCAAATACGCAGGAGAGCTGCTGCATATGCGCCAGAAATCGAAACCTGCACCCCTTGCGTTTTGTTGCGGATGCCTTGCGCCGATGAGCTGTTTCTTTGCCCCGTCGGATTTTTTAGGATGTGAAACCGAGAGTCGCATCGGTCCCACGATCATACGAAGGAGTAACCGTGAAAAAGATTCGTATTACTGGTTGGAAAGACGGCAAGGAAATCGCCATCGAGCCGAGCAATCTGTTCCTGGGGTCCGCGGACTTTTTGCGCCCCGACAACATGGAGCAGGTTGAGCAGATGTTTGACGCGTATTTGGCCGCTGGCGGCAATGCGCTTGATACCGCGGAGCACTATCGCTATTCCGAGCCTGCCATTGGTGCGTGGATCGAGAAGACGGGGCGCCGCGACGATTTTGTTATCTTTACCAAGGGCTGCCACCCCAAGCGCGAGGCGCGCGATGTGAAGCGCGTTAACGCCGCGTGCATCCGCGAGGATATCGAGCACAGCCTTGAAACCATGCACACCGATCATGTTGAGATGTTCGCTCTGCACCGCGATGATCCCACCATTCCCGTGGGTGAGATCATGGAGGAGCTCAACGCCCAGATCGAGGCCGGCCACATCTACGCCGCCGGCGTCTCCAACTGGGAGCTCCCGCGCATCATCGAGGCCCAGGCCTACGCACAGGAGCATGGCCTGCACCCGCTGAGCTTCAACTCGCCCAACCTCTCGCTTGCTAAGCCCATGGGCCCGCGCTGGCCGGGTTGCGTCTCGGCGAACGACGAGATGGTCGCCTACCACAAGGAGACCGGGTTGCCGCTCGTCTCCTGGTCTTCGCAGGCCGGCGGCTTCTTCTCCGGCCGTTTTACGCGCGACCATTGCGACGACGAAGAAATCCGCAGCTGCTTCTACAACGACGAGAACTGGACGCGCTACGACCGCTGCATCGAGCTCGCCGAGGCCAAGGGCGCCACGCCCATCCAGATGGCGCTCGCGTGGGTGCTCAACCAGCCGTTCCACATCGCGGCCGTAATTGGCCCGGAGCGCATCGAGGAGCTCGAGAACTCCATCGAGGGTAGCGCCATCGAGCTCACTCCGGCAGAGGTCGCCTACCTCGACTTGGAGGCTGATTCCCTTGACTAGGATCGTATGCCAGATGTACGGGTTCCGCAAAGAGATCGAGCGCGATCCGTACGAGTGCTTCCGCAAGGTCAAGGCCCTGGGCTTTGACAAGATCCAGCTCGACGGCTGCCGCGGCCGCGACCCCGAAGAGGTGGCCGACGCCGTGCACCAGGCGGGCCTCGTGGTCGACAGCATGCATATCAAGCACAATCTCTTTATCTCTGATGTTGACGAGATCATGCGCGAGGGCGAGCTCTTTGGCTGCAAGGAGGTCTACCTCAAGTACATCGAGGACGAGTTCCAGGTTGAGTACGGCTACAAGTTCACGAAGTGCGCGCTCATCAAGGCCGCCAAGGAGCTTATCGCGGCGGGTTACACCGTGGGCTTCCATTCGCCCGAGTACGACTTCAACAACCTCGTGGACGGCAAGCGCGTCATGGACTACATCTGCACCGAGGAGGACGGCGTCGCCATCCACCCCGAGCCGGATACCTACTGGCTCACCGTTGCCGGAATCGATCCGCTTTCGTACTGCCAGCAGTACGCCGGGCGCATTCTGACCATGCATTTTAAGGACATCGACACCTCGCTCGATCTCATGGACATGGAAGCCAACCTGCGCGAGTGCGGCCAGGGCAACGTGGACTTTGAGGGGCTCATGCGTTGGGGCTATGCCAACGGCGTGCGTGCTTTTGCCATTGAGCAGGATTATTCAACCAAGGGCGTCTACGAGAGCTTCAAGGAGTCGCTCGAGTACCTGAAGGCTGTTGAAGAGCGGGTCGTTGCAACGCAGTAGTTGGCAAGGAGGCGTGCCGCGCGATGCACGTTCTATCTTGATACGGCAGCAGCCTCTGCTTTGGATGGCTGCGTGTCCACCGGCATAAGGCAATAGAAATAGCTGTATTGCGGCAATTCTGCCCGTATCAGATACACAAAATATAAGGAAGACGGAGGAGTACCTATGGTGCTTCGGGGGTCGTTTACGCAAGAAACGCTTCAAATTGATCATCATACGGTTGAAATTGGGGCGGCAACCTCTATTGTTGTCACGCTGCTTGAAGGCGCATTCGAACATTTCTTTTGCATTGTGCGTGATCCTGCTGGGGTACAGCGCGCACTGATAACGTTTAAAACGCGTATCAAGGAATATCGCATTTCCACGTTGCCGCTTTCTACTGATAATGGCGCGCTTCCTGGTGAAATAACGCAGGGCACCTGGACGATTGACGTGGTGCGTTCGTATCCCGTTGCCGGCGGTTATGCGATAGAGGTTGTTGAGACATCGGATATCGACTATCGCGGATGGGGTGACTATGCCTTCAATCCGCTCGCAACTGCGTTCGATGAGGTATTTGATGCTCGCGATGGTTGGTATCGAGGAGATTTTCATACGCATAGCGCTTGGTCAGACGGGCGTGTTTCGCTTGCCGATGTTGCTAAAGCGGCAGAACAAGCAAAGCTTGACTTCTTTTGCATGAGTGACCACTCGATTGTAGCCACCAAATTTCCTAAGACGTCGTGTTTGGTAATCCCTTCGACTGAGGTCACCTGGGATGATAACGGACATTACAACGTACATGGCGTGACAGAGTTGCCAGACTGGGGTGCTTTTATCTCAGGGGCAAACGGAACAGATATGGCAGCAAAGAGCCGCGCACTCAATGCGGTGTTTGCCAGCTATCACTCTCAGGGAAGCATCGTCTCAATCAACCATCCGTTCCCGTACGGCTGGGAGCTGTTGCACGATTATGATATGCGCAATATTGGGCTGCTCGAAGTCATTAATGCTCCTCATTTGTTTGATGAGGAAATTGATAACGAACGTGCCGTGCGGTTCTTTGATTATCTGTGGTCGCAAGGCCACTACCTTATGGGCGTTGGAGGCAGTGACGCTCATAAGAAAAATTACTTTGACCAATACCCCATCGGTATTCCCACGACGCATGTGCGCGTCAATGGCCTGTCGATTGAGCGTGTGCTTGAGGCGGCACGTCTTGGACATTCGTTTGTTTCCATGTACGAGGATTTTGAAGTGTCGTTCCGTCGACCGGGCGATACGAAGGAAACGCTTCTTCCCGGCGATCGTACAACCGGCCCCGTGGTGTTCAAGGCCCGCTGCTCAGCGCCTGTTGTGTGGGAGCTGGTGCGGTGCGGAACCGTTGTTGCAACGGAAAAGGGCCGCACATGCGCGCTTGAGGCTCAGGTAGAGCCGGGAACATGGTGGCGCTTGCAGGCACGCGACGCATTCTCTGGTGAGCTCAGATTGTTTGTTAACCCCGTGCACGACTGCTCGTCTGTGCCGGAAGTAACCGGTTTCCAAGATGTACTCCGGGGTTTCTATGCCTCCGAGAGCGCTGTCGCAAAAGCTTAACGCTGCCAACGCCGTTTTCATTCTTTTGTTTATGTCGCACGTGCGTGCGACGAGATAGGCGATGCATGAGAAGGAGGGGTTAGGAAAAGGGAATGCCCCGCAGCGTTTGGGGCGGTGAATGCTGGTATGTAGGAAAGGAGCTGAAATGAAGGAAAAGTTTCAGCAGTTCGGAAAGGCGATGCTCGTTCCGGTGAGTTTGATCGCTCTTACGGGCTTGTTGCTTGGTCTTGGTGGCGCCTTTACCACCGAGCTCACGGTCACCTCCTTCGGAGTTGATTGGGATTGGTATTCGACTTCGTTCATCTACCATCTCTTCTCCGTGCTTAAGGGCCTCGGCAACGTTATTATTGGCAACCTTGGTATTCTGTATGCGGTTGGGTGCGCTTTCTCGCTTGCACGCAAGGAGAAGGGCTGGGCGGCGTTCTCCGCTGTTGTTGCCTATCTGGCAATGCTCAATACGATGCAGGTACTTCTTGAGGCTCAGGGCCTGACGGCCGACACTGCTTCGCGCGAGGCGCTGATTGCAGGCGGTATGGAGGCACTTGCGGCTGCCAAGGAATCTTCGCTTTACACCACCGTGCTCGGATTCTTTGTCAATAACAGCGGCGTGTTTGGCGGCATCATTGTCGGTTGCGTAGTCGCGGCGATCACTTCGAAGTTCTACAGCACCAAGCTTCCGGTGGCGCTTTCGTTCTTTGCTGGCACTCGTACGGTGCCGATCATCTCGCTTGTTGCTGGTGGAGCTTTGGGTATCGCAATGCATTTTGTGTGGCCCGTCATCGGTAGCGCGATTTCCAACCTTGCCGAGTTCATTAATGCGTCGGGGCTTGTTGGCACGTTCGTGTATCGTTTCTGCGACGAGTGCCTCGTGCCGTTTGGCATGCATCCGATTATGTCGACGCCGTTCCGCTACACCGAGCTTGGCGGCTCGATGATTATTGATGGCGTGCAGGTTGTGGGTAACGCGTCCATTCAGCTGGCTCAGCTTGCTTCGCCTTCGAGTGACAAGCTGCTGGTGCGTGCGTTCATGGCTGCATCTGGCGTCAACGATTACGCAATCTATCCTGCTATTGCGCTGGCTATGTGGTCCTGCGCCAAGAAAGAGAACCGCAAGAAGGTCGCCGGTCTTCTGATTCCGACCGTTGTCTCTACGGTGTTCTTTGGCGTGACTGAGCCCATTCTGTTTACCTTCCTGTTTGCAGCTCCGTGGCTGTACTTCTTCGTGTACGCGCCGATGTCTGCTCTTTCTGAGGTTATCTGCGAGGCTTGTAAGGTATCGGTGTATCAGGGCAACATCAAGGACCTGATTCCGTTCTTGCTGCGCCCCGAGAAGCTCAATCTGTGGCCGTACCTCTGGATTCTTCCGCTCTTCTTCGTCGTTGCCTTCGTGCTCTTCCGCTTCCTCATCCTGAAGTTCGATGTCAAGACGCCTGGTCGCGATGACGATGAGAGCGAGGACGACATCCACCTCATTAGCAAGGCGGAGTACAACGCCCGCACCGCTGCCGAGAAGCACGACGGTGAGTCTGAAGAGGTTGCGCTTGCTCGCGGCATTGTTGAGGCGCTTGGTGGCGCTGCGAACATCGAAGATGTTGACAACTGCATCTCTCGTTTGCGCGTCATCGTAAAGGACGGCGGAAAGCTCGCCCCCGATGCGGTCTTCACCAAGGAATTGAAGGCCATGGGAGTTATGCATATTTCCGATAAGGCGGTCCAGGTTATTTATGGACCGGCAGTCGCTGAAGTCGCGGCGAACGTCCACGACGTTCTGGGATTCTAATCGCGACAGTGCCCCAAACTGGCTTACGCCAGCGCGGGGCGCTCGCGTTGTTACGGTAAGAGAGGCGGGTGAACTATGGATTTCATGGCATCAGCCGAGATGGTCTGGCGTATGCTGCTCGCAGCGATTTGCGGAATCGTTGTTGGGTACGAGCGCATGAATCACTTTAAAGCGGCTGGCGTTAAGACCCATATGATCGTCGGCCTCTCTGCCGCGCTCATGACGATCGTTTCGATTTGCGGATTTCCCAATAGCTCGGATGCTGGCTCTGCACGTGTAGCGGCACAAATTATTTCTGGCATGGGTTTCTTGGGCGCGGGCATTATATTCCGGCGCCGCAACTCAGTTCAGGGATTAACAACAGCTGCAGGGGTGTGGGGTGTCGCCGGTATAGGAATGGCGATCGGCGCGGGCCTCTACGTAGTTGGCGTTGCTGGAACAATAGTGTTCGTGGGGCTTCGCAGCATCGTGCAACATATGCGCATGTTTAACAACGGCGTGCAAGAGTCATACCTTGTGCGTTTTGCTGCGTCAGAAGCACCTGAACGTCCGTTGGACATTTGCGGCGATACACCGGTAATTTCGTACGGCATCAAGCGATGCGATAAGGGAGATGTTGAGCTAGAAGTAACGCTGCTTTTCCCTGACGAACGCAAAGAGCACGACTGGATTGATAGCGTTTCTTCAAATATACGCATTGTGCAGTTTAAGCGTTACTAGAAGGGTGCGCGGGGTTGACCGATAGACAACGACTCTGCGTACAGGGGTTAGAAAGGAGTCGAAGTGCAGACCTATAGGCTCACGGTGGCACAGGCGCTGGTAAAGTTTCTCGACCAGCAATACGTTGAGTTTGATGGCGTCCAGAACAAGTTTGTAGATAGCATCTTTACCATTTTTGGACACGGAATCGCTGTTGGGCTTGGCGAGGCGCTCGATGCACCGAGCTGCACTATGAAGGTGCGGCAGGGGCGCAACGAACAGGGGATGTGCCACGTTGCAATTGGTTTTGCTAAACAGGCCAATCGCCGCAAGATCATTCCGTGCGCTTCGAGCATTGGGCCGGGTGCCGCCAACATGGTCACCGCAGCTGCAACGGCCACGGTGAATAACATTCCGCTGCTGCTCTTTCCGGCAGATACCTATGCGTCGCGCCAGCCGGATCCGGTTCTCCAGCAGCTTGAGTGCTCGGACAGCTTGAGCGTGACGACCAACGATGCCTTTAAGCCGGTCTGCCGTTATTGGGACCGCATCGTGCGCCCCGAGCAGCTCATGACGGCCATGATCAACGCCATGCGCGTGCTTACCGACCCCGCCGAAACGGGAGCGGTGTGCATTGCGCTGCCGCAGGATTGCGAAGGCGAGGCGTACGACTATCCCGCGAGCTTCTTTGCCCGTCGCGTGTGGCGCATCACGCGCCCGGTTGCCGTGGATGAAGAAATCGCCGACGTGGTTGCCGCTATTGCAGCAGCGCGCAAGCCGCTTGTTGTGGTGGGCGGCGGCGTTCGCTATTCAGAAGCGGGCCCGGTGGTCGAGGCCTTCTGCGAGCGCTATGGCATTCCCTTTGCCGAAACCCAGGCCGGAAAGAGCGCCTGCGTTTCGACGAGCCCCATGTGCCTTGGTGGCATTGGCACCACGGGCACCCTGGCGGCAAACAATATGGCCAAGGAAGCGGATTGCATTATCGCCTTAGGCACGCGCCTCACGGATTTTACCACGTCAAGCAAGACGCAGTACGCCAACCCGGACGTGCGCGTGGTGAGCATCAACATCAGCCGCTTCCACGCGATCAAGCTCGACGCGGTGTATGCCGTTGGCGATGTTAAGGCAACGCTGACTCGCGTTGATGACGAGCTTGCTGGCCGTTCGTATCATGCGGAATGGGGCAACGAGGTGGCCAGCCAAAAGGCGGCATGGGATAAAGAGCTCGACCGGCTCCGCTCGTTTATGCTCGAGGGCGACCCCGAGACGTTTGAGCCTATCGTATCGGCCCGCGATCCGCGGACCATCCCCGAGTTTGTCAAGCTCACGGGCGGTACCATCACCCAGGTTTCGGCTTTGCTGGCCCTGCGTGAAGAGCTGCCGGACGATGCCATCGTGGTCACTGCCGGCGGGTCGCTCCCCAGCTGCCTCCAGCGCCTGTGGACCGCTCCGGTGCGCGATACGTATCATGCGGAGTACGGCTATTCCTGCATGGGCTACGAGTGCGAAGCGGTCATGGGCGTCAAGCTCGCTGAGCCCAACCGCGAGGCCTATACCTTTGTGGGCGACGGCTCGTTCCAGATGCTCCACTCCGAGATGGCCACGGCCATGCAGGAAGGCGTCAAGGTCACGATCATCGTATTCGACAATTGCGGATTTGGCTGTATCAACAACCTCGAGATGACGCACGGCATTGGTTCGATGGCAACGGAGTTCCGCTATCGCGACCAAGACGGCGCCTTGCTGGGCGGGCTTATTCCTGTCGATTACGCCAAGATTGGCGAGGGCTATGGCTTTGCCACGTATACCGTGCGAACGCTTGACGAGCTGCGCGCTGCGGTGCGCGATGCTCGCACCCAGGAGCTGCCCGTGCTCATTGACGCAAAGGTGCTCCCCAAGACCATGACCGATGGCTACAACTCGTGGTGGAATGTTGGGCTCGCCGAGGTTTCGGAGTCGGGGAGCGTTCGCGAATGCTGGGAAACGGACGTGCAGCCGGGTCGTGCGCGGGCTCGTCAATACTGACCGATGAACGCGTACGTGCAGGCGACCGAGTGTTGATGAAGGACTGTTCATGATGGAAGAAAAAGATACCGAGGTGTCGGGCGGCTCACCTTTGCCATGTGCTGCAGAGCCGGAGCGCGTGTTTGGCTACCCGTCCTTTAGCGAGTCCGGCGAGATGGTGCTTACGACCTATGACAACGCCTATCGCGCGATGATGATGGACATCAGGGTGTATCGCATGGCGGCGGGGGAGACGCGGTCGTTTTCGAGCGACGATGAAGAGATAGCCGTCTTGCTGCTTAAGGGATCGGTAGAAATCGTCCTCGAGGGCGTTCGCGAAAGCGCGCGCAGGCGCAGCGTGTTTCTTGATGGGCCAACCGCGGCACATGCTTGCCAGGGATCTTGCATTCAGGTTGAAGCGCATGGCGACGGCAGCGAGATCCTTGTGCAAAAAACAAAGAACGCGCGCACGTTTGCGCCGCGCATCTACCATCCTGAGGATGCTCCCTGGCGTTATTCGTGCCGCGGGGCATATGGCAACACGGCAAACCGCAGGGTCAACACGATTTTCGACCATGATATCCAGCCCGCGAGCAACATGGTGCTCGGCGAGGTGCTCAACGACCCGGGCAATTGGTCGGGGTACCTGCCTCATCACCATGTTCAGCCGGAGTGCTACTTTTTCCTGTTTGACCATCCCGAGGGGTTTGGCGCAAGCTTTGTGGGCGACCAGGTGTTCAAAAGCGTCGACCACAGCTTTTCGGCGATTCCGGGAGGCAGGTTGCATCCCCAAGCGGCAGCTCCTGGGTACCAGATGTACACCTGCTGGATGATTCGCCATCTAGAAGGTAATCCCTGGCTCCAAACTGATCGCTGCGAAGACGAGGCGTTCACCTGGCTGCACGATGCGCCGTTTGACGAGAAAACGAACGCGTTCGTAAAGCCGGAGTAGGGTACAAACGAGTCTGTTGGCTAAGCGCGCCCCGTCTGTCTGCTGGTAATGAGCCGACAGGGCGCTTAACGAAAGGTGCGGCGATGGGCCTGCGCGAATCATACAACCGCTTTCTGGACAGAAACGAAGCGCTCAATGAGCTTGAGCACGCTCGTGATGCCGTGCGTGATGCGCGCCGAGGGCATGTCGTGGGGCTTCTGGGGGTGCTCGTTGCAGGAAGCGTGTGCTCAATGGGCCTTTCGTTCCTTGCTTCCTTGGTGGGGTACGGAAACACGGGCGCATCGCTTGCTTGGTCGCTTTTGGCCACGATGGTTAGCATGTTTGTGGGAAATGTCGTATTCGTGGTGTTCCTGCTTCGAGTTCGCGGCGAGCGCTTGACGTTTGCGGATGTCCAGCGATACGCACGACGTATTCTTATGCAGATTGGCTGTACGATCGTGCTGTCGCTTGCTAATACGCTCACTGCGAATGTGGTCGCGCAGCTTACCGCATTTGACGCTCATGTAAATGTGTTCTGCTCGGTGTTTGTCTCGATTCTGTTCACCTTGGCCAACGCCGCCGTAGCGTTTGCCATATTTGATGGTAAGCGCGGAATGGGCGACATTCTGGTGGGCTCGTTCAAGCTGATGGGTAAAAATTGGGCTCCTTTGCTGGGCCTTTCGATTCTCTTTATTACGTGGACGTTTATTGCTAACGTTGCCTACGCAAGCCTGCTGGCGGGAAATCTTTCTGAGACGCAGACCATCAATAATATTTTCCATGCACTGCTTAATGCTCGCGATTACGCCTTGCTTGGTCAGGTCGGATTATTCTACGTGGTCAACTATATCGTTGGAGGACTGTTTGAAATAGCGCCGCTGCTGGGCATCGCGTGGTGCTATGACAACCGGCAGCCCTGATTGCTCGCTGCTGTTGAGGCGATTGCAGAAAAGAGAATGGTGTTTGTTCCGCAACCCCGTGGGTATAGTGGCGTCCGCGGGGTTGCGGGCAGACTCCATAGCCGATGTGGTCACAGCAACGCCCACGGGGGTGCTAGAAAATTCTTAGAAAATCGAATATGTGCAAGTGGCGCAACTTTGGTAACGGTTTTGGAGTGCATCGTAATAATTTTGTAACTTTGGTAACGGTTTTAAGCGCGCGTGCCGGTTTAGCTGACTCCAAGGACTTAGCGACCTGCGGTTCTTTAACGGGTGCGCATTGCTTTGCTGCATGTCGCGAGCAAAACCGTCACCAAAGTTGATTCTCTTTCTCATAGGAAAGAAAAACCGTCACCAAAGTTGTTTAATCTTCGAGAGTGACAAGCAACCTTCCTATCGCGTTGTTTGCCGGCACGCGTTTGCCGTGGGCTGTTGTTTTGCCGCGGACCGGCATGCATTGCAAAACGCGTCTGGACGCTTTGGATGCTCTGGTAAGCTTGTAGCCACAAGCAAAAAGCCCGTCTACGTGACGGTAGCGGCACCATCGACAGGAAGGGAAATCCCATGGAGGCCTACAAGCAAGAGTTCATTGAGTTTATGGTTGCGTCTGACGTGCTCAAGTTCGGCGAGTTCACGCTTAAGAGCGGACGCAAGTCACCGTTCTTTATGAACGCTGGTGCTTACGTGACGGGCGAGCAGCTCAAGCGCTTGGGAGAGTACTACGCGCGCGCGATTCACGACAACTTTGGCCTCGACTTTGACATTGTGTTTGGCCCGGCCTACAAGGGCATCCCGCTTTCGGTGGTCACGGCCATTGCGCTCAACGACCTATATGGCAAAGAGGTGCGCTACTGCTCCAACCGCAAAGAGGTTAAAGACCATGGTGCTGATGCGGGCAACCTGCTGGGTGCCGACCTGCACGACGGCGACCGCGTGGTTATGGTTGAGGATGTTACGACCTCGGGCAAGTCTATCGATGAGACCTATCCCATCCTTAAGGCGGCGGCTGATGTTGAGGTCAAGGGGCTCATTGTTTCGCTCAACCGCATGGAGGTAGGCAAGGGCGGCGTGGTAACCGCCCAGCAGGAGATTCAGGAGAAGTACGGCTTCCCGGTCGCAAGCATCGTGAACATGGCCGAGGTTACCGAGGTGCTCTACAACCACGAGGTCGACGGCCGCGTGGTAATCGACGATCACATTAAGGCCGCGCTTGATGCCTATTACGAGCAGTACGGCGTGAGGGCGTAACGCATCGTCAGGCAAAGCGGTGGGACGGCTGTTCGCGCCAAAGCCGGGGGAGCAGCTGCTTTGGCGCGGCTCTCAGGAGGTTGTTGAAAGGCTTAGCTACGGTGAGTGAACAGCCCGGCTAGAGCGAGCGCACGAGGGTAACGATGTCGGCTGGTGCATCGGCTAGGTAGTCTGCTCCAGCCGCTTCGAGCTCGGCGCGTCCGCGGAAGCCCCATGTTACGCCGACCGCGCGGATGCCCGCGTTATGGCCGGTGGCAACATCAACATTGCTATCGCCGACATACAGCGTATGCTCGGGCGTTGCTCCAAGCTGCTCAAGCGTATGCAGCGTAACCGGTGCTTCAGGCTTGGGAGGAAACGCGGCAATATGTCCTTGGACCAGGGCAAACCGGTCACCAAAGTAGCGCTGTACGAGCGGCGCGGCGGCCGCGTGGTCTTTATTGGAGAGCACCGCAAGCGTGAGGCCTTCAGCGCGCAGCTCGTCAAGCATGTCGATAATGCCCGGGTAAGGCGCGGTGTGGTCCTCTTTATGCTCGGCATAATAGGCGCGAAACTCGGCAAGTATCTGCTCAAACATACGGCTGTCGCCCGCATATTCGGCGGGCATAAACCGCTCGACCAGTTTAAGCATGCCGTTCCCCACCTTGTAGCGATATTGATCGATGGTAAAGGTAGGCCATCCGTGCAGCTTGCAGGTATGGTTGCCGGCGGCGGCAAGGTCCTCAATCGTGTTGAGTAGGGTTCCGTCAAGATCAAAGACAATATGCGTTACGGACATGGTGTTCCTCTTCGTTCAGCATCAGGGCCGCGCCTATCCTAGCACGCTGGCGGTCCAACGTGCGGAGCGCAGACCCGTTTCGTAGGTCCCGAACCGTATCGAAAGCAGCGAGGTGCGCTATGCGCCACGGTTCTTCGCCGTATTGGCCAGTTTGTCACGGTGTTGCTCTATATAACCTTGTATGTTTTGGCTGTTTATACAAGGTTATCGATAACCTTGTATAAATAACGTATTGATGCGAGGTTATGTCATGGGCTTTTATGAGACCGAATATTGGCTGAGCGATACGTGGGGCGGGAGCCGGCGCGATCGAAAGTCGGGCTCTTACCATCCGTATGTTCCGGATTCGCTGGCAGATGCAACGATTGTTTTGCAACCAGCAACGGTAGCAGCGGTTGCCCGTGTGCAAGCAGACATTGCGTTGCTTGATGAGCGCGCGGCATATGCATAACATCGAGCCCCTTGCTCGTTTATTGCTGCGTTCTGAGGCCATGGCATCATCGCGTATCGAGGGCCTTGAGATGAACGCGTCGCGCTTGCTGGAGTTTGAGGCGCTCGATGAGCTGGGCGTTTCACATCGTATCGACGGCACCGAAGCGGCTGTTTTTGCAAACGTTGCGGTAATGCAAGAAGGCGTTAATCGCATCTCTCAGCAGCGCGAGATCTCGGTCGAGGACATTTGCACGCTCAATCGCATGATGCTGGCAGGTTCGGATGCGGCAGCGTATGGCGGAAGGCTTAGGGAGCGCCAGAACTGGATTGGCGGCAGCGGCGTGAATCCCCTCAGCGCCGCTTATGTTCCGCCGCGACCGGAATATGTGCCCGCGCTTATGAATGATTTGGCGACGTTTATCTCAACATCCGACCTACCTCCCTTGGCGGTAGCCGCCGTGGCGCACGCACAGCTTGAAACAATACATCCTTTTGTAGATGGTAACGGCCGGACGGGCCGCGCGTTGCTTCAGGCAATATTGCGTGCTGCCGGCTTGGCAACGTCGGTAACACCGCCGATTTCGTTGGTCATTGCAGCCGATAAGCAGGCGTATATCGCAGCGCTCGCGGCGTTTAGAACAGATGACGCCCAACCCCATGATTCGTGTTCACGCGGAATCGACCAGCTCGTCATGTTCTTCTGCGATGCGGCATCTGAGGCATGCCGGCGCGCTTGCGTATTCGACGGTGTGCTGGAAGAGATATTGGATACATGGCGTCAGGAGGTCCGGCCGCGGGGAAATTCTGCAGCAGCGCTGCTACTGCCCAAGTTGCTGGATAACCCGGTGGTAAGCATTACGTCGGCAGCGCGCCTGACGGGTCGTAGCTATGAGGCGGCGCGCGGCGCTGTTGCATCGTTGGCAAAGGCGGGCATATTGCACCAAAACGCGCGCAACCGCAAGAGCAGCCTGTACGTTGCCCACGATGTCATCGATGCGTTTACTCGCTATGAACGCTCTTTGGCAACTGTTGGGGGTGACACCGCGGTAGAGCGGCCGGCATATCCGGTGCCACAGCGCGCGCGTGGCAAGCAGGCGGTTTCTTCTGCCGAGTTGTTGGCCAACGCGCGCAAACGACACGAGGACGCGCTGGGGGCTGATGCTGAGCGGCGCCCCCGCATGTCCTAACAAATGAGCGGCGGCCGTTTCTAGCAAATACGCGGCAGCTGTTCGCCAACGAGCATGTCGAGAATGCGCGTTGAACCCCAGGGCGTGCGAACGCGTACGCAGGGGCCCGATGCGCCGGCTGCGCGCACGCTGCCAATGACGGCGGCGTCGGCTCCGTACTGGTTGGCCTGCATGGCGCCCAGCGCAGCGTCGGCCTCCGCAGCGGGCACCACGGCAACGATCTTGCCCTCGTTGGCCACCTGCAGCGGGTCATAGCCGAGCATCTCGCACGCGGCGCGGACCTCGGGCTTTACGGGGACCGCATCCTCGTCAATCTCAATCTCAACGTCGCTTGCCGCGGCAAATTCGTTGAGGGTGCTTGCTAGGCCGCCGCGGGTGGGGTCGCGGAAGCAGCGCACATGAGGTGCGGCGGCCATGACCGCGGCGATAAGGTGGTTGAGCGGCGCGGCGTCGCTTTGTATGGTGGTAGAGAACGCGAGGCCTTCGCGCTGGCTCATCACGGCAATGCCGTGGTCGCCAAGTGTGCCCGACACCAGCACCACATCGCCCGGCTGGCAGGACGTGCCCGAAAGCGTCACGCCCTCGGGGACCTCGCCCACGCCCGCGGTGTTTATGTAAACGCCGTCGGCGCTGCCGTGACCAACCACCTTGGTGTCGCCCGTAATAATAGCCACGCCTGCCTCGCGCGCAGTTTGGGCCATGCTCTGGCAGATGCGCTGCAGGTCGTCGAGCGGGAACCCCTCTTCAAGCACAAAGCCGCAGGAAAGGTAGCGTACGTGCGCGCCCGATGTGGCGACGTCGTTTACCGTGCCGCACACCGCCAAGCGGCCAATATCGCCGCCGGGAAAAAAGTGCGGCGTTACCACAAAGGTGTCGGTCGAAAGCGCAATGCGCCCCGTGCCCGGCAGCGCAGCCACGCCCGCGTCGTTGCCTGCGTGCAGCTCGGGCGCGTCAAACGCGTCAAGGAATACCTCGTCAATGAGGCGCTTCATCATCTGTCCGCCCGAGCCGTGGCCAAGCTGGACGGTGGTGTTGGTCAAAGCCATAGTGCCTTCTTTCGATGATGCAGAGGTCCGGATGGTGCGGAGGTCTGCTTAAAACGTGTAGGAGCGCGTGCGCATGGGAATCTTTCGGGGCGCACGAGGACCTTCCAGGTCGCGCGGCGTGCCGCAAGGTGGTTATGCGCGGTACCGGTAGTACGCCGCGCAGCTTCCCTCGCTCGAAACCATGCAGGGCCCCACGGGGTGCTCCGGCGTGCAGGCATGACCAAAGAGCGGGCACGCCGTGGGCGCAATAGCCCCGCGGAGGACGTCGCCGCAGCGGCATCCGCGGGGCTCTTGCGTTGGTTCAACCGCAACCTCAAAACGTTTCCGCGCGTCAAAGCGCGCATATTCATCGCGAATGCGCAGGCCCGAGGCGGGAATCTCTCCCAAACCGCGCCACACGGCGTCGCGCGGTTCAAAAACCTGCTCCGTGATGCGGCGCGCCACGGGGTTGCCTTCGTCGCGCACGCTGCGTGGATAGGCGTTTTTAACAGCGGGTGTGCCCTGAACGATCATCTCAACCAGGCGGTCAATGCCGGTCAGAATATCAACCGGTTCAAAGCCCGTAACCACGCCGGGGATGCCAAACTCGTCCACGATAAACTGGAACGGGGCAAGGCCGGTAATGGTGCACACGTGGCCCGGCAAGATAAAGCCGTCGATGGTGGTTTCGGGGTCGTTGGCAATGGCCCGCAGAGCCGGAGGGGTTGTTTTGTGCGCGCAGAAAACCGAAAAGTTGGTGAGCCCGCGCGCAGCGGCTTCGAGAATGCAGGCGGCAATGGTAGGCGTGGTGGTCTCAAATCCCACGCCCATAAACACGACCTGCTGGTGAGGGAGCTCGGCGGCAATGGTAAGCGCGTCGAGCGGCGAATAGACAATCCGCACGTCGTGGCCAGCCGATTTCTCGGCCGCCAGCGACGACGTGCTGCCCGGCACGCGCATCATATCGCCAAAGGTGGCCACGGTAATGCCCGGTGTGCGGGCAAGCGCGATGGCGTGATCGATGTCGCGGTTGGCGGTAACGCAGACGGGGCAGCCCGGCCCAGAGAGCAGCTGCAAGCCCGCGGGCATGATGGAGCGAAAGCCGTACCGCCCGATGCTCACCGTGTGCGTGCCGCAGACCTCCATGAGGTTGATGCGGCGGTCGCCCGCCAGGAGATGGATGCGGTCAATGAGCTCGCGCGCAAGCTCAGGGTCGCGAAAAGCGTCGAAGTTGATGGAGGGCAAGGCCCCGTTGTTGTTCGCTGTCATGCGGGGACGCCTTCGATTGCTGCCGCGTTTGCGCTGGCAGAGGGTGCCGGAGCGCTTGGCACAAAGATGCCGTCTCCTGCGAGGTCCTCCTCGGTGAGCTCGTCGAGCTCGCGGACGAGCTCGATGGTCTGCTGCGCCTCCTCGGCGTCAATAACCTCAATCGCAAAGCCGGCGTGTACCAGCACGTAGTCGCCGACCTGCGCTTGTGGTGTAAGGGCAAGAGAAATGTCGCGCTGCACGCCCATCATGTCGATGGTCGCGCTTGTTCCCTGAATCGTTACGATGGAGCCCGGAATGGCAAGGCACATAGCTGGTCCTCCTCAGATGCATCGCGTTAGATGGTACCGCGGGTCGCGCCGGCGGGCAAATAGGCGGTTGCTCATGTTGACGGGCTTTGCGGCTTACAGGCGCGCGCGGGCCACGGCGGCTTGACCATAGGCGAGGCCGCCATCGTTGACCGGCACCGCGCGCGGAATGTGCACGGCAAAGCCGTCGCGCTCAAGCAGGGCGGGAACACGCTCAAGGAGCAGCCGGTTGAGAAACACGCCACCGCCAAGGACAACATCGTATATACCTGTGCGCTTGCGAACAAGCCGCGCAGATGCGCAGGTCATTTGCGCTACAGCCTCGTGGACGGCGAGTGCGATGACGCTCGCCTCAATGTTGCAGGCGCGGCTGTTGAGCACCGCGTCAAGGAGCGGCGTGGCGTCGATGTCGATCACCTCGGCTGCAGGGTGCTCACCTACCAGCTGCTGGCGCGCGACTGTTGCCTCGTCGGCGTGCGGGGCGGCCTGTTGCGTGAGGCCAAAGCGGGGCTGCGAGCTCATGTTGGCGAGCGCGCGCTCCCACGATCCGTCGTTTGCCATGAGGGCACGCCGCGCGGCAGCCTCCAGCTCAATGGCGGGTTCGCCCTCGTAGGTTGCCGTGGGACAGATGCCGGTTATGGCCGCAATTGCGTCAAGCAGGCGTCCCATGCTGCTGGTAACGGGGCTGTTGAGCCCGCGCTCCACCATGGTGCGCAGCACCGCGAGCTCGTTGTCGTTCATGGCGGTGCGTAGCCGCACAGCTCCAGGGTGGTCGAGCAGCCCGGCCGCTGCAAGCAGTCCAAATGCATTGCGGCGGGGGTTGCGCACAGCGGCCGCGCCGCCGGGCAGGCGCCAGGGCTTCAGATGGCCCACCCGCTCGAAGTCCGCGAGCGTTGCGACAAGTATCTCGCCGCCCCAGATGGTGCCGTCGGTGCCAAAGCCCGTGCCGTCAAAGGCAAAGCCTATAACAGGTTGCGCAGGGTCGAGCGTGCCGGCTGCGGCTGCCTCGGCAATGCCTGCCGCGATGTGGGCGTGATGGTGTTGGACCTCAACAAGGGGCAGGCCGTGCTGCTCAGCTTGGGCGCGCGCCCATTGGCTGGCCAGGTACTGGGGGTGCAGATCGCAGGCGAGGGCGTCGGCGTGCAGGTCAAAAAGGGACGAGAGTCGCCGGCGCGCTTCGTGCCAGGCGTCGAACGTCGCGGCGTTTTCGATGTCTCCGATGTGCTGGGACAAAAAGCAGCGCGCGGTGCCGTGGGGTTCCTCGCGGGTAAACGCGAGCGTCGCCTTTTGTTCCGATCCGCAGGCAAAGATGGCGGGAGTGCTGGCGGGATCTGCACGCTGGGCATCTGCAGGCTCGTTCACCCCCTTTGCGGGCAGGGCAAGCGGCTGAGGCGCGTAGCCGCGGGCACGGCGCACGGGCCGTACGACGCCGTCAACCACGCGCACGACCGAATCGTCATAGCGTGCAAGAATCGCGCGGTTGTTGCCCAGCAGCGCGTCGGCAATGCCGTGCTCGACCAGGCGGTTCCATGCCAGGGTGTCATCGCATTCAATGGGCTCATCGCTCAGGTTGCCACTCGTCATAATCAGCGCTTGCATGCCATGAGCTGCGCATGCGGCGAGCAACAGGTGCTGCAGCGGCGTATAGGGCAGCATGACGCCGAGTTCAGGCAGGTCAAAGGCCACCGATGGCGCAAGCGCCTCGCTGGCGGGGTCGTCTGTGCTGCCGAGCACCTCGCTGGTGGGGGTGCCCGTGTTGCTGGGCAGCTTATCGGTGGGGCCATCCGTGTCATGCGCGCCTGCCGCATGGCCACCATCAGGGCCGGGGCCGCCCGCGCGTCGCCGGAGCAGCACGATGGGACGCACGCTACCGGTAAGCAGCGCGGCCTCCGCCTCGTCAACCAGACACAGACGCTGCGCATCCGCCAGCTCGCGGACCATAACGGCAAGTGGCTTGTTGCTGCGGCGCTTGCGTCGGCGCAGCTCGCGCACGGCGTTCTCGTCTGCTGCGTTGCAGGCAAGGTGGAATCCGCCGAGCCCCTTGATAGCCACGATGCCGCCCGCCGCTAGCAGCTCCACGCAGCGGTCGATAATAGCGTCGCTGAGGTCGCGCGTGCTGCCTACCAGCGTGGCCGATGGCGTATCTGCCGCGTTGGCCAAGCCACACCAGCCGTCGTGCGCAGCCGGTACGCCTGCCGCCGTTGCCGCGCGCTCGCGCCAGGTAAGGTGCGGACCGCAGTCAAAGCAGGCGTCGGGCTGTGCGTGAAAGCGCCGGTCGGCAGGGTCGGCATACTCCGCCGCGCATGCGCTGCACATGGGAAACGCATCCATCGACGTGGCAGGCCGGTCGTAGGGAAGCGAGCGGATGATGGTGAACCGCGGCCCGCAGTTGGTGCAGTTGATAAAGGGGTAATGGTAGCGCCGGTCCGCGGGGTCAAACAGTTCGCGCAAACAGTCGGGGCAGGTGGCAATGTCGGGCGAGACGAGCGTGGTGCGCGCCGTCTCATCATCTGACGCAATGATGCGAAACCCCCCTGAGGCGGGAGGGCATGGGGCAGGGGAGCAGGCATCTTGTTCCGTGGCGGAGGGGGCGCCACCTTGTTTGGGGGGCACGACGCCTGCAGGCGTGTCCGGCGTGCTCAACACAGGCTGATGGCATGAGCCCTCGGTATCCGCGCACGCCGTGACGTCGATGCCGTCGATGCGCGCCGCGGCCGGTGCCTCAGTGCGCAGCGCATGCACAAGCGCATCGAGCGCATCCGCCGTGCCGGCAGCTTCGATGTGCACGCCGTCGCCCGCGTTGAGCACCCAGCCCGTAATGCCATGCGCTACCGCCATGCGGTACACAAACGGTCGCATGCCCACGCCCTGGACAATGCCGGTGATGTGAAGGTGAACGCGCTGCATAAGGCTCATTGCCGCAACCAGGCCCTACAGCCCAAGGCTCGAGTTGGTGGCAGCGCAGGTGAGCTCGCCGTGCTTGACGCCGCGCAGGCCCAGCAGCTTGTCGGCCAGTTCGTATACGCGCTGGCCCCGGCCGCGTACGGCAAGAATCTCCAGGCAGTTGTGGTGATCCAGGTGCACGTGCATGGTCGATACGATCTCGGCCGTGTAATCGTGCTGGATTTCGTCGAGCTGGCGCGTTAGGTCACCCGTGTGGTGGTCGTAAATCATGGTGAGCGACCCAATGACCTGCGCCTCGGGTGTGCGGAGCTCGCCTTTTACCAACGAGGCGCGCATCAGGTCGCGAATCGCTTCCGACCGATTGGCCCCGGCGCCGCGCTGGGCAATCTGCGCGTCAAAGGCGCTCAGCAGATCCTCGGGCACGGCGACCGAAAACCGCACCAGGTCCGTGGGGTTGGCGTGACAGGGGTGCTCGGCGTCCATGCTTACACCAGCCGGACGGTGCCCACTGCGTTGTGATCGGCCTCGATGGCGTCCTCATAGCCTTCGAGCGCCGCCCGCGCCTCGTCGAGCGCGGCCATGGCGTCGGTAAGCTTTTGACCAATGCGCTCCATCTCAAACGCCTCGGTGGCATGGAACAGGTCGTGGCTCCAGCCGCGCGCAAGCGCTACGGTGTCGTCAATCTGCTTGACGCTCATAGCGAGCTGACTCATGTTCATACCCACGTCGTGCATGGTGTCCTCCTTATGGCCGCGTTGGCAGGGGGCGGCGGCCCAGTTTCTTGGCAAGAAAAAGCCCCAGTTGACCCGGGGCTTCAGTGTACTACGAGTTGCTGCGTTGCTGTGACAAGCTCTGATGCGCATTCATGCACGGGCGCATCGCGGGAGCGGCGCTCGCCCGCCGCCAACTTGCTGCACCGCGCTCTTGCACGCTTACAGATACGACTCGATCTCGGCCTTGAGCGCGACCTTGGGCTTGGCGCCCACGATGCGGGTGACCTCGGCGCCGCCCTTTAAGATCACGAGCGTGGGGATAGACATAACGCCGTATTTCATGGCGAGGTCTTGGTTTTCGTCCACGTTGCACTTGCCAATGACAAGGCGACCGTCAAGCTCGCCCGCTAGCTCATCGACGATGGGGGAGACCATGCGGCACGGTCCGCACCACGGGGCCCAGAAATCAATGAGAACGGGAAGGTCGTTTGAGAGCAGCTCGTCAATAGTAGAAACATTGACCTCGGTAATTGCCGCCATGGTTCCTCCTTATGTGAGGCGCGCCCACGGGCGCGGAAATATCAAGACAGTGCGGTTATACCCACCTGTTGCGCGCGTGTTGCACTCGGTTTGCGCTGTTTTATAACGACCCGTCTGTACGGGGATGAGCGGTGCGCTGCGGTGCATCAAAAATGGGTCCTTAAGCAGCTACAATAGGGGAGCGATGATTGTGGACATACTATGGTGCCCGTTGCGGAGCGTTGGCGCTGCGGACGTGTGTTCCAAAGGAGGGCCATGGCTATTTCGAGCGCGGATCGGCGCAGCGCGCTGCTTGCTGCAATGGAGCAGGAGCTTGCGTCGCTTGCGGAGCGCGGCGTGCGCATATGTGGCAACGCGTTGTCGCCCATTGTGCTGGTAAAAGGCGCACTCAACGCGGACGAGCAGGCCGGGGGCGACGTGCTGGCGGGGGCCGACGGCACGGCGCTGCGGGCGGCGCTCGAGCGGCTGGGGTATGCGCCGGAGGAGTTTTGTGCGCTGGCGGCGGTCGCGGGCCCCCATGATGCTGACGCAGCTCCTCCGGTTGCCGCGGGCGAGGTGCTGCCGCCCGCGTTGTTCCGCGAGGCGCTTGAGGCGCTTGACCCTGAGGCCGTCGTGTTGCTTGACGATGCGGCCGCGGCTGTCATGCGCGATGCATATGCCGAGGAGCTCGCTCGTATCGAGCAGTTTGATGTGGCCATGTTGGCACCGGGGCTTGTGGCGCATGTGCTGGGTCGCCGCGTGCTGGCACTCGATGGGTTTGAGGCGGCGCTGGTGGATACGCGTGCTAAGCAGCGCATGTGGGCGTATTTAAAGCAGCTCCCGCCCTTGGGTGCCCCGTACTAACCCCGGCGAGCGACCTGCGATGGGTCTGCCCCGCAGCAAAGGCTGTTGCCGTGACGGGGCATCCATAAAAAACGGGCCCCGAAGGGCCCGCTTCATGAGCAATGTGCTCGCTGTTGCCATAAGGCGAGGCGTGAGTTAGTCCTCAGCGATCTCGGTGATGGCGCCGGCGGGGCAGCTCTCCTGGCATACGCCGCAGGCGATGCAGGAATCCTCGTCGGTCACGGTCGCAACATCCTGGAGCTCCAGGACGCCCTGGGGGCAGTCGTCAACGCAAACGCCGCAGGCGATGCACTCGTCGGCATCAATAACTGGATGGGCCATAGTGTTTCCTCCTCTAAGTATGCTCGATGCATGTGGCAAAAGAGCATCGAGACTCTTGCCGAAACCATACCACGCGCGGGCCGCATTGCAACCCTCGCCCGCCGTCTTTTTCTGCCGTTCACCGAGTAAGGCTTGGTGTACTTTTGTTTGCGCAGATCAACAGGGCAAGGGATGGGGCGTGTCAATGGGTTTTGGGCTGCGTTGAGCTGCGCCCACTATTCGTATCGCGTTTGGGTCGCACGCGGTGAACCCTGGTCGTGCGCGCGGCGTGGAACGCATCCAAGCGGCGCGCCACGCCTGGTACACCGTGCGGCGCACCTTGCACGCGGTTCGGCACGCCTTGTATGCAGGGCGGCGCACGCTGTGAACGCCGCACGGGACGCCTTGTGCGCAATGCGCGGCACCTTGTAGTTTGGTCTTGAGATAACCTATTTGCCCACACAATAAAAAATCTTATATGAATTGACTTAGATTTTGTGCATCGCGGAGTATAACCCGACGCTCAACGGGATATGATAAAGGGCGAACGAACAAAAGAGCCATGTTTCGCATGGACCGCGAAGCAGCTCGCAAGGAAAGGACCACTCATGGGCAACAAGATTCTTGGTATTGACCTGGGTACCACCAACTCGGCGATGGCGGTTCTCGAAGGTGGATCGCCCACGATTATCGTGAACGCCGAGGGCGACCGCACCACCCCGTCCGTCGTTGGCTTTCGCGCCGACGGCGATCGCGTTGTTGGCAAGGCGGCTAAGAACCAGGCCGTAACTAATCCGAAGAACACCGTGTTCTCCATCAAGCGTTTTATGGGCCGCAAGTACAGCGAGGTCACGAGCGAGATCAAGACCGTGCCGTACAGCATCAAGGAGGGCCAGGGCGGCCGCGCTGTCGCCGACATTGACGGCCAGGACTACACGCCCGAGCAGGTGAGCGCCATGATCCTGCAGAAGATGAAGGCCGACGCCGAGAAGTACCTGGGCGAGACCGTCACCGACGCCGTGATCACCGTGCCGGCCTACTTCAACGACGCTCAGCGTCAGGCCACCAAGGACGCCGGCAAGATCGCTGGCCTCAACGTCAAGCGTATCGTGAACGAGCCGACGGCTGCCGCGCTTGCCTACGGCCTTGACAAGAAGGGCTCTGACCAGCGCATCCTCGTCTTCGACCTGGGCGGCGGCACCTTCGATGTGTCGATTCTCGACCTCGCCGACGGCGTGTTTGAGGTGCTCGCTACCAACGGCGACAACCACCTGGGCGGCGACGACTGGGATCAGCGCGTCATTGACTGGCTGGCCGACAAGTTCAAGCAGGACAACGGCATTGACCTGCGTCAGGACCCCATGGCGCTCCAGCGTCTTAAGGAGGCGGCCGAGAACGCCAAAAAGGAGCTCTCCGCGGCGCAGACCACCAACATCAACCTGCCGTTCATCACGGCCGACGCGAGTGGCCCGAAGCACCTCAACTACGATCTCACCCGTGGTGAGTTCGAGCGCATCACGCATGACCTGCTCGAGCGCTGCAAGCAGCCGGTGACGAGTGCCCTGCGCGACGCCAACCTCAAGCTCTCTGACCTGACCGAGGTCATCCTCGTCGGCGGCTCCACGCGTATGCCCGCTGTCCAGGAGCTCGTGAAGAACATGACCGGCAAGCAGCCTAACATGTCCGTGAACCCGGACGAGGTCGTGGCCGATGGCGCAGCCGTCCAGGGCGGCGTGCTTACCGGCGATGTCCAGGGCATCCTGCTGCTCGACGTGACCCCGCTGAGCCTGGGCGTTGAGACCATGGGCGGCATCATGACCAAGATGATCGACCGCAACACCACGATCCCGACCTCCAAGACCGAAATCTACTCCACCGCGGCCGATAACCAGACCCCTCCGTCGAGATCAACGTGCTCCAGGGCGAGCGCGAGCTTGCGCGCGACAACAAGAGCCTCGGCAAGTTCCAGCTTACCGGCATTCCGGCCGCTCGCCGCGGCGTGCCGCAGATTGAGGTCACCTTTGATATCGACGCCAACGGCATCGTGACCGTGTCCGCTAAGGACAAGGGCACCGGCAAGGAGCAGCAGATCACCATCTCTGGCTCCACCGCGCTTTCCGACGAGGAAGTCGACCGCATGGTCAAGGACGCCGAGGCCCACGCCGAGGAGGACAAGCGCCAGAAGGAAGAGGTCGAGGTCCGCAACCAGACCGACAGCCTCTGCTACTCCACCGAGCAGACGCTCTCCGACCTGGGCGACAAGGTCTCCGCGGACGTGAAGAGCGAGGCCGAGACCGCCATTGCCGACGCCAAGAAGGCGCTCGAGGGCACCGATGTGGACGCCATCAAGTCCGCGGGCGACAAGCTCCAGGAGGTCGCGTACAAGCTGGCGCAGATGGTGTACGCCGATGCCCAGCAGCAGACCGACGGCTCCGCGCCGGCCGGTGGCTCCGATGACGACGTGGTCGATGCCGACTACGAGGTTGTCGACGACGATCAGGACAAGTAATGTCCGCCCGGAAAGCTCGCACGGAGGCGGCCGCTGCTGCCGCCTCCGATGACTCTGAGGAGAGGGATGTGAAGATTCCCGTAGAAGCAGACGACGAGGTCACCGAGGCCCCGGCTGCATCCGATGAGGGTGCGTCCATCGCGGACGCTCCGGCCGATGCCGCTGAGCGCGACGACACGCCCGAAGAGGCGGCTGCTGCACAGGCCATGACCGAGGAGGAAATGGTCGAGGCGGCCATTCGCGCAGGCGACGAGGCCGCAGCGAACGACTTCAAGCTCAGGTACGAGCAGGCGCAGAACGAGCTCGCCGAGGTTCGCAAGAAGCTCTCCGCCGCCGAGGAGACGGCCAAGACCGCCGATGCCAAGGTGCACGAGGCCCAGGAGCGCGTGGCGCGCCTGCAGGCGGATTGGGATAACTACCGCCGGCGCACCGCGCAGGAGCGCCTGGCCGAGCAGAACCGCGCGACCGAGAAGCTCGTGACCGCGCTCCTGCCCGTGCTCGACGACATGGAGCGCGCTATCGACCATGCCCGCTCGCAGGATATGGACGAGGCATTCTCGCAGTTCGTTGACGGTGTCGAGGCCGTGCACACCAAGATGCTCGACGTGTTTGGGCACGAGGGCGTCGAGGCGATCGATCCCAAGGGCGAGGCGTTCAACCCGCTTGAGCACCAGGCGGTGGGACGCGTGGAGGACCCGGACCAGTACGATGAGACGGTCAACGACGTGTACCAGAAGGGGTATCGCATGGCCGACCGCGTGCTGCGCTCCGCTATGGTGACGGTGACGTACGGTGGCGCCAAGCGCCCCGCACCGGAGCCGGAGGCCGCGGCGGAAACCGCAAAGGCGGAATCCGACGAGGCCACCGAGTAACTAACGAGGGCTCCGAAGCGACAGTTTCGGAGCCCTTTTACGATGGGGTGCCGGCACCCGGCTTGTTTGTTCCATAACAGCCGGGCACAGGGAGCGCCTCAGATAACAGACGATTGAAAGGGGGCAGGCACTATGGCGCAGAAGACCTTTTATGACGTGCTCGGGGTAAAGCGTGATGCCTCTCAAAAGGAAATCAAGAGCGCGTTTCGCAAGCTCGCGCAGAAGTACCACCCCGACGCGGGCGGCGACGAAAACAAGTTCAAAGAGATCAGCGAGGCGTACGAGACGCTCTCCGACGAGAAGAAGCGTAAAGAGTACGACCAGATGCTCATGTTTGGCGGCATGCCCGGCGCAGGCGGCCCCGGTGGCGCCACCTATACGTACACGAGTGGCCCGGGAGCCGGCGGCTGGGGCGACATCTTTAGCAGCATCTTTAACGGCGACGGCGCCTTTGGCGGTGACTGGGGCCAGGGCTTTAGCGGCATGGGCGGTATGGGTGGTCGCGCATCAAACCGCCCACGCAAAGGCGAGGACCTCACCCTGACCATCGATGTTTCGGCCGAGGAGGCATTCCGCGGCGTTACCAAGACCGTCACGTACCGCGTGCCCTCGAAGGGCGAGCAGCAGACGGTGAGCGTGCCGGTGCCCGCGGGCGCCGTGGACGGCGGGCGCATCCGCCTCAAGCGCCGCGGCGAATATGGAGTCAACGGCGGCGAGCGCGGTGACCTGCTTGTTATCACGCACGTGGCTGAGCATCCGCTCTTCAAGCGCAAGGGTGCCGACGTAACCATGACGCTGCCGATTTCGGTATATGAGGCTGCGCTTGGTTGCCAGATCGAGGTGCCCACGCCCGGTGGGCGCACGGTGCGGCTGAAGGTGCCCGCTGGCACCCAGACGGGCAAGACGTTCCGGTTTAAAGAAATGGGCGCACCCGATGTTAAGCATCGCGGCCGCACGGGAGCGCTTCTCGTGACGATCGAGGTGCGCACGCCCGATCGCCTGAGTGATGCCGAGCGCAGCGCATTCGAGAAACTGCGTGCTGCTGACCGGCGCGATTATCGTGCAAACGTGGAGCGGTATCGCGCCAAGGTGTAGCGAGCCGTAAACGAGCCGAGCCCGGCCGCCTGTGCGTGGCCGGGCTCGACCCTATGAGGATGGAGTGAGTGACGATGGCCCAATCTGATCGAGATAAACCGCTGTACATGATTAGCGTGGCGGCGGAGCTCACGGGCATGCACCCGCAGACCCTGCGCGTCTACGAATCCAAGGGCCTGGTAAACCCCAAGCGCTCGGGCGGCAACACGCGCTTGTACTCGCGGGCCGACATCGAGCGCCTCGAGCTCATCAACCAGCTTACCGACGAGGGCATCAACCTTGCAGGCGTGGTGCGCATCCTGGACATGAAGGAGCGCGCCGAGAAGCGCGAACAAGAGAACGAACAGCTCCGTAGCCGGGTACGCGAACTCGAGGACCAGCTGCACGAGCTCAAGATGCAAAAAAAGATCACCGCTTTGGTGCCGCGCGGCGGTTCGGCCGACCCCGAGCAAGTGCTCAAGGGGCTCCTGGGCGGCAGCATCTAGTGCTGCAAGCGTCCGAGCGGGGGGTCGCGTCCGATGGGGGCTCCCTAGATTACGCTGACGATGCGCAGCTCGCTGCGGTCACCCACATGGCGCGACTGCGAGTACTCAAACGCGGTGCCATCGTCAAGAAAACCGACCTGCTCAATCTCAAGCAACGGTGAGCCGGGTGCCGTGTCCAGGCGCTCGGCTTCTTTGTCTGTTGCGGGAACCGAGCGGACGATGCGGTGGAAGCTTGCGATCCTCAGTCCAAGATCTTGCTGAATATAGCGATATACCGATTTGTAGAGCTCGGCTTTCTTAAGCCCCGGAATCAAGTCGAGGGGCATGTAGGTGTACTCGATCGCAATGGGCGTGCCGTTCAGGCAGCGCACGCGGCAATGGTGATAGGTAAAGTCGTCTGGCGAGATGCCCAGGTGGCGTGCAATCGTTTCGGGTGGATTGACAATTGAGAAGTCGTAGACCACCGAGGTGACCGCTTGTCCTTCGCCGCCGTGTTCGACGGTAAAACCAGAGGCGCGATCCGACTGATAAAAGTTAAACGTGTCGGTGGGCAGGTCTGAGCTGCTTTTGATGTAGGTGCCCGAACCGCGCTTGCTTGCAACGTAACCCTGCTCGGTAAGCAAGTCGATGGCGCGCTTGATGGTGATCTTGCTTGCGTTATAGAGGTCGCAGAGACGAACGACGGTGGGAAGTTTGTCGTTGGGTTTGAGGAGCCCATCCTCGATGGCCTGCTGGATGTCCTGGGCAATGGACTGATACTTCAACATGGCGTGCTTCCTTCCCGCTGTCGCAACCTGTGTGCTCAGAGATGAACGGTCGATTTTAGCCGGTGAACGGTAGGTTCAAGCATACCAAAATGCCGTTTTTTCTCGCATAAAACGATAAATATTGGCTCCCCTGTCATGAGAGAATGACCCGGAAAACAATAGTTTCTCGCGTTGCAGGTTCTATTATCGCGCACTATAGCAAAAAGAAATATAGCAGTCTGTCTCCAACATAAAAAATAAAAGCGCTATACATTGATTAACAACGCAGGATGAAACAAACTCCATCGCGCGCAGAAATGCCTATACGGCGTAAAGATGCGGGTGCATCGTCCTGTAAGGAAAGCGAATCGGAGGTAGTATGGCGGAGGCAACCTTGCCCAAGGATTTCTTCTTTGGTGCAGCGATGTCCGAGCTGCAGATGACCTGCTTCGAGATCATCAGCTACGTGGGCACTGCGAAGTCAAATTACGTGGACGCCATCGCCAAGGCCAAGGAAGGCGATTTTGACGCGGCCGAGGAGCTCATCAAGCAGGGCGACGAGGCCTAGAACGGCGGGCACAACGTGCACATGAAGCTGCTGCAGGCCGATACTGCGGGCGAGCGCAACGGTGAGGCACCGCTCATTCTGCTGCATGCCGAGGACCAGATGGCGGGAGCCGAGATGGCGAAGCTCATGGCGCTCAACTTCATCGACACCTATCGCGAGCTCATTGCGCTCAAGGCCAAGCTGGCGTAGGATAGGACGCGCTGGCCCGTGCGGGCCGGCAGCCTTTG
>CASEER010000009.1 GCA_949287085.1 uncultured Coriobacteriaceae bacterium
CGGACAACGAAGGAGGACGGTATGGACGGCATCAAGATCGCGACCATCGGCGGAGGTTCGAGCTACACGCCCGAGCTGGTGGAAGGTTTTATCAAGCGCTATGACTCGTGCCCGGTGCGCGAGCTGTGGCTCGTGGATATCCCCGAGGGCGAGGAGAAGCTCAGCATTGTAGGCGGTCTCGCCCAGCGCATGGTCGAGGCGGCGGGGCTGCCCATGGAGGTGCGCCTCACGCTCGACCGCCGCGAGGCGCTGGCCGGTGCTGACTTTGTGACCACGCAGTTTCGCGTGGGGCAGCTGGACGCGCGCGTGGCCGACGAGCGCATTGCGCTCATGCACGGGCTCATCGGCCAAGAAACCAACGGGGCGGGCGGCATGTTCAAGGCGCTCCGCACCATCCCGGTGATCTTTGACATCGTTCGCGACATGAAGGAGCTCTGCCCCGACGCGTGGCTCGTCAACTTTACCAACCCGGTGGGCATCGTGACCGAGGCCGTGCTGCGCTACACCGACTGGGACAAGATCATTGGCCTGTGCAACTGCCCCATCTCTATGCGGTTCGGCATCGCGAAGTGGATGAACGTCGACCCAGAGCGCGTACGCATGGAGCTTTCGGGCCTCAACCACCACTTCTTCGTGACCGATGTCTTTATCGACGGCAAGAGCTGCTTCGACGAGGTGCTCGACCGCTACTGCGAGCTGCCGGTTGAGGAGCTCGGCACCATGAAGAACATCATGGCGATCCCGTGGTCCAACCGTCTTATCCGCGGGCTTCGCGCCATTCCGGTGAGCTACCTCAACTACTACTTCTCCACGCGCGAAGAGCTTGAGCAGCTCGAACGCGACTACGAGGCGCACGGCGTGCGCGCCGAGGTAGTCAAGCAGGTTGAGGCCGAGCTGTTCGAGCTCTACAAGAACCAGGATCTCCATGTGAAGCCCAAGCAGCTGGAAGAGCGCGGCGGCGCGCATTACTCCGACGCCGCGTGCAGCGTGATCGATTCGATCGTGAATGACCGCGGCGACATCCAATACGTCGACGTGCGCAACAACGGCGCGGTTACGAACCTGCCGGCCGAGAGCGCCATCGAGTGCGCCGCCGTGATTACCGCCGACGGTCCCAAGCCTATCGCGATCGGCGAGCTGCCCGTTGCCATTAACGGGAGCATCCAGACCATCAAGGCGTTCGAGCGCATGGTGGCCGAGGCGGCGGTAACGGGTAACCGCGACTTGCTCGTTGCCGCGCTGGTAACCAACCCGCTGTGCGATTCCGACGCCGTTGCCAATGTGGTCATTGACGAGCTGCTCGAAGCGCACAAGGCATATCTGCCTCAGTTCTTTGCGTAAGCGAGCGTATGGCCCCGAGCTCTGCACCACGCAGGAGAACGTCGGCGCACTCAAGACGTCACATGAGGGTTACATGCTGAGGTCGAATGGGGAGGGACAGCTGTCATTCGACCTCAGCGGAGAACGATTAGCGCGACCAGGTAGCCTGCGAGGATTGCAGCGGCAACAGCGTCGCGGCGGGCGAAACGCATGATGTGGTAGTGCGTGCGTCCGGCGCCTCCGGTGTAGCAGCGGGCGTCCATGGCGCGCCCCAGGTTATCGGCATGGCGGACGGCGCTTGCAAAGAGCGGCACCATGAGCGGGAGGCATGCGCGGACATAGGCGAGTGCGCCCTTGCCCTCAAGGTGCGCCCCGCGCGCCGTTTGCGCAACGACGATGTTCTGCGCGTCTTGGTTGAGCACGGGAACAAATCGCAGGGCAATCGAGAGGATAAGCGTTGCCTGACTCACCGGCACGCCGAGGCGCTCGAGCGGCGAGAACAGCTTTTCGGCGGCATCGGTGAGCGCTATGGGCTGCGTCGTGAGCATGAGGAGCGAGCCCATGAGCAACAGGAGGAGAAAGCGCAGCGTGTAAAACACGGCGGCGCTCACGCCGTCGGTTGTGATGATAATGGGTCCCGCCGCGATAAGCACGGCACCGGCGTGCATAAAGAACAAGTTGCAGAGCGACGTGATGAGCAGAACATATGCCACCGGTCGCATTTGCTCGAGCAGCCTGCCCAAGGGTACGTGCGCGCATGCGGTTACGACGGCAACCATGAGCGCCGCAAGCAAGAGGGTTGGAACGTTAGAAACCACCAGGCAGCTCACCATGTACACTACCGCGGCGATGATCTTGAGGCGCGAATCAAGCCGGTGGATAGGCGAGTCGACCGAGTAATATCGCCCGATACTAATGCGAACAGCCACAGTGCACCTCCTGAATCTCTTGAACCAGAGTTTTGAGCGTCAAAGGCTCGGGGTCGAGCGGCGTGCCCAGCGCATCCAGGCGGTGTGCAAACACCAGGGCGCTCGGCAGCCCGGGGACGTGCTCTGCTGCCTGCGTAAACACCGCGCGCGGTGTGCCGCTGGCGGCAAGATGCCCGTCTTCAAGAGCGATGACATGGTCGGCAAGCTCGGCAACATCGTCCATGTTGTGCGTGACGACCAATATGGTGCGGCCGCTTTGGTTAAGGCGCGCAATGAGCGCGCGCATGCGCTGCTGGCCCACGGGATCGAGCCCGGCCATGGGCTCATCGAGCACCAGAATGGGCGTGCGCATGGCCAGGATGCCCGCGATGGAAACAGCTCGTTGCTGACCACCGGAAAGCGCAAAGGGCGAGCGGCCCAGAATCCCAGGCGTGGCATCGAGGCCGACCTCCGCGAGCGCCTCGGTAACGCGTACGGTGACCTCGCTGTCCGGGAGGCCCAGGTTGCGGGGGCCAAAGGCAATGTCGTCAAAAACGGTTTCGGCAAACAGCTGGCGTTCAGGCAGCTGAGCTACGTAGCCAATCTGCGCGCGGATGGCGCTGCGGCGGGTGAGGTCTGCCGTGCTCATGCCGCCGATGAGCACCTCGCCCGCGTTGGGAACCTTGAGCGCGCAGGCCAGCTCGACGGTGGTGGATTTGCCGGAACCCGTGTGCCCGATGAGCGCGGTCAGGCTGCCGGCGGGAACGGAGAACGAGAGGTCCTGCACGGCAAGCGGGCCGTGTGGCGCAGGCGACGCCGCCGTTTTGCCGGCACCCCCGCGAGCGCGCCGCAGCCGCGCAAGAAGGCCGGGACGCTTGCGTGCGTTGCGCTCGTCCGCATACGAAAACGTGACATGATGGAATGCGATGGCCGCGGGTTGCTCGGCTGCCAAACGTTCGGGCGGATTTTGCGTATATAACGGCGAATAATCGTGGCTATATACGTGATTTCCGCCCGAATGTGCGCCACGAGCATCTTTCGCATTGCGGAGCGCGCTTGAGATCGCGCAGGCGAGCTCAGGGGCATTGCCGCTCGTGGGAAGCCCGGGCAAAACGGGGGCAAGCTCGGAGGCAAGCTGCAGCGTAAACGGCAGTTCAAGCCCCAGCTGGTGGAGCGTCTCGTGCTGGGCAAAAACCTCGGCCGGCGTGCCTGCCTGCGCAATGCTGCCTTGGCTCATGACCACCACGCGGTCGGCAAGCAGGGCATCGTCCATGAAGTGCGTGATGTGCACGATGGTGATGCCCCGCGCGTTGAGGTCGCGCGCGATGTGTTGGATGGCGCGGCGGCCCTTGGCGTCGAGCATGGCCGCCGGCTCATCGAGCACGAGCACGCGCGGATGCATGGCGAGCGCTCCGGCAATGGCCACGCGCTGCCGCTGACCACCGGACAGGTCGGCAGGGTCTGCCTGCGCGCATGCGCTCATGTCAACGGCGGCGAGTGCTTTGTCCACGCGCACGGCAATCTGCGGCTGCGGCACGTCCAGGTTCTCGGGCCCAAAGGCTACGTCGTCGGCAACAACGCTCGTCACCATCTGGTCATCCGGGTGCTGGAACACCATGGCAACCTGTTGGCGCAGCTCAAGGGTGCGGTCGGGGTGCTCGGCTGCGTTAATGCCGCAAACGCGCACCGTGCCCGCAGTAGGCATGAGCAGTGCGTTGATGAGCTGCGCGAGTGTTGACTTGCCGGACCCGTTGCCGCCCAAAATGCACAGGTATTCGCCAGCGAGCACATCGAGCGAGACGCCGCGCAGAGCCTCGTCGTCTGCCCCGGCGTAGCGCACATGCACGTCGCGGAGCTGGATGATGGGGTTGGGTACGGTTGTTGCGGGGCTATGCTGCACGATGATCTACCTGGTTTGGGATGAGGACGAGGGGTGTTGGGCGAGAGGTAAGGGCTGCCGCGCGCTTGGGTGTTGGGAGAGAGGTAAGGGCTGCCGCGCGCTTGGGTGTTGGGCGAGCGATAAAGGCTGCCGCGCGCTCTGCTATTGCGCGTTGTGCGAGCCGGGCTGCTCGCCCAGCACGTTCATGCACGGTGCTAGGAGCACCTGACCAGCCACGATGTTGATAGCCATCTTGAGCGCGTTGAACGGCAGCAAGATGGGCACGATCATGTACACGACGTCCTGCATGGTTACGCCGGCGTAGAGCGGTGTAACCAACAGGTTTGCCGCGCAGGCAACGACGATGGAGAGCGCCGCGCCCAGGACCATGCCGGCGAGCGACGCGCCGCGCGTGCGGCTGCGCGCGTACACAAGGGCGGCGGGAATCACAAAAGCGCAGGTGGAAAGCATGCCCATGGGCGCGCCAAACGGGTCGAGAAACACGCGCGGCATCCACGAGATAATGGCGACCGCAGCACCCAGCTTGGGGCCAAAGGCCAGCGCGGCGACGAGGCACACGATGCCCGAGGGGTCGTACATGAGCCACGGAGCGGCTGGGAATAGGGGAATCTGCACAAAGCTCAACACGAGCGAGGCGGCGGTAAAGAGGGCTGCAAGGGCGATCTTTCTGGTATTAACGTGTGTGGTGGATGTACTGCTCATGGCAGTCGCCTCCGTTTCTTCCATCCGGACTGTACCGTCGGCCCTGGAATCTCACCAGGTCAGCCGCTTGCGCGGGTCGCGGGCTCCTGGCGCGCGCTGCCTGTTACAGCTCGCGGTCCGGCCGGCTTTGCGCCGACCCGCCAGTTACCGCCGGTAGGGAATTGCACCCAACCCTGAAACTATGCGGTGCCTACTATACTCGTTTTGCGCTACCTGTTACCGTCCTGCACCAAATTGCAGCAAAGGCTTCAAAAAAGCCTGTCTTGCAGAGCTTCAGCGGTAGAGGGGTTCGGCGCGGTATCGTCATATACAGAGCATTGTTCCCGCGCGGTGTCACGGTCTCGGGTATAGTGGCATCAGCAGAATGGCCGAAGGTACGGTGTTGCGCTGTGCGTTTGACGGCGGCGTTCCCAACAAGATAGGCGGTTGAGATGCACGAATACGATAGCGTGAGCGATGAGATCATTTGCGCGCTGGCTGCGGCGGCGGGCGAGGACGGGGTGCTCATTGCGGAGCCCATGAGCGCGCATACGACGTTCAAGATCGGTGGTCCGGCCGACGTGGTGGTTGAGCCGCAGGGCGTTGAGGGCGCGGTGGGCGCGCTCAATGTGTGCGCCATCGCGGGCGTGCCCGTTACCGTGGTGGGCAATGGCTCTGACCTGCTGGTAAGTGACCGCGGCATTCGCGGCGTGGTGCTTTTGCTGAGCCAAAACTTTAGCGCGGTGCGCGTTGAGGGCACGCGCGTGGTGGCTCAGGCTGGCGCGCTTTTGCGCGACGTGGCGCTTGCCGCAGCCGAGGCGGGACTTTCGGGCATGGAGCCGCTCTGGGGCATCCCGGCGAGCGTGGGTGGCGCCTGCCACCAGAATGCGGGCGCTTATGACGGCACGACGGGCGAGGTCATTGAGTCCCTCACCGCGTATGTGCCCGGTCGCGCGCTGCCCGATGGCACGCACGAAAAGGGCATGGTCAAGACCTTCGCGCGCGACGATCTGGGTTTTGGCTATCGTAAGAGCCGCGTGGCGGACGAGGGCCTGGTGGTGCTTGAGGCTACGTTTGCGCTCGCGCCCGATATGGAGGCCTCGATTCGCGGGCGCATGGATGACTACCAGCGCCGCCGCGAGGAAAAGCAGCCGCTCGAGATGCCGTCGGCGGGTTCTACGTTCAAGCGCCCCGAGGGCTACTTTGCAGGCAAGCTCATCATGGACGCGGGCCTGCGCGGCGCGCGCGTGGGCGGAGCGCAGGTGTCCGAGAAACACTGCGGTTTTGTGGTGAACACCGGTGGCGCCACCGCGGAGGATGTGAGCGAGCTCATCAAGCACATTCAGGATGAGGTGCGCGAGCAGTTTGGGGTGGAGCTGGAGCCCGAAGTCCACCGCATTGGCGATTGGTAGCGCTGCGGTGTGGCGATCGGGCGGAGCGACGGCGACCCTAACGCGTGCCCTAAGGGTGGGGTGACGTTATGGTGGCGCCATTGCAGCAGCCCGAGAGCCGGGACGATGGTGCCTGGTTCGCTTGTCCTACGCCTGGTGAAAATCTAAGCCTTGTCACGCGCGGTCGGTCTATGGTCCGGCCGCGCGTGGTATATAGGTGAGACAGGGACGGGCGCGGTATGCGGGCCGCCCCGCAGATATCACGTGTTTGATGCGGAGGAACCATGGCAACGCTGGAAGACGTAACGATCGGGTTTATCGGTTTTGGCAACATGGCGAGTGCCATGGCGGACGGCTGGATTGCCTCGGGCGCGGTGCCGGCCGATCACCTGTATGCGTGCGCCAACCGCTACGAGGCATTGTGCGAGCGCACCGCGGCCCGTGGCATGCATGCGTGCGCAACGGGTGCGGAGCTCGTTCAGGCGGTGGACGTGGTGGTGGTTGCCATCAAGCCGTATCTCATCGAGGACGTGCTGCCTGAGCTTGCGGGCGATCTGGCCCACAAAACGATTATCTCGGTCGCGGCAGGCTGGGATTGCAAGGGCTACGACCACATCCTGCCCGGCACGCACCATATCTCGACCGTACCCAACACGCCTGTGGCCATTTGCGAGGGCGTGATTGCCTGCGAGCGCACCACGACGCTCACCGACGACGAGGCGGCCTTGGTGCACGAGCTCTTGGATGCGCTCGGCACCGTTGTTGCGGTTGAGAGCCACCAGCTCTCCATCGCGGGCACCATCGGCGGATGCTCACCCGCGTTCATCGCCATGGTTATCGAGGCCCTCGGCGACGCGGCGGTCAAGTATGGCATTCCGCGCGCGGCAGCATACGAGATGGTGAGCCAGACGGTCGCCGGCACCGCCAAGCTGCAGCTGGCAACGGGTCAGCATCCGGGTGCCATGAAGGACGCGGTGTGCTCGCCCGGCGGCACCACCATTAAAGGCGTGGCTGCGCTTGAGGAAGCGGGCATGCGCTCGGCGTTCATCAAGGCTATTGACGCGATCGAGGGGTAGCGCGGGAGCGTTTACCAAAACCTTACGCTGTGGTCGCAACGCGGCTGGTATGCTTTTCAAAATACCTGAGCATCGGTAAGGAGGGCTCAACATGTTGGACGTACGCGGATTCGGAGGCATTCTCCTCCTCATCCTCCTCGTGGTGGTTGTCATTGCGGTCTTGGCGAACGCACTCTTTGTGGTTAAGCAGCAGCACGCGGTGATTATCGAGCGCTTGGGCAAGTTTAACCGCATCGTGGGCTCGGGTCTGCACGCAAAGATTCCCTTCATCGACCGCAAAGCCGCCACGGTGAGCCTGCGCACCATGAAGAACGGCTTTGACATCGATGCCAAGACCGAGGACAACGTGACCATTGGGCTCGAAGTTTCGGCACAGTACCACGTGAGCTACGACATGGGGGCGAGCCCGCAGGATTCCGGCGTATACAAGAGCTACTACATGCTGCAGCAGCCGGTCGCCCAGATGCGCGACTTCATCACCGACGCGCTGCGCAGCTCCATCCCCGTCTATACGCTCGACGACGTCTTTGCCAAGAAGGACGACATCGCCAAGGACGTCAACGCAACGGTCTCCGAGCAGATGGCCGCCTATGGCTTTACGCTCGTCTCGACCCTCATCACGCGTATCGCGCTGCCCAAGGAAGTCGAAGACTCCATGAACCAGATCAACGCGGCGCAGCGCACTAAGGCGGCGGCGCAGGATCTGGCCGAGGCCGACCGCATCCGTCGCGTGACTGAGGCGCGAGCTGAAGCCGAGGCCATGGAAAAAGCGGGCGAGGGCATTGCCAACCAGCGCAAGGCCATTGCCGTGGGCATCAAGGACTCGCTCGAGACCATTCAAGAGACGGGCGTCACCAACAACGAGGCCAACCAACTGTTTATGTATACGCAGTGGACCGAGATGATGACCGAGTTTGCCAAGACGGGCAAGAGCTCCACCGTGGTGCTCCCGGCCGACTTCAAGGCGAGCGCGAGCATGTTTGAGCAGATGCTCACCGCCAGCGAGGCGAATGACCAAGGGAGCGTGCCGCCGGCGCCGTCGCAGAAGGCGTGACCGGGGCTTGTTGGCCTGGAAGGTTTGCTCGTCTGGGAGATTTGCTCGTCTAAGAGTTTGTTCGCCTCAGAGCTACTGAGCGTGGACGTGTCGTGCGGTGGCTGCGCGCCGGACGACACGTCCTATTTGTACGCCGACGGCAAGTTTAACGAGGTCGGGCACCACAAACGGCACTACGGCAAGCGTGAGTGCCTCGACCAGCGAAAGCTGCATGAGCATCATGAGCTGCACAGTCCCCAGGCAATAGGCCACGAGCAGCATGGCAACGACCGCCGCGATCTCGCGGGCACGCTCCGGCAGGCGGCCCACCCGCAGGATGGCGGCAGCGAGCACCGTGCCTACCAGGAATCCCCAGAGGTAACCGCCCGTGGGGCCCACAAGCGACGCGATGCCACCGGAAAAGCCCGAAAACACCGGTAGGCCCAGCGTGCCCAGCACCAGGTAGAGCGCTACGGTAATGGTGGCGTCGCGCCCGCCCAGGGCAATGGACAGCAGAGCAAGCACGAGCGTTTGCAGCGTAAAGGGTACAGGCCCCAGGGGGATGCTAATAGAAGATGCCACGGCAAGCAGGGCAATCGAAAGCCCGCAGCGGGCAATGCGGAGGGTGGACACGGCAGTCCTTTCGTGAGGGTGGGCGGCGCACCGGCTCGAGCAGGTGCGCGGTTAATGCGGGCGCGTTTATGGGACGGCGCGCGGTAGGACGGTGCGGCGATATGCCGGACCGGGTGTTGCGCCGTGCGCCCGTGCTATGCGTTACGAGAACAGGCTATCGTCGTCATCGGCCTTGGGGCCGCGATCCACGTACATCTTGTGCGTGCGGCGCTCGAGCAAAAAGCCTGCGAGCGTGACCAGCACGATGCCGCCAAAGAACAGCACGGCAAGGCCGCCGCGGGTGTTGAACAAAAAGGAAAAAATGTCGTCCATGGTGAGCTCTCTCGCTTCATCGGTTGGAATGCTGTGCAGCCGTTCGTTTCGAGCTGGAGCATCGGCGCGAACGGCGTGCAATAAGTATATACTTGCCAAAGCAGCGCCGAGCGTTTGACGCTGAAAGCTTACCAAGCTGGTACGAAGGGCCGGCCCGCGCGGGCTGGTTGCCCACAGAGCATTAGGAGACCGGAGGGATCATGCTCGATATCAAATTCGTTCGCGAGAACCCCGATGCGGTGGACGTTGCGATGGCAAATCGCCAGACCTCGTGGGATCGCGAGCACTTTTTTGCGCTCGACGAGGAGCGTCGTTCTGTTATTGCCGAGGTAGAGCAGCTGCAGGCCACGCGCAACGCCGAATCCAAGAAGATCGGCGAGCTCATGCGCGCGGGCAAGCGCGACGAGGCCGAGGCTGCCAAAGAGGCCGTGCGCCAGGTGAATGAGCAGATCGACGGGCTTGCCGAGCGGCGCGGCGCGCTTGATGCCGAGGTTGCCGACTTTATGGCGCACCTGCCCAACATCCCCTGCCCCGCCACACCGGTGGGCAAGGACGAGACCGAGAACCCCGAGCGTCGCCGTTGGGGCACCCCGCGCGACTTTGCGGCCGAGGGCTTTGAGGCCAAGCCGCATTGGGACCTGGGTACCGACCTGGGCATTTTGGATTTTGACCGCGGATCCAAGCTTTCCGGCGCGCGCTTTACCGTGCTTGCGGGCGCGGGCGCTCGCTTGGACCGTGCGCTCCAGAACTTCTTCCTCAACACGCATCTTGAGCGCGGGTTCAAGGAGTTTATCCCGCCTGTGATCGTCAACCGCGAGATCATGTATGGCACGGGCCAGCTGCCCAAGTTTGAGGACGATGCCTATCACACGGGCGACGACCAGTTCCTCATTCCCACGGCCGAGGTGGCGCTCACCAACCTGCACGCGGGCGAGGTGCTTGACGCCAAGGACCTGCCGCTGTGGTACACCGCGGGCACCCCGTGCTTCCGCGAGGAGGCGGGCTCCGCGGGCCGCGACACGCGCGGCATCATTCGCCAGCACCAGTTTACCAAGGTCGAGATGGTCAAGTTCGCCAAGCCGGAGGAGTCTGACGACGAGCTGGAGAGCATGACCGCCGAGGCCGAGTACCTGTTGCAACAGCTGGGGCTGCCGTACCGCGTGATCAGCCTGTGCACCGGCGATCTGGGCTTCTCGGCACGTCAGACCTATGACATCGAGGTGTGGCTGCCGAGCTACAACAACTACAAGGAGATTTCGAGCTGCTCTAACTGCGGCGATTTCCAGGCCCGTCGCGCAAACATCAAGTACCGCGACCCCGAGAACTTCAAGGGCACGCGTTTTGTGCATACCCTCAACGGCTCCGGCCTGCCCACCGGCCGCACCATGGCCGCCATCATGGAGAACTACCAGAACCCCGACGGCTCCATTACGGTTCCCGAGGTGCTGCGTCCCTACATGGGCGGCATGGAGGTCATCCGCTAGGAGGTTGCCTGCGCGACGGGGCGCGGTCTCCAGCCCCAAACGCGCCCGATCAGTCTAAGCGCCGGGCTCTCAATGCAAAGTCCGCTCGACCCATCTGCGCAGCCGGGCTTCAAGCGCAAAGCCCGCTCGACGCACCTGCGCAGCCGGGTGGAGTTTCCAATCAAATAGTGCGCATGTCTACGCCGCGAAGAGTCAATCCAAACGCTTCGCGGCATTTTTATGTACGTGGGTGGATGGTCGCTCGCGCGGCCGCTTATGCAGGCGTATAGCTGCCTTTCCTGCCATGGGACGGGTTGCTGGCGGGGTCAGTGGGTCACGCGCTACAACCCCAATTCCTTATATCACACCGTCCGGACACAGCTTTTATGTGCGAACAAAAGTTCCACGAACAAATGTTCTAACACTCGGGTATACTCGTAGTAGAGAAAGCGTCGGGGGAGAGGAGATGGGCCACATGGAAGTTCTTGCAGGCACGCGGGTTGTGCTGTTTCAGAGTGAGGAGGATGAGGAAGAGCTTTGTATAAGCGGTGGCGTATCGCCGGATGGCGGATTGGTTATCGAGCAGGTGAGTGAAGGGGATTTAACCACATGGTGCTTTGAGGAGTCGCCACATGAAGTGCGCGTTGAAGTGAGGCCCGCGGGAACAGAGGCGTTGGCGCAGTACTTTCATGTTGATGATGCGCGCGAGCTGCTCAAGATGCTGGGCACGTTGTACTGCGGCTATGACGTATCGCTGCGCGTAAGGGGCCTGATGCAGCGCCTTGGGGTGCCCTACGAGGTGGTCGAACGCCCCATCGTGCGTTAGCAACGGCAAGCGGGAATATGAGTACATGTAGTCGGTAAGTCCTAAACTATGCACAATCTTTATGCCTTTGTATCCAATATAGGTGATTTACCTGCTCAAACGTGTTCCTTGACAATTGCATCGTATGCATCAAAAACTTTTTTGAAAAAAGTGCTTGACGCACCCGGGGGAGAATGCCATTATAGTTAGCGCGTTGCGGCGTTACCTCAGCTGGATAGAGGGTCTGACTACGAATCAGAACGTCATAGGTTCGAATCCTATACGCCGCACCAGTTGAGATTGAAGGGCGTTCTTCGGAGCGCCCTTTTTTGTATCGCGCCCAGGGATGTTCCCTGTGGGAACAAGAAGGGCGCATCGTGCCCGCGGCACGTTTAGCGGCATAATCCGACCTAGCGCAAAATCGTTGGACGCAGAAGCACGTTATGCAGTCAGAATAGATATGGCAGGAGATGTCACAGGCGAGCGCGGCGTACGCATAGAGGGGCGAACGTATTGCGCATGTTTGCATTGAGGGGAGGGATCGCCATGGCGGATGCTGCGGCAGAGGGTTCATCATATAAGCTTTCGCTGCTTGCACGCCGTCAGAGGCTCCCGCAGCTTCCTGGCCAGGAAACAAATACAGCGTATGGCGTGGTGTGGGGAGCATGCCCCCTGCCGGCACATGGGTCGTGCTACGTGGTGAAGTTTGAGGGCACGCAGCGTGTGTCTGTTCTGGCGTATGTGGATAACCGCGGTCTGGTTTTCCCGGTTGATAAGCCGATTACCCTTGAGCCCGAGGTATGTCCCGACTTTGCTGTCTCGCCTGACGATAGCGGGCTAGCAGGTACGGTGTATGTGCGCGAGGGCCCTACGTCGTTGCGGCCGTTTAGCGCATATCGCGGCTCGTTTAAGGGCACCATGCGCGAGGTGAGCGACCATGAGACGTGGAACTCCACGCGGAGCCTTACCTATCGGCCGTTTATGGCAACCATGTATTTGCGCTATTGCGTGTTTGACCATACGCGCACCATGCCGCGCTCGCTCGAGCCCATCTCAATTGATATGACGTTGTACCCGTTGCGCGAGCAGCTTGACCTTATGGGGCCGCTGGCCCAGCTCTCACTTCCCGATGCGCTCGATACGATGATTTATCGTGTTGACATGCAGGAGGGCCCGTCGGGTATTGAGCGCTTTGCGCGCCGTGTGCTGGGCGAGCTTGATCGCGACCGTTTGCGCGCGCTCGTGCAGCGCGAGAGCGTGCAGGTTGCGTTTATTGAGCGCATGGACGGGTTTTACCTTACCTTTGATCATACTGCCTTTACCGCCGAAGAGATTGCGGAGCTGTATGCCGCGGAGGCGGCAATCAATCGTCTCCATCGGGTTATTGATTTGGTCGGGGCGCAAGACCGCGCGGTGAGCTCGTCTCCTTCTGAAGAGGCGTGCTCTGCGTATGACCAGGCTGCCCTTACCGCTCTTACCTCGTGGGCTCAGAAGCTGATTGACGGTGCCGTAGCGCCGAATGGGTGGATTGAGCCGGGAACGGTGGCAGCGTGCCCGGGCGGCGAGTGGGACGTACGGACGCGTTTTGCGGAGGCTTGTGAAGGCCTCAACCTGATTGTGCGGCTGGAATACGATTACCGGTACGACCCCGATGAGCGCGAGATGCGGGTGGCGTTTACGGTTCCGCAGGCGGCGAGTATGCCGGCATCACGGTATGACGTGCGCACTAAAACGTGGGTGACGTGTAGCGGTGCTGAGCGTGCCCAGGCGGCGCAGGAGTATGCGAACCGCATGGTGCTTGTGCTTGCCGCGGCCGTGTTCTCGTCAAGCCTTTCGATGGCTTGCTGCGTGGTAGAGGAACGCGACTCGGTGCACGATACGGCGACGGCGGTTCGCTTTGACCGTACTGAGTTCATGGCGCAGCTGCTTCCGCTCGCTCGGGAGATTGAAGGCATGCCGCTTGCGCGGGCGGACGCTACCGAGCGTCTCAAGATGTCGCTGACCATCGAGCGTTTGCATACCGAGGTACCTTCGGCGTGCTATGCTGCGCCACGAGAAGATACGCGCGCGCTATCGCCCGCGTTGCGCGATTTACTGCTTGCCGATACGGCGCGCGAGCTTGAAGTTATGGAAGGCCCCAACGATCCGTTCATGAAGCGGTGCAACGAGCTCCGCGCGCAGGAGACGCAGGATGTGGCTGCAACTGAGCGAGGGCTTATTGAGCTCATTGAGGAGCTTGAGGCGCGCTGCGCCGCCACCGAGCTGATGAGCGATGGACCGGTGATCACGCGATTCTGTGAAAACCACCTGGGGAGGATCCTGCTTCCCATTCTTGAGGAGCGCCGCGACGTGCGTATTCTTCGCGCGCCTGATGCTCTGTTCTTTGCGCGTTACGAGCTTTGCAAGATGTATACCAATGCAGAAGCGTATGAGCGCGCGCTGCCCGAGGCGCAAAAGCTGCTGGATATAGCAACAACATCAATGCAGGCGTACTCGATGCTCGTCAACGTGCTTTCACGGCTGGGGCGGTATCAAGAAGTCGTTGACGTGGCAAAGCACGGATTGCGTGTGGCGTATGATCGCGACTCGATTGCCTACTTGTTTTATCGCATTGCGTTTGCGTATTGGATGCTCGGCGACCGTGAAACCGCGGCGGCGTGTTATCGGCTGGTGCTGCGCGGTGAGTATGTGAGTAACCTAGCGGATGAGGAGCTCACGCAGCTTCTGGGCGAGATGGGGCGTTCTGAGCGGCCATCCCTCCAAGAGGCGCGCGAGCGTGCCGAGCAGGCAGGTATCGTGGTGCCGCCGAGTCCAGAAGCGGCGCATCAGGTTGCCGATGCAGCGGTGCTCTTGACCGACGAGGGGTTCTATTACCTGGCAAGCCGCTGCGTTTATCACATGTGGCGCATTGTGGCGCGCGACGAGCTGAGCGCCGTGCACCGGTCGTTGCAGCCGTAGGCGGCGTGTGGCCGCTGCGAGCGTAGGCCTCGGTGGCGGTTGGCGCCACCGCGCGCGGTAGCGTACGGCGCGGCATAGCGCGGCCAACGGCTGACGGCAAGGAGCAAACGTGAGAATTCTTGCCCTATGCAACTTTCCTTCTTGTGCGAATGCCAATAGTTACGCTAATATGGTTAGCTGCTAACGGAGAGCTGACCGAGAGGCCGAAGGTGCTCGCCTGCTAAGCGAGTATTCCCCACAAGGGAATCTGGGGTTCGAATCCCCAGCTCTCCGCCAGCTAAAATCTACGCCAACCGATGCATAGTTGCTCGGTTGGCGTTTTTCTTAGGCCATAGCGTTGCGGCCGATAACGATGTCGTTGTGGCGTGCGCGCAGGTAAGACCACGAAAAGACGTTAGCCAGCTGCTCGGCCGTGCGCGGCGTTGCATCGGGTGCGATGCCAGCAAGGTGAGCCACGTGCCCCAGTAGACGCTCGGGCGAGCCAAACCGCTTGCGCAGCTCGCCCATATCAAGGTCATGGTCACGTTTTGCGAGGCGGCGTCCGTCAGGTGCAATAAGCAGCGGAATATGAGCATAGGTAGGCTCAGCATAGCCAAGGAGCCACTGCAGGTAGATTTGGCGTGGCGTTGAAGCCAGAAGATCGCTACCGCGCACGATTTCGGTTACACCCATGGCGGCGTCGTCTACCACAACCGCAAGCTGGTAGGCAAACACGCCGTCGCTGCGGCGAATCAGAAAGTCTCCGCAATCGCGCGCAAGTACTTGCTGCTGTGCGCCATATACCCGGTCGGTAAACGTGATGATGCCATTTGGCTCGTCTTCCTGGGGGACAATGAGGCGCGTTGCGGGTGGACGCCGCTTGCTGCGCTCGGCAACCTCGGCGGGAGTAAGGCCGCGACAGGTGCCGGCATACACAGGGGTGCCGTCGCTCGCATGCGGCGCCGTGGCAGCATGAAGTTCTGCGCGGGAGCAAAAACAGGGATAGGTGAGTCCTGCTTGGTCTAGAAGGCTTGCCGCCGCTTGATAGGCTTCTAGGCGTTGGTGCTGATACACCACCTCGCCGTCCCAATACAAATCAAGCCAACGCAGGTCATCAATAAGCAAATCGGTCCACGGGCCGCTCTGCGTGCGCTCGTCGAGGTCCTCGATGCGCAGCAGCAACGTACCGCCTGCGCTCCGGGCAGATAACCAGGCGAGTAAAAATGCGTACACATTGCCAAGGTGCATGCGGCCTGACGGGGTGGGCGCAAAGCGGCCAACGGGAGGGGTCGCGGCGCGCGGTATGCTTTGTTCGTACGTGTGCTTCATGCGCATGAGTATACGCGTGCTTGCAAGGTGCCGGGGGCAGGAGCTTTGCCCTGGCAACGAAAGGGCCCCGCACCGGGGTGGTACGGGGCCCTTCGGAAAAGGGGGCAATATAAGAAACGGAAGGGTGCACGATATTCGCCTGGCGTGCGCCGTCCGCTTGCTGCGCTGCACGCCCGTTGCCTCCGACGAGTCGCTTTCGGAGGCGCGGGGCATGCACGCGGGGAGAGCTTAGAGTGGCAGCGCCGTCGTCTGCACGTACGTGCGCGCCTGATACTCGCGATCAAGGTCATAGAGACCCTTGGGGTCGCAACCAAAGAGCTTCATGTTGGTAATCATGTCGCGGGCGTTGGTTTCCTCTTCGCCCTGCTCAGACACAAACCAGTCGAGGAACTTCATCGTGCGCACGTCGTGCACGCTGTGTGCCACCTCGTAGCAATGATGGATGAGACCCGTCACATACTCCTCGTGCTCAAGGCCAGCCTCGAGCGGCTCAAGGTCGTTCGAGAAGGTTTTGTCGGGCTTGGCGATGGCTTCCATCGTAGGGGTAAAGTCGTTGTCAAGCAGATAACGACGGATGGCCAAGGCGTGATCGAGCTCCTCTTTGGCCTGAATCTCGTACCAATTGGCAAAGCCCTTAAGGCCGCGATCCTCATAGTAATCGGCAAATGTTAGGTATAGATAAGAGGAGTAAAGCTCCTTGTTGATCTGCTCGTTAAGGACCGACGAGACCTTCTCGTTCATGGCCATGGATGCCTCTTTCTTTGTGCGCCTGTTGGGTGCGTGATTAGGTCGTGTTTGGTATACCCATTTGCCACAGCGCAAACGCGCGGCCAAAGATCTCGCAACTCCAACACAACTAAGCCGCGCGAATCTAAAATTGGTTTGTCCGGCTGCCTTGCTATACTGTGCGCAAGTTCAGACACGTACGAGGTGGTGCCATGAATCCTTCGAGCGAGCTGGGGCAACGCGTTAGGCTTTTGCTGGCGGCGATAGCGCTGGTGTTGGGTTTGTTGCTATGTCCCGCACGGGCGTTTGCCGACAGCTATCCCAACGTGCACATTGAGGCGGCCGTGCAGCCATCGGGCGACCTGCAGGTTACCGAAACGCGTGCGTTTGAATTTAGCGACGACGGCAACGGCGTGTACTGGAATATTCCTGAATCGACCAATGAACAGGGCGACACCGCGCGCATTGCCATAACGGATGTGCGTCTTATGACCGATGGGGGTTCGCGCAGCGGCAAAGCGTTCACACGCGTCGCGTCTGCTGAGGTGGGTGACGATGGTGTGTATACCGTCGACCAGAGAGACGGCATGGTGCAGCTTATGGTGTATGAGCCGCATGCAGAGGACGAGACCCAACAGGTGCGCGTGAGCTACACCATACGTGGCGCCGTGATGGCTTGGGCCGATACCGCCGAGCTGTACTGGCAGTTTGTTGGCGCGGACTGGGAGGAAGACGCGCACGACGTGGAGCTCACGGTGAGGTTCCCGGATGGTGCGTCAGCATCTGAGGAAGCTCGGGAGGGCAAGAACTTTTGCGCCTGGGGCCACGGCCCGCTTGACGGTACGGTAGAGCTCGACGCGGCTGCGCCCGCGGTAACGTACAAGATGCCAACGGTGTCCGCGGGTACCTATGTCGAGGCGCGTATTGCGTTTCCGCTGGCATGGGTGCCGGAGCTTGCGGCGCACACGACTGAATCGAACGAAGCGCACCTGGATGTCATGCGCGAAGAGGAAGATGCGTGGACGCGCGCGGCAAACAAGCGGCGTGAAGAGGCGCGCCGGCAGCGCACGGTGACGAGTGCTGCAATCATTGCTGCGTCGGGTCTGTTCGCGGTGGTGATGGCGCTCATTAAGGTGACGCACCGCTCGCCGCGGCCGCAGTTTACGGCAACGTATCTTGATGAGGTGCCGAGCGACGACCATCCCGCCGTTATTGCCGCGTTTAACGAGGACGGCGTGGTAAGCGAGCGGGCGTTCGCCGCTACGCTCATCAAGCTTACGTCCGAGGGCGTGGTGGGCATTGAAGGCCTGGATGTAAATGGTCAAAGCGTATCGCGGGCGGCGCAGGAGCCCGTTATGGGTGACGAGGTCCGTGCATATCGCGATGGGTCGAGCGATAAAGCGAGCGAAGAAGAGCTCTTTGGCGCAAAGGCCGCGCGTCGGCGCGCATCTGAGTCGGCGGCTGGCGACAAGGAGCGCAGCGACCGCCGCTCGCACGCCTACCGTCTGACACTCATAGACGCCGCGCGCCGTGACGAGGCGACAATCGATGGTGCGGCGCTTAGACTGTTCTTCCGGGGCAACCGGCAAACGGCCAGTATTGATGCTATGGCTGACTATGCACGTGACCAGCCCGAACGCTACGACGAGCTGCTCGATGACTTCAGGGCCGCGGCGAGTCAAGCGCTTGATGCTCGCCAGCTGATAGCATCGACCGGTAAAGCTGCGGGAGCTATCTCGGTTGCCATTGGTGCCGTGATTATCGTGGCGACCATCGTCCTTGGTATCACCAATGAGCTCGCCCCGTTGACGGTCGTGGCTATTGTTTTTGCGCTCGTGGGTATTGCGTGCGGATGCACGCTCAAGCGCTATACGCCGGCGGGCGCCGATCTTAAGGCGCGCTGCGATGCGTTTGCGCGATGGCTCAAGGACTTCCAATACGGCAGCGTTCCGGCGCCAAGCGACCCTGCGCGGTGGGGCAATATGCTGGTATACGCGGTGACGTTGGGTTTTGACGCAGATTTGGTGAGCACGCTTGCCCAACTTGTGCCGGAAGAGGCAGTGCATGACGGTGGTTTGTTCTATCCGGTGTACTGGTGGTATATCCCGCATGGCGCCCACCGCGTGAGCCCGCTCGAGCGCACCGAGACGCAATGTCCCATTTCTGCGGGCGCGCTGGCGGCAAGCTCAGACAGCTCGGCCGCCGGCATGGGTGGCGGGTTCTCGGTTGGCGGTGGCGGCGGAGTTGGCGGCGGTGGCGGCGGCAGCTTCTAGCAACCGGTTTTCGGGGGAAACCACACAGATAGGTACGCAAACGGGCATGGTTGCGGTACATTAGATAGATGTTTTTGGCGTCGGACGGTTGCCAGGGCAATCGGTAAAGCGTGCAAGGAGGGCTGCATGGGTTCAGAGGGCAGGATTGAGCGCGCGCTCATTTCGGTGACCGACAAGACAGGCATCGTTGAGTTTGCGCAGGCGCTCGTCGATAACTTTGGGATCGAAGTGATCTCGACGGGCGGCACGGCAAAGGTGCTTGAAGAGGCGGGTGTTCCCGTTACGCCCATCGAAGAGTTCACGGGATTTCCCGAAATGATGGACGGGCGCGTGAAAACGCTCCATCCCAAAGTCCACGGCGGTTTGCTTGCGCGTCGCGACTCCAAGCAGCACATGGCCGAGGCGGCCGAGTACGGCATCAAGATGATCGATCTGGTGTGCGTGAACCTCTATGAGTTTGAAAAGACCGTTGCCGACCCCAACGTGACCTTTGAAGATGCCATTGAGCACATCGATATCGGCGGTCCGAGCATGCTGCGCTCGGCCGCGAAGAACAACGACGCGGTAACCGTGGTGTGCGATCCGGCCGACTACGACGCGGTGCTCGAGGAGATGCGCATTCATTGCGGCGCCACCACCAAGACTACGCGTCGTCGCCTGGCGGCAAAGGTGTACGCGCGCACGGCTGCTTACGACACGGCCATCTCGATGTGGTTTAGCACCTATCTAGAGATGCAGGAGCAGGCAATCGATCCGGACGATCCGTTTGAGCCGCCCGCGGTCATCGATTTGCATCTGACCAAGGTCCAGGACCTGCGCTATGGCGAGAACCCGCATCAGGCTGCTGCGGTGTACGGCTTTACCGGCGAGTTCGCGCAGCTGGGAAGTTCGCCGAACCCGCTTGTGGGCGCCGAGCAGATTCAGGGCAAGCCGCTTTCGTACAACAACCTGCTCGATGCCGATGCCGCATGGAATGCGGTGCGTGAGTTTAGCGAGCCGGCTGTCGTGATTTTGAAGCACCAGAACCCCTGCGGTTCTGCCGTTGCCAACGACGTAACCACTGCATATGACCGCGCCTTTGCATGCGATCCCAAGAGCGCGTTTGGTGGCATTATTGCCGTGAACCGCGAGGTGCCGCTTTCGCTCGTCGAGCATTTTGCCGATCAGAACAAGCAGTTCGTCGAGGTGCTCGTGGCGCCGAGCTATACGCCGGAAGCTCTTGAGCGCCTGAGCCGCCGCCAGAACCTGCGCGTGCTGGCAACGGGCGGCGCCGAGGGCCATGCCAAGTTTGAGGTGCGCTCGGTAGACGGCGGCATCTTGGTGCAGACCGTGGACACCGTGGACGAGGATCCGACCGAGTTTACGTGCCCCACGTCGCGCAAGCCGACCGACCAGGAGATGCGCGACCTGCTCTTTGCCTGGAACGTGGTCAAGACGGTAAAGTCGAATGCCATTTTGGTGGCCAAGAACCAGGCTGGTATTGGCATGGGTCCGGGTCAGCCTAACCGCGTTGACTCTGCGCTGCTGGCATGCGAGCGTGCTGAGGATGCGTGCGAGCGCATGGGTATGGATGCCGACAATCTGGTGGCTGCAAGCGATGCGTTCTTCCCGTTCCGCGATAACGTGGACGTGCTTGCCGAGCATGGCGTGACCGCGATTATCCAGCCGGGCGGCTCGGTGCGCGACGAGGAGTCCATCAAGGCGTGTGACGATCACGACATCGCGATGATCTTCACGGGTACCCGCCACTTCCGTCACTAAGGTGGGACAAGGCGCCGGGCTTCTTTGTTCTTGGGGCGTGGCGAAGCGATACGAGGACGTATGAGCGAGAGCGCAGAACAAGAGTTCAAGTTGGGCGAGCCGGCGCTGGTGTGTCGGTGGCGTTTGGCGGGCAGGCATGTGCCGTTGCTTAATCGGCACATGCGTGCGCTCTCGCAGCGCCGCGTGGCGGGCGCGCCGCTCACCACCAACATGCTCGGCTGGGTAAAGCAGCACATTGAATGCTCACTCGCCGAGGATACGACCGTTGCAGCCGATGGCGTGCTCATGCTCGTTGTTGATGTTGAAGGACAAGCGGCCATGAGCTCTGGCATGTATGAGCCGCTTGCTGATACCTCGGCAGCCGCGCTTGCTGCCCGCGCTGCTGAAGCGCGCCGCGAGGCAAAAGAAACAGGCATTGCCCCCGAGGTGCTCTGCGCGCTTGAAGGCTCCTCGCTTGTGGTTGGAGCTCCTGCCAATGAGCGACTCTGCGGCACCATGACGTTTGTGCAGCAGCTCGCCGAGACGCGTGGCTGTGTGGCGCGCTTTGAACCCGATACGCAGGTGTTGGCGTCGGGTGAGATGGGTGCGCCCTTCTTGGTTTCTGACGAACATGGTATCGTCGCCGCATCCGACAGCGTGGGCGCTCCCACGGAAACCCCTGCCCCGGAGCCCGGTTCGGCTGCTTCTGAGGCTGCTGAGCTCCCTGTGTCTATCGCGTTTCTTGCCCAGGCGTTCGAAACGATCCGCGATAAAGTGCGCTAACGGCGCGCTTGGGGCAGACGGCGGTCGCTGCGGTGCCAGATGGCGTTTGTTGGGGCATGAGACGGCGACTCTTGCGGCATAATGGAACGAGCGCGTCGCCTATGCGATGCGCCACGTTGATGATGTGCGCAAAGGAGACCGCCCCATGCCCTTGATCTATGTGGTTGAAGACGATGCCCCCATTCGCGGAGAGCTTGTGCAGGTGCTTGAGCGCAATGGGTTCGAGACGGCATGGTGCGAGACCTTTGACCACGTGGTAGAAGACATTCAGGCGGCTGACCCAGATTTGGTGCTGCTTGATCTTACCTTGCCGGGGACCGACGGTCAGTTTGTGTGCCGCGAGCTCCGTGCGGTTTCCGAGGTGCCCATCATTGTGCTGACCTCGCGTGTTACCGAGATTGACGAAGTTATGAGCATGACCATGGGCGCGGACGACTTTATTGCTAAGCCCTATCGCTCACGCGTACTGATGGCGCGCATCCAGGCGCTCTTGCGGCGCATGACGGGAGCCAGTGATCGCAGTATGCTCGAGCACAACGGGGTGACGCTCGACCTCTCGCGTTCAACAGCCACGGCGGTGGGCGGCACGGTGGAGCTCACCAAAAACGAGATGCGTATCCTTGCCCTGCTGATGCAGCGCGCCGGCACCATCGTTTCGCGCGAGGACATCATGCGCGACCTGTGGGACTCTGATGCCTTTATTGACGATAACACGCTTACCGTTAATATAAACCGTCTGCGCGCGACGCTCGGCAAAATTGGCGTCACGGACTATTTGACGACGCACCGCGGCCGCGGCTACTCGGTGTAGGCGAGTGCCATGAGCTTATGGGCATATGTGCGGTCTTGCTTGCCGACCATTGTTTTGATGATAGCTACGATTGCCCTTTCGGCCTTTATCTTGGCGGTTGCGGGCGCGGGCCCAGCGGTTATCGTGCTCGTTGCGGCCATTATGTGCCTGGGGCTCGTGCTCGCGCTCGCTGCCGATTGGGCACGCAAGCGGCCGTTTTATAAGGGGCTTGCTGCCTGTGCCGAGGATGTTGAGCAGCCCCTGTGGCCTACCGATATGATCGAGCGGCCCGATTTCGCGGAAGGCGCGCTTACGTATGACGCACTAGCGGCCATCGCCAAGGCGGCCAACGATGATGTGAGCAGCTACCGGCGGCAGATGGCGGACTATCGCGAGTATATTGAGACATGGGTGCATGAGGCAAAGTCGCCGCTGGCCGCAGCACACTTGATGCTCGACAACCTGCGCGCCGAGACAGCCGATTCCCATGCCGGCGCTAAGGTTCGTGCCCTTGATGACGAGCTGCAGCGCGTTGAGGGCTACATTGAGCAGGCGCTCTTTTATGCGCGCTCCGAAGCCGTTGATCGCGACTATTTGATTTGGCGGTACAAGCTGGCCGATCTGGTAGCGGCGGCCGTTAAGGCAAATGCGTCGGCGCTCATTGGCGCGCATATGGCGCCCGTGATGGAGCGCCTGGATTACCCGGTGTTTACCGACGAAAAATGGATTGCCTTTATTCTGGGACAGATTATTCAAAACGCCGTAAAGTATGCGCGCTCCGATGCTCCACAGCTGGTCTTTCGGGCGGAGCTCTGCGATGCGGACCGTGCAACGGAGCGTGTGGAGCTAACGATTTGGGACAATGGCTGTGGCGTGAGCCCAGCAGATTTGCCGCGTGTGTTTGATAAGGGATTTACCGGCGAGAACGGCCGCACAGGCAAGCGCTCAACAGGCATTGGCCTTTACCTGGTCAAACGGTTGTGCGATAAGATGGGCGTGGGGGTGCGCGCCGCCTCGGTTGAGGGCGCTTGGTTTGCCATCACCCTCTCGTTTTCAACCAACAAGTTCCAATATGTTGATCGGGGGGGGGCGCTCCACTAGCGCCTGCGCCGTTTGAGCCTCGTTTGCGGCCGTAGGGTAAGGAAATGCCCCACGGCAACGCTGCGGCATCGTTTTCTCAACCGTCACAAAGAAAGGGCCCGGCACAACCGGACCCTTTGAACATACGTTTCCGGAAACCAAGCGGACCGGCACCGGTACGTGGCAACGCTACTTGACCACCAAGATGTCGCAGTCGGTGCTCCGCAGCAAGAACGTCGAAATGGAGCCCAGGAGCGCGTACTTGATGGACGATAGGCCGCGGGCGCCGCACATGACCAGGTCGGGCTTTACCACGTCGAGCATCTCGTCCTTAAGCGTCTCGCGAATGCGGCCGGAGCGCACCATGATCTCGACGCTCGGAATATTGGGGTTAGCTTTGGCTTCCTCAACCGCGACGGCAATGGAATCGCGGAATGCCGACTCGAGCCCGTTGATGAGGTCAACGGGGTAGGCACCGGCAGATTCGAGCGCCGTTGAGTCAATCACGTGGCCAATGTAGAGCTTGGCTCCGTTGTTGGCGGCAACTTTAATGGCACGCGCGAGCACAAAATCCTGCTGGTCGGTACCATCGAGAGCTACGAATACCTTGCCATAGCCTTCTTCAATCATGGTGAGCCTCCTTAACGACCCGTTTGCAGCGCAAAGTCCGTGCCAGCGCTGTTTTGCTCCCGTTATACCCGCGCCTATGCGCAGGCCTCCTTATTATTCTGTGAACGTTGCCGCTTTTTCCGCCTGCGTGCGGCTTCAGGTCCGATAATGGCAAGAGGCATTTTGATTGCCTGGCGCATGCTGGGCGTGAGCATAGATCCGCTCGAGGACAAAGGGGTTACGGTGGACATTATCGAGCTGCTTAAATCTGCGCTTCTTGGCCTCGTCGAGGGCATTACCGAATGGCTACCTATCTCGTCGACGGGCCACATGATCTTGGTTAACGAGTTCATTAGCCTTAACGTGAGCGAAGAGTTCTGGAAGATGTTCCAGGTGGTCATTCAGCTGGGCGCCATCTTGGCGGTGTGCGTGATCTTCTTCCATAAGCTCAACCCGTTTAGTCCCAGCAAGGGCAAAGAGGGGCGCCGCTCGACCTGGAAGCTGTGGGGTAAGGTCGTGCTCGGCTGCATTCCCGCTGCGCTCGTTGGCATTCCGCTCGACGACTTTATGGAAGAGCATTTCTACAACGCGCCGGTGGTGGCCGCTGCGCTCATTGTGTACGGCATTGCGTTCATTGTGATCGAGCGTTGGCGTGCCAAGAAGCGCGAGACGCTGGTGGCAACAGGCGATGTCGTGCCTGGCAGCCGTCCCGCGGGTGCTCATTTTGCACGTCCGGCTGAGGACGCTTCAAGCGCCGATGGTGATGACTTTGGCGAGATTACCACGCTCGATGATGTGTCGTGGAAGACGGCGTTTGGCATCGGCGTGTTCCAGGTGCTGTCGCTTATCCCGGGTACGTCGCGTTCCGGTTCTACCATCATTGGCGGCTTGCTGCTGGGCACGACGCGTGCGGTGGCGGCTGAGTTTACGTTCTTCCTGGCCATTCCGGTCATGTTCGGCGCGAGCGCGCTGCGCTTGGTGAAGTACCTTTTCCTGGACGGCGGCACCTTTGGCACGAACGAGATCGCCATCATGGTGGTGGGTTGCGCAGTGGCCTTTGTGGTCTCGCTCATTGCCATCAAGTGGCTCATGGGCTTTGTGCGGCGCCACACCTTCACGGCCTTTGGCGTGTACCGCATTATCCTTGGCGTGCTTGTGCTTGCCTACTTCTTGGTGATCGGCCCGATGTTCGGCCTCGTGTCGTAAGTTCGTATACCGGCACGAGGCCGCTCGCTAGCTCACCTGGGCGAGGAAGCTCGTGCCTTCGCCGTTGCCCGCCACACCAAAGTTGTCAAGAATCGTGGCGCCCAGGTCGGAGCACGTGCTGCGGAGTCCCAGATCAACGCCGCGCCCCTGCATGGAAGGCGACCACACCAGCAGCGGCACGAGCTCGCGCGTGTGGTCGGTGCCCGGGTACGTGGGGTCGTTGCCGTGGTCTGCGGTGACCATGAGGAGGTCGTCCGGGCGCATGGCGTCCATGACGCGGCTCAGGCGCTCGTCAAAAGCCTCCAGCGCCTCGCCGTCGCCTTGGGCATTGCGGCGGTGCCCGTACATGGCGTCAAAGTCCACCAGGTTGGTAAAGCAGAGACCACGCCAGTCTTGCGCCATGACCTCGTCCACGTGGTCCATGCCGTCCATGTTGCTCTCGTTGTGGTAGGTGCGGTCAAAGCCATGGCCGCAGAACAGGTCCCAGGTCTTGCCGACCGAGATGACGTCGTAGCCGGCGTCTTGCAACATGGTGAGCACCGTGGGGCCCGTGGGTTCCAGGCCGTAGTCGCGGCGGTTAGCCGTGCGCGTGAAGTCTTCTTTGCAGGTGCCCACAAAGGGGCGCGCGATGACGCGGCCCATGGTGATCTTGGGCCCGTTGATGAGGGTGCGCGCGTATTCGCAGATACGGTACAGCTCGTCGAGCGGAATCACGTCCTCGTGCGCGGCAATCTGCAGCACCGAATCGCCTGAGGTGTACACGATCAGGTCGCCCGTCTTAAGCTGCTCCTCGCCGTAGTCATAGATGACCTGTGTGCCCGAGTAGGGCTTGTTGCACAAGATGCCGCGACCCGAGAACGCACGGATCTTGTCGAGGAGCTCGTCGGGAAAGCCTTGGGGAAAGTAATCTACGTGAAAACGCGTGGGCAGGCACATCATCTCCCAGTGGCCGTCGAGCGAGTCGTTGCCATAGCTGATCACCTGCATGCGCCCGTGCGCACCGAGCGGCTCGGCGGGGGCGGGCACGCCGTCGAGGCCGTTTGGATGCGTGTAGGCAACGCCCAGCTTGGCCATGGTGGGGATGTTGAGCGGACGGTCGAGCTCGCGCTCAAAGTAGGTGGCAATGTGGCCGAGGGTGTCGGCCCCTTCGCTTTTGTAGCGCGCCGCGTCAGGCGCAAAGCCCACGCCAATAGAGTCGATAACAATGGCTAGGATGCGCTGGTATCTCACTCGTCAACCTCCTGCAAGATTGAGACGGCGGCCGAGACGCCCAAGCGGGTGGCGCCGGCTTCGATCATGGCTTCGGCGGCCTCGAGCGTACGGATGCCGCCGGATGCCTTAACGCCGAGTTCGGGGCCCACCGTCTCGCGCATGAGCTTGATGTCGTCCACGGTGGCTCCGCCGGTGGAAAAGCCCGTCGAAGTCTTAACGTAGTCGGTGCCGGCCTCAACGGCAAGCGTGCAAGCGCGGCGCTTCTCGTCGTCGGTGAGCAGACAGGTCTCGATGATAACCTTGAGGAGCGCGCCCGCCTCGTGCGTGGCCTCGGCCACCGCGGCAATGTCGGCGCGCACGACGTCGTCGTTGCCGCCCTTGAGCTCGCCGACGTTGATGACCATGTCAATCTCCTGCGCGCCGTTGGCAAGGGCGTCGCGGGTCTCGGCAACCTTGGCGGCTGTGGTGGTAGCGCCCAGGGGGAAGCCGATGACCGTGCAGGTCTTAACGTCGGAGCCAGCTAGGCCTGCCGCTACGCGCGCAACCCAGTAGGGGTTCACGCAAACGGACGCGGTGCCGTACTGGCGTGCCTCGGCCACCACGCGGTCGATGTCCGCGCCCGTGGCCTCGGGCTTGAGCAGGGTGTGATCCATGAACTTGGCAAGGGCAGAGCGGGTGAGGTGCATGAGTGTTCCTTTCTGTGGGGTGGGATTATAGTAGCGCGTTACGACGGGGCAGAGGCATCAGGTTATCTTGCCCCGCCGGTCTTGGATGAAACGCCGGGGCAAAAGGGCTTGACGCTCGTGTTCTGCCGCGCCGTCCTACGCGAAACGCTCCACGCCGGCGGCGGTTACCCGGGCAAAGAGCAGGGGCTCAGCTGCCGGTGGCTCGCTGGCAATGGTGAGCGCGCCTTCAAACGTGGGGCGTGCGGCAGCCAGATGCGCCTCGTCGGCGGTGTGCAGGATGGCGATGGGTTCGCCGGCGGCAACGGCGTCGCCGCGGTTTTTGAGGAGCGTAATGCCCGCAAGGTAGTCTATCGCGTCGTCTTTGGTTTCGCGTCCCGCACCGAGCTCGACGCTCGCCGTGCCCACAGCCGTCGTGTCGATGGCTGCAAGGTAGCCGTCGCGGGGAGCGGTGACCTCATGGGCAACAGGCGCCGCGCCAAAGCGGCTCGTGTCCTCAAGGTATGCCGTGTCACCGCCCTGGGCAGCAACCATCTCGCAGAGCTTGGCAAAGGCGGAGCCGTTGGCAATAGCCTGCTCGGCCAACGAGCGCCCCTCGTCAAGCGTGCTCGCGCGCCCGCCCAGGATGAGCATCTCGGCCGCCAGCGCGCAGCATTCGTGGGTCAGGTCCGCAGGGCCGTTCCCGCGCAGGGTGTCAACAACCTCGGCGACCTCAAGTGCGTTGCCAATGGCATGGCCGAGCGGCCGGTCCATGTTGGTAATGAGCGCCACGGTCTCGCGGCCGGCACCCTCGCCAATAGCAACCATGGCCTCGGCCAGGGCAATGGATGAGTCGAGGTCCTTCATAAAGGCGCCCGAGCCCGTCTTAACGTCAAGCAGGATACGGTCGGAGCCGGCGGCGAGCTTCTTGCTCATAATGCTCGACGCGATGAGGGGGATGGAATCGACGGTTGCCGTTACGTCGCGCAGAGCGTAGATGAGCTTGTCGGCCGGCACAAGATTGCCCGTCTGGCCAATGATGGCCGCGCCGTGCGTGCGCACGATTTGAAAAAACCGGTCGCGGTCGATCGCGGTGGAAAGGCCCGGGATGCTTTCAAGTTTGTCGAGCGTGCCGCCCGTATGGCCGAGCCCGCGCCCGCTCATCTTGGCAATCGGCACGCCAAGCGACGCTACGATGGGCACCACGGCGAGCGAGGTCTTGTCGCCCACGCCACCGGTGGAGTGCTTGTCCACCTTGATGCCGGGAATGCTCGAAAGGTCTACCAGGTCGCCCGAATGCTCCATGGCAAGGGTGAGCGTGGTGGTCTCGTGCGCGTCCATGCCGCGCAGGAAGATGGCCATGAGCAGGGCGGATGCCTGATAGTCGGGAGTCTCGCCTGCCACATAGCCGCGAACAAAGAATTCGATTTCCTCGTCTGAGAGCGCGCGGCCATCTCGCTTGTGCTCAATGATGTCGTACATGCGCATAGGCAGCTCCTTAGCATCTTACCTGCCAAATGAGTAGCAGCTCCCCATTTGGCGTGGCTGGGTACGGCCTGTCCCGTTTTGACCGAAAAGGGGTCAATGGGAACACGTCCCCAACTGACCCATTGACCGAAAGGGGGTCAATGGGAACACGTCCCCAACTGACCCATTGACCGAAAGGGGGTCAAATCGAACACGTCCCCAACTGACTCATTTGGATTAGGCGAGGTCGCTGGGGCCAAAGCCCAAGGGGAGCAGCTCCTCGAGGGTAAAGGACTGCGGATGGTCGGGGGCGTCGGCCAGGATGATGCGGAAGCTCTGCGGGCGGCAGAACTCCATCATGACCTGGCGGCACATGCCGCAGGGCGCGCAGAGGTTCTCGACGGGCTTGCCCTCCGGCCCGCCCACGATGGCGATGGCCTCAAAGTCGCGATGTCCGTCAAACACGGCGCGGAAAAACGCCGTGCGCTCGGCGCAGTTGCCCGGGGAATAGGCAGCGTTCTCAATGTTGCAGCCGCCATATACGGTGCCGTCTGCGCACAGCAGCGCCGCGCCAACGGCAAAGTGCGAGTACGGCACATACGCTCGCTCGCGCGATGCAATGGCCACAGCTACCAGCTCTTGATCAGTCATACCATCAACCTTATTACTCCGTTATTACGATGTGGCGGGGGGGAGGCTCCCTTGGCGAGAGCGCGAGCCCGCTCGTCCGCCTGGTGCTTGGTGCGGGGGCAAAGACCTGGGCTTGCAGCCATACGGCAGCGTGGCTCTGATGCCGGGCCAGCAACCGTCCAAACAAGGTCATAAGCCCGGTGCCGGGCCCGCAACCAACCAACACGCGGACGGGCGGGCTCGCGCGGCCAGGTCAAGCACCAGCTTAACCGTCCGCGCGAGCCCAACGCGGTTGTTACCGCGTTCCCTTTTCGTACGGTACGCCATCCGCCTTTGGTGCCACCGACTTGCCCACAAAGAGCACGAGCACCACGAGCGTCAGCACGTACGGTAGCATGGCCAAAATCTGGCTGGGGATGGGCACCACGCCGCCGCCCAGCAGCACCACGAGCGCGTTTGCCATGCCAAAGATCAGGCAGGCGCCATATGCGCCGTGCGGCGTCCACTTGCCAAAGATCACGGCGGCCAGCGCAATAAAGCCGCGGCCGGCAACCGCCGTCTGGTTGAACTGCGAAATAATGGCGAGCGTTACGCACGAACCGCCCAGGCCCGCCAAAAAGCCCGAGATGACCACGCAGATAAAGCGCGTGCGGTCCACGTTGATGCCAAGCGTGTCGGCAGCGGCCGGGTGCTCGCCCACGGCGCGCACGCGCAGGCCCCACTTGGTCTTATACAGGATGAACCACACGATCACCGTGGCCACCAGGCCCATGATCACCGTCACATCCACGTTCAGGTTAGCCCACGGGGTTCCGGCAAACGCGCGGTCGCCAAAGATGTTGGGCAGCGTGGCCACGCTCGGCGACTGGGTGCCGCCGTCCCACATAAGGCGCGCCAAGAAGAGCGCCAGGCCCGGTCCCAGCAGGTTGAGCGCAATGCCCGACACGTTCTGGTCGGCTTTAAAGGTAACGGCTGCAATAGCATGGAGCAGGGCAAAGGCCGCGCCCGCAACGCCTGCCATCAAGAAGCCAAACCACGGGTTGCCCGTATAGTATGACCCCGCTACGCCGGCAAGAGCGCCGATGGTCATCATGCCCTCGATGCCAATGTTCACCACGCCCGAGCGCTCCGAGACCACGCCGCCCAGCGCACCGAACACCAGGGGCGTCGAATACATCAACGTAATGCTCACGAGGAGCAGGATGTTGTTAAGCATGCGTCTCACCTCCCTTTCCGGCGGCCGCTGCTTCGGCCGCATCGTGCTCCCGGGTTTGCTCGCGCTGCTCCAAGCGCGCGGCAATCTTGGGGATCACGATCGAGAGCGCCACAAAGAACACGATTGTGCCGATCATGATGTTGATGATGTCCGAAGGCGCACCGGTAACCAGCTGCACGTTCTGGCCGCCGTAGATGAGGCCGCCAAACAGCAGGCCGGCAAAGATGCAGCCAATGGGCGAGGAACTGGCGATCAGCGCGACCGAGAAGCCGTTGAAGCCGTAGTTCTCAAACGCGGCGAGCGTCGAGAGGCAGTGCGGCGCGGTGCCCGTGATTACGAGCGCACCGGCCAGGCCCGAGATGGCGCCCGCGATGGTCATGGCGAGCATGGTGTTCCGCATGACGTTGATGCCGGCAAACTCGGCTGCATCGCGGTTAAAGCCCACCGCGCGCAGCTCGTAGCCAAACTTGGAGCGGTACAGCAAGAACCAGATCACCAGGGCAACCACAATGGCTGCCACAATGGCAATGTTGACGTCGGTACGGCCGAGCACCTGCTGTAGGAGGGGATTTTGGCGCAGCACGGCCACGCCCGCATCGGAGGTTTTCCATTCGGGCAGGATCATCGTGTAGCTCGAGGGGTTCACCGCCACGCTCGACGTGGTGTCGGGGCGGTGGAACGCGTCGCTCGCTACGATGAAGTTGTTCAGGTAGAGCATGATCCAGTTGAACATGATCGAGGTAATGACCTCGTGGATGCCAAACCGGGCCTTGAGAAATCCGGTGATGCCGCCAATGATGGCGCCGCCGGCAACGCCGGCGAGCACCACGATGGGGATCTGCAGCGGAGCGGGCAGGTTAAGGGTGGAGCCCACGATCACGGCGCACACGGTACCCGCAACGTACTGGCCCTCGGCACCGATGTTAAACATGCCGGTCTTAAATGCGAACGCCACCGAGATGCCCGTGAGGATGATCGGCGCGGCGCGAATAACGGTGTTCGAAATGTAGTTGGGCCGTGCAAAGACGCCCTCAAACAGCGCGGCAAAGCTCTCGGCGGGGTTATAGCCCGCAATAACAAGCAGCACCGCCGCAACCACAAAGCCCAAAATGATCGAGATGAGCGTCGAGGTAATGGGTTTCTTGAGCAAGCGCGAAAGTGCGTTCATTTAGGCCTCACCTCCCGCCATGAGCAGTCCGATGCGGTTCTCATCGACCTCGCCCTGCTTAAACGAGCCAACGATGGCACCGTCGTAGATAACGTCGATCGTGTCGGACACGCTCATGACCTCGTCGAGTTCGAGCGAGATGAGCAAGATGGCTTTACCTGCGTCGCGCTGCTCGACCAAGATCTTGTGCACGTACGAAATGGCGCCCACATCGAGGCCGCGCGTAGGCTGGACGGCAATAAGCACGTCCGGCGCGCCGGCAACTTCGCGCGCGATGATGACCTTCTGCTGGTTGCCGCCCGAAAGGCTCGCGGCGGTGTGGTCCACGCAGTCGGCGGGGCGGATATCGTAGTCTTTGATGAGGTCCTCGGTAAACGAGCGCATCTTGGCAAAGTCGAGCACGCCGTGCTTGCCAAACGCCGGGGTGCGGTACTGCTCGAGCACGGCGTTCTCGGCCACGGTAAACGGCAGCACGAGCCCGCGCCGCTGGCGGTCCTCGTGGATGGTTGAGACCTTGTGCTCCAGGACGTTGCGCGTGGTGGTGTTCTGAATCTCTTGCCCGTGCACTTTGATGGTGCCGCTCTGGGCCTTGGTAAGACAGGTGATGGCCTCAACGAGCTCCTTTTGGCCGTTGCCGTCAATGCCTGCCACGCCCACGATCTCGCCCGCGCGTACGGTGAGCGATAGGTTCTTGACGGCATCAAGGCCGCGCTCGTCTTTTACGCAGAGGTTCTCAATCTGAAAGACGACCTCGCCCGGCTGGGCGGGCGTCTTGTCCACCACCAGCTGCACGTGCTTGCCCACCATCATGTCGGCGAGCTCCTCTTCGGTGACGTCGGACACGCGCACGGTGTCCACGTAGGTGCCGCGGCGGATGATGGTGCACCAATCGGCCGAGGCCTTTATTTCTTTGAGCTTGTGCGTGATGATGATGATCGTCTTGCCGCGATCGGCAAGGCCGTGCATGATCTCGATGAGGCGCTCGATTTCCTGCGGCGTCAGCACGGCGGTGGGCTCGTCCAAGATCAACACGTCGGCACCGCGGTACAGGGCCTTTAAGATCTCGACACGCTGCTGCATGCCTACCGAGATGTCTTCGATCTTGGCATCGGGGTCAACTTCGAGGCCGTATTCCTCAATGATCTTCTGCACCTCTTTGCGAGCGCGCTTCATGTCGAGGATGCCCGCGCTGCGGCAGGTCTCGTCACCTAAGATGATGTTTTGGGTGACAGTGAAGTTTTCGACGAGCATAAAGTGCTGGTGCACCATGCCAATGCCGCGGGCAATGGCATCGTTGGGGTTTTTGATGGTGGCGGGCTGGCCGTTGAGCAAGATGGTGCCCTCATCGGCCTGGTAGAGGCCGTAGAGCACGTTCATGAGGGTGCTCTTGCCCGCGCCGTTTTCGCCAAGGACCGCATGGATGGACCCGCGGTGCACGTCAAGATGGACGTGGTCGAGCGCGCAGAAGCTGCCAAACATCTTTACGATGTCGTGCATCTGAACGGCGTAGTCTTGGCTCGGTTCCATTCGGTTCGCTCCCTTCCTCTGTTCCTATGAGACAAGGTGCCCAGCACGTTGCCTCGTGTTTTGGCTGCTAGAGTTACGTGGTGAACCTCGCATGCACAGGCCTGCTGGGGCGGGTCCGTGCATGCGAGGTGGCTCTGGCACTGCCGGTGCGGCGGTGGTTGCCGCGGTGGTGCGGTAACGAAAAGCGGGGGCAGCCAGTGCCACCCCCGCTTTGGGTTGTGCTTAGAGCGAAGCCGCGTAGGTCTTGTAGTCGTCCTCGGTCGCGGGCGGGACAATGTCGCCGCTCTTGATCTGGTCCTCAAGGGCAATGGCCGCGTCGTAGACGTCCTTGTCCATGAGCGGGTTATCCTTGGGGATGCCCACGGCGTCATCGGTCATGCCGAGCTCGATGGTCTGGCCACCGATGTTCTCGCCGTCAGCCGCCTGCTTTGAGATCTCCTCAACGGCGTTGTTGACGTTCTTCATGGCGGAGGTCAGCACGTGGTCGGGGTCGAGGTGCGCCTGGTCCTGGTCAACGCCAATGACAAGCTTGTCGGCGTCGCCCGCAGCCTCGATAACGCCGTTGCCCGCGTTGCCGGCGGCGTGGAACACGATGTCGCAGCCGTCAGTGTACATGCGCTGCGCGGTGGCCTTGCCCAGCGCGGCGTCGGTGAAGCTCTCGAGGTACTGGGTGTCCACGGTCACCTTCGTGCCCTTCTCGGCGTTGGCGTAGGCGACACCCGCCTTATAGCCCCACTCAAACTGGTCGATGATGTTAGAGCCAATGCCGCCCACAAAGCCGACCTTGCCGGTCTTGGTGGTGCGCGCCGCAATGTAGCCCACGAGGAACGAGGGCTCCTGGGCGCGGAACATCACGCCGGTGAGGTTATCGGGGTACTCGTCGTCAGCCCACGAGTTGTCAACGATGGCAAAGCTCACGTCGGAGTTCTGCTGGGCGGCGGTCATAATGGCTTCGGCCATGGCAAAGCCAATGCCCCACACCAGATTGTTGCCGGCGTCGACGGCGCGGTCAAGGTTGGTGGCGTAGTCGGACTCCTGCTTGGACTCGGTGTAGCTCACTTCGATGCCGTAGTCGTCCTTCAGCTGCTGCAGGCCTTCCCACGCGCTCTGGTTGAAGGACTGGTCGTTCACGCCGCCCATGTCGGTGACCATGGTGACCTTGTAGTCGCTCGCGGGGGCGGCAGCAGAACCGGCGGTCGAGCCGCTGCCCGCATCGTTGCCGCTGCAGGCGGCAAGGCCCAGGCCCGCAACAACGGCGCCCGAACCTGCGGCGACCTTAAGGAAGTCCCTACGATCCATGCTCATGTTAATCCTTTCTCCTGGATCTCGGGCAGCCGGGTGGCGGCCCGTATTGGCAGCGCGTTGCCGGCATGAAGCGCTGGCGCGGCGCGAAACCACAACGTGGTGACTGCGCGGGAGGTACGGCACGCTGAGCGACGTACCATAGACATGGGCGCAGTACCGGGGGAGGCGGTTACTCCTCCGGCGCGGTGAGGGCGAGTGCGATCTCCATCATTTGGTGGAAGCCGGTTTGGCGCTCTTCAGCCGAAAGCCCCTCGCCCGTGAGCGGCAGGTCGGAGACGGTGAGCAAGCAGAGCGCCTGCTTGCCCGCGCGCGCAGCGTTCATATAGAGGGCCGCGGCTTCCATCTCTACGGCGAGTACGCCCATCTTTTGCCAGCGGCGGGTGGAATCGGGGTCGTCGAGGTAGAAGTGGTCGCTCGAGAGCACGTTGCCCACCTTGACGTCAACGCCCTGGGCCTGACCGGCCTCAACGGCGCGGCGGAGCAGGTTCCAGCTGGCAAGGGGAGCAAAGGTGCCGGGCAGGTCGTACTGCGCGGCATAGTTGGAATCGGTGCAAGCGCCCATGCCGGCAACGACGTCCTTGACCTTGATGCCCTCGGCCACACCGCCGGCGGAGCCCACGCGGATGATCGACTCGACGCCATAGAACTCAAAGAGCTCGTACGAATAGATGCCAATGCTAGGCATGCCCATGCCGCCGCCCATGACGGTGACAGGATTGCCCTGGTAGGTGCCGGTAAAGGCGAGCATGTTGCGCACCTCGTTCACGCAGCGCACGTCGTCGAGGTAGTGGTCGGCGATGTACTTGGCGCGCAGTGGATCGCCGGGCATGAGCACGGTTTTGGCGATGTCGCCTGCGACGGCGCCGTTGTGCGGGGTAGGCGTGAGTGGCATAGGTGCGGTCCTCCTTGCACGATAAGCATCAATGATATGTCAACAATAATTCATCTTGAGCCATTACGCTGCGAGACGGCAAGAATAATCGGCGTGCGGAAATATTTCTTTGAGGTCCCCTGCCCGTTTGGCGGGCCGCTGCGTGGGCGTTTTGCGGCTGAACGCCGTGTCCGGACGGCACGGTATATTATGTTGGCCCTAAGAACGGACGCCCCGGCCGCCGCGCTGGTTGCGCCGCGCCCGCACACGATTGCCAACATGCTGGAGGAATGCATGCCCTACGCTGTAGACATCGATTCGCTCAACCCCGCCCAGCGCGAGGCGGTGCTCACCACCGAGGGGCCGCTGCTCGTGCTCGCTGGCGCGGGCTCGGGCAAGACGCGCGTGCTTACCTACCGCATTGCCCACCTGGTCGCAGACCTGGGCGTCGCGCCGTGGCGCATTTTGGCCATCACCTTTACCAACAAGGCGGCGGCCGAGATGCGCGAGCGTCTGGGCGCGCTGCTGCCCGGCGGCACGCGCGGCATGTGGGTGTGCACGTTCCACGCCATGTGCGTTCGCATGCTGCGCGAGGACGCCGATCTGCTGGGTTATACGGGCCAGTTCACCATTTACGACGACGATGATTCGCGCCGCATGGTGCGCGATATCATGCAGGCCCTGGGCATTGAGCAAAAGCAGTACCCCATCAACATGATTCGCTCCAAGATCAGCACGGCCAAAAACGCCATGATCGGGCCCGAGGAGTTCAGCCGCCAGGCCAATACCCCGCCTGAGCAAAAGGCGGCCCAGGTGTATCTGGAGCTGGAGCGCCGTCTGCGCGCCGCTAACGCCATGGATTTTGACGATTTGCTGGTGCGCGCGCTTGAGCTTCTGCGCACCCGGCCCGAGGTGCTCGAAAAGTACCAGGAGCGCTTTCGCTACATTAGCGTGGACGAGTACCAGGACACCAACCATGTGCAGTATGAGATTGCGAACCTGCTGGCCAGCCGCTACCAGAACCTCATGGTCGTAGGCGATGACGACCAGTCTATTTATAGCTGGCGCGGCGCGGACATTTCGAACATCCTCGACTTCGAGCAGGATTTTCCCAGCGCGCACGTGGTCAAGCTCGAGCAGAACTACCGCTCGACGGGACACATCCTCAATGCGGCCAACGCGGTGGTGCGTCACAACTCGCAGCGCAAGGAGAAGCGCCTGTTTACGGCGGCGGGTGATGGCGAGAAGATCCAGGCGTACCAGGCAAGCGACGAGCGCGACGAAGGCCGCTGGATTGCAAGCGAGATCGAAAAGCTGCACGCCGACGGCATCAGCTACGACGACATTGCCGTGTTCTACCGCACCAACGCTCAGTCGCGCATCCTCGAAGATATGTTCCTGCGCGCCGGCGTGCCCTACAAGATCGTGGGCGGTACGCGCTTCTTTGACCGCGCGGAGATTCGCGACGTGATGGCGTACCTCAAGATGATCGTGAATCCGGCGGACGAGATGAGCGTCAAGCGCGTGATCAACACGCCGCGGCGCGGCATCGGCTCCACGTCCATTGCCAAGATCGAGGAGCTTGCGCGCGAGAACCGCTGCAGCTTCTTTCAGGCCTGTGAAATCGCGACGGCCGAGGCAGGGCGCTTTTCCGCGAAGGTGCGCGCGGCGCTCGGTGACTTCGTGGCGATTGTGCGCGAGGGGCGCCGCATGGACGGAGAGCTACAGCGGGTCGTTGAGGCCATTGTGGACCAGAGCGGCCTGGTGCAGGCGCTGCGCGCCGAGGGCACGCCCGAGGCCGAGGGCCGCATAGAGAACATTCAGGAGTTCTTGGGCGTGGCGGCTGAATTTGAGGAAAGCCACGACGACATCGAGGGCACGCTCGAGAGCTTGGAAGAGCTCCGTGCGGCGGGCATGGCGGTGGAGACCGCCGACGGGGCGGGGGCCGGCACCGCCGCGGCGGGTGTTGAGCCCACAGCGCCCGCACCCACGGCGGCGCCTGCAGCTGTGACCGCACCCGGCGGCGTGACGATGCCGCTCAACCTGCCTGCGGACGGGGCACCGTACGTGAATCCCGCTACGGCGGCGTTTGATGCGCCGGCGAGCGGCGCGCTCACCTCCGCGCAGCAGGCGCTCGCTCAGCTTATTGCCCAGAATCCCGCCACGCGGGCTGCCGCGGCACCGGTGCCCACGGCGGCGCAGGCGGCTGACGAGATCGATCGCACCTATGGTCCGCTGGCCTGCAAGGCGCTGCCGGCGCTCCTTGAGTGGCTCGCACTGCGCAGCGACCTTGATTCGCTGGCGGGCGAGTCGCACGCCATTACCATGATGACCGTGCACTCGGCCAAGGGCCTGGAGTTCCCCGCGGTGTTTGTGGCGGGCTTGGAAGAGGGTATCTTCCCCCACGTGGCCGGCTTTACCGACGACCCGGCCAAGCTTGAGGAGGAGCGTCGTCTGGCTTACGTGGCCATTACGCGCGCACGCAAGCGCCTGTTCTTGACGTATGCCGCCACGCGCCGCACCTACGGTTCTACCCAGGCCAACCCGCGCAGCCGTTTTGTGGGCGAGATTCCCGCGGCGGACATTGAGTTTTCGGGCGTGGGCTCGGCTGGGTTTGAAGGTACAGGCTGGGAAAAGCGCGGCGACCGCCGGGGCACCTACGGTTCGGGCGTGGGGTCCGACATGTACGGCGGCCGCGTGTTTGGCTCGTACACGCGCTCAACGGGCGGCGTGACGCGCCACACGGGCATCAGCCCCGACGCCGGGCGCAAGCCGGCGACCTTTGGCAGCGGTACCTCGCACCGCCAGCGCTCCTCGGCGCCCGCGCCCAAGGTGGAGCAGCGCCGGCCCGATGCCGCCAAGGCGGCCGAGACCTTTGCGCCGGGGGACACAGTACGTCATAAGACCTTTGGTACCGGCACCGTTATTGCGGCGGCGGGCGACATGATCGAGGTTAAGTTTGAGAAGACGGGCCAGGTCAAGAAGCTCATGAAGGGCTTTGCGCCCATCGTAAAGGTGTAGGCCGCGCCGGGGCTAGGCGCTGCGCTGCCAGACCGGATTGGGGCCCTCTGCGGGTGTGCACGCGGGATGCTCGACCACGGTGGACGTTGGAGGAGGCGCTTCGGGAACCGCGTGAAGCGGTGAGGCGGCATGATCTGGTGCCAAAGCGCTGCCGCCCGTGGGAGCGCTTGCCGGCGCGCCCGGAGTATCGTCATCAAACGCAAGGTGCATGAGCTCGTCAAATTCGGAAGCGTCGGGATGTGCGGCATGGACCTCGCCAAACGCGAGACGCATGAGCTCGTCAATGCGAGCAGGCTCGTTGGGACCACGGTACGACATAGGCACCTCCGAATCATTGCCCGACGGGAGCTATCGTACGCACCTTGCATGTCCGGCGCGTTTCCAATGCGAAAACTTGCCGCAATGTTCCCAATTAGAAATATTGATTTACATGCCGCTTTTTTGGGTAATGCTGCCTGCGGGCGCTTGAAGGTTGCGCCCGCGCCGGAGCGGGGCATGGGCGCTGAGGGGCTGTGGCGCATGCGCTTGCCGATGCACGTATGCTGTTGGCAAATCCGTGCGCGGTGCCGCCTGTGTTGCGCCGTATACTGGCGGCACAGGTATCAACAAGGGCGTGGGGCACGGCATGCGGTGCGGTGCCCGGGCGCTGCGCGGGAAAGGAACAGTCATGGCTGAGTCTGAAAACCGGTATGTGGGACTTGATGTGGGCGGCACCTCGGTTAAGGTGGGCCTGTTTACCGAGAACGGCACCCTGGTGGGCAAGGGCAGCGTGCCAACGCCGCCCCTGGTAGATGCAGCGGGCTACGCGGCCGTGATCGGCGGCATCGAGCGCGTGCTCACCGAATCGGACGCTTCGATGAACGACGTGCTGGGCATCGGCTTGGCCATTCCGTGCCCGGTGCCGGCCGACGGCGTGATTCGCATGCAGGCAAACATCGAGATCGATGCGCCGGGTCTTGAGATGGCGCTGCGCGAGGCGTGCCCGCGCGCGGCCGTCAAATTTGTAAACGATGCCAACGCGGCAGCGATGGGCGAGCTGTGGGCCGGCGCGGCAAAAGGCAGCACGAGCTTGGTGTTTGTAACGCTGGGCACGGGTGTTGGCGGCGGCGTGGTAATTGACGGCAAGGTCGTGGCCGGCGCGTTTGGTGCAGGTGGCGAGATTGGCCACCTGTGCATGAACCCTGCCGAGGAGCGCACCTGCGGGTGCGGCGGCAAGGGACACCTGGAGCAGTACGCTTCGGCCACGGGCTTGGTGTCGAGCTACCTGGCCGAGTGCGAAGCGGCCGGTGTGGAGCCCATCGAGCTCGCGGGTCCCAGCGATTCGCGCAGCTTGTTCCAGGCTTGTCGCGAGGGCAACGAGCAGGCGCTTGCGGCAATGCGCACCATGGCCGACTGCCTGGGTCGCGCGCTAACGCTCATTGCCAACGTGATCGACCCCGAGATGTTCCTGCTGGGTGGAGGCACCTCGGCGTCGTCTGATGTGTTCTTGGAGCCGCTGATTGAGCGGTACCGCAGCTATGCGATTCCCGTGAACGCCGATACCCCCATCAAGGTGGCGTCGCTGGGCAATGACGCCGGCATTTACGGCGCCGCGTACGTGGCGCTGCAGGCCGCGGCCGATCGCACCACGCATCTGCCCTAGCGTCGGGTGCCGCAAACAATAGACAACAGTGCCTCTCCGGGGCCGAGCTGCGCATCGCGGCTCGGCCCCGGCGCCTTCGTAGATAGATTGTTCGAGCGGGCCTCGTGGGGTTTGCGCGCCCGGCGAAGGTGCTAGGATAGGGAGCAACTGGGAAACCGTGGGGCACGCGCCCCGCCCTGTGCGAAGGGAAGCATGTACATGAGCAAGGTTCTCGTCTTTGGACACCAGAATCCCGACAACGACGCCATTATGTCCTCCGTCGTTCTGTCGCAGCTGCTCAACCAGGTTGAGTTCATGGGTAACACCTACGAGGCGCGCCGTCTGGGCCCGCTCCCGGCGGAGACCGAGAAGCTCCTCGCCGAGACCGACACGCCCAAGCCGCGCATGCTCAACGGCATCAAGGCTACGGCCAAGCCGCAGCAGGTTGTGCTCACCGACCACAACGAGCCCGGCCAGTCGGCCGAGGGCCTCGAGAACGCCGAGATCATTGGCATTGTTGACCACCACCGCTTTGGCGACTTCAGCACCGCCGCGCCGCTGCATATCATGGCGCTCCCCTGGGGCTCCAGCTGCACGATCGTGACCTGGCTCTTTGGCATCCTTGGCCAGAAGCCCATGGACGCCCAGGCCAAGCTCCTGCTTGCAGCCATGATGACCGACACTCTCATGCTCAAGAGCCCCACGACCACCGAGTTCGACCGCATCTTTGCGGCGCAGCTGGGTGAGCAGCTGGGCGTTGACCCCGTGAAGTTTGGCATGGACGTCTTCATGAGCCGTCCGTCCGGCTCCTTCACGCCCGAGCAGATGGTGGGCAACGACATCAAGCTCTTTGAGGTGGGCGGCAAGAAGCTGCTCATTGGCCAGTACGAGACGGTCGACAAGAGCCGCGCGCTCGGCATGGTGCCCGAGATTCGCGAGGCCATGCGCGCCTACCAGGCCAAGAAGGGCGCCGACGGCATCGTGCTCTGCGTGACCGACATCATGGAGGAGGGCTCGCAGGTTCTGCTCGAGGGCGACACGGCTGCCGCGCAGAAGGGCCTCAAGATTGCCGACGAGGCTGACGGCGTGTGGATGCCTGGTGTGCTTTCGCGTAAGAAGCAGGTTGCTGCGCCGATTCTCGCGGCTGCGGAGTAGCGCGCTGGGTATACCAACCGCGTACATAGCATGATTGGTGGGGCGTCTGGGCACAGGCGCCCCTTTTTAGTGAGGGCAGCGATGTGCGGCGTGCGGAAGCTACCGCGGCTGACCCGCGCACCCGGGTGAGGGCCGCCGTGGTTGGCCGCCGGCGCCCGGGCACGGGGCCTGAGGGTACGGTGCCGCGCGCCGCTGAACATCGCGGAAAGGTGGGGGAATGGAAACCAAGACCACACGGGCGCTCATCAGCGCGCAGCATCGCCGCCGGCTTGAGCGGCGGAGCATGCTCGAGCGCATCACATCAAACGGAACAATCGCGGCGGCCGTCATGATCGCGGCGGCGGTGGCTGCGGTGATCTGCGCGAACACGGCGCTGTACGAGCCGCTCCACGAGTGGTTTGCGCGCCCGGTGACCATCGGCATCGGCGGGTGGGAGTTCTCGCTCACCTTTGAGCTCTTTGTCAATGACTTTCTTATGGCCATCTTTTTCCTGCTCGTGGGTATTGAGCTCAAGTACGAGATGACCGTGGGCGAGCTGCGCCGGCCCCGGCAGGCCATGCTGCCCATGCTTGCCGCCGTGGGCGGCGTGGTGGTTCCCGCGTGCATCTACGCGGTCATCAACCGCGGCGGCGCCATCTACGGGTGGGCCATTCCCATGGCGACCGACATTGCCTTTGCGCTTGGCGTGCTCTCGCTGTTGGGGAACCGCGTGCCACCGGCCATCAAGGTGTTTTTCTCAACCCTTGCCATCGCCGACGACCTGCTGGCTATTTTGGCGATTGCGCTCTTTTACGGCCACGCGCCAAGCCTGCCGTGGCTTGCGGCGGCTGCTGTGGTGACCTTGGCGCTCGCCGCGCTCAACATGCGCCGGCACTTTGGGTTGGCGCCGTACGTGGCGCTTGGCCTGGTGCTGTGGTTCTGCCTCTTCCAGTCGGGCATCCACGCGACGCTCGCCGGCGTGATTTTGGCCTTTACGATTCCCGCGCGCTCAGACGTGAATGCTGCGGGTCTTGTGAGCTGGCTTGAGACCAAGCTGCCGAAGCTCGACGACACGTTTGACGACGAGGCGCATATCCTGGGCCAGCATGACTTTACGCATGCCGTCTACAGCGTTGAGCGCGTCATGCACCGCGTGACGCCGCCGCTTCAACGCCTGGAGCACCGCATCTCGACGCCGGTCAATTTCATCATCTTGCCCATCTTCGCGTTCGTGAACGCTCAGGTGCGGCTCGTGGGCGTCGACCTGGGCGCGCTCGTGGTGGATCCCGTCGCGGTGGGCACGTACCTGGGCATGCTGCTCGGGAAGCCGCTCGGCATCTTTGGCATGACGTTCCTCATGGTGAAGACCGGGCTCGCGCGGCTGCCCGAAGGCGTGCAGTGGAAGCACATCGCGGGGATCGGCATTTTGGGCGGCATCGGCTTCACGATGTCCATCCTCATCGCGGGGCTCGCGTTCACGGAGATTCCAGCCGAGCTGCTTGCAGCCAAGACGGCCATTCTTGCCGGCTCGGTCTCGGCGGCGCTCATCGGGCTTGCGTATATGCACGTTGCCTGCCGTGATCGTGCGTAGCGGGGGCGCAGCTGAGTCTGCGGGTTGGTTCGTAGGTATGCGGCGAGCCTGTGGGTCGGCTCGTAGACGGGCAGCGGGCCTGCAGTCCGGTAGCCTGCCCCGACAGCTGCTCCTGCGCCTGCGTCTCGGTTGCCTACTCGACCGTGCCGTAGGTGCTACCCCAGCCGTGCGCGGCAAGCGCCGAGTTGAGCTGGTCGCACAGACGCTGGCGCTCGTACCGACCGGGCGGCAGGAGGGTGACGATTTCTTGCAGGTCGGGGTCGAGGTCGAGCACCTCGGCCTGCATCACGAGGTCGAGCCGGTCGATGATGTCGCGCGTCGCGTACAGCCCATTGACAAGGCTCTGCAGCTCGCCATAGGAATCCGCTTGAAACGATGCCATATCCATGGGGCTCTCCCTCGCCGTTGCTCGTAGGTTTGGCCATTGTCCCCGTTTGCTGGCGGCGATGCAAGCGATGCGGCCGCACCTCGGCGGCGATGCCGGCCGTGCACCGGCTCCCCGGGCGCTCACGAATATTGTGTTTCGATGTGCCCATCAGCGCTGTTGGGAGCACGGAACTCGGTATACTGTGCCCCGATAACGCAACGTACGAGCGCTGCTGGCACGGGCGGGGCCCGGGGCGGCGCGGGGTGGAGGACCTATGCAGACGGTGTATCAGCAGATGGAGACCGAGGAGCTCAAGGCCGCTCTTGCCGAGCTTGAGCGCGAGGTTGACGAGACCCGTGCCAAAGGCCTGGCGCTTGACATGGCGCGCGGCAAGCCGTCGCCGGCGCAGGTTGCCATTTCGCGCCCCATGCTCGACATCTTGAACAGCGACGCCGACCTGACCGACGAGGGCATCGACTGCAGCAACTACGGCTGCTTTGAGGGCATTCCCTCGGCGCGCCGTTTGGCGGGCGAGTTTATTGGCGTGCCGCCCGAGCAGACCATCGTGCTGGGTTCCTCGAGCTTGAACATCATGCAGTCCATCCTCATCCATTATTGGGAGAAGGGCGTGCCCGGCTACACGCCGTGGAGCAAGCTCGATCACGTGAAGTTCCTGTGCCCCGCCCCCGGCTACGACCGTCACTTCGGCATCACGCAGGACCTCGGCATCGAGAACGTGCCCGTGCGCATGACCGAGACGGGTCCGGACATGGACGAGGTCGAACGCCTGCTGGCCGAGGACGATTCCATTAAGGGCATGTTCTGCGTGCCCAAGTATTCCAACCCCACGGGCGTCACCTATTCCGACGAGACGGTCCACCGCCTGGCCATCATGAAGGCCGCGCCGGATTTCCGCATTGTGTGGGACAACGCCTACGCCGTGCATGACCTCACCGACGAGGGCGACCAGCTGGCCAACATCTTTGACATCGCGCGCGAGGCGGGCAACGAGGACCGTATCCTAGGCGTGGCCTCGACGTCCAAGATCACCTTCCCGGGCGCGGGCATTGCCTTCTTTGGCTCGAGCCCGGCCAACGTCACCGAGGTTGCCAGCACCCTTAAGGTGGGCCTCATCAGCGCAAACAAGCTCAACCAGCTTATGCACACGCGCTTCTTGCCCAACCTCGACGCGGTGCGCGCCCACATGCGCAAGCACGCCGAGTTTTTGCGTCCGCGTTTTGCGGCGGTGGAGCGAAAGCTGACCGAGGGCCTGGGCGGTACGGGCTGCGCCACCTGGACGCACCCCAATGGCGGCTACTTCGTGTCGTTCGACGGCCCCGAAGGATCGGCCAAGCGCATTGCCGCGCTTTGTGCCGACCTGGGCGTGAAGCTCACGCCGGCGGGCGCAACCTGGCCGTATGGCAAGGACCCGCACGACACCAACATTCGCATTGCCCCGACGTACCCCAGCGTGGAAGATCTGGAGGCAGCGCTTGACGTGCTCGTGCTTGCCACCAAGCTGGTGTCGGCGCAACTGGCGCTTGAGGAGCGGTAGAGCACGGAGGCTGGTCAGCGGGGCGTGAGCCGGCCGCGGGTTGAGCGCCGGCTAGGTTCCGTTGGCTGCTGAGCTCGGTGCATGCTGCGGGCAGGCAGCGATATGTTTGCTGCCTGCGGGCCAGCCATATGCATGCGAACTATTTGATATTCGGCTCAAGCCGCTGCGGGTGCGGTGCTCCGCCGGTACAATAGACCGATACCATGTTCGCGCGACGGGATCACACCCCGGATGCGTGCATATCGTGCATCGACCTGGCGTGCGCCAGAATGTTGGGAGCTACCATGGATCTGACTATTACCACAAACGCCTCGCCCGAGCGCTACATCATTAGCGTGACCGGCGAGATCGACATCTCGAACGCTGACAAGCTGCGCGACGCCATTGACCTGGCGCTCGAGCAGCCCACCGAGGCCATTCAGCTCGACTTTGAGCACGTTGCCTACATTGATTCCACGGGTATCGGCGTGCTGGTGGGTGCGGCACACCACGCGGTGGAGCACGGCAAGGGCTTTTCGGTGGTCAATGCGCAGCCGGGCGTTATGCGCGTGGCGCAGCTGCTCGGTGTGGATTCCGAGATTTCTATTACCGCTCTGTAAGGGCTTGGTCTAGTGCCGCCTCCTGCGTGGGGGCGGCGCTATACTTTTGCGGTTGCGCGGCGCGCCCCGGCCTGCGGGTGGGCGGCGTGCAGCGTTTCCGTGTGTCTAGTTCCAGGAGGTTCTTGTGCTTGGAATCGGGTCAACCGAATTCGCTATCATCCTCGTGTTTACCTTTTTGCTCTTTGGTCCGGACAAGCTGCCGCAGATGGGTCGCACCATTGGCCGTGCGCTCCGGCAGTTCCGCGAGACGCAAGAAAAGGTAACGTCTGTTGTGCAGACCGAGGTCATCGATCCCATGGCCGCTGTTGCCAATGCGTCGTCGGCCCCCAAGAAGGTTACGGCAGTTGACGACGATGCCGACGCTGACGCACCGGCGTCTGACGAGGCGGACCTGGCAACTGCCAAGGCCGCCGAGGCGCGCAAAGAGACCTTTGCCGAGCGTCGCGCTCGCTTAGCGGCCGAGAAGGCCGCGCGCGATGCCGAGGCCGCTGCGGGCGAGGGCGCGGCTGTTGCCGGTGCCGACGACCAAGTG
>CASEER010000010.1 GCA_949287085.1 uncultured Coriobacteriaceae bacterium
CGGGGTGATGCCGTCAACGTCCTTTGCCGGATCGAGCGCCGCGCACGCGGCCTCCTCATCCAAATGCACGGGCAGCGGACGGAACAAGAGGCATCCGTGAATCGCAGGGTCGTTGTTGACCTGAGCAATCGTGGCAAGCAGATCGGCCTGCGCGCAGCTGGCGGGCAGCACGAACTTCCGCACGGCAATGCCCACCTTATCGGCGCGCTTGCATGCACCGCGTTCGTAGGAGAGGTCATCGGGCCGCTCCCCCACGCGGATGAGCGCGAGCGTGGGCTCAACGCCCTGCGCCCGCAGCGCCGCCACGCGCGGCACCAGATCCTCGGTAATCGCAGCCGCCACCGGCGCGCCGCGCAACAACTCGGCCATACTATCCCCTTCTGAGCTGCGCGATCATCGCATCCACCACAGCCTGTGCCCGCGGGGCGTACTCGGCAATGAGCGCGTCGGCCTCGGCCTCGAGCTCCTCGGCAAATGCCCGGTCCTCGAGCGTGCCGGTGTTCACGTACACGTTGGCGCTCGACGCCTGCAGCGCCGCCCCGCAGAGCGCCGCCCCGCAAAGCACGTCGGAGCGCAGCAGGCGGCTCCCCTTTTGGCCCATCTCTTCCAAGAGCGGCACGGCGCGCGCGCACTGGCGCATCATCTCAATCGGCGCGGCACAGGCCGTCTTGGTCGCAAGCTCAATGGTCCGCGCGCGCGCCGGATCGTCCTTGGGGATCCCGTAGGCCCGCGAGAGCGGCTCAAACGCCTCCGCGTCCGCGTTGATGAGCCCCAGCAGGTTGGCCCGCACCTCGTCCGCCTCGGCAAGCAGGCGCTCGATATCGTCCTGCACGCTTGCGTACGCCTTCTTGCCTGTGGTGTAGTTGCCCACCATCGAGCACAGCGCGGCCCCCAGCGCCCCCGTGAGCGCCGCAGCCCCGCCGCCGCCCGGCACCGACTGCTTGGCTGCGAGCACGTGCGCAAACTCTTCGCAGGAGAGCTCCGTCAACTTGGTATCTTCACGGTTTGCCTGAATGGCAACCACCCCTTATTCCCTCTCTGCCGGGGCGCGCCCGCGGCATCCGGTTCATCGTGGCACAGTCGCACGGCGCGCGCACCCGCCACCGCCCAACCCCCAAAGAATCATCAGGTTCCCACGCCGGGGCGAGCGCGGCGATGCCCTCCCGGAGCCGAGGGCCCCAGCATCCCTTTCCCTGAAGGGGCTGTCGATGTCGCCGCAACAGCCGGGATGCCCGCGCATCCCCGTTGCTCCCTGCGACGACCCTCGAACCAAAGGGGCGGGCGAGTGATTCCCGTAGGGCGTTTCCCGCGGGATTTCGATTCTGCCGAAATCCGAGGACCACGCCCGAAGGGAACACCCGCCCGCCCTACCGGGACCAGACGCTTGCCTAGAACAACCCGGTGATCACACCGTTCTCGTCAACATCGATGCGCTCCGCCGCCGGCGACTTTGGCAGGCCCGGCATGGTCATGATGTTGCCCGTGAGCGCCACCACAAAGCCCGCACCCGCAGAAACCCGCAGGTTGCGCACGGTAATGCGGAATCCCTCCGGCGCGCCCAGCTTGCTCTGGTCGTCGGTAAACGAATACTGCGTCTTGGCCACGCACACCGGCAGGTTGCCGAAGCCGTTGGCCTCAAGCTGCGCGAGCTGGCGCTTGGCCGCCGGTGTGTAGTCGACGCCGTCCGCGTGGTAGACCTTGGTTGCAATGGCGTTGAGCGCGTCCTCGACCGAGGCGCCCGTCTCGTACGAATACCGGAACTCGTGCGGCTCCTCGCACAGACGCATGACCTCCTGCGCGAGCACCTCGCCGCCCGCGCCGCCCTTGGCCCACACCTCGGAGAGCGCCACGTTCACCCCGAGCTCCTGGCACTTCTGCTCGACGAGGGCGAGCTCGGCCGGCGTGTCCGTGGGGAACGCGTTGATGGCCACCACACACGGCAGGCCGTAGACGTCGCGGATGTTGGACACGTGGCGCAGCAGGTTGGGCAAGCCGCGCTCGAGCGCCTCGAGGTTCTCGGTCGTGAGCTCCGCCTTGGGCACGCCGCCGTTGTACTTAAGGGCGCGCACCGTGGCCACGATCACCACCGCGTCGGGGTCGAGCCCCGCCATGCGGCACTTGATGTCGAGGAACTTCTCGGCACCCAGGTCGGCGCCAAAGCCGGCCTCGGTCACCACGTACTCGCCCAGCTTGAGCGCCGTCTCGGTGGCCTGGACCGAGTTGCAGCCGTGCGCAATGTTGGCAAAGGGGCCGCCGTGCACAAACGCCGGCGTGTGCTCGAGCGTCTGCACGAGGTTGGGCTTGATGGCATCCTTGAGGAGCGCCGTCATGGCACCCTCGGCATGCAGGTCGGAGGCGGTGACGGGCTTGCCGTCGTAGGTGTAGGCCACCACCATGCGGCCCAGGCGCTCCTTGAGGTCCATAAGGTCGCTTGCCAGGCAGAACGCCGCCATGACCTCGGACGCCACGGTAATGTCGAAACCGTCCTCGCGCGGGACGCCCTGCGCCTTGCCGCCCAGGCCGTCCACGATGTGGCGCAGCTGCCGGTCGTTCATGTCGACCGCGCGCTTCCACACGATCTGCTTGGGGTCGATGCCCAAGGCGTTGCCCTGCTGAATATGGTTGTCAAGCATCGCGGCGAGCAGGTTGTTGGCCGCGCCGATGGCGTGGAAGTCGCCCGTAAAGTGCAGGTTGATGTCCTCCATGGGCACCACCTGGGCGTATCCGCCGCCCGCGGCGCCGCCCTTGATGCCAAAGACCGGGCCGAGCGACGGCTCGCGGAGTGCCAGCACCGCCTTCTTGCCCAAGCGCGAAAGCGCATCTGCGAGGCCCACCGAGGTGGTCGTTTTGCCCTCACCCGCCGGCGTGGGGTTGATGGCGGTTACGAGCACCAACTTTGCCTTGCGCGGCAGATCGCGCAGCGCGTGGATGTCGACCTTGGCCTTGTACTTGCCGTAATGCTCAAGCTGGTCGTCGGTCAGCCCCACGGCCTCGGCAACCCGCGAGATGGGCCACATCTCCGCCTCCTGCGCGATTTCGATGTCGGTCTTGTAATCTGCCATGCCAAACCCCTCTCGACGAGCCTGCCGCGCCTTCGGTTGAACGCGCCTTTCTAGTGTATGAGATTCCGTCGCAGCCGGGGGGCACAACTCCGCAAAAGGTTATTGGCGAACGAGTTTGAGGGCGAGCTCGCTCGTATCGGCGCGGCCCTGCTCCATCGCGGCGACCACCTGGTCGGTAAGCGGCCAGTAGCGCTTGCCGTACGGCGCGTGCACCTCAAGCCACGCCAGCTCGCTTTCCATCACATTGCGCGCATGGACGATCTTCTCGGGCAGCCGCTCCACATACGCGGCCATCCACTGCTCCAACAGCGCCCACTCGCGCTCGTTGGCCGCTTCAACCGCCTCGGCAAAGGGTGCATCGTCGAGCGCCCCCGCCTCATACGCGGCGTCGCGCGCCGTAAGGTCGCGGTCGTAGAGGGCCCGCACGGCGTCCTCCGTTGCGTCCACCGCTTCGAGGACCGCCGCAGTAGGCGCGGCAAACGGCTCGTCGAGCTCCGCGGTGCGCGCGGCCTCCTTGCTGTTCAGCTCTGCCAGCTTGCGCTCGCGCACCTCAAGCTTGGCACGCATATCGGCTCGCTTTTGATCGAGTTTGTCAAGCTCGTCGCGCAGGGTGACGTGCCGTAAGAACCACAGGCGCAAGCGGTGCCACGGCCGCAGCAGCGCGGGAACGGTGCGCGCGGCCTCCTCGGTATACGGACGCTCTACCTCGACACGGCGCTGCTCCAGGTCTTCAAGCTCTTCGCGCTCTGCCGCATCCGCCTCGGTGTAGGTGCGGAGCTTGGAGCGTGCCTCGGTAAGCTGGGCGTCGCCGTCTTTGGACGCCTGGCACGCGAGCGCCAGCGCGGCCAGCTCGGCGCACGCCGCCGCCCGGTCGCCCAGCAGCCGGCTGATTTGCCCCTGAGCCTGCCAAGCGTCGTCGGCAAGCCACCACCCCCACTGCGTGCCCTCGTTGGCCTGGTAGCCCCAATGGGCGCCGTCAGTCCCCAAGGCGTCCTCAAGCGCTTTGTGGTTGTATGCCAGGGCCTGAGGTTGTACGAGCAGCGGGGCGCGCCGGTCTTGCGCCGTCAGGCAATCGCAGCGCAGGGGCAAGTGGGTGCAAAGCTCGGCCAGACGGCGTTCTTCGACGCCGTAGCTCGACCAATGCTTCTGGAACGTGCGCATCGTCTCGAGATTTGCCATGGAAGCCTCCGTCGCCGCGGCTTCGGGTGTTCAGATTTGGTATTCAGCCGCGTGTTCATACTAGCACGCGAGCAACGAGCGCGGGGCGCGGGTTTACAGCAACACCGCGCCCCGCTGGGAGCAAAAACAGGTTTTTAGATGCGCTTACGCGAAGTCGGCAAGCTGGGCGTTGAGCGCGGCAAGCTCGGCCTTGAGCTCCTCTGCGCGCTCGCGCTTCTTGGCAACGACCTCGGGCGCGGCCTTGGCCACAAAGCCCTCGTTGGCCAGGGTCTTCTGGGCCCCGGCAAGCTCCTTTTGCGCCTTGGCGATGGCCTTCTCGATGCGCGCGCGCTCGGCTGCAAAGTCGACCAGGTCGCCCACGATAATACAGGCATCAAAGTCGGGGCCGGCGAGCGCAATCGAGCCCGCGGGCTTCTGCGCGCCCTCGCACTCAGCGTCACGCAGCACCGTGAGCTCGCCCACGTTAGCGAACGCGCGGATAAAGGAGAGCATGCCGCTTGCCTCGTCTGCGCCCACGAGCGCCGTCTGGGCCTCGTCGGTGTGGGTGCGTACCTCGACGTCCAGCAGCTCCTTGGGGCTAATGCGGTAGCGGGCGCGTGTGGAGCGCACGTCGGTCACCACGGCGCGGGTGAGCTCGAAGGCGCGCTCGGCCGGCTCGTTCACCCAGCTTGCGTAGTCCGTCGGCTCGGGCCAGGCGGCCACCATGAGCGCCGCGGCACGCGTTGCCTCGCCCGTTGCCTTGTCCACGTCGAGCCAGCTTGCGGGCATGGCATCCCAGATGGCCTCAGTCACGAACGGCATGAACGGGTGCATGAGGCGCAGGCTCGTATCGAGCACGAAGATGAGGTTGCGCTGCGCCTGCTGGCGAGCGGCCTCGTCCTTGAGGCGCGACTTGGTCACCTCGACGTACCAGTCGCAGACCTCGTTCCAGAAAAACGCCTGCACGCCGCGGACCGTGTCGCCAAACGCATAGGTCTCGATACCCTCGGTCACCGCAGCGACCTGCTTGGCCAGGCGACTGAACATCCAGGCGTCGGCCGCGGTCTCGGCCACGGGCGCGCCCGGCGTGTAGCCCTCCATGTTCATGAGGAGGAAGCGGCTCGCGTTCCAGATCTTGGTCACAAACGCCTTGGCCTGCTCGGTGCGGGGGCTCCCCAAGAACTCGTGCGTCTTCTTGTCGATGTCGGCGTCAAACTTGACGTCCTGGTTGTTGGTGAAGAGCGAGAGCAGGTTGAAGCGCATGGCGTCCGCGCCATAGCGGTCGATGAGGTCCATGGGGTCCACGCCGTTGCCCTTGGACTTGCTCATGCGGCTGCCGTCCTTGGCCAGGATCGTGGGGTAAATGACGACGTCATGGAACGGTTCCTCGCCCAGGAAGTACTCGGAGCTCATAATCATGCGCGCCACCCAAAGCGCGATGATGTCGCGCGCGGTGACGAGCGCCGTCGTGGGATGATGGCCCTCCAGGCCTTCGGGATGCTGCGGCCAGCCCTGCGTGGCAAAGGTCCACAGCTGGCTCGAGAACCAGGTGTCCAGCACGTTCTCGTCCTGGTGCACATGGTGGCCGCCGCACTTGGGGCACACGTCGGTGTCCTCCATGAGGGCATCTTCCCAGCCGCAGTCCTCGCAATAGAAGACCGGGATGCGATGGCCCCACCACAGCTGGCGGCTGATGCACCAGTCCTTGAGGTTTTCCATCCAGGTAAGGTAGCTCTGCTTCCAGCGGTCGGCGTTAAAGCGCACCCGCCCGTTCTCCACGGCCTCGATCGCGGGGCCCTTGAGCTTGTCCACGGCCACGAACCACTGCTCCGAGAGCCACGGCTCGAGCGTGGTGTCGCAGCGGTAGCAGTGCATGACGTTGTGCTCGTGGTCTTCGATGTGGTCGAGCAGGCCGTGCTCGTCAAACCACTTCACCACGGCCTCGCGGCACTCGTCGCGCGTCATGCCGCTGAACTCGCCGTAGCCCGGTACCACGACGGCGTGCTCGTCGAAGATGTTGACCTGCGGCAGATCGTGCGCCTGGCCCATGGCGTAGTCGTTGGGGTCGTGCGCGGGCGTGACCTTCACGAAGCCCGAGCCAAAGCCCGCGTCGACGTGCCAGTCCTCAAAAATGGGGATCTCGCGGTTCACGATGGGCAGGATGACCGTCTTGCCCACGAAGGGCGCTTTCTCGGGATCCTTGGGCGAGACCGCCACGCCCGTATCGCCGAGCATGGTCTCGGGGCGCGTGGTGGCCACGACGATGTAGTCCTGGCCGTTCACCGGCTCCTTGAGCGGGTAGCGCAGGTGCCAGAGGTGGCCCGGCTCGTCCTTGTACTCGGCCTCGTCGTCGCTGATGGCCGTCGTGCAGCTGGGGCACCAGTTGACGATGCGCTTGCCGCGGTAGATGAGCCCGGCATGGTACCAGTCGCAGAATACCTTGCGCACGGCCTCGGCGTAGTCGGGGTCCATGGTAAAGCGCTCGTGCTCAAAGTCCACGGAGCAGCCCATGCGCTTGATCTGCTCCTTGATGGTGCCGCCGTACTCGTGCGTCCAGTCCCAGCAGGCGTCGATGAAGGCCTCGCGGCCCATCTCCAGGCGGTTCTTGCCCTCGGACTTGAGCTTCTTGTCGACCTTGGTCTGCGTAGCGATGCCCGCGTGGTCGGTGCCCAGGATCCACTGGGTGGAGCGGCCGCGCATGCGCGCCTCGCGCACGATGGCGTCCTGGATGGAATCGTCGAGCGCGTGGCCCATGTGGAGCTTGCCTGTGACGTTGGGGGGCGGAATCACCACGGTGCAGTCGCCCGCGCCGGGGTGCTTTTCTGGCTTGCGCTGGTAGTAGCCGCCGTCGAGCCACTTTTGGAGCACCTGGGGCTCCGTGGCCGCAGGGTCATAGGTCTTGGGCATCGCTTCGATATCCATGAGCCACCTCTAAGCTGGTCATCGCGGTGCTCGTCATCGCGAGACACTTGGTTTACACGTAATTCAAGAGGATAGCACAGGCCCGCCCGTGCCGCTGCCCAACGCTGCGTGCCGTTGCGCGTTCGAAATGTGTATGCATGCCGTCGCACGTGACTTATAGGCAACCTGTTACTTAAAAGCTGCCAATAGTATGGGCCTATGAGATCAGCTAACGATGACATACGACAGCGCCTTGGGCAGCGTATCCGCCATCTCCGTGAGGGGCGCGGCTATTCACAGCGCACCTTTTCGCTGATGATTGACATGGATCGGACGTATCTCATAGCCGTTGAACACGGGCGCCGCAACATCGCCATCGACAATCTCAGCAAAATTGCGGAGGGCCTTGATGTAACCCTCTCGGACCTGTTTCGGGGAATCGATTCAACGGAGAAAAACGTTGCCGCGAGCGATTGGGCTGCTTCCACCGAACCATAACCAGATTCAGCCACATTTCCACGGCTTCTCAATGGAGCGGGGTTGGCCGCGCCCCTGCTCGACCAACCCCGCATCCTCAACCGTTGCGAGCTTTACCGCTTACCGCCGCGCACTTTGTGGCGCTTCCGCACAACAAGCACGCAGCCAATGAGCACCACGGCAACTCCCATAAGCCCCACGCCCGGACCACCTGTGCGAGCGAGCATCACCGTGAGCCAGTTCTGGAATGTGTACGGGTCACCCTTGCCGTTATAGGTCACCGAGGTCGCAAGCGTGCCGTCGCCGTTGTCCTCCACCGCAACCTGCGCTGTGACCACGGTTTCGTCGTAGCGGATACCGTCCTCGCCAGAATCGATCTCCACGATCTCGTAGGTGAACGTCTTGCCCGCATCTGCCGTCGTGTAGGTGATCGGGTTGAACGTCACCATGCCATCCGCTGCGTTGTTGGCAGTCTGCAGCACCGTGCCCTTGGTTGCCGACCCCTCGGTAGCATCGCGCAAAGCAAAGGAGAACCGGCCCTCCTCGGGCGGCTTGCCGTCAAGCGTCTTTACCGCTTTGAGCACGGCCTCGCCGCTGGCGGCGTAGGTGTTTACAAAGGTGGCCGTCGCAGGGTCATCTCCGAGCGTGCCCGAGGTGCCGGTCGTCTGCTCAGAGTCCTGCGTCCAGCCGGAACCGAGCTGCTCCGTCACCTCGTAGACCGCACCATACGGCAGGTCGCTGAAGGTCACGTGCTGCCCCGCCTTGAGCGTAAAGGTCCCGCCGTCGGAGACGGTGATCGTGCCCGCTGCGCCCTCAAGCTGCTTGCCGTCGGCATCATACACCGCGCCCGTCACGTTCTTGAGGGGCGTTCCCTTGGCGTCGCGGAGCGCAATCGTAAAGGCAAAGATCGCATTCTGCGCCGCGTCGGACAGATTGGACAGGTCGTCGTTCGTGACCTTCTTCTCCACCGTGAGGCTCGCAGGCTTCATCTGGTTGGTGAAGGTATTGCCCGTGGTATCCACGTCAGCGGGGTCACTATAGCTCACCTTGGTCTCAAGCGTGCCGTCGCCCTTGTCCGTCACCGTGGCCGTCGCCTTGCGCGTGGTGCCATCGTAGACCACGCCGTCACGTGTGAAGCCTCCAGCAGCCTTCTGATCAGCGCTCGCATCTTTCCATGCCACGCCGTCGGCGTTGACCGCATCGCTCGGCACGACCTCGCGGATGGTGTACTGGTACGTCCCCGGCTTTGTGTACGTTTGGACCGGGAAGTAGACGGGTGCCCTCCCGTAGTGGGGGTTATCGACCTCCGTGCCGTCAGACCCCGGCATCGTTTCATGATCGTCAACCGGGCCATTGGCCGCCGTGCCGAGCGACGCGCCATCCGAGTCGAGAAGCTCGAAGGTGAACTGTCCGTCCGTCAGCGTGTCGCCATCAAGCTTCTTATATGCCATGAGCTGGGCCTCGCCCGTCGCGGCATAGGCGTTGGTGACGCTCACGCTTGCGGTCGCGCCGGATGTAATGGTCCCCGTGAGGTTGCTTGAGTCAGAGAGGGTCCATCCCGCAGGAAGGTCAATCTCCTCCACGGCGTAGGAGCTGCCGGGCATGAGGCCGCTGATAGTCGCCGTCTGGCCGCCCGTGAGCGAGATGGTGCCGTCGTCCGTGCTCATCGTCTCGCCGTCCACGACGTAGTTGCCCGCGTACGGTGCGCCCGCGACGCTCACGCGGAAGCTGAATGTCTGCTCGTCGGACGGGCCGCCCTCAAAGGCGCCCGTGGCAACCTTGGTGATGGAGAGCGAGCCGGGAATCGTCGTGTTCCTGAAGACCGGAATCGACCCGTCGTCGGGATAGGTCACCTTGGCCGCAAGGTTGCCCGCGTCGTCTCTGGTGACATCAACCGTCACTTCGAACGGCGTCTCGTCGTAGTCGATGACGGGGTTCGTTCCCGCCTTCTCGCGGATCGTGTAAGTGTGCTCACCCTCATTGGTGTACGTAATGGGGTCAAACGTGACCGCGCCGCCGTCCGCGACCTCCACGGTCTGGAGCACGCTTTCGTTCTCCACGAGCTCGAACGCAAACCCGCTCTCGGCGTCAGCCCACGTGCCGTCGAGCATCTTGGACGCCACGATCTGCGCCTGTGCCTTGCCCGGGGTGTGCTCGTTCACGAACGCGGCCGTCTGCGTCTGGTCCGGCAGGATGGTCCCCGTGGTTCCGCTCGACTCAACGAGCGTCCAGCCCGCCGGCGTCTCCTCGTACACGCGGTAGGACGTGCCGGACGGCAGGCCTTTCAGGTGCGCAACGTAGCCCGCCGGCATCGTGATCTCGAGCACGCCTTCGGTCGCCGTCACGTCCACGACACTCTTCCACTGCGCGTAAAGGGTAATTTCGTTCTTGGCAAAGTAATCCGAGAGCTCGTCCGCCCCAATCGTGGCGCCATCGGCAAGGGCAGTCCCCGAGCCATCCGGCTTTGTATTCCAGCCAGTAAAGATGCATCCGGTGCGCGAGAAAGAGGTCCCCACGGAGTTGAGCTTTGAATCGGCATGGCCATTAATCTTCTGGTCCGCCATCGAGCCGCTTGCGTCGTTGTCATCAAAGTGGATGTTGATGAAGGTGTTCCACACGTAGGTAACTACGCCACAGCTAGGATATTGCTTGCCGAGCTCCGTGCTCGAAAGCTCAACGGCCCCAGCAACAGGGAAGCCGTCCTCCCCGACCTGAATCCAGCCAACGCCATCGTATTTGGGTGCCGGGAGATAGCCATTGGTGCCGACCCATGCAAACTTCTCGCCAAGAGTAATCTCGCTCAGCAAGGAGCAGCCCCAAAACATGGCGGACATGCTCGTGACCTTCGAGGTGTCGAGGCCCGAGAGGTCGAGCGACCCCAGGCCGGAGCAGCCGTAGAACATGTAGCCCATGTCCGTGACCTTTGAGGTGTCGAACGACGCCGGGAGCTCGAGGGACCCCAGGCCGGAGCAGCCGTAGAACATGGAGCTCATGCTCGTGACCGACGAGGTGTCGAACGACTCCGGGAGCTCGAGGGACCCCAGGCCGGAGCAGCCGGAGAACATGTAGCGCATGTCCGTGACCTTTGAGGTGTTGAACGACGCCGGGAGCTCGAGGGACCCCAGGCCGGAGCAGCCGTAGAACATGTAGGTCATGTCAATGACCCTCGAGGTGTCGAACGATGCCGGGAACTCGAGGGACCCCAGGCCGGAGCAGCCGTAGAACATGGAGCCCATGTCCGTGACCTTCGAGGTGTCGAGGCCCGAGAGGTCGAGGGACCCCAGGCCGGAGCAGCCGTAGAACATGGAGCCCATGCTCGTGACCGACGAGGTGTCGAGGCCCGAGAGGTCGAGGGACCCCAGGCCGGAGCAGCCGTAGAACATGTAGCGCATGTCCGTGACCTTTGAGGTGTTGAACGACGCCGGGAGCTTGAGGGACCCCAGGCCGGAGCAGCCGTAGAACATGGAGTACATGCTCGTGACCGACGAGGTGTCGAGGACCGAGAGGTCGAGCGACCCCAGGCCGGAGCAGCCCCTAAACATGGAGCGCATGTCCGTGACCGACGAGGTGTCGAGACCTCCCCAATCAACCTCGATCAGGTTAGTACAGTTGGAGAAGCAGTATGCGAGAATATTACTTGCTGTCGCCCCATCAGCAAATACGACTTTCTTTATTTGCCCCCTATACTGGTCCCATGGTACTGCACTTAAACCGGCGGTATTAGTCCACCCAATACCAGTTCCTCGAATGGTCAGTTGGCCGGTATCATCGAGCGTCCAGTCCCAGGTTCCCTCGGTGTCGCTGGCGATGATCTCCGCGGCGTTAGCGGTCTCAACCCCAAAGAGCCAGCACAGGGCTCTGCCGACCGCATCAACCGCGTTGTCAATCAAACTCTTTGGCTGGGAGGATTCTTTGGGGTCCGAGGTTCCTTCGTTCAAGGTCGAGTCCGCGGTGGCGGCCACGTCGTTGTCGGTAGCCTCGGATGCGGCCGTCCCTGCATCCTGGGCGTCGATCTCCTCAAACGTCACATCATCTTCCGTGATGTCCTCGAGCGGCTGGCCTTCCTCGTTAGTGAGCTCAACACGGAAGGTGAAGAGCTGGTTGGGGTCCGCGCCCGTGGTATCGCCCGTAACGGTCTTCTTAATGTCAAGGTTGCCGTCAACGTAGCGGTTCTCAAAGCTGATGGAATCCGAGGTCACATCAACCTTGCCGTCGCCGCCACACGCGGTGCAGTCACCCTCAGCCTTGACAGCACCATCGCCGCCACATGTCAGGCACGGTGCCTTGAAGCCCTCGAACTCCGTAGCAACCGAGAGCGTGCCGTTGCCGTTATCCGAGACCGTGGCGCGCACATAACCCCAGTGCTCGTCATACGTCACGGTCTGGTCACCGCCGGCAATCTCATGTATTGCGTAAATGTGCGAGGAACCTACATCGGTCTGATCGTAGGTGATGGGCTCGAAGGTCACAACGCCCTCTGCACTGTTTGTGGCCTCAGAGATCTTCTGGAACCTCGCTGTTCCGTCGGTCCCTTGGCTAACTTCCCCCAGCTCGAACGTAAAGGCTCCATCCGCTAGGTCCCCACCCTTCAAGGCCTTATAGGCGTTCAGCGTGAGGGAACCCTTAGCAGTATAGGAGTTCTTGAACAGCGCCTCGTCTGCTCCATTCGTTAGAACGTTCCCGTCCTCATCTGTATACGTGACCTTAATGGACATGGTGCCGTCGCCGTTATCAGTAGGCGCGACCTCGACCTTGTACACATCCTTGGCATACTCGTATCCCGACGCACCCGCCACGTGCTCGCGAATGGTATACACATAGGTCTTGCCGTCATCCTTCTGCGTGTAGAAAAGGTCACCAAAGGTCACCGGGGCCTGTTCGGTCACGTTGCCACTGGCGTCCTTGTCTGTGTGGTCAGCTTCTCCATTTGATGCCGTACGTAGGACTCTCCCGTCCTCGTCGAGCAGCTCGAAGGTGAACTGGCGACGGCCCAGCTTACGTCCTGTAAGCTGCTTGCGCGCACCTAGAGAAACACTTCCGGATGCGTTGTAGGTATTGGTAAACGCCGCCGTCTGCTCCTTGTTGGGCTCAATGGTCCCCGTGGACCCGTCCGAAGACTGCGTGAAGCCCGGCGCATCTGCCTCGGTGACCTCGTAGTGCACGCCCTCGGGGATCTTGGAGATCACGGCATGCTGGCCCGCTTGGAGCTGGATGGTGCCGTTGGTCGTAACCGTGTCGCTGCTCACCGGCTCGCTGCCGTCAGCGTTGTAGACGTTGTAGGTAAACTCATCGAAAATCGGCTCCTCTGTCTTGCCATCCTCGCCCGTGCGCGTGAACTGCAGGGTAAAGATGAAGCTCTTTCCATCGGAAGCGGCCGTTGTATCTTTGGTCTCCTTGCTGATGACAAGGTCGCCGTAGGGGTGGTAGGTGTTGGTGATGTCGGTTCCATCGACGGAGGGGATGTAGGACGGTGCCGTGGTTGCGTCTTCCTGCACGGTGTACTCGATCTTCTGCCCCTGGTCGCGGTACTTGTCCAGGTTATCAAACGAGTATGACCACGCGCCCGTGGCATCGGCGCGCACGGTCTGGGTGTCGGCAAGTTTGCCGTCTGCAAACAGCTGCACGGTGATCGTATCGGGCCGCACGCCCTCAGTGTCGCCCACCCAGGTCTTGGTGCCGGAAACGCTCACCTTCTCTGGCTCGTGCCGATTGGTGACGGTAAAGGATGCGTCCCCGTCAAAGCGGATGTCCGGCACGTAGCCCTCGACATCTTTCTCGACGAGCGAGTAGATGATCTTGGAGCCGTCGTCCTCATAGAGCGGCAGGTTGCCAAAAGAACCCTTCCAGTCGTTCTCGTCGCTCAGCGTGAGGCTCGTAGAGACACCCTCCCAATCGTAGTTGGGAAACGCCTCTTTGACGGGCTTGCCGTTGGCATACAGATCCACGGTCACACTACCCGGCCGTGCACCGTCCTGGTTGTCGGCATCGTCCCAAGCCTTTGAGACCGAGAGCTTGTAGGCCACGAGACCAACCTTGGTATAGTCCTGGTGGATGAACTTGTCCTCGCCGCCCGCGCTCGTGGAGGCGTTGACGGTGTGCGACTGCATGTGGACGTTGTTGTAGGCGTGCGTGTCGCTGGCAATGAGCCTCTCAGCATCCTTGCCGCTCGGCGCGCGCATGTTCACGTAGACGGCGACGGTCTCCTCAGGCTGAAGGACGAAGTCGCTTCCGTCTTTCGCCTTAGAAGCATCGATGGCGATGGCCTTTACCGTCGCAAGGTCCGTCTTGTCTGTGAGGAGCTGCCAAACGTCGCTGTTGAGCGAGCCATCCTCCTTAAAGAGCAGATTTTCCTTCATAGGCTCATTGCCGCCGTCGGGGTTCTCGGGCGTGAACTGGTCCAGCATCAGCTTGTCCTGCGTGCTGTAGTAGACCTTTGGCGCACAGCCCATAACCTCGAGCGCGCTCAGGTCGAGCCCGTCAAATGTGCCGTGCCAGACGTTGCCCGTATCTGCATCTTCAACGTCGTCGGGGTCAAAGTTGCTCTCTTCGGGCAAGAAGTTCTCGAGCGTGTCATAGAGCACGATCTGGGAGGTCTGGGTGTCCGTGCCGCTTCCCATGCTCAGGCGGTAGCTGTATCGGCCGCCTACGTAGACGTCGCGAGCCTGGCTCTCATCCGCGAGCCACTTGTTCGCGGAGTCGTCCCAGCGGCCCTCGATGCCGTTCGACCACCGGCCGTCGTTATTCACCATGACGCGCTTGGTCAGGTCGGTTGTTGCCTCCTCGAGTATGTCGATCCGCGTCGTTGCACCCGCGTAGACGGTGTTAGGGTAGGCGCGGACAGGATCGAGGTCATTCATTGCATCGCGCTCTTCGTCGGATGCAAAGGCATGATCGGTGTTCACGTGGTTCTTGCCATACGAGTCGTCAGCTTCGCCGCGGTAGTCGTCGACGGTGCCCAGCTCCTTGTTGTCGGACATATAGGCAACGACGTTGTGGGGTTCCGCGCCGTAGCTCTCAAGGGACTCGTAGCTGTACGTGGCATCAAAGGCGATGGTGATGACGTCCTTGTAGTAGCTGACGTCCCCCGTTTCGCGCCTGGACGTCACCGGCGTAAGATCGGCCGAGACCACGAGGAGCGTCCGGCCGGAGCCCTTGTAGTCCTCAATGGTATACATCTGGCGGACGGCGTCGCCGTCGCGGAGCTTTACGGTGTCAAGCTGCGGAACCATACCCTTGGGGAGCAGGTCGTACCAGGTGCCGCCGCGCTCGGCCGTGACCTCGCCGTCGGCGAGCGCCTGCTCGTAGGTCTCCCGGTCCGTGATGAAGGACTCGACGCTCACCTCTGACTCGTAGTGCACCGTGACCTGGCGGGCATCGGGGTCCTCGTCCGTCTGCTTACCGGTTTTCTTGATGTTCACGCGCGTGTCCGCCGTGTAGCCCATGAGGCGGTCCATACCGGTCTTCTCAAAGGTGGCAATGGTGGTGGGATCGTCCTTGTTGGCGTTGGCATACGAGGTGGCGACCATCGTAGCCGTGTTGTCCACCTCGATCACGGGGTTGAGCGAATTCTGGAAGGCCTCGTCGGTCGCGGGGCCCAGGGCGCCGTCGTGCAGGAGCGTGGTGTTCACGCGCACAAAGTAGCACACGGCGGCGTTGGTCGCGGTGACCTGCGTGCGCACGGCCGTCGTATCCTCGGGCAGCGCCACGACGCTCTTGGTCTGCGTGGAGCCGTTTGCAAGCGTGACCACGAGCGAGCCGCTCGGCCAGCTTGCCGTGGCCCAGGTCTCCCACTCATCCGAGCCGTTCCGTTTGATCTGCAGCTCGATGGGAGGGATGTTGGCAGAATCGTCGTCCTTCTCGTAGTCCACGGTACCGTCGCTCGGCGACTCAAAGCTCACCGAGCCATCCTCGTTGAGGTTGATGGCAACGGCCTTTTTGATGACCGGCGTGGCGGCAAAGTCCACGCTCGTATACTGGTAATCCTTGCCCAGCTCAAGCTGCTTGCCGTCCATCGAGAGGCCGGTGTCCTCGGTGGTCATGGTCACCGGCTTTTGCCCGTAGTTTCCCAGAAGCCCCAGCGGATTGCCGCCCTCGGGCGTCTTCACGCTGTTCTCCACATAGGTCCACGGCAAGAGGTACCCGATGGTGTTGAGCGTGTACGAAACGAGCTGGTCGTCGTCTTTCCGGATGCCGTTGAGCGCCGAAGGATAGTTGCCAAAGTAGCCCGTGTAGGGTGCCTCGCCCGAAGCGGGTGTGTCGCTGTAGATGCTACCGACCGTGGGGCGAATGGTCTGCATGCCGTCCGCGTCGCCGGCATAGGGCTTATTGCTGTTGCCATACTTGTAGAGCATGAAGTGACCCTCGGGCTCGAGCACCTCGGGCTTGCGGTAGGTCCAGCTCACGGAGGCCGTGTCGGTGGCGGTGGTCTTCACCTGCTCGTCGGTCTTTCCGGTCACACGGTCCGTGATGGCAGGGTCGGTCTCGGTGAGGGTATAGGTGACCTCGTTGGTGAAGGTGTAGGTCTTGCCCTCCTCGAACTGGTCTGTGATGGGATAGGCGGTCTTGACAGTGGTGTACTTGGTCGTGCTGACGTCGAAGCCGTCCTTATAGATGACGATGTGTTGCTCGTGGGTCTCCGCGTCGCCGGACGAATCGAGGATAAAGCCGTCGTAGTTGTCCTTCTTGGTGTCGGTGAGCTCAAGCGTGTGATTCTGGTTGGTGTTGGGGTTAATGTAGCCGTTCATGTACCAGGTCACGAGCACGTAGCGGTCCACGCCCTCGACGCGCTGGTTTTCGGGAATCTGGTCTGCGGTCACGATCTCCGGATCGGAATAGGCGCGCTTGGTTGCGCTCGTGAGCTTGGCAAAGGTATCGATCTGGGCGGTGATCTGGTTGCTAGTAGCGCCGATCACGTTGCCCGTCTCGGTCACAACCTCGATCTTTGCCTGGAAGGGGTCGCTTTCGGCCATGTCCACGACCCTGCGGGGCGTGATGCCCTCGATGGCAAACTCTATGTAGCCCTGGGATGCCGCGCTCATGCGACGGGTGTTGGTGATAACGAACGTGTCCCCCACGCGCTGGTAGTTCCAGGCACCGTTGGTAGAGGGGTTCTCCGGCACGGCAAGGCGCATGGAGCCCACGGGGTTGCCGTCGCGGTCCTTGAAAATGTTCACCGGGATGGTGATGGTCACCTCGCCGGGACCATAGTCGTAGGAGCCGGAGAGCGCATAGCTCACGCGCATGCGGACGGATTGATCGGTGTTGTCGAACGGATGCAGGTAGAGCAGGGCGTCGTTGCCATTATCCGGATCGTCGTCCTTCGTGATCCAGCGCAGCTGGAGCGTGTCCACAAACGAGCCGGAGCCCGAGCCCGGGTCTCCCTCCCCGGTCGGCAGCTCGTCGCCGTCGCGGACGGCAGGCTCCATGTCGATATCCTGAAGATCAAACGCTGTCTTTGCAGCGCTCTTTGCCGTCTTGTCGCTCACCCGGACATCGCTCTTCAAAGCCTTATAGGCGGCATCCTGTGATGTGGTCGCATCGCCCTGCAGGGTCACGGCAACAAGACCGTCCGTTTTGAGCAGCTCTGCGCGCTGCTGGTCCTTCTCGTCCGTTTTAGGTATGCTCGCGGTTTTATCTTGAGCAGAGGCATCCGCGGAAGCCTTGTCGCTCGACGCACCCTTCTGCGCATCGGACGCATCAGCGGCATCTTGCTTCTTGCTATCGTCCTGTGCCTTGCTCTCTTTGGATGACGTCTTGGCGTTCGCGTCATCTGAGCTCGACGTCTTTGCTGTCTTGGTGTCCTCGGCTGCCCTAGTATCTTCGGCTGCCTTGCTTTCGCTTGTTTTGGCAGACTCTTCTTTCTGCTGATCGGCAGCTGCAGCAGCTTCTTGCGACTCATCCGGCTGAGACGCATCCGCTTCTTGCGCCGCATTGTCCCCGCCACCGGTGAGCCCATCCATGAGCTGCTGCTCGGCCACTTCCTCCGCGTACACCTGCGCAACCTGCAAAGGGCCGCATTGCAGCACCAAGAGCGCCGCCAACATAATAGAGAGCAGAGGACGAATAGCACCCCGCTTGCGATCGCTGTTACGCCCGTTCTTCATGCCGAATCTCCTCATCGTATGCTCCCCATCGTCCCGTCGTTGCCCTGCCGTGTACGGTGTCTGTGAACGATTCGCGTTCCCACCAACACCAAGCCGGTAAGCGCAAGCAGTGCCGAAGCAATGATCGCAGGACGCGTGTTGTCGTTCAGGTACACGCTTTGCGCCGGAGACGCCGCAGCCGCCTCAAACTCCGACGGATCGTATTCACAGCGCTCCCCCGTCACCAGAAGACGCTTGTCGTTAACGCCAATGCGACCCTTAGGATTCAGGGGATCGGGACTCGTGGTGCATGTAACCAGCGTGCACCGATCCCCTTCCTCGGGCGTCGCGTCAAAATTGTCAGGGTCCACAATCTGCCAACCGGTGACGCGGTAGGCATACACATCGCCCAATACATGAACGGCAAATACGTCGCCCACTTCCAAAGCGCGGATGCCGTCGAATACCCTGAACTGCCTCATTCCCGAGTGACCCGTGAGGTAGCAGTTGCTTTTAGCGCCACCAACGGGAAGCGAGGTCTCAGGCTGGTGCCCAACGCCCGACGAAAGCGCCGGTTCTCCAACGCCGTGGTAGATCGTCATCTTGATGCCGCACGTAGGCACCTCGATCCAGCCAATGGCTTCGTCCCCGTCAATGGAGAGCTGATCGTCGTATGGCCAGATGTCTTCGCCCTTAAGGATCGAGTTTGCCCACGTGTCCTCGTAGCCGCCCAGGCGGGCGTTGTACGCACGCGCCTGGGCAAGAAGGTGCTGCTTGGTTTTCGGATCGATCGTTTCGGCCGTACTGGTAAACGACGAAACATTCTGCTGAGCCACGTGCTGCCAGTACAAATTAGATACCACCGGAGCCAAGCAGAGAAGCAGGCCCACAACGATGATGATTTGGGGGATGGGCAGCTGCCCCCGACGGCGCTGCCCGTTCCCAAAATGTCTGCCATGTGGGCGCTGCACGACAACCAGCTACTAGGCGTTCTGCTCGGCGTTGGCGCGATGGCGACGGATGAGCCACCAGCCGAGGCCGATCGCCACCACGGCGGCGCCGCCGATGCCCACGCCCTCGGCACCAGTCATGGCAAGGAGGACGTTCTTGGAGTTCTCAACATCCACGCCAACGGTGCCCGTAGTGCCGGACGTCGTGTCGCTATCGAGCTTTCCCATACCGCCCGTGACCGTGGCCGTGAGAGTTTTAAGACCATTCCCATCAAGCGAGCTTGTGACCTCGATCGTGACCTTAGCCGCGTCTCCGCTCGGGGTCACGTAGTGCTCGGGTGCCTTAACCTCGATGAGGGTGTAGGTGCCTTCATCAAGACCAACGATGTCGTTAATAGTGCCGCTTTCATCCGTCTTAAATTTGTAAGCGGTGGCCTGCGAGTCAGCGGTCCATCCCCAGTTCGGGGCCTGTTCGTTTCCCGCATTGGCAAGATACTTGCCCTTGCTGTTCATGATTACGAACTGCGCTCCGGCAAGGGCCTCCTGCGTGGCCTGGTCGAACTTGTCGACGTTCATCCGGTACACGTAGAGCTTGGCCTTGTCTTCATTGGTTTCGCCGCGGGAGCTGCTACCAGGCTTATTGCTGAAGATGAACTTCGCGTCGTTCTTATTGCCATCACCGCCGTAGATGATGTCGCCACCGGCAAGGGAGCTGAGCTTTGCCGTGTACTCCACGCGAAGCTTTGAGCTGGCATTGAGATAGGTGTTGGTGCTGTCGTCCATGGTGTCCTCGTTGGTCACCGTGAGAACGTGGTTGACGAACTTGATAGTGAAATTGCTGGTAACGTCCTGAGGGTGTTCATCACCGTTGTCAACGTAGACGCGCACGCTCTCGGTGTCGAGCGTCATGCCCTCGGGAAGGGTATCGTAAACCTGAGCGTAGAAGCTGGTGAACGACTTGTAGTTGCCCGGCACGGTCACGGTGATTCGGTAGGGGACCTCTTGCCCTATCTCCGCGTCGGCGAGCTTGCCCCAAACACCGGTGCTGTCCTCCTGGACTTCCTTCTGTATGGTCGCAGGCTTCGCTTTCTCGTCGATTGTTGTAGCCGAGCCGCCAAGGGGGAACCAGATCGGCGCAGTGGCTACATTGTCTTTACTCAGTGAGCTGTCACTGGTCAGGAAGAGGTAGTAGCCCTCATCGTTTGAATACGGAGTGCCCGCTGTCGCACCCGTAGTCTCGGGAGTGATGTTTTGGCTCACCCACTGAGCGAAACCCATAGCAAAGCTATCGCCGGTGACCCACTTTGGGTCATGGTTGTCGTAACTTAGCGAGGCATTGATCTGCCCAGTAATGAACTCGAGGGCGTTCTGGGGGTTCTTCGCATCGTCAGCGCCCGTATGCCCGTTAGTGGTGAGCCATGTGCTATAACCGCTTTTATTGAGCTGGGCAACAAGAGCGGTGACCTGAGTATCGCCTATTGCCCACTTCACATTCGTGGCGTTGTTTTGACCGTCGATGTCAGCCGTAAACAGCTTATACACGTCGTACGTTGCGTTGGGGTTAGCCTTCTGAGCGATCGTCACCGTGCCGGTGACAGCATAGGCCGCTGCCGGGAACATCCCCGTCGCGACAGCTCCCGACGAAAGGGCAATTGCACCCGTTGCAATCAACGTGACGGCGCGCTTGCGCCACGACGTAAGGTTAATCCGTGCTCTCATATTGCTTCCTCTCTCTTACTCCATATCGCTTCCTGCTTATATGATGTGACGTTGCCGTCACTGGTCACCCTGTTTGTCCTGCTGCTCCTGCTGTGCGCGGTTCCGGCGCATCAGCGCAGCGAGCACGATGGCAAGCGCACCCGCCACCATCAGCACAACGCCGAGCTTTTCCCAATTTGAAAGTGCATCCCACGTTTGGGGAATTCCGCCCGAGGGAGGTGTTACCGGCTGGTTCACCACGCAAAGCGAAAACGCGCCCTCGGTAGCGTTGACGGTGTCGACCCGGGTCTCCCCCGAGGCGTTGACGGTTAGATTTACCTGTTCAAAGGAATGCTCCGCGCTGATAGAAAACGGAAAGGTGGGATCATCGGGCAGCGCATACCCGTGAGGGGCCTTGAGCTCAACGAGCGTATAGGAGCCCGGCGCCAATAAGGGGATCTTGCTCGTGAGGCCCTGCTGATCTGTGGTGAACGCTGCACGCATGGATGCCGCGCCAAACGTCCCGTCCTGAGCAAGCCAGGCACCATCTGCATCGCGCAGCGCAAAGACGGCTCCCGCCAGAGGTGTGCCGGTAGGCGTAACCTTCTTGATTGAGACCTGGAACGCATAAACCCTCGTACGATCATGCGGTGTTTCGCCGTCTCCATCAAAATGAGGAAACTTTGCCCAGGCATCGTTAACAAGACCCTCTGCTCCAGGCGCTTCTGACGCATTCGGCTCCATGGTGTAGGTAACCACTACGGTGTCGCCCGGAGCGGAGGAAATGGCAAGCAGATCATCGATGCGCACCGTAAAAGACGTGTCGGTTGAGGAGATTTTGGCGGCATCGGTGATGTCTTCCTTCTGCTCTCCCCCGCTCATCAGCTTAACGTGCACGCTGTGGGCAACGAGCGACAAACGGCTGTCCCACTGGTCGTGAATCTCAACCCAATAGGTGCTGAATTCTTCGAGCGACTCGGGAACGGTCAGCGTTAGACGATAGGTAAGCTGTTGCCCCGACCCAAAGGTTCCCGAGTCGCCCCAGGTACCCGTAACGTTGTCACGCACTTCCTTATCCAGGGTGGGCGTATCCATCTTGTCCCCAAGCTGTACGGGTTCACCGTCAACCCAAGCAAAGAGCGGGCGCCGGCCCGAGGAAACCAAAAGCCACCAGCCGTTCTCAACCGCAACGCTGCCGTGGTCAACCGCGACCTCAACACCGGGAACTTGCTCTGCGCTTGCAAGCAGCGTGACAATCTCTGCAGCGGCGGAGCCATCGTCGTCATTGCTCACGAGTTTGCTCACTGCTTCCACCAGGCTCCTGCCCTGCTCGGGAGCATCGGGCGCGGTGGAGTCATAATGAGGAAGCGTGCCCAGAGAGCCAAACGACCTCCCCGAAAGGCTCTCCCAATCGAGCGCGGAATCAATGGGCAAAGCGTTCTTGTCGGCAATGCACACCGCACGGTATGTAGCGTGGGAGTTGCCGCTTGAGGAACGGATAGAAAGCGATCCACCTTGCGACAACGTTGAAGCCAATGCCAGAGATGGGACAGCAATAGCAGCCAGCAACAGGGCAAACGCTGCGAACACGGTACGTTTGACGCTGCTTACGCTCATAATTACTCCCCACCTGCACCTCAACACCTTTTCAAGGCGACCCGTTTCCCGCCGATCACAACCTTCACGCAGCATGTTGAAGGCCATAGGTGACTTATTGTCAACCATTTTCTATCTATTCTAATGAGAGGTTGCTTATAATCAACCACTAATTTGCGAACGGTTCTGTTTTGAAATGAAGGACGTGGGGGCATTGAATAGAAAAATCCCCCCATCCGACCAGGTAAACGGGAATGGGGGGATTCAAAGCGCGCAGCCCGCGGATGCGCGTTACCTGTTGCCGTGCGCTACTCGCTCGCGTGCGCGCGACGGTGCGCCAGAAGGTTGGTGACCGGGCGGCCCGCCACCAGGTGGCCGTCCTCGACGAAGCCCTCCTCGCGGCCGGTAAGCTCGGCTACCAACAGCGCGCGGAGCTCGGCCACACGGTCGGCATATGCCGCGTCGTGCACGGCGTCGTGCTCCTCGCGCGGATCGGCGTCCAGATCGAAGTACTGCTCGCGGCCCGTCTGGCTGAACCACACGTACTTGTCATGCGACGTCACGATGTAATGGTTTGACTGCTCCACGTCGCGCGCATGCTCTCCATGCAGGCATGCGCGCTCAAGCGGTTCCTCGCCGAGCACCTCGCCCACGAGCGACGAGCCGTCCACGGTCCCGGGCACCGGCGCGCCCGCCAGCTCCAGCAGCGTGGGCATGACGTCCATGAGCTCCACGACGCTCTGGGACCGGCGCCCCGTAACCGAGCCCGCAGCCCCCGCCGCAGCGGCCACCTGCTTGCCTGCACGCACGATCAGCGGGATGTGCGTGGACCCTTCGTACGGCAGCACCTTGCGGAAGAGCGAATGGTCAAAGAGCATCTCTCCGTGGTCGGAGGTGAACACCACCACCGTGTTGCCATAGGTGCCGTCGTTCTCGAGCGCGGTGACGAGGCGCCCGACCTGATGGTCGATATGCGTGATGCACGCGTAGTAGCCGGCCATGGCCTGGTGGCGGAGCTCCGCGTCGCGGCAGCCGTGCACGCTGTCGAGTACCATGCCGTCGCGCTCGGTGGCCTCAAGGTCATCCCAGTCCCCCGCTGCGGGCGGCCGCAGGTCGCGCCCGGCGTAGAGGTCGTAGTAGCTCTGGGGCGCGTCGAACGGCGGATGGGGGCGCACGAAGCTCGCCGTGAGGAAGAACGGGCGCGTGCGGTCGCGCGTCTCCAAGAAGCGGATCGACTCGTCCACCACCCAGTTGGTGGGATGGTAGCGCTCCTCGTAGATCCAAGGATGCGTGATCCACGAATTGTTCTCAACACCCGAGCCGTTCACGTCAAACGAGGCACCCAGGCGGTCGCGCATGTCGCGCATGTAGTCGTCGGACACCGTCTGATGGTGCCAGTACGGCGTGTCGGCGTGGCGATAGTGGCCAATGTAGCCGTCATGCAGCTTGAGCGTCTGATACCCGCACGCAAGGCGCGGCGGGTGCACGTGCATCTTGCCCACGCAGGCCGTCTGGTAACCGACCTGGCCAAGCTCCTCGGCCAGATAGTGGTCGTATTCCCAATCGATGCCATCCTGGTAGCCCACGCGCCCGTGCGAGCTCGGGGCCTGCCCCGTGAGCAGCCCGGCGCGCGCGGGGATGCAGCTCGGGCACGCCGAGTAGGCGTTCTCAAAGAGCGTGCCCTCGGCTGCCAGCGTGTCAAGATAGGGCGTCTTGACGTCCGGATGGCCGACCGCCCCCAGGCAGTCGCCGCGCAGTTGGTCGCACACGATGAGCACGATATTTGGCCGTGCCATGATTCCTCCCTCTGCAGCGTGGGTCATCGGTGCCGGGTTCGCTTGCCCCGCTCCTGAGGTAAACGCACCCGACGCTTGTCCCACCTAGTGAATCTTGCGCATGTCGGCAAGGAATGCCGCGACGGCACCCTGGTCAGCGCCCGGCAAAAAGAGCTCGCGGGCAGCTCCGCGCACGGTGTAGCGCACCACCACGCCGTCCGGCGCCGCCACGGCCTCCGCGCGCTCGATGGTATCCCAGCCCATGCGCAAACCGCCGCTGTAGATGCCGTGCGGCCCCATGCCCGAGCGCACGAGCAGCATCGATACGCCGATGGCCACGAGCACGCAGCTCGCCGCGAGGTCCGACGCCTGCATACCGCGCGCAACGAAGTACGCGGCACCGAGCACTATGAGCGCCGCGCCCACACCCAGCCCTGCGGGCGTGGCGCGCACGACGAAGCGCAGGGAGCTGTGCTCATCGATGGCAAGGTACGCACTGTAGCACACGAGCAGTACCGCCACCGCGAGAAGCGTCCACTCAAGGACGCCGAGTCCCTCGAATATCGCGGGCATGCCATCACCCCCTCACCGGTGCGCAGAGGTGCCGCTCGGAGCGCTTGAGATAGCGCTCGCTCATGGCCGCGTCACCCTTGTTCTCGTACTGCAGGGCCAGGAGCAGCTCCAAGAAGCCGCGGTCCACACCGTGGAGCCCTTCGAGCCGCCGCTCCATCTCGTCGATGTACCCCCAGCCCTTCTTGATGTAGATGTCGTGCATCATGCGCGCCTCGGTTGCCGCATCGGCATCGTCCCAGGTCTCGATCTCGGCCAAGAGCTTGGTCGCGCCCGGCTCGTTGCCGCGCTCGAGGTAGTAGTTGAACGCCTTGCCCACGAGCTCCCGGCGCTGCTTGCTGTTTTGCCTCATAGCGAGCATGCGCTCGATCACCGAATCGGCCTCGCCGTATGCATCGAGCGCCAGATAGCCGTTGAGCTGCATGAAGCAGCGGTTCCACGCCGGGAAGATGAATCTCACGAGCGGTTTATCAAGAAGCGCCAGGTACGCGCGCGCGTCGCCGCGCTCGAGCAACGAGGCGAGCTGCTGCGTGTAGACCCGCTTCATGACCTCGGTAAGCACGAGGAGCGCGGTCGCGGCAATGAGCAGCGCCGCACCCACCAGCCGTATATCCACTACTCCTGCACCAGCCCTAAACGCTCAAACTGCTCGGCGGGCGCCTCGTGCTCCGTGAGGCCGCGGCACAGCAGCGCCACCATGCGCTCCTCGGCCGCCGGGTCCTCGCCCGCCAGGTTATGGGTCTGCCCGTAGTCCTCCGCCAAATCAAAGAGCAGCGAGTCGCGCACCTCTTCCAGGCAATCCTCGCGCTGGTCGATGTTGGCGGGCTTGCGGCACGGTACCTTGAACACCGGGTACGCGGTGCGCGGCAAAAAGCGCCCGCACTCGATCTCCTCGGGGCATTCGGTGCCCATCTTGTGGCGGATGGTGTGCGGAATGGCCGCGTACTCATAGCATGGCTGGTTGCCCGGCACGGGCGCGCGGAAATACGTGTAGCGGCCGTCGGTCACGTTGACTGTCATGGCGTGCACGCCATAGAGCGCGTAGTCGCGCGTGGACGCCGCGGAGTCATGCATGAGCGGCATGAGCGACGTGCCCAGCACCTCGCTTGGAATGTCGTAGCCGTAGGCGTCGAGCAGCGTGGGCATGATGTCGATTGCCTGCGTAAGCTGCCCGGCGCGCTCGCCCGCCCGCGCGCCACCCGGAAAGTGCACGATGAAGGGCAGGTGCGCGAGCTCGTTATACAGATGCATGTAGTTCTTACCCAGGTAGTCGCGCTCGCCCAAGAAGTAGCCGTGGTCGGTGGTCACCAGGATCATCGTGTCCTCGTAAATGCCGCGCTCCTTGAGCTTGTTCACGAGCGTGCCAAACCAATGGTCGGTCATGGTCACGAGCGCCTTGTACCGGCGCTGCACGTAGTCTACGGCGCTCGGGGGGATGTCCGTGTCGCTCACGCGCTTGTAGGGCGGAATCTCAAAGTAGTCACGGTCGAGCCCCTCGGAGCCACCGTATTCCTCCATGTAGCGCTCGGGCACGTCAAAGGGCTCGTGCGGGTCAAAGGCCTCAACCATCAGGAAGAAGTTGTCGTCCTCGGCGTTCTGGTCAATAAAGTCGCAGGCGGCCGTAAAGGTGCGCGGGCTTGGCATGTCCTCCTCGCGCGGCCACTGCTCGCGGTTCTTCTGGTACTGCTCGCGCACGCGACCGTAGAAGGTCTGGGGCATGTTGCCGGGCTCGTCGATGCGGCTCACCCACGGGTCGCCCTCCTGCCCGCGGAACAGCTCCCAGCTGTTAAAAAGCTGCAGGTAGCCCTCGCCTCCCGTGCGGGCATAGTGGCAGTGGTCGGTCTTGATGCTGGTGTAGGTGCCGGCGGCACGCAGGCAATCCACGAGCGTCACGTCAAACGGCTCGATGGGCCCCCACGGACGCTCCAGGAAGTTGTAGCGGCCGCACATGATGTCGCGCCGCGCGGGCATGCACGGCGCCGAGCCGATCCAGTGGTTGTCAAACACCACGGAATCCTGTGCAAACGCGTCTAAGTTGGGTGTGTGTGCGGCACCCGCGGGGTTATAGCAGCCGAGCACGTCGCGGCGGAGGGTGTCCATTAGCACCAAAATCGTTCTCATGCATGCACCCTTTCTGTTGGGGGCGACCAGTGCGCCCGCTCATATTCCATGACTACGTGGGTATAACGCTTATGTTCCACAACATGCGCCGAGTCGCACGAATCGGGGCAGGTTGAGAAACACGGGGTGTCCGGACCCGCTGTGCGGCAACCAGCGGGTCCGGGCCGCAATGCGTGGCGTGTGCCACGCGACGCGGGGTGGGTGCGCCGGCCAAGGCTTGGCGGCTGGCGGCGCCCCCGCCCCGTACGCGTTCTTACGCGAAGATGCTGACGCCGGTGTAGTAGCCAATAGCGGCAAACACGAGCGCAAAGACGATGATGCCAATGATCACCTGGGCGGTGTTCTTGCCCTGGCCCTTCTTGATCAGGCGATAGCAGATCAAGGTGAGGAGCACGGGCAGGATGCACGGCATCACGGAGTCGAGCTGCGTCTGGATGACGAGCGGGTCGCCCTCAGTGAACGCAAACTGCAGACCGGTGGTGAGCTTGACGGTCTGGGGAATCAGGCAGCCCACGACCACGATGCCGAGGACGTTGGCCAGGTTGCCCAGACGCTCGATGAGCGACACGCCGCCCTTTTCGATGAGCTCCATGCCCTTGGTGTAGCCCATGTGGATGCCAAAGTACTTCAGCGGCCAGTAGAGTATGTTGATGAGCAGGAACATGACGAGCGGGCCGATGAGCGAGCCGTTGCTCACGCAGAGCGAAGCACCAATGGAGCCCGCGATGGGGTACCAGGTGAGGTTGAGCATGGAGTCGCCGAGTCCCGCGAAGGGTCCCATGAGCGAGGTCTTGATGCCGGTGACGGCGTCCTTGTGGTCCTCGTCGGTGGTCTCCTCGAGGGCGGCGCAGATGCCCAGGATGAACGGAATCGCAATGGGGTGCGTGTTGAAGTACTCAAGATAGCGCTTGAGTGCCGCGACGCGCTCCTCCTTGGGGCGGTCCTTGTAGAGCTCCTCGAGCACGGGCGAGAAGCAGTAGGTGAGCGAGAGCGACTGCATACGCTCGTAGTTGTGCGCAAACTGGCAGCCCTGCGTGCGCAGAAGCACCTTGTTGAGCGCATGATTGCTAACGTGAGCCATTACAGATCATACTCCTCTCCATCATCAGCGCCCTCGGCGGAGGCGATGGCCGGAGCGGCCTGCGCGTTCTTTTGACCCTCGACCACGAAGTCGTAGAAGCCGGCGATGGCGGCGGCGATGATCGCGCAGCCGAGCGTGGGGATGCCCACGTATGCGTTGAGCACGAAGCCGATGAGTAGGAAGATCCACATGTTCTTCTTCATCATCATGGTGAGAAGCATCGCAAGGCCCACGGCGGGCATCATGCCACCGGCCGTGCTCATGCCACTGAGCACCCACGGCACCTCGTTCTGCAGGAAGTTCATGATGTTCTCGATGACGTACGAACCAATGCCGGTAGCGATGAACACCGGCACGGCGCGCGTCAAGAAGAAGCAGACCGCGGCGGCCCAGAAGAACTTGTTGACCGCCTTGAACTCACCGGACTCGGCCGCCTTGTCGGCGCCGTGCAGGAAGGTGGCGTTCGTGGTCATGACCAGGATGTTGAGCTGCTGGACCAGCGTGGCCGTGGGGACGCCGATGGCAACGGCGAGCGCCGTGGCCTCGGTTACGCTGCCGCCGGACATGATGCCGAGCGACGCGCCCACGATGGTGCCCGAGATGACATCGGGCGGAACGTACGCGCCGATGTTGTTGACACCGAGCCACATAAGCTCCATGGTCGCACCAATGATGACCGCGGTGGTCATGTCGCCCAAGATGATGCCAACGCCAACCGACGCGAGCAGGGGCTTACGGAACCCAAGATGCGGGCCCAACTGGTCCCACTCGCACAGGCCCGCCCAAAGGGCAAGGAGCAGTGCTTGAACCATACCGTTTCCTCCTTTGCAAGTATGGAAATCTCAACGAGCCGCCGGGAAGCGGCCCGCAGTGCCGCCAATAAATGGAAAGACCGAGCTATCCCTTGAAGTTCTTCAAGAGCTCGGGCACGCGCTCCTTGGTGTCGCGCGTGGTGGTCTGCATCCAGCACTCCACGCCGAGCGACTCGAGCTCCTCGAAGGCGCGCTTTTCGTCGGCGGTGATGGACATGTTCTTGTGGATGCGCTGACGCTGGTCGTTAAAGCGCATGCCGGAGACGTTGAGGTAGGTAAAGTCGAGCCCGTTCTTCTTCATGGTGAGGGCGTCGATGGGGTTGCCAAAGAGCACGAGCGTGACCTTTTTGAGCGTCGTCTTCTTGAGGACGTCGATGAACTTCTCGACCGTGAAGACCGACACCTTGATGTTGGGCACCGCGAGACCGGCAACCGAGCGCTGAACGGGGTCGTTTGCGCACTGGTCGTTCACGATGATGACCGACTCGATGCCGTAGTCGGGGATCCACGTGGTGGCCACCTGCCCATGGATCAGGCGGTCGTCGATGTCTACGAGTTTGAGAGGCATAGCGCTCATTCCTTTCTAGAGGTCGAGATTGTCCTCGTCCTCTTCCGCTGCCAGCTGGACCTTGACCTCTTGGAGTGCCTCGGCGTTGGTGGCAAGCACGTGCTCGCGCACCTCGTCGGGCGTGAGGTCGCACGAAAAGACCAAATCAATCAGGACCGGGAGGTTAACGCCGGTGTAGGCCACCATATCGGCCCCGCGCAGCATGGCGCGCGAGATCACGTTGAAGGGCGTGCCGCCGTAGATGTCGCAGAGCGCGACCACGTGGTCGTACATCTCGTCGAACTCCGCATACACCTCGGAGAACTCGGCTTCAAACTCCTCGGCGCTCTTGTTCTCGGTCAGCGACAGCGCACGAACGCGCGTCTGCTTGCCGGCGAGCATCTCCGCACCTTCGAGCAGCGCCTCACCAATGTGGGCGTGCGTCGCAAGGATGATTCCGAACGACATGCATTCCTCCCTTTTGTCATGGGCCGTGGGTTGTACGGCTGCTTCCACAGACGGATACCAGAGGTGTTCACAGGCGATTGCTCCTTTTTGTTCAGTTTTGAACATTTTGAAACGAATCGGATGAACACCGCATGCAGCTCGATTGATACTAAATTAGGCTCTGTACATCGAGGTTTTCTGCACGGGAATATCATATCAAAACTTTATTTGCACCATCGGCCTCCGTGTAGAAATTACCACTCGGGGTCTGTATTTGACCGTTAACGAATATTTTTGATTCTTTTTGTTCTATTCTGATATTTTGAAGATGGCATAAGGAGGCTAAAATGCTCAAAGTACAGCGCCAGGAAGAAATCGTACGCCTGTGCAACTCCACCGGGCTCCTCACCGTCAACGAGGCGGCGGAGTTGCTCAGCACCTCGCCCATGACCATTCGGCGCGACTTGGAAGAACTGGCACGGGAGGGTCGCATCGAGCGCGTGCGCGGCGGCGCCAAAAGCGTGATGAACGTGCCGCAAATGGCGCGCGAATACCCGCACGATAAAAAGCGCTCGCAGCACTATGCCGAAAAGCAGCACATCGCCAAGCTTGCGGCGGGGCTGCTCCGTGACGGGGACGCCGTCTTTTTGGGCGCGGGCACCACCTGCGAGCTCATTGCGCACAACCTGGGCGAAAAGGCGATCATCATCGTGACCAATAGCTTGTCGGCGTTTGAGGTACTCAAAGATAACCCCTATATCGAGCTGTACCTATTGGGCGGGCTCTACCGCCGCAAGACGAGCGTGCTCTATGGGCACCTGACCGAAGAGGCGCTCTCGTCCATGAGCATCGACAAGGTGTTCTTTGGGGTGAACGGCATCTGCGCGCCCGACGTGATGGGCCATAACATTGACATCTCGAACCTACAGCGCATGGCACTCGACAAGGGGCGCAAGCGCTATATTGTTGCCGACTCGTCCAAGTTTTTCCGGCGCGACCTGTTTACGTTCTATAGCCTGGAGCAGATCGATGCCGTGATTACCGACCCCGGCATCACGCCCGAGCAGCGCGCCTCATGCGAGCAGTACACCCGCGTCATGTGCTAGAGCGCAAGCCACAAAGGAGCCCCATGAAGTACATCAGCTTTTTGATCAAGCCTGCATCCGCCTCGTGCAATATGCGGTGCCGGTACTGTTTTTACGCTGATGTTGCCGAGCACCGCGCCGTGCGCTCGCATGGCGTAATGGGCCGGGACGTCATGGAGGCGCTCATTGACCGCGCCCTGGGCCTGGGCGACGACGCTCAGATTTCCTTTGCCTTTCAGGGCGGCGAGCCCACGCTCGCGGGGCTCGACTTTTTTCGCGCCTTTGTAAGCCGCGTGGACGAGCTGCGCACGCACCAGCGTGTGACCTATGCCATCCAAACCAACGGCTATGTGATTGACGACGCGTGGGCCTCGTTTTTCCACGAGCACCGCTTCTTGGTTGGCGTTTCGCTTGACGGCTACCGCGACCTGCACGATTGGCTACGGCCCAATGCCCAGGGCGCGGGCACGTTTAGCCGGGTGATGCACGCTATCGAGGTGCTGCGCGCGCATGAAGTTGAGTTCAACGTGCTCACCGTGCTTACGGCGCAGCTTGCCCGCCACCCGCAGAAGCTCTACCGCTTCTACCGCGACCACCACCTGGATTATGTGCAGCTCATTCCCTGCTTGCCCGGCTTGGACGACGAGGCGGACGAGTTTTCGCTCACGCCGGAGCTCTTCGCCTCGTTCTATCGCGTGTTCTACCGGCAATGGCTCGATGAGTACCAGCACGGGCACTATCGCTCAGTCACGCTGTTTGACAACGTGATCCCGCTCTTTGCCGGCGTGGTGCCGCAGCAGTGCGGGATGCTCGGCCAATGCGCACCGCAGTTTGTGGTAGAGAGCTCGGGCGACGTGTATCCGTGCGATTTTTACGTGCTTGACCAGTACCGGTGCGGCAACATCTTCACCAATACGCTCGAGGAGCTTGCCACCTGCGACGCCCTGCGCACGTTCTTAGCCGAGCCCCGGCGCGCGTGCGCCGTGTGCGCCGACTGCCCCTTCGAGCAGATCTGCCACCGCAACTGCAAGCGCCTCAACATTGCCTACTATCGCGATGATTACTGCGGCTATCGCGCCTTTTTGGAGGAAGCCGCCCCCAGCATGGCCGCCATTGCCCGTACCCTTCGGCAGTCGCGACGCTGAGCGCAGCGTGTGGCGGAGGCCTGCCCTATTTGCCACCTTCTTGCTGTAAACAACGTCCTGACACCGAACTCTCAAGCAAGGCCATACCTCGCCCTCAATTCGGCGGATACCGACTGGGCATCCCTCACACGGCCGGAGGCGACATCGGTCTCCGCCTCGGCAAGACGAGCGCGGAAGTCCTCCTCCCCCGTCACCTCGAGCGGGTCTGCCGGCGCGGCGGACACCCAAGCGCGGCGGCCGTCGAACAACCAGTACACGCGCGCGCCGTCCGCGATGCCGAGCGCTGTCCGCACCTCCTTGGGCACGGTCGTCTGCCCGCCCTTTGTAAGAAATCCAATCTGATACGCTAATTGTATATGCTTCTCAGACAATTCAGGCATTACGAGAATGGATTGTTTCTTACAATGCCTTTGGAGACCCCCTATTAAAAGCTACTCGGCACGGTCCTCGGTAGGCACTGCCTTCTCGTGGTGTTCGGCGATGACCTCCTCGACGCTGTGGCCTTGATCCCCCTCAAGCGAGCGCCACTTGGGCGTTACGATGCGCTGCGCCGGGTACACGCCGCGATGGCCGGCTACCAGGTAGCTCACAAACGACACGATCACAAAATACGGCGCCGCCATACCGCCAAACAGGTCAACGCCCAGCAGAATTGTTGTGATGGGCACGTTGAGCGCCGCGCCAAACACGCCGATCATGCCCAGCGCCGCCGCATAGGACGGTGTGGCATCAAGCAGCGGCCCCAGCACCGAGCCAAGCCAGCCGCCCAGCGAGGCACCAATGCCAAAGATGGGGGTCACCTCGCCCCCTTGGAAGCCCGCACCCAGCGTGAGCGCCGTCATCACGAGCTTCAGCAGCGCGTCGAACGGCGTGGTCTCGCCACGAAAGCCCGCTTGCACCAGCCATGACGACAAGCCGGCATAGTCGTACAGCCCAAAGACCACGTACACGGCAAGCACCACGAGCGCGCCCGCCACCGCGGCAAGCAGATAGTTGGTAATGTGCGCCGCGTAAAACCGTTTCACGCAGCGGATGGCGCCCGAGAACAAGCGCGCCACAATGCCAAACGCCACCGCAGCCAGCACGGCAAACGCAATGGACGTCGGGCTCATCTGGGGTACCACGCCCACCACGTAGCCCTCGCGCGCGGCGCCCAGGCTCGTTGTCACCAGGTCGCCCACAAACGACGCCACCAAGCAGTACGCGCCCGCGCGGTACTGCAGCTTGCCCACAAAGCACATCTCCATGCCAAAGAACGCGCCGGCGAGCGGCGTGCCAAACACGCCACCAAACGCCGCCGAGATCCCCGCCATCATAAGATCCTGGTGGTCGTATTCATCGAGCTTGCACAGGCGCGACACAGTGTCGGCGATGGTGCCGCCAATCTGCACGGCCGTGCCCTCGCGGCCCGCCGAGCCGCCAGCCAGGTGCGTGGCCACCGAGCACACAAAGGTAAAGGGAGCCATCACGGGCGGGATGTGCCTTCCGGCTACAGTGCAGTCAATCACCAGGTTGTTGCCGCGCGCAGCCCCGTGGCCATAAGTGCGGTAGAGCCAGGCCGTGCCCACGCCCACCAGCGGCAACAGCGCAAAACACAGCACGTGCGTGGAGCGAAAGCTCGTCACCGCATCAAGGCAGGTCAAAAACGCCCACGCCGCAACACCCATGATCACGGCCACGATCACCACCAGCACAAAGAGGTGCAGGCTCTGGCCAAAGTTCCGCGCGCCGCGGAGCGTATCTTCGGCAAACACGTGCTCGCGCTGCATCACGTAGGAGCCGATGGTGCGCGCCACGCCGCCGCCCGACGTCTGCTGCTTGGTATCCGTTGCTGTAGCACTCTGCTCGGCCACGCTACTCCCCCATCACCTGGTAGACAATCGCTCATTACCTGGTTTACCGGTACCACCCGCCGGCGGCGCCCCCATCGTAGCAGGGTGCCGTTACAGCACCGTAAAGCGCACGAGGTTGTAGGTACAGATAATCATGATCAGCACGATGGCAAACACGTAGAGCCGGTCCACCGCGGCAGAATCCATATGGCGCAGCAGCTTACGGCCCACGACCGAACCCAAGATGGCCATGAGCGCCATGCCCGCAAGCACGAGCGGGACAAACTCCGGCACGCTCCCCGTCACGAGCGTGTAGATGAGGCTCGCCGTCTGCGAGAACGCGATGATAAAGAGCGATGCCTGCGCGGCCGGTTTGCTCTCCATAGAAAAGAAGAAGACAAGAATGGCCAGGTTAAAGGGGCCGCCGCCAATGCCTAAGAACGACCAGCACGCGCCCGCGCAAAACCCAATGACCGCCTGCGCCGCAACGCTCTTGAGCTCGAGGCTCTGGATGCGCGCCTTGTTGAGCGTGTAGACGAGCACCAAAAGCGACAGGGCAATGAGCACCGCCGCCTGCACCGCGCCCACGAGCTCGGCGTTGGGAAACACGGCGCTCAGCTGGTTGAAGACCATCTTGCCGATGACCCCGCCCACGGCCGAGCTGATTGCGATGGGCGCCATCGCGCGGGCATCGATGTCCGACTGCTTGCTTGCCGCGTTTTGGGCGAGCGTTGAGAGCGACATGATGAGCACCGACATGCTCGACAAAAAGCTTACCGTGCTCACGCTCATGACGTTCATGGCGTCAACGACGGGCTTGATGATCACGCCGCCGCCGATGCCGCAGAGCGGGCCTAGCAGCGAGGCAAGAAAGCAGACGATGAATACGGGCAGATAGTGCATATCCATATGTGTCTCCCAGCACGCGCCCAGAAGCGTACTCAGGGCGCAAGGTTGTTGATACCGCCATGTCTTACACGACAAAGAGCCGCCGCCAGCGATAAAGGCGCGCGGGCCGCAACCAATGCGCCTACCAACATACGCTGCGTGGGCTCAGCCGTCAAACCCGTTGTCCAGCCGAATAAAATTTGTACACCCTGATTCGAAGTTCGAGCATGCGTACATGACCCGCACGCTTCTGCAAGGCACCGTTCGCCGGAGGAAACCAACCGTTCACATAGTAAACGGCGCGTTAAAGTGCCACGCGTAGCTTTACAACTCTATATATAGATATATACAGTTCAGAGAGAACGAGCAGCTGGAACTCGTAGGCGCGCAATCGGGTGCCTCGCCGCTCATTCTTTCCGAAAAACCAGCGAAAGGCGGACGGCAATGATTAACATTTTTCAAGTCCTGCTGCTGTCACTGATGGCCGCATTCACCGTGGTATGCGGCCAAAACTGGTGGCAGACGGCAAACCAGCCGGTGTTCTGCGGCATGATGGCAGGCATCATCATGGGCGACCCGGTAACGGGCCTCTTTATTGGCGGTAGCATGCAGCTCACGGTGCTCGGAATCGGCACCTTCGGCGGCTCCTCGCACATCGATGCAAACTCCGGCTCCATTCTCGCCACGGCATTCTCGGTTGCGCTCGGCATGGACCCCTCTCAGGCACTTGCCGCTATCGCCGTTCCCGTTGCCGCGGTCCTTACGGTAACCGACATTCTCGGTCGCTTCTGCAACACGTTCTTCCAGCATCGTATCGACGCGCTCATCGAGCGTGAAGACTATGCGGGCATCCAGCGCAACTTCCTGTACGGCGCCATCCCCTGGGCGCTCTCGCGCGCCCTTCCCGTGGGGCTTGCGCTTGCCTTTGGCCAGGGCGTCGTCCAGACGCTTATGGACGTGCTCAACGGCCCGCTCGCTTGGCTCGGCACCGGCCTTGGCGTTGCCGGCGCGGTGCTCCCGGCGGTCGGCTTCGCCATCTTGCTGCGCTACCTGCCGGTCAAGCATTTCTGGCACTACCTCATCTTGGGCTTTGTGGTGACGGTCTTCATGAGCTACCTCTTTACCAACGTCAAGACCATCGGCACCGCCGTGGCCGGTGTGGCCGAGGGCTTCACGGGCTCGTTCATCAACCTGCCCATGATCGGCATCGCGCTCATTGGCACGTTCCTTGCCGTCAACCACTATCGCACGCTTGTAAACAGCTCGAAGAACGCACCCGTTGAGGCTGCCACGCAGGAAGGAGACGATGACGATGAGCTCTAATGCCGCAGCTACCGCCCCGACCACGGGCTACAAAGTCACCAAGTCCGACATAAACCAGATTAACCGCCGCAGCCTCTTTGGCTTCCAGCTTGGCTGGAACTACGAGCGCATGCAGGGATCCGGCCAGCTCTTTGTGCTGATGCCGCTCATGCGCAAGCTCTACGGCGACCACTCGCCCGAGCTCAAGCGCATGATGCGCATGGAGAATCAGTTCCTTAACACCTCGAACTTCTTCAACAACATCATCCTCGGCATCGACGTCGCCGTCCAGGAAGAGGAGGGTGCCGCAGGCGAGGAAACCGTTGCCGGCATCAAAACCGGCCTCATGGGCCCGCTCGCAGCCGTGGGCGACTCGATCTTCGGGTCGCTGCTCCCCACCATCTTCGGCGCGCTCGCAGCATCGATGGCCGTCGAGGGCAACCCGCTCGGCGTCATCCTGTGGACCATCGAATGCGTGGTCACCGGCGTCTTCCGTTGGTGGCTCACGAGCGTCTCGTACCGCACGGGCGTGTCGCTCGTCACCACCATGGGTGATAGGCTCTCCGCGCTGACCGAGTCGGCAGGCGTGCTCGGCATCTTCATGGTCGGCTCGCTCATCGCCTCGAACATCAACGTGGTCTTCACGGTAAACCCGACCGTGGGCGGCGCCGCCATCAACCTGCAGAACACGCTCAACACCATGCTGCCCGGCCTGCTCCCGGCGGCTATCGTGGGGCTCATCTACTGGGGCCTCGGACGCAAGAAGATGACCTCGACGATCATGATCTTCATCGTGCTCATCGCTGCGGTCGCGCTCTCCGCTCTCGGCATCATCGCCAAGGGCTAGGCAAACAAAACCCCTTCTTTCCATCTCCCGTGGGCATGTCGAGCACGCTCGGCGTGCCCACACCGATATACTCTGTATATCGGCCGCTCGTGTAAAGGACAAGCCATGGCAACTCTTGATATTCCCGCACCGGTAACCCGCCCCAACGTGCTGCTCATCATGTGCGACCAGCTGCGCGGCGATTGTCTTGGCTTTGCCGGTCACCCGGATGTCAAAACGCCTTACCTGGACTCGTTGGCGGCCCAAGGGACGTTCTTCGAGCACGCCTACAGCGCGTGCCCCACGTGCGTGCCGGCACGGGCGACCCTCTTTACCGGGCAGACCCCGGCGCACCATGGCCGCGTGGGCTACGAAGACGGTGTTTCTTGGGACTTCCCCCACATGCTGCCCCAGGAGTTCTCCGATGCCGGCTATCAGACCGCCTGCGTGGGAAAGCTCCACGTTCATCCTCCCCGCCTCTCGTGCGGCTTCCAGACCCTCAAGCTGCACGACGGCTATCTGGGCTGCTACCAGGGAAGCGACATTCCTCATTGGATGCACCAGGACGTGCACGATGATTACCTGCACTTCCTCCGTCATGAGCTCGGCCCGGATGCCGACATAGACAGCACGGGCCCCGAGTGCAACTCATGGGTCTACCACCCCTGGATCTACGAGGAGCGGCTGCATCCCACGAACTGGGTCGCCGACGAGACCATCCGCTTCTTGGAGACGCGCGATCGAACCCGCCCGTTCTTTGCGATGGCGAGCTTCGTGCGCCCGCACCCGCCGCTCGATGCGCCCCGGTCGTACTTCGACCTCTACAACGAGCGCGAGCTGCGCGAGCCGGCACAGGGCGACTGGGACGACCTTGAGGCGACGGAGCGCGACGGCATGATTCCCGCGAGCGTGCATGGATGCCGCGACGCCCAGCTTCGCCACGAGGCGCTAGCCGGCTACTATGCGGCCATCACGCATGTCGACCATCAGGTGGGCCGGCTCATCTCGGCGCTCAAGCGCGACGGCACGTTTAACGACACCATCATCGTCTTCCTCTCCGACCACGGCGAGATGCTCTTTGACCATTCGCTCTGGCGGAAGCTCCTCCCCTACGAGGGCGCGGCGCATATCCCCCTCTTCATTCGCATGGGAACGCATCTGGGAGACTTCCCCGCCCACCGCTCCGAAAGCGTGGTCGAGCTCATGGACGTCATGCCAACGCTCCTTGATTTGTGCGGCATCGAGATTCCGGAGGATGTCGACGGCGCGTCACTTGCAAACGACGTGCGCGCCGGCACGCGCCTCGACCGGGCCCTGCTCCATGGAGAGCATGCGTTTACCGTCGAGCAGTCGCATCAGTATCTCGTGTCGGACCATGACAAGTACATCTGGTTCAGCCAGACGGGACGCGAGCAATATTTTGACCTTGCCCATGACCCGCGCGAGGAGCATGACCTCATCGACGACCCCACGTGCCAAGAGCGCATGAGCTACCTGCGCCGACAGCTCATTGCCGAGCTTGACGGGCGCGAGGAGGGCTTTGTGCAAAACGGCCGGCTTGTCGCCGGACAGCCCGTGGTAAACGTGCTCGCGCATCCCCTGGCGCCACGGCAGCGCTAACCAAGAGGGAGGGCTACACGTCGCAGATAATGCGTAGCGGTTATTGCGTAGCAGGCAAAACAGAGCGAACAACATGCACATAAAAGCTGCGCCCGGGTACCCTGACCAACCGCAGGGTACCCGGGCGCATTTTTGACTCACCGTGGACCTTGGCGCGCAGCGGCTACGACGCCGCCTCTTCCACCGTTTGCTCAAAATAGTCCCAGCGCTTGTGCATCTTGATGAATTCAGCAATCGTGCCGTCAGCAAGCGTGGTCGTCCGCTCTTTATACACGCAGGGATCGCCCTCGGTAAGATGCAGCGCCTCGCGCACATGCGGCGTGGCGGGCAAAACGATGCGCATCTCCTCGTGCGACGCCTCGCGCGCCAACTGTATGCCAAAGTCTTCTCGGAAGCGCCGGTAGACGGATTCGTAATACGAGGGCTGAACATGGTCGCGGATATAGCGCACGGGGATATACGATTCCTGGTGCTGGTACGGAACGCCCTCATAGCTGCGCACGCGCTCGATTACGGCGTAGGAATCGCCTGCGGGCAGCTGGAGCTTCTCAACGACGCTGGGATCGCGCTCATCGAGCGGGATGCGCTCAAGACGGAGCACGCGAGTCTCGTCCGCCTCGTCCCCGTGGAACAGCTCGTGCTCGCTCAAGCGGACGAGTCTGCGATGCCGCGAGCGCGAAACGAAGGTGCCCTTGCCCTGATACCGCACCAGCAGTCCATCGTTCACCAGGTCCCGGACTGCATGAATCACCGTGATGGAACTCGCCCCGAACCGCTCGATGAGCTCGGCGTTGCTGTAAAACAAATCGCCCGGCTCGAAGCTGCCGTCCTCGATCTCACGCCTGAGCTCGCGCTCGATTTGCAGGTATTTGGGCGTTTTCACCCTCGTAACCTCTTTCTACCACCACGAGTCTTCAACGGTTGAAGCGCTCGAGAGCGCGTGCAGACGGGTGCGCTCAGCAGGAGCCGCGCGCACCCGTCCCTTCTTAGCTATGCCGCACGGTAGACGCGGCGAGGCTGCTCTTCGCCGCGCACGGAGGCGGGCGTTACCACCACTTTCTCCACGCCATGCTCGCTGGGCAGGTCAAACATGGTCTGCTGCAGCACATCCTCGCAGATGGAGCGCAGGCCGCGCGCGCCCGTCTTGCGCTCGAGCGCCAGCTTGGCCACCTCGCGCAGGGCCTCGGGCTCAAACTCCAGGTCGCAGTTTTCCAGCTGGAACATGCGCCGGTACTGTTTCACGATGGCGTTGCGCGGCTCGGTGAGGATAGACACCAGGTCGTCTTCGTCCAGCGCCGCGGTGTGCGTAATCACCGGCGTACGGCCAATGAACTCGGGAATCATGCCAAAGGCGTTCAGATCCTGCGGCAGCACCTGGCTCAGCAGAACGTTCTCGTCCGTAGAAGTGGGGCCGGCGATCTCGGAATTAAAGCCCACGCCCTTGTTTCCCACGCGGTCGGCAATGATCTTGTCGAGGCCCACGAACGCGCCGCCGCAGATAAACAGGATGTTCGTCGTGTCGATCTGGAGCAGCTCCTGCTGCGGGTGCTTGCGGCCGCCCTGGGGCGGAACGCTCGCCACAGTGCCCTCAAGAATCTTGAGGAGCGCCTGCTGCACGCCCTCGCCCGACACATCGCGGGTGATGGAGAGGTTCTCGGCCTTGCGAGCCACCTTGTCGATCTCGTCGATGTAGATGATGCCCACCTGGGCGCGCTCGATGTCGCCGTCGGCAGCGGTAATGAGCTTCAGCAGGATGTTCTCGACGTCCTCGCCCACGTAGCCCGCCTCGGTGAGCGCCGTGGCATCGGCAATGGCAAAGGGTACCTCGAGGATGCGCGCGAGCGTCTGCGCCAAGAGCGTCTTGCCCGTGCCCGTGGGGCCCAGCAGCAGGATGTTTGACTTGGCAAGCTCCACGTCCTCTAGGTCGTCCGCGGGCGCGGCGTGCTTGCCGAGCGGCTCCTGCGGGGCGCGGCCGTCGCTCGCGTCAAAGGCGCCCTCGGCGGCACCGCCCTCAAGCACGCGCCGGTAGTGGTTATACACGGCCACCGACATGGCGCGCTTGGCGTCCTCCTGGCCCATCACGTACTGCGAAAGCTCGTCATAGATCTCGTGCGGCGTGGGAACGTGCGTGATGACCTGCTTGCCCGTGGTCTCGGGCTCTTCTTCTGCGGCTTCAACCTCGGGCGCGCCAAAGGCATCGGCCCCAAAGCCCTCCCCGTTCATCATGTAGGGGTAGCCCGGGTTCTGCTGCATAAAGTCGTGGGCGAGCGATTCCTCCAGGATCTCTACGCACGCCGAAACGCACTCGTCGCAAATGAACGTGTTGTTGGGGCCCTTGACCAGCTTGCGCACCTGGCCCTGCTCCTTGCCGCAAAACGAGCAGCGGATCGTGCCGTCCGTCGCGTCTCCCGTGCCCGCGGAGCCCGCGTGGGTATCGTTTGCCATTATTCCGCACCCTTCGCAGCCTCGAAGCGGGACGCGATGATGCGGTCCACGAGGCCATACTCAAGCGCGTCGGTCGCGCGCAGGTAATGATCGCGCTCGGTATCCTGCTTGACCTTCTCAAACGGCTGGCCCGTTGCATCGGCCAAGATCTGGTTGAGGGTACCGCGCAGGGTCTTGATCTCCTCGGCCGCGATCTCGATCTCGGTCTGCTGGCCCTGAGCGCCGCCGCTCGGCTGGTGAATCATCACCATGGAGTTGGGCAGGCAGAAGCGCTTGCCCTTAGCGCCGCTTGCCAGCAGCACCGCCGCCATCGAGGCCGCCATGCCCACGCAGATGGTGGAGACGTCGGGCTTGATGAAGTTCATGGTGTCCAGGATTGCAAGACCCGAGTACACCTCGCCACCAGGCGAATTGATGTAGAGCGAGATGTCCTTCTCGGCATCTTGGCTCTCCAGGTGCAACAGCTGCGCGATCACCAGGTTTGCGGTAACGGAGTTGATCTCCTCGCCCAGAAACACGATGCGGTCGTTCAGCAGGCGCGAGTAGATGTCGTAGCTGCGCTCGCCGCGCGGGGTCTGCTCAATCACGTACGGCACCAGAGCAGATTCAGTTCGAAGGTGCGCCATAGGGCTCCTCTCTCTCCTTTCAATGCGTGTTCAAACACGTACGGTGCCCGACCCCATAGCGGGCCGACCACCGTACGAGCGCGTTGGTTTACCGGTATGTTACGGTACCCAGAACGCGCATGCCTATACCAATTGGGCAGACGACGACATCCGTCGATCAACGCGCGGACCTGCCGCGCGCGAGCGCATGCACGCTACTCGGCGGCGTCCTCGTTCTGCTGCGCGGTCTCGTCAACCTCGGTAACCTGGGCGTTCTCGACCAACCAGTCGCACGCCTTGGAACGACGGATGGAGTCGCGCACGGCGGGCATACGGCCGTCGGCGATGAAGCTCGCCTTGGAGGCCTCAACGTCCTCAACGCCGGCGTTCTGGAACTCCTTGTCCACGTCCTCGTCGGTGACCTCGACCTTGAGCTCGCGCGCCAGGGCGTCGAGCGCAAGGGACTCGCGGGCCACGTCGTTGGCCTGATGGTGCAGGTCCTCGATGAACTGGTCGGACGAGAGGTTGGAGGCCTGGAGCCACTGGTCGAGGCTCATGCCGCGCTGCGCCAGGTTGTTCAGGAAGGTCTGGCCCAGCTCCTGGAACACCGACTGCTCGTAGTCCTTATCCATCTCCTCGAGCTCAAGACGCTCGGCGAGCACGGACACGGCACGGTTCTCCTTGAGCTGCGGCAGGCGCGAAGCCTTGTCCTGCTCGAGCTCGGTCTTAACGGCGTCGCGCATGGCGGCGATGTCGTCAAAGCCAAAGGCGCTCTTGGCGAGCTCGTCGGTGAGCTCCGGAACCACGCGGGCCTTGATGTTCTTGATGGTGAACTCGGCCGTGGCCTCCTCGGGCTCCTCGTCGCCCTCGGCCGCGGGGGTCCAGCTGATCTCCTTGGTCTCGCCCACCTTCATGCCCTTGAGGGCCTCTTCAACGGCCTCGGGCAGCACGCCCGAACCCATGGCAAACATGCGGTCCTCGCCCGCGAGCTTCTCGGCGCCCTTCACGTCCTTGACGTCGGCGGTGATGAAGTCCTCGGCCTCGATGCCGCGGTCCTCAACGTCCTCGAAGCGGGTCTGATAGGTCATGAGCATGTCAACCTGCTGGTCGATCTCGGACTCGGTGACCTCGGCCGGGGGCATCTCGATGGCAACGGGCTCATAGGAGCTGAGCGAAGGCGTGGGGCGTAGGGTGTACTCCACGGAGAAGGTGTACTCCTCGCCGTCCTTCACGATCTCCTCGACCTTAAAGTCGCCATCCTTGACGGGGACGATGTCAAGCTCGTTCAGAATCGCAGGCGCGGACTCGTTCACAAGCGCCTCAGTGGCGTTGGCAAGAGCAAACTGAGGACCAAGGTTGCTGTCGATAACGGGACGCGGCGCATGGCCCTTGCGGAAGCCCGGGAAGCGATACTGCTTGGCGGCGTCCTTGTAGGCCTTCTTGATCGCGCGGTCGACGTCTTCGGCGGCGATGGTGACGGTCGCGGTAAGCTTACCGTTCTCGACGTCAGATGCAGAGATGTTCAACGTTCCTCCTCTTACCTTGCCAGCGTGTCGTTGGGCGCTGGTAACCCTGGTATACCAAACAAACGGCTGCGTACAACCGGAGCGCGCGCTGCGCCTGCGCGGCGCTGGTGCGGGCGAAAGGACTCGAACCTTCACGGGAAGCCCACTGGAACCTAAATCCAGCGCGTCTACCAATTCCGCCACGCCCGCAAATGCGCGCACAGTTTTAGCATGATACCAGATACGGCCTGCATGCAACCGATAAAGGTGAAGCTGCACAAATGCAGAACGCGAGGGGTTGGTTGGGGACGTGTTCGTTCCAACCCATTGGATTTTTCTTTGCAATGGGTTGGAACGAACAC
>CASEER010000011.1 GCA_949287085.1 uncultured Coriobacteriaceae bacterium
CCATCGGGCCGCCCGCGGCCGCACGTCACTGCACCAGAGCGCCGCCCGCGGCCGCGCATTGTCGTACCGGCACCTCCCGCCGTCACCGCACTGCCAGCGCCGCCCACGTCACCGCGCCAGAGCTCCACCGTACGGCCCGCGCCGCCACTCCACCCGCGTACCATTAACACTCTATGAATCGCGACGCGCCCTCGCATGGCGGGCTCCAAGCTGGTACCATTGACCCTCGCATGCCGGGCTGCGCGGTCTACGCAGGCCCGGCAATCTGTACGAATGCCGCCCGCTCCGGCACGGGGCGGCACAGATCAAAAGGAGGACTCTGTGACAGAGACTCAGACCACGGCGCCTGCTCCCACCAGCCCCGCAGCTACGGCAACCGGCGCCCAGAACCCTGCGAACATCCATTCCATGCACACCCGCACCGCGGGCGAGCTCCGCGCTCAAAACATTGGCGAGAAAGTCACCCTTACCGGCTGGGTGTGGCGTCGCCGCGACCACGGCGGCCTCATTTTCTGCGATCTGCGCGACCGCACCGGCATGACGCAGTGCACCTTCGACCCCGAGCACGCCGCCGGCGACGCGTTCCATATCGCCGAGACCATGCGCCCCGAGTGGCCCATCCTTGTGCACGGCACCGTGATCGCGCGCGACGAGGAGACCGTTAACTCCAAGCTTCCCACCGGCGAGATTGAGGTGCTCGTGGACCACGTCGAGGTGCTCGGCCGCTCCAAGACCCCGCCCTTCCAGATCGAGGACGGCATCGAGACCGCCGAGGACACGCGCCTGCGTTACCGCTACCTTGACCTTCGCCGCCCGGAGATGGCCGAGAAAATCAAGCTGCGCTCCGACTTCACGTTTGCCATCCGCTCGGCGCTGCACAACCGCGCGTTCACCGAGGTGGAGACCCCCGCGCTCTTCAAGTCCACGCCCGAGGGCGCGCGCGACTTCATTGTCCCCAGCCGCCTGCAGCCCGGCAGCTTCTACGCGCTGCCGCAGAGCCCGCAGCTCCTTAAGCAGCTGCTCATGGTAGGTGGCGTGGAGCGCTACTACCAGGTTGCCAAGTGTTTCCGCGACGAGGACCTGCGCGCCGACCGCCAGCCCGAGTTCACGCAGGTGGACATCGAGATGAGCTTTGTGCGTCAGGACGACGTCATGGGCGCGCTCGAGGACGTGCTCAAGGACGCGTTTTCGCAGGTGGGCGTCAACATGCCCACCCCGCTCCGCCGCATCTCGTACTGGGATGCCATGGACACCTACGGTACCGACAAGCCCGACACGCGCTACGGCATGCACCTCGTGGACCTCACCGACGTCTTCAAGGGCTCCAAGTTCAAGGTGTTCTCGAGTGCCGCGAACACCGAGGGCCACGTGGTCAAGGCCATCAACGCCAAGGGCGCCGGCACCTGGCCGCGCGCGCAGATCGACAAGCTCGGCAAGGTGGCCGAGACCTTTGGCGCCAAGGGCCTCGCTTGGATCGCTTTCCGCGAGGATGGTTCCATGAACAGCCCCATCGTCAAATTCTTTAGCGACGACGAGATGGCCGAGCTCCGCGGCCGTTGCGACGTGGAGCCGGGCGACCTCGTGATGTTCGCCGCCGGTCCGCGGCTCATCTCCGACGAGATCCTCGGCGGCATGCGCTGCCACATGGCCGACGCGCTTAACGTTCCGCGCGAGGGCCACGACTTCCTGTGGGTCGTCGACTTCCCGCTCTTCCATTGGGACGAGGACCGCAAGGCCTATGCGTCCGAGCACCAGCCCTTCACCCAGCCGGTGGAGGAGGACATCGAGCGCCTGGAGAGCGACCCGTTGTCCGTTGGCAGCCACACCTACGACTTCGTGATGGATGGCTTTGAGGCCGGCGGCGGCGGTATGCGTATCCACGACCCTGAGCTGCAGATGCGCATCCTGAAGCTCCTTGGCTTTACGGAGGAGCGTGCGACCGAGCAGTTTGGCTTCCTCATGGAGGCGCTCACCTTTGGCGCCCCGCCCATGGGCGGTTTCGCGCTCGGTCTCGACCGCGTATGCATGCTGCTTGCCGGCTGCGATTCCATTCGCGACGTCATGGCGTTCCCCAAGACGAGCTCCGGTTCCGACCTCATGTCGGGCGCGCCGAGCGAGGTCTCGCTGGGCCAGCTCAAAGAGGTTTCGCTCCGCCTTATGTAATCCCAATTTGGGTGGTCATTTGGGGACGTGTTCAACTTGACCGGTTTTGGTCGACCTGCGAACAACATGCCCGGTTCCGCCACGTGCGCGGGGCCGGGCATTTTCGTATCATAGGAAACCATTATTTGAGTGAGAGGCGGAATGATGGTCGAGTTTGCCTACGTTATCCAGGGCCATGCTGGCTTGCACGCGCGTCCGGTGGCTATGATTTGCTCGTTTGCGCGCACGCACGAGCCCGCAATTACGCTCACCTGCGGCAACCAGACCGTTGCGGGCGACGACATCATGGGCGTGATGGGTCTTAACGGCTGCCAGGGCGATGAGCTGCGGGTGACCGTTGACGGGCCCAATGAGGTCGCCGTCGCCCGGGATTTTCGCCAAGTACTTGAGGAGAACCTGTAAGGGTTGTTTGGGGGCGTGTTCCTTTCAACCCATTGAGGGGCTGGGGCCGTCCCTTTCCCGCCACCGGGGCGGGGAGCCGGCCGATGGCATACAATGGTGGCGCTGCCAAGTCGCAGATGGTTTTGCAGCCGCGTCACGTCGTCGTAGATCAAGGAGTAATCGCCATGGAATCGATGATTGAGCTCGTTCCGGTATTCAAGGAAAAGATATGGGGCGGGCGCAAGCTTGAGACGGAGTTTGGCTACAAGATTCCCGCAGGTCCGGTGGGCGAGTGCTGGGCCATTTCGGCGCACCCGGCGGGCGACGACCAGATCGCCTCGGGCGAGTACGCAGGCCAGACGCTCTCCTGGCTGTGGGACAACCACCGCGAGCTCTTCGGTAACGTGGAGGGCGACCGCTTCCCCCTGCTCATCAAGATCATCGATGCCAAGGATGACCTCTCGATTCAGGTACACCCGGACAACGCGTACGCCGCTGAACACGAAAACGGCTCGCTCGGCAAGAAGGAGTGCTGGTACGTGCTTTCTGCGGAGCCGGGCCAGACTATCGTGGTGGGCCAGCGCGCCCATTCGCGCGAGGAGTTCGCGCAGATGGTCGAGGAGGGCCGTTGGAGTGAGCTCCTCAACGAGATTCCCATCAAGGCCGGCGACTTTTTCCAGATCGACCCCGGCACGGTGCATGCCATCAAGGGTGGCACGGTGATTTTGGAGTCGCAGCAGTCGAGCGATGTGACCTACCGCGTATACGACTATGACCGCAAGCAGGACGACGGCACCCTGCGCCCGCTTCACCTGCAGCAGGCGCTCGACGTGATCGATTTCGACCAGGTGCCGCTCGCGTCCGGCGAGGTCGAGCTCACGGGCGCGGTGACGACGCTCGAGCACAACGAGTGCTACACGGTGGACCTGGCGCGCGTGGGCGTCGATGGCTGTCCCGACACGCTTACCGTCGCGACGCCGCATCCCTTCACTTGCGTGAGCGTCGTCGAGGGCGCGGGCACGCTAAACGGACGCGCGGTCAAGAAGGGGACGCACCTGCTCGCGCTCGCGTCGTGCGACGAGCTGCAGCTTTCGGGCGCTATGCAGGTGGTGCTCTCGTACCTGTAGCGATTCCGCGCTGTCGTGCACGGCGCTTCGACAAACGAACAGACAGGTTGCCGGCAAGGAGGCCCGGTCGGAGATTCCGACCGGGCTTTGTTCGTATCAACCGATCGTGCTGTCCGGACATAGGCGAGCCACCGCTTCGAGAATCAGTGGGCGCCACCTTCGCCGCCTCGCCGCGCGGATTACTCATACGTAAACGCTCCGAATCATTCATGCGTAAACTTGCCAACTTTATGTATGAAGCGGAGCCGAAACAGCCCTTCATGTGTAAACTCGGCAAGTTTAAACGAGGCCGCGTCGGAAGTCGCGTCGGAAGTCGCGTCGGAAGTCGCGCCGCAGATGGCGCCGCAGATGGTGCGCAGAGAGACGGACGGGCGAGCGGAGCGTCATCGGCGGAGCGTCATCCGCTTGATTGCATCCGCAAATTCTTTACCAAAGCAAACTTTTTGTTAGCAATGGCTAATTTACTCTTCACAGCACAGGACCGCAGTGGTAGTTTACTGAGGTGAACAAACGGTCGATGCGCCTGCATGACGCATCTGCGAGGCACCCGGTCGCGACGGGTATCGACGCGGCGCGCGCCCATGACGTCCGCTCGGCCGTGCGTTCGATGGTCGGAAACGATGGAACAGGTGGTTTGCCATGGCGCAAGGGCCGCAGATGCCCGCGATGCCGCTCTCGCTGGTGCATGCTGGCGAGACCGTCAGCGTGGCGCGCGTGCGCGGAAACGAGGATATCAAGCATCACTTGGAGAACCTCGGCTTTGTCGAGGGCTCCGAGGTGCATGTGGTGAGCTCGAGTGGCAGCAACATCATCGTGACCATCAAGGGGGCGCGGTTCGGCCTTGATGCCAAGGTCGCCGCACATGTTATGACGGTGTAGCGCGGGCGTCGTCGCGGGTGCATGCGTCCTGCAGCATGCCTGGGACACCGTGAAGGACTGGAAAGGGGGATGCTATGAAAACGCTCGGAGATGTGCAGGTGGGGGATTCGTCCACCATCGTGAAGCTGCACGGCGAGGGTGCGCTTCGTCGCCACCTCATGGATCTGGGGCTCATCAAGGGCACACCGTTTACGGTGGTCAAGGTCGCTCCGCTCGGCGATCCGGTCGAGATCAACGTGCGTGGCTATGAGCTTTCGATCCGCAAGGAAGAAGCGGCGATCATCGAGGTGCAGTAGCCACGACGGGGCAACGTGGCCCCAAGCGCGCAAGCGCATATTTTTTTACAGGTAGAGTTAGCTATGTCTAACAAATAGGATGAGCCGAGTAACATTTGTTAGCCGTGGTTAAGAAATGTGGCGCACAGGAGCCCGAGACGGTGTCCGATCCTCTTGTTCGACAGAGCGAACTCGGTAACTTTTCCCAAGTTTCAAAGCCTAAGGAAGAAGGATTACATGGCAGCTTCTGAGTTGCATATCGCGTTGGCGGGCAACCCCAACTGCGGTAAAACCACGCTGTTCAACCAGATCACGGGCCAAAACGGCTACGTGGGCAACTGGCCCGGCGTGACGGTTGAGAAGAAGGAGGCCAAGCTCTCCGCCGATAAAAGCGTGATCATCACCGACCTCCCCGGTATCTATTCGCTGAGCCCGTACAGCCCCGAGGAACGCGTCAGCCGCGACTACCTCATGAGCGGCGAACCGGACGTGGTCATCCAGGTCATCGACGCCACGAACCTCGAGCGCAACCTGTACCTGGCGCTCCAGGTCATCGAGACGGGCCTGCCCGTCGTCTGCGCGCTCAACATGGCGGACCTCGTGGAGAAGTCGGGCGACAGGATCGACATCCGCGCGCTCTCCGACCGTCTGGGGTGCCCGGTCGTCATGATCTCAGCGCTCAAGAACACGGGCCTCGACGAGCTCATCAACATCGCCAAGCGCGAGGCGGCGAGTAAGGACGGCGTGCCGGAGCACAAGTTCGACTCCGCGATCGAGGACGTGCTCGACCACATCGAGGCGCAGCTCCCGGGCTCCGTGCCCCAGAACAAGCGCCGCTATTACGCGGTGAAGCTCTTCGAGCGCGATACCGACGCGGCGAAGCTCGTGAACCTCACCAAGGACGCGGCCGATCGTGTGGAGCAGCTCATCGCCATGTGCGAGCAGGATTGCGACGATGACGCCGAGTCCATCATCACCGGTGAGCGCTACGCCGTGATCGCGCACATCATGGACGAGTGCGTGAAGAAGGCGCCCGCCAAGATGAGCACCTCCGAGAAGATCGACCGCATCGTCACGAACCGCATCCTCGGTCTGCCGATTTTCCTTGTCGTGATGTTCGCGGTGTACTACCTGGCTATCTCGACCTTCGGTACCGCTATGACCGACTGGGTGAACGACAACCTCTTCGGCGAGGGCTTCGACTTCTTAGGCACCGCGTGCCCGAGCATCCCCATGGTCGTGGAGGGCTGGCTCACCTCGCTCGGCGCGAGCGACCTCGTGATCAGCCTCGTGAACGACGGCATCGTCGCCGGCGTGGGCGCCGTGCTCGGCTTCATTCCGCAGATGTTCGTGCTCTTCATCCTGCTCTCGTTCCTCGAGGACTGCGGCTACATGGCGCGCGTCGCGTTCGTTATGGACCGCGTGTTCCGTCGTTTCGGGCTCTCCGGTAAGAGCTTCATCCCCATGCTCGTCTCCACGGGCTGCGGCGTGCCGGGCGTGCTCGCCACGAAGACCATCGAGAACGAGAAGGACCGCCGCATGACGGTCATGACCACGACCTTCATCCCCTGCGGTGCCAAGCTCCCCATCATCGCGCTGCTCATGGGCGCGCTTGTGGGCGATGCCGAGGCCACGTGGATCGCGCCGCTCTTCTACTTCCTGGGCGTCATCGCGGTCATCGTCTCGGGCATCATGCTCAAGAAGACCAAGCTCTTCGCCGGTCGTCCGACGCCGTTCGTGATGGAGCTGCCGAGCTACCACTTCCCATCGCTCAAGTCCTGGTGGCTGCACATCTGGGAGCGCGTCTCCGCCTACATCAAGAAAGCGTTCACCATCATCTTCGCTTCGACCATCGTCGTGTGGTTCCTCTCGAACTTCGGTAGCTACGATGGCGCGTTTGGCTTCCTGCCCGCCATGGAGGGCATCCCCGAGGAGTTCACCGACTACTCCGTGCTCGCTATGCTCTCCAGCGCCATCGGCTGGATCTTCGCCCCGCTCGGCTTCGAGTCCTGGCAGGCCACGGCTATGTCCATCACCGGTCTTGTAGCCAAGGAGAACGTCGTTGCGACGGCGAGCTCGCTGCTGCACATCGCCGACGGTACCGAGACCGACCCGAACCTGTGGTCCGCGTTCGCCGCGATGTTCCCGAGCATGGGCGCCATCGCCGCCTTCGGCGCGTTCAACCTGCTCTGCGCCCCGTGCTTCGCGGCCATGGGCACCATCCGCGCGCAGATGAACTCGGGCAAGTGGACGGCTATCGCACTTGGCTACGAGTGCGCGTTCGCGTGGGTTGTGGGCCTCATCATCAACCAGCTCTACAACCTCATCGCGCTCGGGCAGTTCGGCATCTGGACCGTGGTGGCGTTCGCGTTCATCGCGCTGATCCTCTTCCAGCTCTTCCGCCCCATGCCCAAGGGCGCCTGGGGTGAGGACGAGGGCGTCGCACCGGCCGCTGCCTAGCACGGTGGAGTATCATGAAGACGATAGGTCCAAGGAGGTAAGCGCGGTGCTTTCTATTGCCGATGTGGTGGTGCTGGCGCTTGTTGCCGTCGCGTTTGTGACTGTGTGTGTGCGCGTATGGCGCAAGGGCTCGTGCGCCGACTGCTCTGCGGCTGGCACGTGCACGGGGCATTGCGGCCCAAGCACCAAGAAGCGCTGCCCGGCCATGAAGGGCGTCGATGCCGTTGCTCACGACCTTGAGCAGGGCGTCAAGTAAGCCCGCCCCCAACCACCTGGTTTAGATCTACCGGGCCGCAGGCGCACCGTGCATGGTGGTGCCTGCGGCCCGGTGCGTTTTGCGGCGTCTGCGTGTTATGCGCACGAAACGTCGCCGAAACAATCCTGTGGCACAGTAACGAGATTATAGGCGTGTGATGGAGAGACCCCGACAAGAGGGAGGTTGCTGGCTCATGGATCAGCAGCAGAACATCGACTTCGTGCTCCGTACGGTCGAAGAGCGCGGCATTCGCTTTGTGCATCTCTGGTTTACCGACGTGCTCGGCAGGCTCAAGAGCTTTGCCATTAGCCCCGAGGACCTCGAAGTTGCGTTTGAGGAGGGCGTGGGCTTTGACGGCTCGTCCATCGAGGGCTTCACCGCGCCCGAAGAGGCGGATATGCTCGCCTTCCCGGACCCCTCCACGTTCCAGGTGCTGCCGTGGCGCCCCTCGCACGACGGCGTAGCGCGCGTGTTCTGCGACATCCGCAAGCCCGACCGCACCTACTTTGAGGGCGATCCGCGCGAGTGCCTACGTCGCATGTTCCGCCGAGCCGAGTCGTCCGGCTTCATCATGAACGTTGGCACCGAGCTCGAATACTATTACTTCCCCGACGACCACACCCCCGTCCCGGTGGACGAGGTGGGCTACTTTGACCTCATGCCGTCAGATTCCGCGCGTGACCTGCGCCGCGACACGGTGCTCACGCTTGAGAAGATGAGCATTCCGGTCGAGTACACCTTCCATTCGTCAGGCAAGTCGCAGCACGGTATTTCGCTGCGCCATGCCGAGGCGCTCACCACCTCGGATGCCATCATGACGGCCAAGTACATCATCAAGCTCGAGGCGTATGCGTCGGACATTCACGCGACGTTTATGCCCAAGCCCATCGCCGGCGCGCCGTCGAGCGCGATGTTCCTCCACCAGTCGCTCTTTGACCGCCAGGGAAACAACGTGTTTTGGGGCGAGGATGACCACACCTACCACCTCTCCGACATCGCCAAGCATTACATGGCCGGCATTCTTGCCCATGCGCGCGAGATCAGCGCCATCACCAATCCCACGGTCAACTCGTACAAGCGCCTCACCACGGGCGAGGGCAGCACGCCCGAATACGCTACGTGGGGCCTGCGCAACCGTGCTGCCATGATTCGCGTGCCCATCTACAAGCCGGGCAAGCAGCTCTCTACGCGCATCGAGCTGCGTTCGCCGGACCCCATGGCCAATCCGTACCTGGTTAACGCCGTAACGCTCGCCGCTGGTCTTGACGGTATTGAGCGCAAGCTCGAGCTACCGCCCGAGACCACGGCCGAGATGCTCAGCAAGGGCCCCGAGGCACTCAAGGCCGTTGGGTGCGCCCCGCTGCCGCGCAGCCTCGACGAGGCGCTCGACGCCTTTGAGAACTCGGCATTTATGAAGGACGCCTTGGGCGAGCATATCCACTCGTTCTTCCTTAAAAAGAAGCGCGCGGAGTGGGAAAAGTTCACCTCTACGGTAACGGAGTGGGAGCTCAAGCATTACTTTGCCAATTCATAGGCAGGCGAGCACCGCGTTTGGGGCGTTGCTCGCACAGTGTGGTGCCGTTATTTGCGCATGTAGAAAAAGTGCCATATCTGCGGCTGTATTAACTGTATGCGCCCGAGGTTACGGTAAGATACAACACGTGTTAGGAGGTGCTGCATGGCCGAGAAGTGTATTTTGTTTATGGCCAGGACAACGAGGTTCCACGAGTTTGTCCGGACGCTCACCCAGTCATTGGGCGTCGAGGTGAGCTTGGCGACTCCGGATTCCCCCAACGCAGCACACGATTTTGACTTGCTTGTTCTTGATGCGGACGGCATTCGCAACGACCGCATTGACCAGATGGCTAAGTGGCTTGAAGATCGCGGCGGCATTCCCATGCTCGTGATTGCCGATGACGAGACGCTGCCCTCGCTGTGGCTGCCGGCGCATGCGCGCTGCGATTTTATTTACTCCTCGGCTAATAGCACCGAGCTTGAAGTGCGCGCGCGCCGCCTGATGGGCGACGACGACTCGTTTGGGGTCGATGACATCCTGCACATCGATAACCTGGTCATCAATTTGGCGACCTATCAGGTGTATCTGGATGACTCCCCGGTTGATTTGACGCTCATGGAGTACTCGCTGCTCTCGTTCTTGGCCACGCATCCCAACCGCGCTTACTCGCGCGAGACGCTGCTGCATCGCGTGTGGGGCTTTGAGTACTGCGGCGGCACGCGCACCGTCGACGTGCATATTCGTCGCATTCGCTCCAAGGTGGGTCCACAGATTGCAGCGCACATCACCACCGTCCGCGGCGTGGGCTACCTCTTCAAAGACTAGGTAAAATGAGGACAGAGGATTTTTCACCTTGCCATGGTGGGCTGAGGTGAAATTCCCTCTGGCCCCATTTCACCTCGAGGGACAAAAATAGTTAAAAATGACTGAAGCTCGCACGGCGGGGCGAACAAAAGCGTGTTCTTGGGGTACAACGCTTGCTGACCAACGATTATGTATCGCAAGCGAAAGGAAGCATGCTAATGGACGAGAAGTATCCCCAGCGCCCCGAGGGGGTGCCAGCGGGCGAGGGCAGCGCGCCGACCCCGCGCATAGAAGTTGAACCGACGCCGCAGGCCCCGCAGGACGCCGCGGGATCTGCACCCATGCAAGCCATGCCGGGCGCGGCGGCCAATACCGCAGCAACCGAGTCCATGCCCGGCGCCGCGAGCGCGGCGCATGCAGCAGGCGCGCCCGGCCAGGCGCAACCCGGCGCAACAACGCAGCTGCCGGGTGCCGCGAGCACGCAGGGCACACCGTCTGCCCAGCCCACGCAGCCTGACACAACGCAGCAGGTGCCGAGCGGCGCCGCAGCGGGTTCCGGCCGGGTTCCTCAGCCACCCGTACCGCCTACCGAGACCGTAACGCACACGGTGGTCAAGACCAAGACCAAAAAGCTGCCGGTGTTTGTGTCGTCGCTTGCCGGTTTGGTGGTGGGCGCCGTGCTCGTGATCGCGCTCGTGATGACTGGCGCGTTCCGCATTAGCGACACCGACGTGGAGGCGCCCGCGATTTCAAATAGCGGCTCCACGCAGAACATCCAGATCGACGCCGAAGACACCACGCTGGCCGAGGCGGTCTCGGCCAAGGCACTGCCGTCAGTGGTTTCTATTACCGCAGTTAACGAGGCTTCCGGCGAGGGCGGCGTTGGCTCGGGCGTGGTGCTCGACACCGATGGCAACATTCTCACCAACTACCACGTGATTCAGGGCGCCACTACGGTCAGCGTGTCCATGAACGACGGTACGAGTTATGAGGCCAAGGTCGTGGGCCAGGATGAGTCGAGCGATTTGGCGGTCATTCGCCTGCAGGACGTCGACGCGAGCGCGCTGACGCCCATTGAGCTGGGCGATTCCGACAAGCTGACCGTGGGCGAATGGGTGATGGCTATTGGCAGCCCGTTTGGCAACGAGCAGTCCGTCTCCACCGGTATCGTGAGCGCCCTGTACCGCTCGACCGCGCTGCCGAGCACCTCGGGCACGACGATTTACGCCAACATGATTCAGACCGACGCGGCCATTAACCCGGGCAACTCGGGCGGCGCGCTGGTGAACGACAACGGCGAGCTCATTGGCATCAACTCTATGATCGAGAGCTACTCGGGCTCGAGCTCGGGCGTTGGCTTTGCCATTCCGGTGAATTACGCCATTAACATCGCCAACCAGATCATCAATGGCAAGACTCCGACTCACCCCTATATTGGCGTGACGGTGACCTCGGTGAATGCTTACGAGGCGCGTAAGAACAACCTGTCGGTGAATGAGGGCGCGTACGTGAACTCGGTGAATGTCGATAGCCCGGCGGCCGAAGCGGGCCTCAAAGAGGGCGACATCGTGACCGCGGTGGACGATACGTCGATTTCCTCGGCCGACGGCCTGATCATCGCGGCGCGCGAACATGCGATTGGCGACACGATAACGCTCACTGTGGTACGCGGTAAGAAGACCATGAAGGTCGACGTAAAACTGGGCTCCGATGCCGACGTTCAGACCGAAAGCCAGGACGGCACCACGGGTGACGGTTCGGGCAATTCTCTCAGCGAGGAAGAGCTGCGCGAGTATCTTGAGGAGCTCATGCAAAACGGCCAGCGCTAAGGCCAAACGGGGGATTGCCCCCCCAACGCGTACGTGTAGATAGGAGGCTCGCTGCGAATGCGTTCCGCGGTGGGCCTCCTCGCAGGTAAACAGGTGAAATGAGGACAGAGGAAATTTCACGTGAGGGGGCGGTGCGGCGCGGCGGCACATAATGTCCGGGCGGGATGGTACTCTATGAGAGCATTCAAAGACGATGGAGGAGCCATGGCAGAGCAAGAGAGCCTGTTTGATATGGATACCATGTCCGCCGCGGGAGCCGTAGACGCAGCGGGGAGTGCAACGCCGCAGGAGCCCGCGCATACGGACGAGGAGCGCCGTGCTGCAGCGGCGCGTGCAGCGGAGCTCAACCACCAGCTGGAGTACCACGCATATCGCTACTACGCGCTCGATGCGCCCGAGATTACAGACGCCGCGTTTGACAAGCTGCTTGTGGAGCTACAGCGCATTGAGGCCGAATACCCGGAGCTCGTGACGCCCCGTTCGTACACCCAGCGCGTGGGTGGCTACGTGTCGCCGCAGTTCCAGCCCGTCACGCACATGGCGCGCATGTACTCCATGGACGATGCCATGAATTTGGACGAGTTGGACGAGTGGCTCGACCGCACGGAAACGGCGCTGGGTGCGGGCCAGGCTACCTATACCTGCGAGCTCAAGATTGACGGCTTGGGTGTGGCGCTCACCTATGAAAACGGCCTGTTTGTGCGCGCCGCCACGCGCGGCGACGGCACCACGGGCGAGGACGTGACCTTGAACGTGCGTACGATCAAGGACGTGCCGGTGCGCCTCTCGGACGCCGCGCTTGCGCACATGGGGGCCGATGCTGCAATAACTATCGAGGTGCGTGGCGAGGTCTATATGCCCAAGGGCAGCTTTTTACGCTTGAACGAGGAGGCCGATGCCGAGGGGCGCGATCCGTTTGCCAACCCGCGCAACGCTGCCGCGGGCTCGCTTCGCCAGAAAGACCCCAAGGTCACGGCGCGCCGCGATTTGGCGACCTTTTTGTACGCGGTGGCCGATACCACGCCGCTGCACGTTACCTCGCAGCACGATTTTCTGGCCTGGTTGCGCGACGCCGGGTTCTCGGTCAATCCCAACGTTGCGCGCTGCAGCACTCCGGCCGAGGTGCACGAGTTTTGTGCGCAGGCGCTTGCGCACCGTGCGGACCTGGACTACGACATCGACGGCGTGGTGGTGAAGGTCGATAGCTTTGCCCAGCAGGACGAGCTGGGCTTTACGGCGCGCGCCCCGCGTTGGGCCATCGCTTTTAAGTTTCCGCCGGAAGAAAAAGAGACGGTGCTCCGCGAGATTCGCATCCAGGTGGGCCGTACGGGCGTGCTCACACCGGTCGCGGAGTTTGACCCGGTTGTGGTGGCCGGATCCACCATCGCGCGCGCGACGCTCCACAACATTGACGAGGTCCATCGCAAAGACGTGCGCGAGGGCGACACCATCATCGTGCACAAGGCTGGCGACGTGATTCCCGAGGTCGTGGGGCCGGTGCTGGACAAGCGCCCGGTGGATGCGGTCGAGTGGAGCATGCCTGCAACATGTCCTGCCTGCGGGAGCCCTGTGGTGCATGAGGAGGGCGAAGTTGCCTACCGTTGCGTGTCCATCGATTGCCCCGCGCAGACCAAGGAGCGCCTGGCACACTGGGTGAGCCGCGGCTGCATGGACATCGATGGCGTGGGCGACGAGCTCATCGACAAGCTCATGGAGGCGGGCCTGGTGCACGATGTGGCCGACTTTTACAGCCTGACCGCCGACGTGGTGGCGGCGCTCGACACGGGGCGCACCTACCTCAAAGACGATAAGCGCCGCGGCATACACGCGGGCGATCCCATTCCCGTTGGTGCGACGATTGCCGCCAAGGTGATCGACGAGCTCAACAAGTCCAAGCGGCAACCGCTGAGCCGCGTGCTCTTTGCGCTGGGCATTCGTCACGTGGGCAAGAGCGTGGGCGAGCTCATTGCGCGGCGGTTCCTCACGCTTGATGCGCTCATTGTGGCAAATGAGGAGGATATTGCAGCTATCGACGGCGTGGGCCCCAAGATTGCGGCAAGTGTGAAGCAGTTCTTTGGTGTGCCGGAAAACCTTGCGGTGCTCGAGCGCCTGCGGGTGGCGGGCCTTACCTTGGAAGAAGACCTTTCGGGCGAGGCGGCGCGTGCGGCTGAGGAGACTGGCGTGCCGGTTGACCTGGTCGAGGCGCAGCCGCTCCAGGGCCTGACGTTTGTGCTCACGGGTACGCTTGAGCATCGCACGCGTGATGAGGCGGGGGCGGCGCTCAAGACGCTCGGCGCCAAGGTCACGGGATCGGTGTCCAAGAAGACGAGCTATGTGGTGGCCGGCCCCGGTGCAGGCAGCAAGCTCACCAAGGCCGAGAACTTGGGTGTTCCCGTGCTGGATGAAGAGCAGCTGGAGCAGATCCTTGCCACCGGCGAGGTGCCCACAGCAAAGTAGCAGGTGCTGCGGGATTGAACAGGCGCGCTGCTCGACTATGTATTTCCGACCTGTGCGCTGATGGGGCTGGGCTGCTTTTTGCGCAAGTAGGGCAATCAGGGTTGACAGCGGGGAGAAGACAGCGGTATTACTTGACTCGTCAATTATTGACCAGTCAAGTAATAGGAGATGAATCACCTGTGGAAGAGCCGGACTTGTTTGAGTTCCGTGCGCTGCTCTACCGCGCAAGCCATGCTCAGCGGCAGCTCATGCATCCGTTTATGGCGAGCATCGGCCTGGGAACCGGACAGCCCAAACTGCTTTCGTACCTTGATGAGCACGGTCCCAGCGCCCCGCGCGATCTGGTGGAATACTACGAACTCGATCCTGCGGGCGTGTCGCGCATGCTCGACACGCTTGCTAGGCGCGGCCTGGTGACCATTGCGCCCGCGGAGGGCGACCGCCGCAGCAAGGTGGTCTCGCTCACCGCCGAGGGCAAGCGCGTCTCGCAGTCGTGGAATGCCGCATGTCGCGAGGAGGCGGCGGCCATGCTCGAGGGTTTTGCGCCCGAAGAGCGTGCCGCCTTTGCGGACTACCTTGCTCGCGCCCATACCAATCTGCGTGCCTACGGCCGGAAGCTGGCAGGCAAGGACGAATCATCCGCCGAAAACGCTGCCACATCCGCCGTTGCCCCAGCCTCCGCTCCCAAGGAGGCCCACCATGCATGAGCTGCGCCGTATCGTGAGCTATCTTGGCCCGTATCGCCGCGACGCGATCCTGGGCATGCTGCTCGTTGTTATCGAGAGCGCCTTCGAGATGATCATCCCCATCCTCATGGCTGACATCATCGACGTGGGCGTGGCTAACCGCGACCTCTCCTTCATCTTTCGCCAAGGCGCCTACATGCTCATCTGCGCCTTGCTCTCGCTCATCACAGGGCAGCTCTATGCGCGCCATGCGGCCCGCGCTACCTACGGCCTTGGCGCCCGCCTGCGTGCAGCCGAATACGAGCACGTGCAGGAATACAGCTTTGCAAACCTTGACCATTTTGAGACCTCGTCGCTCGTCACGCGCATGACCACCGATGTCACGGTGATCCAGAATGCGCTCAACGCGGGGTTTCGCCCCATGGTGCGCGGCCCCGTGATGTTGCTCATTGGCTTTGGCTTGGCGTTCTACCTCAACACACAGCTCGCGCTCGTATTTGTGGGCGTGTCGCCGTTTATGATCGTGGCGCTCGTTTTGATTGTACGTCACGTGGGCCCGCTTTACGGTGTGCTGCAGACCACCGTCGACAAGCTCAACGACGTGGTGCAAGAGATGCTTACCGCCGTGCGCGCTGTCAAGGCCTACGTGCGCGAGGACTACGAGTGCGAGCAGTTCCGCGCGGTCAACGAGGGCCTGGCGCGCACGAGCGAAGATACGTTCAAGTTTGCCGTACTCAATATGCCCGTGCTGTATGTGTCGCTCTACACCGCCACGACGCTCATCATGTGGTTTGGTGGCCAGATGATCCTGGGCGGCACGCTCCAGGTGGGCGAGCTCACCGGTTTCCTCTCGTACGTTATGCAGATCTTGAACTCGTTCATCATGATTTCGAACGTGTTTTTGCTGCTTACGCGTTCGCTTGCAAGCATTCACCGCATCTGCGAGGTGCTTGACGAGCCGGTGGACCTGACCTCGCCCGAGGCAGCGGTGACCGAGGTTGCAGACGGTTCCATCGAATTCAAGGATGTCTCGTTCAAATACCGTGCCGACGCGGCCGAGGATGCGCTCGAGCACGTAACCCTCAGCATCCCCGCGGGGTCCACCGTGGGCGTGCTCGGCGGCACGGGTTCTGGCAAGACCACGCTCGTGCAGCTCATCCCGCGCCTCTATGATGCGACCGAAGGCACGGTGCTCGTGGGCGGCCACGACGTGCGCGACTACGACCTTGCCGTGCTGCGCGATGCGGTTTCCATCGTGCTTCAGAAGAACGTGCTGTTTAGTGGCACCGTGCGCGAGAACCTTTGCTGGGGCAACCCCAAGGCCACTAAGGAAGAGCTGCTCGAGGCGTGCCGGCAAGCGCGCGTGGACGAGTTCCTCGACCGGCTGCCGGGCGGCCTTGAGTACGACTTGGGCCAGGGCGGCGTGAACGTGTCCGGCGGCCAGAAGCAGCGCCTGTGCATTGCGCGCGCCCTGCTCAAGCATCCCAAGGTGCTCATCTTTGACGATTCGACGAGTGCCGTGGACACCGCAACCGATGCCGACATTCGCCGCGCGCTCGCGGCGCTCACCGGCGTGACGAAGATCATCATCGCGCAGCGCGTGAGCTCGGTGATGGATGCCGACCAGATCGTGGTGCTCGACGACGGCCGCGTGGACGCGGTGGGCACGCACGACGAGCTCCTCGCGCATGACACCATCTACCAGGAAATCTATGAATCCCAGACGCATGGGTCAAGTGGGGATGGGGCCAAAGTAACCCATGCGGACGAGGGAGGGGTCAACACGGGCCATGGCACCGCGCCTGCGAACGTAAAGCAGGTCGCAACTGATCATGCCACCGCGCCCGCAAGCGCAAGACAGGCTACAACGATCCCGACTCAAAAGGGATCAGAAGGGGGTGAGCGGTAATGGCCGCACCGGGAAATAAGCCGCAGAACCTGCTCGCCACGCTGCGCGAGCTGCTCGCCTACATGGGTCGCCACAAGGTGCTCTTCCTGGTGGTGGCGGTGCTGGTGGGCATTTCGGCCATCGCCAACCTGCTCGGCACGTACATGATTCGTCCCGTGGTCGACAGCCTTGCCGGCGGTGCGTACGCCGACTTTGTGACCGGCATCATCGTGACGGCGCTCATCTATGCGACGGGCGTGGTGGCGGCCTTTGGCTACACGCAGATTATGGTGCACGCAGCGCAGAAGGTGCTCGTGGACATTCGCCGCGACCTCTTTGCGCACCTGCAAAAGCTGCCGCTTCGCTACTTTGACACGCATAACCGCGGCGACGTGATGAGCTACTTCACCAACGACGTGGACACCGTGGCCGAGGCCATGAACAACAGCTTTGCCATGGTTATTCAGAGCGCTATCCAGATCGTGGGCACGCTCGCCATGATCCTCATCTTGAACTGGCAACTTTCGCTGCTCGTGGTGGTGGGTTACATCTGCATGTTTGCTTACATTCGTTACTCCACCAACAAAAGCCGCGGGTTTTACCAGCGGCAGCAGGCGGTGCTCGGAGAGCTCGACGGTTACATCGAAGAGATGGTCACGGGCCAAAAGGTCGTGAAGGTCTTTAACCACGAGGACGCCAACGTGGCGAGTTTCCGCGACAAGAACGAGCGCCTGCGTGTGGCCGGCACGAGCGCGCAGTCGTACGCGGCATCGATGGTGCCGGCGGTTGTGTCCATCAGCTACGTGAACTACGCCATCGTGGCGGTGCTTGGTGGCTGGATGGCGCTCACCGGTCAAACCGACGTGGGCGTGCTCGCCAGCTACCTGGTGTTTGTGCGCCAAACGGCGCTGCCCATCAACCAGTTCACGCAGCAGTCGAACTTCCTGCTCTCGGCGCTTGCCGGCGCGGAGCGCGTGTTCGCTGCCATGCGCGAGGAGCCCGAGGTGGACGAGGGCAAGGTAACGCTGGTCAAGACGGGCAAAGATGCCTGGGCATGGAAGGTGCCAGACGGCTACGGCATCGGCGCCTGGGGAGCGCTCGTGCCGGTGGCGGAGCGCAATATGGCTGCGGACGGCACGGTGCTCACGACGGGCCTCATTCCGCTCCGTGGCGATGTACGCTTCCATGCCGTGAACTTTGGCTATACCCCAGAGCACGAGGTGCTCCACGACATCAACCTCTTTGCTAAGCCCGGCCAGAAGATCGCGTTCGTGGGGTCTACGGGTGCCGGCAAGACCACCATCACCAACCTTATCAACCGCTTCTACGACGTGCAGCACGGCGAGATCACCTACGATGGGATCAACGTCAAGAACATCGCGAAGAGCGCGCTGCGCTCCTCGCTCGGCATCGTGCTGCAAGATACGCACCTGTTCACCGGCACGATTGCCGACAACATTCGCTTTGGCAAGCTCGACGCCACGGACGAAGAGGTGCGCGCTGCCGCGAAGATCGCCAACGCCGATAGCTTCATCCGGCGTTTGCCAGATGGATATAACACGATGGTGACCTCGGATGGGGCGAACCTGAGCCAGGGGCAGCGGCAGCTCCTGGCCATCGCGCGCGCGGCCGTGGCCGACCCGCCGGTTCTCATTTTGGACGAAGCGACGAGTTCCATCGACACGCGTACCGAAATGCTCATTGGGCGCGGCATGGACCAGCTCATGCGCGGGCGCACGACGTTCGTGATCGCGCACCGGCTCTCCACCGTGCGCGACGCCGACGCCACCATGGTGCTCGAGCACGGCCGGGTGGTGGAGCGCGGCAGCCACGACGAGCTCATTGCCCAGCACGGCCGTTACTACCAGTTGTATACCGGCATGCTCGAGCTGAGCTAGCCCCTCGGTTGCGCGGGGCTCGCTCCTGCCACCCAGGGTGCGCATGCGTTGTGATAGAGTGGTGCCCATACTGGGGCCTCGGATGATGGGGGACGTGGCATGACACAAGGATTCGTCTACGAACCGTAGCGGGCGCACCGCGTTCGTTCTCTGCCCGCACCATCGCTCGAATCCAAGGAGCCCCTATGCTCGACCGTATTCTTGCTGAGGCTCGCGCGCTCGCACCGGCAGCGCGCCGTCTCGTACTCATGCGCTTTCTCATATACGTAGGTATTCAGTCCTGCTATTTCATCGGTGTGCTCGGCACGCTCACCTTCAGCATGGACGGCGAGGTCGCTTCGACCGCCGTCGTGGTGGCGCTGCTCAACCTCTTCCAAATCGTAGGGTCGTTTGCCGGCGGAGCGTATCTCGACGCGCGAGGCCCCCGGCTGCACTTCGCGTTGCTCGTCATCGTCATGCTTGCTGTTGACGCGTTTTGCATCGTGTTTGGCGGCGATATGTCCGCACTCACCTTTGGCGCGGCATGCTTGGGGTTCAGCCTGGGCTTTTTCGAGCCGGTGTCTCGCTCGTACCCGGCCTACCTTACGGCAGACGCCATCGAGCTCAAGCGCGTTAACTCGGCGCTCTCCATCGTGTCGAATATTGGCGTGGTGGTGGGGCCACTTATCGGCGGAGCGATCGCCTCGGTGGCGCCAACGCGAGCGGTCTTCGCTTTCATGGGCGCGTGCGTGGTGCTCGCTGTGATTCCGGCAGCGGGGTTCCGCCCGGTAATCGGTGTCCGCGCTGAAGGGGGCGGGCAAGATGCAGGGCCGGCAGCAGAGCTGACGGAGGGCTCTGCCGGCGCTGAAACAGATCGCTGCGCAGGCGGTCCGAGCGGGCGCCCCGCCGGCTCGCGCTCGTCGTTTATCGAGGGCATCCGCGCCGTTTTCTCCAACGCGGCGCTCTCCTTCCTCTTTTGGGCGGGTTTTCTCTCGTATCTGGGCTATGGCGCGCTCGACCCGCTCGAATCGCTCTACTACCGCGACGTCCTTCAGGTGGGCGTTGCGTGGATGGGCTGGCTCTCTGCCGCGTCTGGCGTGGGCGCGGTGGCGGGCGCGCTGCTCGTGCTGCGCATTCCGGTGCGCCGCGTGACCGTGCAGACGCTCCTTGTCCTGCTTTGCGGCATGGGAATCGGTTGCTTGGTGTATGTGGGCACGCCGTACGTGCTGGTCGCTCTTGTGGGGCAGGTGCTTTTGGGGCTTGCCTTCGGCATGATCGTTCCGTTGCAGAACACGCTGGTGCAGATGCACGCCGAAGTTGAGGTGATCGGCCGCGCGAATTCCATGATGACGTTCGGCGCCAGTGCGGGTGGCGTTATTCCGCTGCTCATGTCGCCTTGGCTTGCCGCGATGCTCGGGGTCCAGGGGACGCTTTTGCTGGCGAGCGTACTCGTCGCGTCGTTCCCGGTCCTTGTGCTTGTATTCGGCCACCAGCGCATCGCGCGAATCGATGCCGAGGTGCATCCGGCAGCGTAAAGGCTGCCTGCGCGCTTCCCGGCGATGCCAGGCGCCCAGCATGGCAAAGCGCCCGGCCGGCTGACAAGCCTCCGTCGCGGCAAAGCGCCCGGCGCGCCGTCAGGTGCTCCATGCGCCCCGGGACCCCGGCGCGCCCCGTCAGGCTGCCAAGTGCCCCGAACCCCGGCGGGTGTCTCGGTGAGCTGGCGAGATTCCCGTTGATTGGGTACACTGGGCGGAACGGGGCACTGAGGCCCCAGTTGATCGGAGGAATCATGAACGAAGTCGAGCGCTACGGGCAGCAGCCTTTCGATGGTCCCATCTATCGGGAGGGGCCGGCGCCCAAGCTCATCTCTCGCCGCCTATATAATGTCCTGCTCACTGGATTCGTGCTCTTATCGTTTGTCATCATGGCGGCGTGCTCGTACATCACGGGCACGTATGAGTTCATGCTGTTCATGCTGAGGAACCCGTTTGCCCTCACCATCGGCATGCTCGTGGGCAGCATCGCGGGCTGCATCGTGATGAGCATCGGGCGTAGTAAGGAAAGCCTCCCCATGGGCCTTATCGGCTATGCCCTCTTCACGCTGACGTTTGGGTTCTCCACCTCGCTGATTCTGGGCATGTACGACATGCAGACCATCTCGCTCGCGTTTTCGGCGACGGCGGGCATCATGATCGTGTTCGGTGCTGCGGGCATTATGTTCCCGCAATTTTTCCAGCGTATTCAGGGCGTGCTCATCATAGCGCTGATCGCATTGTTCGTTGTCCAGCTTATTTTGATGTTCCTGGGCGTGGGCCAGACGTTCATCGACCTTGGTGTCATCGTGATATTCTGCGGGTTCATCGGCTACGACGTGTTCCGCGCATCGACGGCGGTCCCCACGGTTTCGAATGCTCTGTGGTACGCCATCGACCTCTACCTGGACATTCTTAACGTGTTCATTCGCCTGCTCTCGCTCTTTGGCCGCAGGGATTAGACTTCTCGCCCCCCATGTGCCTTCGTAGTCTTTGCGAGAGAGCGCATTTTCAACTTTTGGGCACTTCGCGCCGCGCACCCGGAGTATACAGGTGTGCGGCGCTTCTTTTAGCTGGGGTTTTTCTATGCGACGACTGCCCTATACATGGCAGGTCTTCCTTCAAGTGCCCAAAAGTTGAAACCCTAGTTTGCCCTTGCCTTAGAGCTGACTCCAAGTCTTAGGATAAAGGCGGCAGATGGCTTGAGCGCCGTCTAACGCGGCGCCGAAAGGAACTGATAGCAATGGCAAAGACGCTGGTAGCCTACTTTTCGTGTAGCGGCGTGACGCGCCGCGTGGCGCAGCAGATCGCGTCCGTGACGGGCGGCGACCTGTTCGAGATAGCGCCCGAGGTGCCTTATACACGGGCGGACCTCGATTGGACGAACAAGCAAAGCCGCAGCACTATCGAGATGAACGACCCTGCGTGCCGCCCGGCCATCGCGGGCATTTGGCATGGAGCGAGAGGCTCGTTTGCGGGGCAGCGGGCTCCCGTCGGTAGAAGCGACCGCATGCACCGAGAATCGTTCACAACTTTGCTGAATGCGACAAACTTGTCATACTCAGCAACTTTGTGAGCGATTTTCAGAATGTTTGTGAACGATTTGGTGCGGGTGGAGCTCGGAGCAGTTCGATGAGGTGGCAAACCCCAAGCCTAGCGTGCTATGCCGCGATGTGGGCGAGGCACATGCCGATGAACTCACTCATCTCGGCGCGGAAGTCGAAATTGCTGCGGTCGACCCCAATTGCTTCGAGCGCCTGCGCCACGAGTGGGTTCGCTGCGCACGAGCCGGACATGCCTACCGCGTGGTAGTACACGGATTCGATGGCCCACGCGCCGCGCGCTTCCTCGGTGCCGAGCAACTCGGCCAGCCGCGTTGCCAGGGCATCGCGATGCTCGTAATAGGCACGCTTGAACTCAATGAGCCGCTCGAGCGCCACGTTGGTCTCGACGATGGAAAAGAGCAGGTCGCCAAGGCGGAAGTAGCTTTGGTGCGCGTTGGCGATGCCCGCCCATACCTCGGCAATTACGGGCGCCGCAAGCCCGCAGCCCGAGGGCAGCGCGGCGAGGAGCGCTTGGAAATACGCGTTCATCTCGTCTTGGGCGAGTGAGAGGAAGATCTCTTCCTTGGTGCTCGCATATTTATAGAGGCTCGGGCGCGACCAGCCCAGACGGTCGGCAATCGTGGTGAGCGTTATCTCGTGATAGGGGTTCTGCTCAAAGAGCTCTCGTGCGGCCTGTTTGATTTCGGCCATGCGTTGCTCCTTTTGCTCGTCGCTGCGCGCGCGGATGAAGTCTGCCATGCGGTCCTCGATGCCTCGGTACAAAAGCTCTCGATAAATACGGGCCCGATGCGCTCTGCGGTGGCTATACGTAGGGCGCATGCTTCAGTATGCCTAGCCGGCATTCTAACGCACTTTATCTTTAAAACAAAATAAGAAAATCTAAGAATGTTATTTACAAATTACGTTACGTAACGTATTTTATGAACAGGGCGGTTGGCAAGCCGGGGCGGTTAACCAACCTGGTCGGTTTGGTGCCGTTAGGGCGGTTCGTCGCAGCTCTGTTGGTTCATCATGCCAGGCCGGTTCGTCACCGTTAAGGTGGCTCGGCATCGCGGGGTGGTTCGCCGCCGATGAGCCTGCCCGGGCTTCCCAAGCTGCCCGATGCGGTAGGGAGAATGCTCCTGATACCGAGGATAGCCCCACCATCCGTCCTACCGTTCCTATGGAGGTTGCTCTTCCGGGCACCGCACGACAGGGCCGAACGCGGCTCAGCGGAGTCAAGCGCTGTTCGAAAGAGCTAAACACGCAAAGAGAGGAAGCTTATGCTCGGCAACTTCACCTACCACAATCCCACGAAGATCATCTTTGGCGAGGACTCCATGAGCGCCCTCACCGAGGAGCTCAAAGCCTATGGCCCCGTGGTGCAGCTCGTCTACGGTGGCGGCTCCATCAAGAAGAACGGCATTTACGACCAGGTTATCGAGGCGCTTGAGGCCGCCGGCAAGACGGTCGTGGAAGACGCGGGCGTCATGCCCAATCCCACGGTCGAGAAGCTCAACGAAGGCGTGCAGATCGCGCGCGAGAGCCATGTGGACCTTATCCTCGCTGTGGGCGGCGGCTCGTGCATCGACTACGCCAAGGGCGTGGCCGTGAGCGTGAACCTGCCCGCCGACCGCGACCCCTGGCAGACCTATTGGGTCGACTTCGAGGAGCCCACCTGCCCGATCGTGCCCGTGGGCGCCGTGCTCACCATGGTGGGAACCGGCTCCGAGATGAACGGCGGCTCGGTCATCACCAACCACGAGACCAAGATGAAGGTCGGCCATGTCTTCGCGAATCCCGAGGTGTTCCCGCGTTTCGCAGTGCTCAACCCCACTTTCACCTATACGCTCCCGAAGTATCAGATGGTGGCCGGCATCTTCGATATCATGAATCACATCACTGAGCAGTACTTCTCGGGCGATGACGACAACACGAGCGATTACCTGGCCGAGGGTCTCATGCGGAACCTCATTCAGGCGAGCCGTGCGGCCGTGCGCGACCCGCGCGACTACGAGGCGCGCTCGAACATCATGTGGTGCGCGACCTGGGCGCTCAACACGCTCATCGCCATGGGGAAGAGCACGGATTGGGAGGTCCACATGCTCGGCCAGGCCATCGGCGCGCACACCGACGCCACGCACGGCATGACGCTTTCCGCCGTTGCGCTGCCGTACTACCGCCTTATCATGCCGTACGGCCTGCCCAAGTTCGCGCGCTTTGCGACCGCCGTGTGGGGCGTGGGCCCGTCTGGCAAGAGCGAGGAGCAGGTGGCGGCCGAGGGCCTCGACGCCCTGGAAGCCTGGATGCGCGAAATCGGCTGCGTCATGAAGGCGAGCGAGCTCGGCGTGACCGAGGGCATGCTCGAGAGTCTAGCCGATAGCACGCTCATCATGCAGGGCGGCTACCACGCGCTCACGCGTGACGAGGTCATCGAGGTCTTCCGCGCGAGCCTGTAGTGAGACAGTTGTGCCAGGTACAAGTGTCTCATTGGAGGGGCGGTTGTCATTCCGTCGGCGGGGCAGGATGGTAGCCGCCTGCGCCAAATCTCGGCGTGAGCCCTCTTCCTTGCGAAAAAGGTGTACATGAGAGGAAAAAACCTCTTGAAATCCGGCATGTTTTGACGCTCGTGTACACCTTTGGGCCGGAATATGCGCTGGACTTTGGCTCAGGCTTTGCGCTGGACTTTGGGGCTGATGCTGCGGCCACGTCAAGGGAACCGATCGCGAATGTCTGAGAAGGAGCTTGCCATCATAGGTGCGAAATTAGGACAGAGGTATTTTTGCATCACAAGCCCGCGAGCGTGACAATGGTGCCGGGTGCATCTTTCGCATCTCAATAATTGTCGTAAGAATAGTTGATTTCACGCTTCGGTTTTCTATAAATAGTGCGATGATTTTTGCCAACAAAAGCCAGGGGCTCGGGAGGGACCCGGTTCGTAGCGAGAATCGTGACAGTTGTACCCGGTACATCTGTCATTTCTAGGGTGATGAACGATGGCAATCACGGTGAATTTGTATTACACGGGCAAAGCGGGCGCGGCGCGCGCATTTGCCGAGGAGATGGAGTCGTCGGGCACGGCCGATCGCATCCGCGCAGAGGAAGGCAACGTTGGCTACCGGTACTTTCAGCCGCTCGATGATCCCGAGACCATCATGCTCGTCGACAGCTGGCGCGACCAGGCTGCACTCGATGCCCACCATGCTTCGCCCATGATGGCGACCATTGCCGAGCTGCGCGAGAAGTACGACCTGCATATGCGCGTTGAGCGCTTCGTGACTGATGCCGCCGGCGTGCCCTCGCAGGATGCAGCGTTCATTCGCGCGTGAGAGGCTCGCCGGCTCCGCTCTGAAAAATCGGCGGCAGGCAGCCAGCTTCCCTCTTCAGGAGAAACCTGCATGCCGATTTACGCAATAAAAGGGCGAAAAATGGCTCTTATTGCGTAATTCGGCATGCAAGTTGAAATATGAGGCGCGGGCAAGCCGACGGCCTGCGCAAGCGACGTTGTGCGCATGCGACGTTGTGCGCAAGCGATATCGAGAACTGAGCGAGCATCCAGACTGCCCATGCAGGCTTTTCCATCTGCTGGACGAATATGTCGCAAATGAATCGAAGATACCAGGTGTCTGCGATTCACCCGGTGTCTGCGATTCGCCCTGGCGCCTGCGATTCACCCTGCGGCCCAGGAACCCGGTTCCAGTGGGCCATGGGGCCATCGTTTTTCAGCTAGGAAATCCACCGCGTACTGGGCGGCGAGCATGGCCCCCTTCACGAGCACGCTCTCGTCCACCCGGTAAAAGCAGGAGTGCTGGGCAAAGGTCACACCTGCGGCGGGATTGCGCGTGCCCACAAAGGCAAGCACGCCGGGAACGTGCTGCAGATAGCACGAAAAGTCCTCGCCCGAGAGGGTTCCCTGGTAGTGGCCAACGGCATCGGGCCCCAGCACTTGTTTGACGGCTTGGGTGCACCGCGCCGAGGCCGCCGCGTCGTTGACCACCGCGCCATGCGCCACCGTGTAGGATGAGAGCTCCGCTTCAGCACCGAGCGCGGCGGCGGTGTGTTGCGCAATGCGCGCGATGAGGGCGGGCATGGCGTCGTGCGCACGCGCGCTATAGGTGCGCACCGTGCCCGTAAGATAGGCAGTGCCTGCGATAACGTTGCGTGCCGTACCGCCGTGCAGCTCGCCCACGGTCACCACCGCGGGCTCATAGGGGCTGAGGTCGCGGCTCACGATGGTTTGCAGGTTGTTCACGATTTCGGCGGCGGCCACGATGGCATCGGCCCCGCGCTGCGGCATGGCGCCGTGGCACGAGGTCCCGCGCACGTCGATGCGAAACCAATCGGTGTTGGCCATGCGCGGCCCGGGCTCGCACGAGATCGTGCCCGCATCAACCTCGCTCCAAATATGAGCTGCATAGGCGCCGTCCACGCCGTCGAGCACGCCCGCGTCGATCATCATCTGCGCGCCACGGCCGTTTTCTTCCGACGGCTGAAACACGGCACGCACCTCGCCGTGCAGGGCGTCGCGCATCTGGCTGAGGATGCGGAGCGCGCCAAGCTGCATGGCAATATGGCAATCGTGGCCGCAAGCATGCATGACGCCGTCTTGCTTGCTGGCAAACGGCACGTTGGTGCGTTCGGTTACGGCAAGCGCGTCAATATCCGCGCGCATGAGCAAGCGCCGGCGCGGCGTGCCATCGGGTCTATAGGCGTCGGACGCGGTGCCGGCAAGGGTGGCCACGAGCCCCGTTTCGAGCGGGCGCTCGTAGGGGATGCCCATTGCGTCAAGCTCGTGGGCGATTGCCTCGGTCGTACGGTATTCCTGCAGGCTGAGCTCGGGATGTTCATGGAATTGCCGTCGCTCCGCAATGATGTAGGGCTCAAATTCCTGTCCGAGCGCGCGGATCGCGGCGGTAATGTCAAGCTCGGGTGCCTGTTCGCACGCGCATCCATTTGTGCGGCTATCCGGATTCTGTTCAACCTGCTCCATCGTGTCTCCTCACCGGGGTCTTCTGGCTCTATAGTACGCGCATCGCTCCGTGCACGGGCGGGTGTTTGCGGGACGCGCCTCAATTCGGCACGCGGCGGTACATGCTCCCCGCCATCGGCGCGGTACAGGAAGGGCGCTCAAGAAATCTAAGTGTCAATTCATAAGATTTTTTGACTTCGAGTTGTATAAGTCCTGACAGGTGGGTACTATTCACTGCGTACGTTAAAGGACATGGTGCTGCGGGCGCGCAAACAGCCCGCGCAACCGGTGAAGGAGGAACCTTCTATGAGTCTTAAGCCGCTTGGTGATCGCGTTTTGATCAAGCCCGAGGCCGCGGAGCAGAAGACCGCGTCCGGCCTGTATATTGCGAGCAACGCTCAGGAGAAGCCGCAGCGTGGCGAGATTATCGCGGTGGGCGAGGGCAAGCTCAACGACAGCGGCGAGCGCCTGCCCATGGACGTGAAGCCCGGTGACAAGGTCATCTATGGCAAGTTTGGCGGCAACGAGGTCAAGATCGACGGCGAGGAGTACCTCCTCATGCGCGCCGATGACATCTACGCGGTAATCGAGTAACTCACCCGCAACCTCACTGCTGGTAACCAGGTAACACACCGTATGTAACGGAGGAAACACAAGATGGCAAAGGATATTACGTTTGATACCGCGGCGCGCACCAAGCTCGCCCAGGGCGTCAACAAGCTCGCTGACGCCGTTACCGTCACCATGGGCCCCAAGGGCCGTTACGTGGCGCTTCAGCGCTCCTACGGCGCGCCGACCATCACGAACGATGGCGTGTCGGTGGCCAAGGAGATCGAGCTCGAGGACCCCATCGAGAACATGGGCGCCCAGTTGGTGAAGGAGGTCGCCACCAAGACCAACGACACCGTGGGTGACGGCACCACCACCGCGACCCTGCTCGCCCAGGCCATCGTTAACGACGGCCTGCGCAACGTGGCCGCTGGCGCCAACCCGCTGGCCATTCGTCGCGGCATCGAGAAGGCCGTGAACGCTGCGGTCGAGGAGATGAAGAAGCAGGCCCAGCCGGTCGAGACCAAGGAGCAGATCGCTTCCGTGGGCACCATCTCTGCTGGCGACCCCAACGTTGGCGAGAAAATCTCCGACGCCATGGACGTCGTGGGCAAGGACGGCGTCATCACCGTCGAGGACGGTCAGACCTTCGATATCACGATCGACACCGTCGAGGGCATGCAGTTCGACAAGGGCTATGTGTCCGCGTACTTCGTCACCGATAACGATCGCATGGAGGCCACGCTCAAGGACCCGTACATCCTTATGACCGACCAGAAGATCTCCAACGTGCAGGACATCATGCCCGTGCTCGAGGCCGTGAGCCGCGCCGGCAAGAGCCTGCTCATCATCGCTGAGGACATCGAGGGCGAGGCTCTGCCGACCCTCGTACTCAACAAGGTCCGCGGCGCGCTCTCCGTCGTTGCTGTGAAGGCCCCGGGCTACGGTGACCGTCGTAAGCGCATGCTCGAGGACATCGCTGCCCTGACCGGCGGCCAGGTGGCCCTCGACGAGCTCGGCATCAAGGTGAGCGACATCACCGCCGACATGCTCGGTACCGCTAAGTCCGTCACCGTGACCAAGGACAACACCACCATCGTTGACGGCGGCGGCTCCAAGGAGGCCATCGAGGCCCGCGTTGCCCAGATCAAGGGCGAGCTCGAGCACACCGACTCCGAGTTTGATCGCGAGAAGCTCCAGGAGCGTCTGGCCAAGCTCTCCGGCGGCGTGGCCGTTATCAAGGTCGGCGCTGCGACCGAGACCGAGCTCAAGGAGATCAAGCACCGCGTCGAGGACGCCTTGCAGGCGACCCGTGCTGCTGTCGAGGAGGGCATCGTCGCCGGCGGCGGCGTGGCCTTCATGGACGCGGCTCCCGCGCTCGATAAGATCGAGGTCGAGGATTCCGAGGAGAAGATCGGTATCGACATCGTCAAGAAGGCGCTGACCGCTCCGGTGGCCACCATCGCGCAGAACGCTGGCTACGAGGGCGCCGTCGTGGTCGACAAGGTTGCTTCGCTGCCCGCGGGCGAGGGCCTCAACTCCTACACTGGTGAGTGGGGCAACATGATCAAGATGGGCGTGCTCGACCCGGTCAAGGTCACCCGCACCACGCTGCAGAACGCTGCGTCGGTGGCATCGCTGATCCTCATCACCGAGGCTACGGTTACCGACGTGCCGAAGAACACCGCGCTCGAGGATGCCATTGCGTCCGCGACTGCTAACGCGCAGGGTGGCGGCATGTACTAATCGCGAGTCCTAGAACTCCCGACGGGAAGCCCCCGGTTTTCTCCTTCGCTGGTCCTCGCAGCTCGGCAGAGCCGAGCTGCTGCGGAAGCGCTCAGGAGAATAACCGGGGGCTTCCCTGCGTTTACGGGCTCGTGGGGGGTGTAGGGGATGAGAGGGGCTTGGGGGCCTCGCGCTGCGCGCATCGGCCCGTGCGGCGGGCGCTCTTCCTACAGCTCCTCTGCTAGGTAGCCACCCATGAGGTAGCCCATGACGCTTGCCATCATGAGTCCGCGCGTCCACCCGCTTGAGTCGCCCAGGCAGTGCAGGCCGCGCACGTTGGTGGCGAAGCGCTCGTCCATGCGAACGCGGTTGCTGTAGAACTTGAGCTCTGGAGCGTAGAGCAGCGTCTCGGCCGAGGCGAAGCCGGGGATGGCCTGGTCGACGGCGAGCATGAAGTTCACGATTGAGGTCATGGTGCGGTAGGGCAGCGCGCTTGTGATATCGCCCGCCACGGCGTCCACGAGGGTGGGCTTGATGTTCGAGCGCGAGAGCTCCTTTTTCCAGGTGCGCTTGCCGTCTAGGATGTCGCCAAAGCGTTGGACGAGGATGTGTCCGTCTCCGAGCATGTTGCAGAGGCGCCCAACATTTTGGGCGTATGCGATGGGTTGGTTGAACGGCTCACGGAAATTGTGCGTCACGAGCACGGCTAGGTTGGTATTCTCGCTCTTGCGCTCTTTGTACGAATGGCCGTTCACCACCGCCAGGCCGCCATCATAGTTCTCCTGGCTTACAAAGCCACCAGGGTTTTGGCAGAACGTGCGCACCTTGTTGCGGAAGGGGTTGGGATAGCCGATAAGCTTGCTCTCGTAGAGCACGTCGTTCACGCGCTCCATCACCTCGTTGCGCACCTCGACGCGCACGCCCATATCAACGGCGCCCGGAACATGGTCGATGCCGTGCTCGGAGCAAAGGTGCTCGAGCCAATCCGCTCCGCGGCGGCCCGTTGCCACGATAACGCGCTCGGCGTCAATGCGCAACGCCCCCTCGGGTCCTTCGGCGACGACGCCTCGGCACGCGCCATCCTCAATGATAAGATCGTGGCAGTCGGTGTTGAACACGACCTCTACGCCTCGGTCAATGAGGTCCCGCTCGATTCGCCCATAGATTTCCTGGGCTTTCTCGGTTCCGAGGTGCCGGATGGGGCAGTCGACGAGTTTAAGTCCGGCTTGGATCGCTCGCAGGCGAATCTTACGTACAGATTCCGGCGCATCGACCCCCTCGACGTGCTCATCGGCACCAAACGCAAGATAGATGCCATCGACTTCGTTGATGGTCTTTTGGGCAAGGTCGCACCCAATGAGCTCGGGAAGATCGCCGCCCACCTCGTGCGAGAGAGACAGCTTTCCATCCGAGAATGCGCCGGCCCCAGAAAACCCCGTGGTGATGCGGCACGGGCTGCACTGAACGCAGCGGCCTGCACGCGCTTTGGGGCATGAGCGCTTTTCGATGGGCAGGCCCTTCTCAACCATGACGATGTGAAGCTGCGGGCGCTCGCGTATGAGCCTGAGCGCCGTGAAGATGCCCGAAGGCCCAGCTCCAACGATGGCTACATCTGCTTGCATGGCAATCCTTCCTGTGCGTTTCGTTTTGCCAGTGTGATACTCTAACGTTGCCGCCGGCTCGCCACAAGGGCGCCCGTACTTCCCGCCGAGCAGGTGTGCCAAATAAAAATGCAGGTAAAGGCCATTCTTATATACACATTGCCACGAACGCGGCATAGCCTGTGATAGAGTCGGGAACGTGCGCCCCGTAGGATGAAGCTGTCGAGGGGGGGGTTAGTGAAGGCGGTCGAACTCGTAACATATCTGAATGAGCGCGAGGCTGCATCGATTGATGAGCTGACGTCCGAGTTCGAGGTGAGCGCTCGCACGGTGCGCCTGCACATTCAACGCACCAACGAGATGCTCGAAGGCCTTGCCCACATCTCCTACACGCGCAAGCAGGGTGGCTATGTGCTCTCTGTAACCAACGAAGAGGGCTTCAGCGAATGGTTGGACCGCATGCACCGCTTCGGCGACCTCGACGGCAGCGCCTCAGAGAAGCGCATCACCTATCTCATCAATGATTTGCTCATGCGCGACGATTGGGTGACCGTTGCGAGCATGGCCCAGGTTCTCTACGTGTCGCCTCAGAGCATTTCGAAGGACCTGAAAGCTGTGGAGGCAAAGCTCGGCGAGTACGACCTGGCGCTCGAGAAGCGTCCGCGCTACGGCGTGCGCGTTCGAGGCTCCGAGCTCAACCGCCGCCTCTGCCTTGCAAGTATCGCAACGGAAGGCGTGATTGGCTCGAATCCGTTCGGCGATGAAACGGTTCCCCAGGTGGTGAAGACCATCGCCGGTTGCATCGAACGGGCGCTCGAGGAGCATCCGGTCTACATGAGCATGCTCGCTTTCCAGAATCTCGTAGTGCATCTTATGGTCGCGTTCTATCGCATCAAAGAGGATTGCCTGATCCTTCTCGATGACGAGACGCTCGATCGCATTCGCCTCACGCCCGAGTTTGCCGCAGCCAGAAGCGTTGCCAAACAGCTCGATGGGGCCTTTGGCATCATCCTGCCCGAATCGGAGGTCGCCTACATCGCCATTCACCTCGCGGGAAAGAAGAGCATCATTCCCGAGGAGAGCGCCGCTGCCGGTGCTTCTTCTGCCGGGGGAGGCCATGCGGGCGCCGAGGGCTCCCATGATGGCGCGAGGGGCGCTGCACCCCACGACGCTCGCGGGGTCATCATTCCCGATGAGGTGTGGAACGTGGTCACCGAGATACTCGACCGCGTGTGGGAGCTCTTCCATTTCGATTTTCGCGACGATCTTGAGCTGCGCATGAACCTTGCTCGGCACATCGTTCCCTTGGTTACGCGCCTGCGCTTCAATATGAGCATCGATAACCCGCTGCTTTCGGATATCAAGACGAGGTTCCCGCTCGCCTTCGCGATGGCGCTCGATGCTGCCGACGTGCTCGGTAGGCATTACGGCACCACACTCTCTCAGGCGGAGACGGGCTATATCGCCCTTGCGTTCGCGCTTGCTCTTGACCGCTTGCGCGAGGAGGGGCCGCGCCGCAACGTTGTGGTGGTGTGCGCCTCGGGGCTCGGGACCTCACGGTTGCTCGAACATGCGATCAGGAGACAGTTCGGCGATCGCATCGATAAGGTGGTACCCTGCGACGCCCTGCATGTCGAGGCGATGGACTTCACCGGCTTCGACTACATCTTCACGACGGTCCCCCTCGAGGGCGAGTTCCCGATTCCCGTGCAGGAGATCCACTCATTCTTGAACGAGGTTGACGTGCGGCAGATTAACGAGCTGCTTCGTGCTTCGGCAGATATGGGTGCGGGGCTCTTCGACCCGGCCTGGTTCGACCCCCATCTCGATGCGGAGACGCCCCATGAGGCTATCTGCGGCCTCGCCGAGCTCATGGTCGAGCGCGCGGGGGCACCCGCCGAGCTCGTGGAGCTCGCATTGGAGCGCGAGAGCGCCGCATCAACCGCTTTCGGTAGCGGTCTAGCGCTCCCTCATCCCATACGTTCTCTGCCCGGACCCACGAAGGTGTGCGCAGGCATTCCCAACCGCCCCATCCGTTGGGGTGACAAGGATGTTGAGCTGGTGCTGCTTGTAGCGATCGGCGACGACGGCCGCAACGCGCTGGATTGGTTCTTCTCGCGTATGGCCGAGTTGCTATCTCACGAAGAGCGCGTGAAGCGCATCGTGGACGATCGAAGTTTTGAAGTGATGATGCAGGAAATCGCCCATGGCGAGGAAAGGAGCTGAGCATGTCTGAAGAAAAGCGGAGCATGGAGGCGCAGCAGGTCGGGGGGCAGGATGTTGAGCTCATCCCGTTCGCGCTCATCGCCGATGCCGGCGAGGCCAAGAGCCTTGCGTTCATGGCGCTGAACGAGGCCAAACAGGGTAACTTCGAAGCGTGCGATGACTATATGAAGCAGTCGGATGAGGCCTATCTGCGTGCGCACAATACGCAGACCGAGATTCTGGTCAAGGAGGCAAACGGCGAGCACATGCCTGTAAACGTCATGCTCGTTCATGCCCAGGACCATCTCATGACCTCGAACCTCGCGCGCGAGCTCATTCGCGAGCTTATCGAGCTGTATCGCGTCCGCAACGCGTAGCCACTTGTCGTAATGCTGGCGGCATGCCGGCAGGGGACCCAGGGAGGGGACATGGACACTACCGCACCGTTTTTCTGGGGGAGCGCGACTGCTTCCTACCAGTGTGAAGGAGCCTGGCAGGAGGGCGGGAAGGCCGAATCGATGTGGGATCGCTACCTGCATGAAAACGATTTGGAGAATGGCGATGTGGCGAGCGACCACTACCACCGCTACCGTGAGGACATCGAGACCATGGCGAAAGGTGGCCAGAACGCCTATCGTTTCTCGCTCTCGTGGCCCCGCATCATCAAGAATCGCGAGGGTGAGGTCAACGAGGAAGGCATTGCCTTCTACAACAGCCTGATTGATACCTGCCATGAGTTCGGTGTCGAGCCCTTCGTAACCATCTACCATTGGGACCTTCCGCAGTACTGGGAGGATGAGGGCGGCTGGCTGAACGAGGAGACGGCGCACGCCTTCGAGCACTATGCACGCGTCTGCTTCGATCGCTTCGGCGACCGCGTACGCTATTGGGCGACCTTCAACGAGCCTAAGTGGTTCGTCATGAGCGGGTACCTCATCGGTAACTATCCGCCCGCCCTGCAGGATCCCGAGAAGTGCGCGCACGCAGCGTTCAACGTCATGTATGCGTCGGCGCTCGGCGTGAAGGCGTTCCGCGCGGGCGGTTATGAGGGTTCTATCGGCATCGTGCACAGCTTTGGGCCCGTCGACGGCGTGGATGACACCATCGAGACCAAGATTGCCATGCGATTCGCCGACAACTACGCAAATAACTGGATTCTCGATACCGCCGCTACAGGCGAGCTTCCCATCGATTTGCTCACCGACCTCAACCGTCGCTTTGACCTTTCGTATATAACGCCCGATAAGCTTCAGGCGCTTCGCGAGGGTACCGTCGACTTCCTGGGTCTCAACTATTACTCGCGCGTGCTCGTGCGGCCCTATACCGATGGCGAGACCCAGCTCGTGGTGAACAACTCCGGCTCGGCCTTCAAGGGGTCCCAGCGCGTGGTGATCAAGGGCTGGTTCGAGCAGGTGCTCGACGATCCCAACATGCAGACGACTGAGTGGGGCACCGAGATTTATCCCGACGGCCTGCGTCGTGGCCTCATTGAAGTGACGCGTCGCTACCATCTGCCCATCTACATCACGGAGAACGGCATCGGCGTGGCCGAGGATGTGAGCCAGGGCGAGGTCCAGGACGATTATCGCATCGCCTTTATGAAAGATCATATCGCCGCCATCAAGGCTGCCCAGGAAGCTGGGGCCGACGTACGCGGTTATTTCGTATGGAGCACCTTCGACCTGTATTCATGGAAGAACGGGTGCCGCAAGCGCTATGGGCTTGTCGCGGTTGACTTCGAGAACGGGTACACCCGTACCCCCAAGAAGAGCTACCGCTGGTATCGCGATTTCATCGCGGGCGAGCAGACTGGAAAACCCTATCAGGAGGAGGGGCAACGATGAGAAAAGTCATGTTGGTGTGCAACGCTGGGATGTCCACTGGCATCATGGCAAAGAAGATCGAGGAGGCGAGCGCGGGCACCCTGGAGGTCGCTGCCTACGGCGAGGCTGAGTTCGAAGACCATCTCGAGGGCGTCGAGATGATTCTCGTGGGGCCGCAGATTCGCTATCTCGTTCCCAACATTCAGGCCAAGGTGTCGTGTCCGGTGGATTCCATCGCTCCGCAGCACTACGGCGTTATGAACGGCAAGGCTGTCTATCAGCAGATCATCGATTGTATCGGAGCCTAATATGAGCAACGTTATGGACTCTCTGACAGCGTACTTGGAAAAGCACGTTCTACCGATAGCAAACAAGCTGAGCACGCAGCGCCACCTGCATGCCATCCGCGATGCGTTTATCTCACTGGTGCCGGTCACGCTTTTCGGCGGCATCTGCACCATCCTCTCGTCCGCGCCGGCGGTCGAGCCGGGCAGCAACTTCCTGCTTGAGGCCTGGGCCAACTTCGCTGCAGCCAATTCGACGCTGCTCACCTGGGCGAATACCATGACCATGGGCGCGCTTTCGGTGTACATCGCGCTCGGTGTCACGTACTTCCTGTGCAAGCATTACAAGATCGATGCCTTTATCCCGCTGGTGCTCACGATGGGCGGCTTCCTGCTCATCTGCTTCGGGCCGGTGGAGCTTGGCTGGGATGCCAAGACGGCGGACATCCTCTATCTTGACGGCAAGGGCCTGCTCGTGGCGATCTTCCTGTCGATTCTCACCGTCGAGGGATATCGCGCCATGCGCGAGCACAATGTGGGCCGCATAGCGCTCCCGCCCTCGGTCCCGGCGTCGCTCTCCGAGGCCTTCGCTTCGCTTCTTCCCGGCATCATCATCCTTGCCGTCGACACCGCGATCTTCGCGATTTTCAACTCGATGGGCACCACGCTCCCCGCGTTTATCTACACCAACCTCGCTCCTGTCTTCAATGCGACCGATTCGCTCGGATTCGCTGCGATCGCTACGCTCCTGGTGCAGTTCTTCTGGTTCTTCGGCGTGCATGACGCTGCGCTCTCCGGTGTGCTCGGTCCCATCCGCGATGGCGGCCTCTCGGTGAACGCCGCCGCCCAGGCGGCCGGTGAGGCGCTCCCGAACATCTTCACCACGCCGTTCTGGGTCTACTTTGTCGTGATCGGCGGCTGCGGCTCGGTGCTGGCTCTTGCCATCCTGCTCATCCGCTCCAAGTCCAAGCAGCTGCGTACCATCGGCCGCGTGGGCATCGTGCCGGCGCTCTTCAACATCTCTGAGCCGATCATCTTCGGCGTTCCTCTCATGATGAACCCCATGTTCTTCATTCCCTTCCTGCTCACCTCTACGGTGAACGCCATCATTGCCTATGTCTGCATGATGACGGGCCTTGTTGCCAAGACGTTCGCGCTCCTCTCGTGGAACATGCCGTGCGTCTTCGGCGCGTACCTTTCGACCTTCGACTGGAAGGCCGTGGTGCTCGTCGTGGCGCTGATTGCCATCGATGCCCTGCTGTACTACCCCTTCTACAAGGCTTACGAGAAGCAGCTCGTGGCTCAGGAAGAGGCCGACGAGACCTCTGCCGAGACGGCGTAGCGGGCTTGCTGTGCTTTCCGCTCGTGTGGGCGCACCCCTGCGAGCGGTGAAGGTCGAGGGTGCCTGCCCCTTTGGGCGGGCACCCTTTTTCCTTATGGGGTGAGGGTGGCGCATACGACCTTCGTCTGTTTGCATGCCCAGGCGGCGGAGGCGCGCGCTTGCAACCAGGCGTGCGCGACGGGCCCAGGAGAAGGGAGAATGCATGGTTGAATCATTCGAGCGCAGGCTGGATGCGCGGCTTGTTGCCTCTATCGTGGCGGCGGGAAGCCTTTCGTTTTGCGCGGTGGTTTTCGAGACCGCCATGAACGTCGCTTTGCCCGCGCTTATGGAGGAGTTTGCAGTTGACGCGGCGACCATTCAATGGATTACTTCGGGTTACCTACTTATGCTCGCGGTCATGGTCCCCACCTTCCCATTCTTGAAAGCGCGCTTCGCGCTGCGTCGCCTTTTCGTTTGCGCGGTACTGCTCTTTCTGTCCGATTGTCGCCCGACGTAGCTTGATGTGTCCAGATCTCGCCCGAAATCACCCTGCGCGTCCGAATGTCGGCCGGCAATGTGGACTGCCGTGCCGCAGTGCGTGACTTTTCTCACAAATTCTCTACGCGCGGAATGACATAGGTCTCTACGCGCTCCGGCATGGTGCTTCTCTAGAAAAATAATTGAACATAGTGTTGTATTTTTTGAAACGTGGTATATACCTACCGTTCAACTAGTCGTTAACCGCTCGGGCAAGCGGCATGCTGCGTCGCCGCCCGCCCGAGCGGCAATTTCGAAGGCGTCACGGCGTGCGTGCCGGGCGCGGTGTGCTAGATGGAGCGGTATATGGAACAGGCAACGGGGGCGGCGCAGGCGGACCACATTCCGGCGTGTGGCGCCGGGAGCGGTACCACGGGTGGCGCGCCGTTGGATGAGGTGCTGCACGTAGGGCTCGACATTGGCTCGACCACCACCAAGGTGTTCGTCCTCGACCCGACTGCGAACGAGACCAGGTATTGGCGGTACCAGCGTCACAACGCCCGCCAGACGTCGAGCGCGATCGAGGCGCTTCGCGAGGTGGGCAAGCGCTTCCCGGGGGCGCGTTTGCGCGTGGCGGTTACGGGGTCGGGCGCGCGCGACATCGCACGGGCGCTCGGCGCGGTCTACATCCAGGAGGTCGTGGCCAACTCTATTGCCATCCGCGAGCTCTACCCGCAGGTTCGGTGCGCCATCGAGCTTGGTGGCCAGGACGCTAAGATGATCTTTTTCCACCAGGCGGAGGGCGACTCGGCGCCAACCGTGTCCGACATGCGCATGAATGGCAGCTGCGCAGGCGGTACCGGCGCCTTTATTGACGAGATGGCCAAGCTGCTCGGCGTGCCCACCGAGGGTTTTGAGGAGCTTGCGTCGCACGGCACCACGGTGTACGAGATTTCGGGCCGCTGCGGCGTGTATGCCAAGACCGATATCCAGCCGCTGCTCAACCAGGGCGTTCCGCGCGAAGACCTGGCGCTTTCGGCCTTCCACGCCGTGGCGCGCCAGACGGTGGGAGGCCTTGCGCAGGGCATCGACATCGAGGCCCCTGTCATCTTTGAAGGCGGTACGCTCGCCTATAATCCCACACTCGTGAAGGTGTTTGCCGAGCAGCTCGAACTTGGTGACAGCGACTGCGTGGTGCCGCAGGATCCGCAGGTCATCGTGGCCCACGGCGCGGCGCTCTCGCTCAGCGCGCAGGACCTGTTTGCCGACGCGGACGCTGAGGTCAACCTGGAGGAGGGCATCGCCGCCCTCAACTACCTGCAGGAGCATCCGATCGACGACGGCGAGCTCGCGCCCGTTGAACCGTTTTTTGCTAACGACGAGGAGCGGGCCGACTTTGTACGCCGGCATCCGGCCGAGGTTCCCGCACCAGGCCCCGCTGCCTACCGTGCCGGCGAGACCGTCCATGTGGCGCTCGGCATCGACTCGGGCTCCACGACCACCAAGTTCGCTCTCATTGACGAGGCTGGCGAGCTCGTGGACTCCTTCTATGCCAGCAACGAGGGCCAGCCGCTCGACATCGTGCGCCAGGGCCTGCTCGACCTGCGCCGCCGTTGGGCCGACGCGGGCGTGAAGCTCGCCATCGATGCCGTGGGCACCACGGGCTATGGCGAGCTGCTCTTTGCCCGCGCGCTCCACGCGGACTATCACACGGTCGAGACGGTGGCGCACGCGCGCGCCGCGTCGACCTGCGTACCGGATGCAACGTTTGTGCTCGACATCGGCGGCCAGGACATGAAGGCCATCTGGCTCGCGGACGGCGTGCTCACCGATATCGTGGTCAACGAGGCGTGCTCGGCAGGCTGCGGCTCATTCCTCGAGGGCTTTGCCGCCAACCTGCACATTCCCGTGACGGGCATTGCCGAGGCGGCGTTTAAGTCCAAGGATCCGGCATCGCTCGGCAGCCGTTGCACGGTTTTCATGAACAGCAGCGTGGTGAGCGAGCAGCGGCGCGGCAAGGGCCCCAACGACATCATGGCCGGCCTCTGCCGCTCCATTATCGAAAACGTATTTACCAAGGTCATCCGCGTGTCCAACCTCGACGCGCTCGGCGACCGCATCGTGGTGCAGGGCGGCACGTTTCGCAACGACGCCGTGCTGCGCGCGTTTGAGCAGTACCTGGGGCGCAACGTCACCCGTTCGCCGCATCCGGGCCTTATGGGTGCCATCGGCGTGGCCCTGCTCGCGCGCGAGCACGTACGGGAGCAGCAGGGCGCCGCGACAGCAACGGCAGATACCGTAGCCGAGGGCACTGGGCAGCAGGCCGTGCCGGCGCATGGCGCGGATGCCGCGCCCGAGGCAGCGCCCGTGGTGCCCGCCACGCGCTCGAGCTTCATTGGACTCGACGCACTCGACGAC